>JAJZVA010000019.1 GCA_021845905.1 Pseudomonadota bacterium
TCCGGCGAAATGTACGAAAACAATTTTCCCTGATCTTCAAAATTACCGCGCATGACAGTTCCTCCGTTAAAAACAGAGAATCATGTTTTTACCCCATTGGCGAGGGGTTTTTCAGCAGACTGCTAGGGTCCTGACCTTAGCTATTTAATCCCACGATATGGTGGACCGGGTTCATTTCCGCGCGCCGGAGAGCGCTTCAAGCGCCGCGTTGCCGGGGTTGGAATGCAATGCTTGCGTGAGCGCGGCGGTGGCCTTGTCCGTCTCGCCGAGCACACGGTAAGAGCGCACGAGGCGGATCCAGCCCTGCACGTCGCGGCGGTCTTTTTGCAGGTGCACCGCAAGAGATTCCACCATGGCGTTGATCATGTCGGCGCGCGCGGAAGGGTCTTTCGCCCAGTCGGGCATTTTCTCGCCGTGCGCGGTCAGGAGCGCGAGACGGCCTTGCGCCGAAGGTTTGGGCGGGTTGGCGGGCGTGATCGCGGCGGGGTTGAATTTTCCGGCCCTGGCGGCGGCGGCGATGCGGTTTTCGAGCATGAGCGCCCAGGGAGCGCCCACCGGCGTTTCGTTTTGCAACTTCTTCCAGACGGCGACGGCCGTTTTGAAGTTTCCGTTCTGCGCCGCCGCGAGTCCGAGATAGAAGAGTGCGCGCGGTTCTTTTCTGTCGCGTCGGAGCGCCTGATAAAAATCTTCCTGCGCCTGCGGCACCACGTCGCCGCCGTTGGCAAGCACGACCGTTTCCGCCATTTGCGACCAGAGCGCCGGCGCGGTGTCGCCCGATGCGATGGCCTTGCGGTAGGCGGCGGCTGAATCGGCATAATCCTGCAGGAGATAGAGAAGGTCGCCGAAGTGTTTGTATTCTTGCGGCGTCGGGTCTTTTTGCAGCTTCTCATCGAGGCGCTCCGCCGCCGTCGCCAGCAAGAAGCGCGGGTTTTGCATGCGCGCGGCGTAAGGTTCGTCCGGCAGTCCGGGCGCGCCGAGCATGGCGTAGATGAAGACGGCAAGCAGGGGGAGGAGAACGATGATCAGGCCGGCCGAGATCTTGCGCGCCCGTTTCGATGCTTTTCGCGCGGGCGGCGCGGCGTTGTTTTCTTGCGTCTCCGCCGCCGCCAGCATGCGGCGTTTGATTTCCGTTCTGGTTTCCGCGGCCTCGGTTTCGGTCAGAAGGCCGCGCGCGATGTCGTTTTCGACCTCGGCCAGCTGCGCGCGGTAAATGCCCATGTCGCGCAAGTCGTCGGATATCTCCGGCTCCGGACGGAAGGCGAGCAGCGGGCGCGTCAGCATCGCCGCGGTCAGCACGGTCATGACGAGGATGAGAAGGCCGAAGATCATGCGTCCTCCCTGCCGGCGTCGTCATCCAGCTTCGCGAGGAAGGCTTTCTCCTCGCGTGAAAGTTCCGGCAGCGGCGCGGGTTTCGCGCGCATGAAGTTCCAGCCCGCCAGCGCGGCGATGAAGAGGATGATCGCCGGTCCCGTCCACAGCGCGACCGTGTCGCGGTCGAGCGGCGGCTTCATCAGCACGAAGTCGCCGTAGCGGGCGACGATGTATTGAATGACCTGCTTGTCGGTGTCGCCCTCGACGAGCTTGCGCCGTACCAGCAGGCGGAGGTCGTGCGCGAGGTCGGCGTTTGAATCGGCGATCGATTCGCCCTGGCAGACCGGACAGCGCAGGCGCGCGTCGATGGCTTCGGCGCGTTTTTCAAGCGCGGGGTTGGCGAGCATTTCGTCCGGCATCACCGCGCGCGCCGCCGGAGGAAAAAACAGCGGCGCGATGCAAAAAAGCATCAGGGCAAGGGGAAGAAAGCGTTTCATTTTTCAAGCCTCGCGATGACCGGCAGGATGGTCTTTCGTATGACGTCCGGCGTCATCGGGCCGGTCTGCTTGTAACGGATGACGCCCTGCTTGTCGATGATGTAGGTTTCCGGCACGCCGTAGAGCCCGAAGTTGATGGCTGTGCGGCCGCGCGCGTCGGTCACCACCCTGTCGTAGGGGTTGCCGTGTTTCTCGAGCCAGGCCTCGCCGTCGGCGTTCTTGTCCTCGTAATCGACGCCGACCAGCACGGCGCCGTGGCCTTTGAGCCCGGTAAGGAAGGGATGCTCGATGCGGCAGTCGACGCACCACGAGGCGAAGAAGTTGAGCAGCGTGACATGGCCCTTGAGGGCGGCGGAGGTGAAATCAGCCTCTCCCTTGAAAAGCGCGGGCAGTTTGAAAACAGGCGCCGGCTTGTTGATCATCACCGAGGGGATGTCGTTCGGCATGTCGCCGCGGTCGATCAGCACGATGCGCCAGTAGAAAATCCCCGCCAGCGCAAGAAAGACCAGCAACGGCAGAAAGCGTTTCATGTCGCGGCTCCCGGCTTGAGGGCGGATTCCTGTTGTGATGCGAAGCTTTCGTTCCGGCGCGGAGCGGGATTTTCATTACGGCGCTGAGCGAAGCTTTCGTTCCGGCGCGGAGCGCCGATGCGCCGCCGCCGGTCGGTGAGCGCGAGGAGCCCGCCCGCCGCGAACATCCCGCCGCCGAGGAAGATCCAGACGACGAACGGGTCGTAATAGATGCGCGTGATGTAGCCGCCTTTTTTGTCGTGTCCGTCGAGGACGACGTAAAGGTCGCCAAGCAGGGTCGTGCGGATCGCGGCGTGGGTCGTCGCCTCGGGCGGCACGGTGAAATATTTTTTCTCCGGCTGCATGACGGCGACCGGCTTTCCGCCCGACGTCACATCGAATGTGCCGCGCGAGAAGGTGTAGCCGGGGCCCTTGATGTCGTCGCGCACTTTCTTCAGCGTCACATCGAAGCCCGAGACATGCACGGTATCGCCGATATGCATGATCTGAATGTGTTGCGTCCGCCCGAGCGCCGAGCCGGTGATGCCGAGGATGACGCAGGCCATGCCGATGTGGGCGAGCGTCATGCCGTGAAAGGCGCGCGGCAGTCTGAAGGTCCTCTGCAGCGAGGTTTTGAGCGGCGCGTCGAAAAGGCGTATCTGCTGGGCCAGCCCCGCGAGCATGCCGACAAGGACCCATGCGGCGAGGGCGAGCGCGGCGGCGGCGAGGATGAAGCGTCCGTGCCCGTTCATGACCGTGGCGATGCCGCCCGCCATGACGAGCGCGGCGAGAAAAGCCGGCAGAAGACGTTTCAAGGCGAGTCTGAGGTTGCCGCGCTTCCATGCCAGCAGGGCGCCGACCGGCATGGCGATGCAGACGGGCGCCATGATGGGCACGAACGTGGCGTTGAAGAACGGCGGGCCGACCGAGACTTTGCCGAGGTTCAGCGCGTCGGCGAACAAAGGATAGAGCGTGCCGAGGAAAACGGTGCCGAGCGCGGCGGAGAGAAAAATATTGCCGAACAAAAGCCCGCCCTCGCGCGAGACGGGCGCGAACAGCGCGCCGCTTTTGAGCGACGGCGCGCGGAGGGCGAACAATGTCAGCGAGCCGCCGATGACCACGCCGAGCAGGGCGAGGATGTAAATCCCGCGCTGCGGATCGGTCGCGAAACTGTGCACAGAGGTGAGCACGCCCGAGCGCACGAGGAACGTGCCGAGCAGGGAAAGAGAAAACGTGAGGATGGCGAGCAGCACCGTCCAGGCTTTCATCGTGCCGCGCTTTTCGACCACGGTGAGCGCGTGCAAAAGCGCCGTACCCGCGAGCCACGGCATGAAGGAGGCGTTTTCCGTCGGGTCCCAATACCACCATCCGCCCCAGCCGAGCGTGTAATAGGCCCACCACGAGCCGCCTGTAATTCCCAAGGTGAGAAAGCACCAGGCGGCGAGGCTCCACGGACGGATCCAGTGCGCCCATGCGGCGTCGATCTTCCCTTCAATCAGCGCGGCGATGGCGAACGAGAAGGCCATGGAAAATCCGACGTAGCCGAGATAGAGGATCGGCGGGTGAAAAGCGAGACCCGGATCTTCCAAAAGCGGGTTGAGGCCCCGCCCGTTGAGCGGCGCGGGCGAAAGACGCAGAAACGGATTGGACGTCAGGAGGATGAACAAGAGGAAGCTGAACGAGACCATCGACTGCACGGAGAGCGCGCGGGTGCGCAGTCCGCGCGGCAATTTCCCGCCGAACAGCGCGACGGCGGCGGCATAACCAGTGAGAATCATCTCCCACAGCATCATCGAGCCAGGATGGTTGCCCCACACGCCGGTGATTTTGTAGAACAGCGGCTTGTTGCTATAGCTGTTCTCGGCGACGTTGAGGACGGAGAAGTCGCTGGTGACGTAGCAATACATCAGCGCGAAGAACGCCGTGCCGAGCAGCAAAAACTGTAAAATCGCCGCGGGCCTTGCGACGGCCATCATGGCCTCGTCGTCGCGCGCCGCGCCGACAAGCGGCACGACCGCCTGCACCAGCGCGACCAGCAGGGCGAGAATCAGGGCAAAATGACCGGTTTCGGCAACCATGAAAGGATATCCGCGATTTTTTATGGCTGGTGATGGTCAGGTTTAACACCTTAAGAGGCGGGTGTCATCCTTTTAGGTGAGTCTTTTAGTCATAATTACGAAGTGAAAAAGCCCGCTGACGGATATGGCCGGATGGTGGAGCTTATGAGCATATCGCTGTTAGGACCAATCGACATATAGCACATGAGATTTTGAAGCCGCAAAACTGCTGAGATGCAAGGACTGTGAAGCGGAATAAGGAGCTTCACTGCGGCGCAGGTGTGGTGGATTCCACATCAAGCCGCTTTGACGCAACAGATCGGCAGTTTTGCGGCTTCCTTTCAGGCGCGGCAAAAAAAGGCGGCCTCGCGTCTTCAGAAAACTTGCCCATAGCCCCGCTATGCGCCGCGTTTTCTTCATAGCGAATGCCGCTTTTTCGCTTTCCCGCAAAATCCATGCGGTATATGTCGATTCGTCCTAATGCATCTGCATGTATTTTTTCATTTGCGGCGTCATTTCCGGCGGCTGATATTTCGCGTCATGCTTGGCGAGCACCTGATCCGCCTTGAAAAGGCCCGAAGGCGTCATGCGCCCTTCGACGATCACGCCGCGGTTTTCATGAAAGAGGTCGGGCAGGATGCCGGTGTAAACCACGGGAATCGAGGTGTGCAGGTCCGTGACCTTGAAATGCACGGTCAGGCCGTCTTTCTTGATGCTGCCGTTCAAAACCAGCCCGCCCATGCGGAAATCGTGGTTTTCCGGCGCTTTGCCTTCCTTCACCTGACTCGGCAGAAAGTAGAACAAAAGATTTTCGTTGAAGGCGCGGAGCATCAGGAAGGTCGCGGCGGAAAGCGCGATCAGGATGACGGCAAGAAAAGCGCCGCGCCGCTTGTGCTTGGCGGTGAGAAGGCTCATTCCCCGCTCCCGTTCCTGTCGTCCTTGTCGGGCCAGTAGGCGGCGGCGACGTTGAGCGCCATGACGACGAAGGCGACGGCGTAAGCCGGCCAGACATACATCCAGAAGCCGCCCATGTTCCAAAAACCATGCGGAAAATTCACCATTACGCCGTTTTCCTTTCGTTTTCCGTCTTTTCGATCATCGTCCTGATGCGTTTCAGCACCAGCCAGAAATAATAGGAGGTGAAGGAGAGCGCCGTCATAAAGAGCGGAATGAGCATCGAGGGCGCGATCGACGGGCCGCCCTTGCGGAAGATGCTGTCGCCCTGATGCAACGTCGTCCACCAGTCGACCGAGAACTTGATGATCGGGATATTGACGAAGCCGACGACGGTGATCATCGCCATCACCCGCGCGGCCTTGCGGCGGTCGGGGATGGCGCTCTTCATGGCGAGGATGGCGAAATAGATGAACAAAAGCACGAGTTCGGACGTCAGCCGCGCGTCCCACACCCAGTAGGCGCCCCACATCGGCTTGCCCCACAGCGAGCCGGTGACGAGGGTGATGAAGGTGAACGACGCGCCTAAGGCGGGACTGCACAAAAGCCACAGCTCCGCGACCTTGGTGCGCCAGATCAGCGCGGCGATCGCGGCGGCGGTCATGGAGGTGTAGATCATCATCGACATCCACGCCGACGGCACGTGCACATACATGATGCGGTAGGCCTGTCCCTGCACCGCGTCGACTGGCGCGAGCACCAGCCCCCAGTAAAGCCCGACCGCGCCGAGCACGGCGAACGTCCAGAAAAACCACGGCATGAGTTTTCCTGCGAGCGGATAGAAGGTTTTCGGCGCTGAGAATTTTCTGAGCAACATGATATTCCCTATACTCCTAATCAAGGCCGATGCGCAAGGAGGCGGCGATGACCATCGGCCCGATGCCGCCGGAAACCACCGCCATGGCGGCGAGAAAATCCCGCGCCGCCGCGTAAGACAGACCGTTTTGCGCCATATCGACCATGGTCAGGCCGAAGAGGAGAATAGGCGTCGCCAGAGGCAGGGTGATGAGAATCAGCAGCGTGCCGCCCTGTTTCAGCCCCGCGGCCAGCGCGGCGGCGAGGCCGCCCAGCACAAGCAGCGTCGGCGTGCCGAGCAATAAGGACAAGGTGAGTACGGAAAGCGTGTCCGGCGGCATGGCGTACCAGAGGCCGATCAGCGGCAGGCAGATGAACATCGGCAGGATATAGGCGACCCAGTGCGCCAGCATCTTCGCGGCGACGAGCAGCGGGAGCGGCTGCTTTGCCGTCATCAGCTGCTCCATGAAGCCGTCTTCGGCGTCTTCGCGAAAGAGATTGCCGAGCGACAGGAGAACAGACAAAAGCGTCGTGATCCACAGCGCCGCGGGCGCGAGCAAGGGCACGGCATGGTTGGCGAAAGCGAGCGGAAAAAGGCTCGACACCAGCAGGAAAAAGAACAACGGCAGGGCGACGTCGCGCCGCTGGCGGAACAGCACCCTGAGGCAGAAGAAGAAATAGCGCCGGATGGTGAAGCCGCCGTTGTTCATGACATCACCAGTTCGCGCAGGATGGATTTGTCCAAATCGAGCCGGTCGTGCGTGGCGACAATGGCCGTGCCGCCGCGCCGCGCATGTTGCGCGAGCAGTTCCGCGACGGTTGCGCGCGCCTTGTCGTCGAGCGCGGTGAAAGGCTCGTCAAGCAGCCAGACGGCCGCGCCGCTCAGGAGCACGCGGGCGAGCGCGGTTTTGCGCTGCTGCCCCGCCGACAGCATATAGCAGGGTTTCCTGTGGTGGGCGCGCTCAAGCCCGAGTCGCTCCAGCGCGGCGGCGCATTCTTTTTTGTCCGGCGCATAGAGCGAAAGGTTTTCAAGCGGCGAAAGCTCCGCCTTGATGCCGTTTCTATGGCCGAGGACGGCGATCCGCGCTTCTTGCGCCCATGCCACATGGCCGTATTCGCACGATTTCGTGCCGGCGAGCAGGCGCAGCAGCGTCGTCTTGCCGCTGCCGTTGCGGCCGGTGACTTGCAATATCTCGCCCATGGCGAGCGTGAAGGACAGGCCGGAAAAGATATCCGCCGCGCCGTAGCCGCAGGCGATGTCTTCCACTTTCAATGCAGGCTGGCTGGTCACGGACGCTGAACTCCGGGTGTGCGGGCGGGCTGAAGGCGTTAATATGGTGAAAATAGAGAGAAGTTTCAAGGGGTATGGGCGCATCATGGCCGAGTCGCCGCGCGCGACTTCTTTTTTTCACGATTCGCGGGCATCTCCGCCGCCGCGGGCGATCTTTTCTTTCGCATACAGCACGAAAAACGTCGTTTTTATGCGCGCGCCGCGATTATTCGCCGTGACGGCGCGGCTTTCTTCCAGAAATTGATTTTCGTCAAGAAACCCGACCCCATGCGGGCATAAAAAGAGGGTAAGAGACAAAAACAAATTCAAACCCAAACCCGATCAAATCAACAGATCAAACCAAACAAAGGAGAACTCAAATGAAAAAAACGTATTTTATGACAGCGGCCTGTCTCGCGCTCGGCGCCTGCGTGGCTTTTGCCTCCACCGCTTCGGCCAAGACGGTTGAAGTGCAGGAGCTGAACCAGGGCCCCAATGGCCAGTCGATGGTCTTCTCGCCGATGGTCGTGCATATCAATCCGGGCGACAGCGTGCACTTCGTCGCCACCGACAAGGGTCACGGCATCGCGCAAATCGACGGCATGCTGCCGAAAGGCGCGACGCCCATCGCCGGTGCGGACAACGTCGATCACACCATCAAGTTCACCAAAGACGGCGTCTACGGCTATAAATGCCTCGCACACTATGGCATGGGCATGGTCGGCCTGATCGTCGTCGGCAAGCCCGTCAACGAAGCGGCCGCGAAGGAAGCGATGAACGGCGCGCCGTTCTTCGCCAAGAACAGACTGGAGAAAGCCTTCGCGGAACTGAACAAATAAGCACCTGTTATCTTGACCGTCAAAAACAAGTTTTGTAGGTTATTGCTCAAAGCAATAACCTGCAAAACGCATAAAACCCAAAGATCCGGAGATCATCAACCACAAGAAAGGCACTGCCATGAAAGCTTCATCAACAAAAACAGCGCGTCCGGCGCATAAGAAATCGATCCGCGCCGCGCTGGCCGTCACGGCCATTCCGTTCGCGTCGGTGCTTGTCCTTCTGCCGACGCCGGCGCACGCGCTGCCGGCCTTCGCCCGTCAGACGGGGCAGGCCTGCGACATGTGCCATGTCGGCGGTTTCGGACCGCAACTCACCGCCTATGGCCGCGAGTTCAAGCTCAACGGCTATACGTGGGGCGACGTCAAGAACAAGCTGGAAAACTTCAGCGCGATGATTTTCGGCGGCATGGAGAATACCAGCAAGGATTTGACCGCGGCGCAGCAGACGACGCACTTCGGCGCAAACAACAACTGGGCGGTCGACCAGATCTCGCTCTTTTACGGCGGCAAGATCACAGGCAACCTCGGCGCCTTCGCGCAAGCGACCTATAACGGCACGGCTGATTCCTACGGCTGGGACAATGCCGATATCCGCTACGTCCGCGACACGATGCTGGCCGGCAAGCCGCTCGTTTACGGCGTGGATCTCAACAACAACCCGACCGTGCAGGACTTGTGGCAGTCCACGCCCGCCTGGGGCTTTCCTTATGTTTCGAGCAACCTCGCCCCGGGGCCGGATTACACGCCCTATCTTGGCGGCGATGGCATGGCGCAGACGGTCGGCGGCCTCGGCGTCTACGGTATGTGGAACGATTCCATCTATGCCGAGCTGACCGGCTACATGGCGTTGCCGGACAACTTCCAGCGCACGGTCGGCAACACGGTTTCGGGCGCGGATCACCTCTCGGGCGTCAACCCCTACTGGCGTCTTGCGTATCAGAAGACGATCGGGCCGAATTACTTCTCCGTCGGCACCTACGGCATGGACGCCAAGCGTTACCCGAGCGACGTCCGTCAGGACGGCACGGACACCTTCCTCGATACGGCGGTGGACGCGACCTACCAGTACACCACGCCGGACATGAACAATATCTTCTCGTTCTACGGGTCGGCGCTGCACGAGCACCAAAACCTCGGCGCCAGCCATGCGCTGGGCAATTCGACGAATACGTCCGACACGCTGAACCAGTACAGCGAGAACGTGTCGTACTATTACAAGAACACCTACGGCCTGACGGTGAAACGGTTCGACATCACCGGCAGTTCGGATGCGGCCCTCTACGCCAACACAGGCAAGCCGGACAGTGCGGGCTGGACGTTCCAGGCGGACTACACGCCGTGGGGCAAGGACGGCGCGCCGTTCGGTCCTTATGTCAACGCACGGTTCTTCGTGCAGTACACGATGTATAACAAGTTCGACGGCGCAAGCTCGAATTATGACGGCGCGGGCCGTAGCGCTTCGGACAACAATACGTTGTACTTCGGCACATGGCTGGCGTTTTAAGCCTCCTTGCGTTTAAGGAAGCCTTAATAAAACGCCTTTAACATGCTGTGAGCATTTACTCGATGAGATGTTTTCGTCTCATCGGGTTTTGCCCGAATAGGAAAAGGAGAATGACATGCGTATTTACCGTCTGGCGAAAACCGCCGCTTGCGCGGCTGTTGTTTTGGCCCTGGGTTTGAGCGCCGGCATGGCGCAGGCCGGAACCTATCACTACATCAAGGAAAACGGAAAATTCATGGTTCCGCCGCCGGCGGGCTGGACGTCGTCCGTGCCGCTGATCGCGACGGCGAACGTCGCCAAGGGCGAAGCTTACGCCAAGAGCACTTGCGGCGCCTGCCACACGCTCAACGAAGGCGGCGGCACGCGGTTCGGCCCCAACTTGTGGAATATCGTCGACCGCCCGCACGCGCACATCACCAGCTTCAATTACTCGTCGGCGATCAAAAGCATGAAGATGCGCCCGTGGTCGTATCAGGAGCTGGACAGTTTCCTGTTCGCGCCGCAGATCCACGCGCCGGGCACCCGCATGCCTTTCGCGGGGATCAAGGACACGCAAACCCGCGCCGATGTGATCGCCTACCTGCGCACGCTTTCAAACCATCCCAAGCCGTTGCCGAAAAAATAGCGTCGCGCGGGCATTGATAAACGAAAACGGCGCGGAGCCTTGAAGCTCCGCGCCGTTTTTAATGAAGCAAAACGTATTCGCGCGCGGCGGTTTAATAAGGCCTCGGTTCGCGCGGCGGCTGGGGCGGTTGCGGCGCAACCGGTTGCTTTTCTTCCTGCACAGGATTTGCGGGCAGCGTCGGCGTTTCTTCTTTTTTCTCGAGGCGCGCGCGCAGGGCGCCGACGACGGCGGAGGAAATGTCCGCGGGCGTATTCACCTTGACGAGGCGCACGCTCTTTGCCGCGGCGGTTGCGCCGAGTTTCTCCACCAGTTTCTCCATGGCGGTTTCTTCGGCGCTACAGGCCACGAAATCGAACGTCGCGGCGGGATCAAGCCCTGCCGCGGCGGCGAGGATGGCGACGGAGTTTTCTTCGCTGTCGTCGATCTTGCCTTCGCCGATGATCACGTAGTGGGTTTCCTTGCCGGCGGCTTTGTCCGGCGTGCTGCTTTCAAGAATGGTCTTGGCGGCGGGGACGAAGTTGTGCGCGACCGTGAGGGCTTCTTTGTAGGAAGACTCTTCGCCGAGCTTGACCGGAATGAGGAATGCGCCCTTGTCGCCCCAGAACTGGCCGGTGACGTTGGCGTTCTTTTCGTCGGCGATCCTGGAGAGCTTGCGCATGTGGTTGGCCGCCATGACGGCGGAAACGAGGAAGCAGTCGGAGGTATCGTGACCGCCTTCCTTGGATTTGTTGATCAGGAAAACGAATTCATGCCCGCCCAGCGCTGCGGCGTCAAAACCTTCCGGAACGAGCTCCGCCAGCGCTGCGGCGTTTTTCTCCGCGGTTTCGCGGGCTTCCGAGGCGGCGATGTAGCGGTCGAGTTCCTTGATGTTGTTTTGCAGCGGCTGCAACGCGGTGACGAAACTGTCGCGCAGTCCGCGCAGTTGTTTTGACGGCATTGTGGAATAATCTTCTTTTTTCGCCACCGGCACTTGCGGCGCGGCTTCCGCGGAGGAGGCGGCATCATTTCCGGCGGGCGGGGTGGAAGTTTTCCCTGTTATTTCGGCGGTTGTTTCCTTGAGTGCGACGTTCTCGGCCATTTGCGGTAACTCCTTGTATTATCTTCTGAAAAGCTAATACAGGATGCTAGATGATTCTTATGCATTATGCAACTGAAATTTTATCATAATAAAACCCCACTCCGGTCAGATATGGAATTTTTATTAATAATTTCAGATATTTTATTAAATGCAGGGTGCGGCGGGGGATTGTTTTTGCGCTGGTGCAGGCATCTCGTTGGAAAATAAAGCCGCGCCACTGTGGCGGTTTTCAATCTCCGCCTCGACCTTGCGCGCTTCCGCCGTGTGTTCGAACCCTTTGATCCTCTGTAGCATCAGAGACCCCCCTGTTTTAGCTTTTGCCTTCCTGTCGCAAATATAAATCCAATGCTTCACTATGACCCATTTTTCTTAATTCGTCAAGAAATTTATAATCTGAAAAAGCGACCTGATCGTGAAGCTCGCAAGCAATGGTACATATATACCATATTTTATCTTCGTGCTTGGCCATGCTGACTTTTTTGTGTTCTTCGAGCGGCGCCCGCAAGTCCGGATGCTTGATGCCCGCGGCTTCCTGTTGCGCTTCGCGCAGGATGGCGGCGAGCATGAGAATGAAGCGGCCGGGCGAGATGGCGTTGTTGCGATTGAAGCCGACGTAGACCAGCTTCTTGTCCGGCAGATACCCCACCGGCTCCGGCGTTCCCGCGATTTTGATGACGATGTTTTTCTTTTCGACGAAATTGGCGAGCTGCTGGCCGTGCGGGCTGGCGGAGAGAATCTCGAGCGCCTTGGCGATCATGACGGAATCAGCGGGCAACGGCTGGCCGGGTTGCAAGACGTCGTTGAGGTCTGTGCTTGCGGGCATGGCGGGTTAGCCTTCTATCCAGTTCCGTCCGTAGGGACTGTCGGGAAAGTGAATGCCCGAGAGTAAAAGATGCTGGTCTTCGAAGGATATCTTGCCGTCTTTCATGACGATGATCGCCGCGCTCATCAGAACCCCGCCGTAATGCAACGTGGCTTCTATCCTGTAAGCGCCGCGATGGGCGTCGAACGTCACGCCGACGGGCTTGAAATTCTGCATGACGCCCTGTTGCTGCGCGTCGGTGAAGCTGTCCAGAAAAGGCATCTTGCCCGGATCGCGGATCAGGAAAACCTCGCCCTCGCTGCCCTGCACGTGGCTGAAGAAGAACTCGATGTAAGGCAGCACATTTTCTTCCGTCAGCAGCAGGGGATCTTTTTCATCCGCGGTGTAGATCGGATTGGCGGTGCCGTCGAGCGCGATGTATTCCGTGCCGTCGGTGAGATACGTCATGGTGAAAGTCGGCATGGTGGCGTAATTGGTCAGACGGCACAAACGGTAGTTGGAAAAAAACGCGAGGCTGCGCCACGCCACTTCCGTCGCGTCGCGTGAAAAAACGAGCGCGTCGTCGCGCGACGAGAGCTGGTTCAGCACGCGGCCCGCCTGCTCGCGGTTCATCCTGATCCATTGCGGTTGCGCCATTTTCACCCCTTCCACGGCAATCATATCAGGCCTTTGGAAAAGTCGAAATAGTTCTCTTGCCACTATGTTAATAATTTGGCGGGGATTTCTTCTTTTATAGCAAAGATCGCGCGGCCTGGAGCGGCGGCGTTTTTTTTGCATCGGGCAACGGCGGGCCTCAGCTTGCGCGGCTTTGTTTTTTGCTGGCGTAGAGGGTGGCGTCGGCCGCGGCGTAGACGGAGGACATTTCGCTTCCTTCGGTCACAGCGGCGGCGCCGACGCTGGCGGAAAAGGATATTTGCCGTCCCTGCCATGTCAGCGTCGTTTCCGCCAGCAGGGCGCGGATTTTTTCAAGATGGGCGGCGGCGCTGTCCGGCGGGAGCTGCGTCAGCAGAATGGCGAACTCGTCGCCGCCGAGGCGCGCCGCGCCGTCGAGCATGCGGATCGATTGCAGCATCTTGCGGCTCAAGGCCTGCAGGCAGGCGTCGCCGGCGGCGTGGCCGTAAGTGTCGTTGATAGGTTTGAAAAGATCGAGATCGATGAGCACCAGAACCGCGCCGGGCGAATGCTTGCGGCGGATGCGCGCCTGTTCCATTTCGAAAAACTTCTCGAAGCCGCGGCGGTTCATCAGCCCGGTCAGGGGATCGGTGGCGGCGAGGTCTTCCAGCTCGCGGATGCGCTTGTCCTGCTCGGCGATGCGCCGCTCGGACGCGCCCAGCAGGTGATAGGCATGTTTCAAGAGGGCCAGCGTCGCGCTTTGCGTGCGCCACCAGCCGTCGGCGGAGGTTTTTTCCGCGCCGGGCGATGCGGCATCAGCCCCGCCCAAGGGCGTGATATCGTTTGATGGCGCTGGCGCCGGATTTTGCGGATCAATGCTGTTCATCGCCCACTCCTGATGTATTTTATGTATAACATAATACTGAAAAAATACAAGGGGAAACGCTATCGCGGATTTGTTAATGAGTCGTAATAAATGCTCATATATTTGATATATATAAATATTTCTAAAATAATAAGTTACAGGGTTATTTTATATATGTCCGGCGGCGAGACGTTGCTTGTGGGCATAAAGAGCCGCGTCGGCCTGCCTGTAGACATCCGCGTACGTGCTTTGCGCGGTGACCGGAACGGCGCCGAAACTCGCCGCAAAGTCGATTGTGCGGCCTTGCCAGTCCGCCGACAGGCCTTGCAACAGGCGGCCGATTTTCTGCAACATAATGTCCACTCCGGCAGGGCCGATCTGGGTCAGAATCAGGACGAATTCATCGCCGCCCAGCCGCCCCGCGCCATCAAGGATGCGCACGCCGTCCTGCAATTTTTCGGCGGCGGCTTGAAGGCAGGCGTCTCCCGCCGGATGGCCGTAGGTGTCGTTGATCGCCTTGAAGCGGTCGAAATCGATCAGCACGAACAACGCACCCGGGGATTGCCCGCGCAATATCCGTTGCTGCTCGACCGTGAAGAATTTCTCTATGCCGCGCCTGTTCATGAGACCGGTGAGGATATCCGTCGCGGCCTGCCTTTCGAGTTGGCGGATATAGGCATCCTGATCGGCCAGCAACGCTTCGGCGGCATCGAGCTTGCGCTGCATGTGTTCAAGTTGCGGCATGTTTTTCCCTGACTAAAAAGACGCATCCCGCATAAAAAGGCGATCATCGCGCGCGAGAGAACAACTATCGGTAGAATGTATCACGCGCGCGGTTAAAAGATCATTAATCGCGCATCGCGCCGCCAATGCCCTGCCATGCGAAGGCTTATTTTATGCTTTCCTGATGAAAAAACTTGTTCTATATATGTTCCTGTATACCAGAACCGCAACAGAGAAAAATAACCAGATGTCATTCGCAGGAAAATACAACGACGCGATACGCGAGAAATACAATAATGCCATTCGCATTAGGGGCGCACGCGAGCACAACCTCAAAAGCATCGATGTCGATATTCCGCGCGACAAGCTGGTGGTGATCACGGGCCTCAGCGGTTCCGGCAAATCGTCACTGGCTTTCGATACGGTCTATGCCGAAGGCCAGCGCCGTTATGTCGAGAGCCTCTCGGCTTACGCGCGGCAGTTTCTCGAATTGATGCAAAAGCCGGATGTGGATTCGATAGAGGGCTTGTCGCCCGCCATTTCCATCGAGCAGAAAACCACTTCGCGCAATCCGCGCTCGACCGTCGGCACGGTGACGGAGATCCATGATTACATGCGTCTCCTCTGGGCGCGGATCGGCGTGCCTTATTCGCCCGCCACCGGCAAGCCGATCGCGAGCCAGACGCCGACGCAGATGGTCGACCAGATTCTCGCCATGGGCGAGGGGACGCGGCTTTATCTGCTTGCGCCCGTGGTGCGCGGCCGCAAGGGCGAATACAAAAAGGATTTGCAGGAACTGAAAAAGAAGGGCTTCCAGCGCGTCAAGATCGACGGCAAGTTCTACGAGCTAGACGATACGCCCGCTCTCGACAAGCAGATCAAGCACGACATCTCCGTCGTCGTCGACCGCATCGTGGTGAAAAAAGATTTGGGCAACCGCCTCGCGGATTCGGTCGAGACGGCGTTGAAACTTTCCGACGGTTTGATCATCGCCGAAAACGCCGACAGCAAGGAAGAGCATATCTTTTCCTCGAAATTCGCCTGTCCCGTTTCCGGCTTCACCATCGCCGAGATAGAGCCGCGTTTATTCTCCTTCAACAATCCGCACGGCGCGTGCCCCGCGTGCGACGGTCTCGGCAGCAAGATGTATTTCGAGCCGGATCTCGTCGTGCCGGACGGGTCATTGTCGCTCGAGGAAGGCGCGGTCGCCCCGTGGGCGAATTCCTCTTCCGGCTATTACGAGCAGACGCTGGAGAGTCTTTGCAAGCACTACAAAGCCAGGATGACGACGCCGTGGGACAAGCTGCCGAAGAAATTGCAGGACGCCATCCTGCACGGTTCGGGCAACGAGAAAATAAAATTCACCTATTTCGACGGCCAGCGCGATTATAGCGCCGCCAACGCTTTCGAAGGCGTCATCCCCAATATGCTGCGCCGCTACCGCGAGACGGACAGCTTTCGCGTGCGCGAGGAAATGGAACAGTACAAGGGCGAGCAGGTTTGCGACGCCTGCGGCGGCCACCGCCTCAAGCCGGAAGCGCTGGCGGTCAAAGTCGACATGAGGCATATCGGCGAGATTTCCGCCCTGTCCATCGAGCACGCGCATGAATGGTTCGCCGCGCTGGGCGGAAAACTGGGCAAAAAAGACAAAGAGATCGCCACGCGCATTTTGAAAGAGATCAGCGAGCGCCTGACCTTCCTGATGAACGTCGGGCTGGATTATCTTTCCTTAAGCCGCATGTCCGGCACGCTCTCCGGCGGCGAAAGCCAGCGCATCCGGCTTGCCTCGCAAATCGGCTCCGGCCTTACCGGCGTTTTGTATGTGCTCGACGAGCCCTCCATCGGCTTGCACCAGCGCGACAACAACCGCCTGCTCGATACGCTGAAACGCCTGCGCGATCTCGGCAACACGGTGCTGGTGGTCGAGCATGACGAGGACGCGATCCGCACGGCGGATTATCTGATAGACATGGGGCCGGGCGCGGGCATTCATGGCGGCGAGGTTGTCGCCGCGGGCACGCCGCAGGAGGTGATGAAAGACAAGAAGAGCCTGACCGCGCAGTATCTCAACGGCGCGCGCGAGATTCCCTTGCCCAAACGCCGCCGCGCCGGCAAAACGGTACAGACGAAAAAAGGCACGGCGACGCAATATATCGAGGTTACGGGCGCGCGCGAGAACAATCTCAAGAACGTCCATGCCAAAATCCCCGCCGGCACCTTCACGTGCGTCACCGGCGTGTCCGGCGGCGGAAAATCTTCGCTGATCATCGACACGCTTTATGCCGCGGCGGCAAAACGGCTGATGAAGGCGCGCACGCATCCGGGCGCGCATGACGATATTCTCGGTCTCGAATATATCGACAAGGTCATCGACATCGATCAGGCGCCGATCGGCCGCACCCCGCGCTCCAACCCTGCGACGTACACGGGCGCCTTCACGCCGATCCGCGACTGGTTCGCCGGCCTGCCGGAAGCCAAGGCGCGCGGCTATGGACCGGGGCGGTTTTCCTTCAATGTCAAAGGCGGGCGCTGCGAGACCTGCGAGGGCGACGGCGTGATCAAGATCGAGATGCACTTTCTGCCCGACGTGCACGTGACCTGCGACGCCTGCAAGGGCAAGCGCTACAACCGCGAAACCCTGGAAATCAAATATAAAGAGAAAAACATCGCCGACATTCTCGACATGACGGTCGAAGAGGGCGCGGATTTTTTCAAGGCCGTGCCCGCGGTGCGCGACAAGCTGGAATCTCTGAAAGAAGTCGGCCTCGGTTACATCCATATCGGGCAGCGCGCGACGACGCTTTCGGGCGGCGAGGCGCAGCGCGTGAAGCTCGCGAAGGAACTGGCCAAGCGCGCCACCGGACGCACGCTCTATATTCTCGACGAGCCGACCACGGGGCTGCATTTCGAGGACGTGCGCAAGCTCTTGGAAGTGTTGCACCGGCTGGTCGATCAGGGCAATACCGTCGTGGTCATCGAGCACAATCTCGAAGTGATCAAGACGGCGGACTGGATCGTCGATATCGGCCCCGAAGGCGGCGACAAGGGCGGCGAGATCATCGTGCAGGACGTGCCGGAAAAGGTCGCGGCGGAAAAACGCAGTCATACCGGCGCGTTTTTGAAGCCGCTGTTGAAGAAAAGCAAGGCGGCGTAATCCTTCGCCGTCATTCCCGCGAAAGCAGGAATCCACGGATCCCCGCTTTCGCGGAGATGACATCCGGTTATAGAAGGTCCAGTTCTTTCAGCTTCGCCCTTATCATCTGCAAATCCTCCCACGCCGGTTTTTTCTGTTGCGGACTTTGCAGCAGGTATTCGGGGTGAAAGAGCACGGTCGCGGGCGTGCCGTTATAATCGAACCATTTTCCGCGCAAGCGCGAGACGGGCTCTTTTTTGCCGAGCAGGATTTTCGCCGCCGCGCCGCCGACCGGCACGATCAGTCCGGGATTGACCAGTGCGATATGGCGGCGGATGAAGGGCAGGCTGATGGCGATTTCCTCCTGCGTCGGGGCGCGGTTGCCGGGCGTGCGCCAGTTGAGGATGGTGGCGATGTAGACGTTTTCCGCGCGGGAGAGGCCGATCGCGCCGAGCATTTTATCGAGCAACTGCCCGCTGGCGCCCGCGAAGGGGATGCCGGCGCGGTCTTCATCCGTTCCCGGCGCGTCGCCGACCAGCATGATGCCGGCCTTCGCGTTGCCGTCGGCGAAGACGATCTGCGTCGCCGTGCGTTTCAGGGCAAGGCCGTTGAAGTTTTGCGCAGCGGCTTTCAAGGCTTCTATGGTTTCCGCACCCGCGGCCAGCGTCTCCGCTTCTTTCATGGCCTCTATCGCGCCGGCGACCGGTGCGGATTCGGCGGCCTGCGCCGCGGGTGCGGATTCCGTTTTTTCGGCGCGCATTATCGGCAAAACGGCGGCGCGCGCCGCGTTTTTTTCCGGAACATGCGGCCTGCGCGATTGCACCCTGTTCACGGGCGCGTCGCCGATCGCCTCGTCCGCGCCGGCGTCCGCGTAAAACTGCAACAATGCGGCGAGATTCGCCTGCGTTTCCATCGGATTCCTTTGCGGCTTTCTTTGTAATTTAATGTCAGATAAACTACATCTATTCGGGAGCGAAGGAAAGCGCGGAAAATGACAAGAGAAATAATGTCTTATGATGCCGTCGTGGTCGGGGCGGGTCCGGCGGGATTGTCCGCCGCCATCCGTTTGAAGCAACTGAAGCCGGAGCTCTCCGTCTGCGTGATCGAAAAAGGCTCCGAGGTCGGCGCGCATTTGCTCTCCGGCGCGGTGTTCGAGCCGCGCGCGCTCACCGAGCTCATTCCCGACTGGAAGGAAAAAGGCGCGCCGCTCAACATGCCGGTGACGGAAGACAGGTTTTTGCTTCTCTCCAAAAGCAAATCCTTCCAGCTGCCGACGCCGCCGCAAATGCACAACAAGGGAAATTATATCATCAGCCTCGGCGTTCTCGCCAAATGGCTGGCGGCGCAGGCGGAAGCGCTGGGCGTGGAGATTTACGCGGGGTTTGCGGGCGCGGAAGTTTTGTATGATGACAGCGGCGCGGTCGCGGGCGTTGCGACGGGCGACATGGGCGTCAACAAAATGGGCGAGCATACCGATGCTTATCAGCCGGGAATCGAACTTCGTGCCAAACAAACGATTTTCGCCGAAGGCTGCCGCGGCTCGCTGACAAAGACGCTCTTTGCGAAATTCAAATTGCGGCAAAATTGCGATCCGCAGACCTACGGCCTCGGCATCAAGGAGCTGTGGGAGATTCCGTCGGCGCAGCATCAGCCGGGCCTTGCCGTTCATACCGTCGGCTGGCCGCTCGACAGCGGCACATACGGCGGCGCGTTTCTCTATCACGCCGAGAACAACATCGTCTCGATCGGTTTCGTCGTCGGGCTCGACTATAAAAACCCCTATCTCTCGCCGTTCGAGGAGATGCAGCGGTTCAAGACGCATCCCGCCATCCGCCGCATGCTTGAGGGCGGGCGGCGCGTTTCCTACGGCGCGCGGACGTTGTCCGAGGGCGGGCTGCAATCCCTGCCCAAACTTTCCTTTCCCGGCGGCGTGCTGATCGGCGACACGGCGGGGTTTTTGAACGTCGCCAAGATCAAGGGCAACCATGCGGCGATGAAATCCGGCATGCTGGCGGCGGAGGCGCTGGTCGACATGTTCAGAAGCGGCGACCCGTCGGGCAAGGAATGCGAAGGCTACCGCAAGAAGTTCGACGAAAGCTGGCTGAAGGAAGAACTCTCCGGCGTGCGCAATATCCGCCCGGGTTTTCACTTCGGCCTGTGGGTGGGGCTTTTCCTGGCGGCGCTGGATACTTACATTTTCCGCGGACGCGCGCCGTGGACGCTGAAAAACCACGCTGACAACACAACACTGAAACGCGCGGCGGACGTGAAGAAGATCGACTATCCCAAACCGGACGGCGCGCTGACGTTCGACCGGCTCTCTTCCGTGTTTCTTTCCAATACCAACCACGCCGAAGACCAGCCATGCCACCTGCATCTGGTCGACCCGACCGTGCCGGTCAAGATCAACCTGCCGGAGTACGATGCGCCGGAGCAGCGCTATTGCCCTGCGGGCGTCTATGAAATCGTGAAAACCGAAACAGGCGATCCGCGCTTGCAGATCAACGCGCAGAACTGCGTGCACTGCAAAACCTGCGACATCAAGGACCCGGCGCAGAATATCGATTGGGTGGTGCCGCAGGGCGGCGGCGGACCGAATTATACCGGGATGTAGAATGTTTGATAGCCGCCGCCCTTAAAATCCGACATTTCTTATAATTTTATTACAAAAAACAGCAGGCAGTTACGAGTTGTTAATTTCTGTGTGCGACGCTGTATTTATGTGTCGCTCCGCTTTTAACAGGAGTTTCTCCGTGCGCGAATTGAAGTTTTTCTATGCTCTGGCGCTCATGACGGTCGTTGCGGCGTCTCTGTGTGCCTGTTCCGCCAATCAGATGAACAAAAGCGCGGATTTGGGCGTTGCGCCTGCGCCCGTCACCTTCTCCGGCAGCTATCTTGCGGGGCGGTTCGCTCAACAGAACGGCGACTGGAATGCCGCGCAGAAATATATGGGCGACGCCCTCGCTTACGATGCGGGCAATGCCGGGTTGATGCAGAGGACGTTTCTTCTCGCGGTCGGCTCGGGGGATTTCGCCACCGCGCGGGATCTGGCGGCGCGCATGATCGCCGCGGCGCAGAATAAAGGCAGTACACAGAATAAAGGCATATCACGGGCGCAAGCGAGGAACGGAGACACGGATGCGCTCGCGCTGATTTTCATGGCCTGCGATGCGATCGGCCGTCATGATTACAAGGGCGCGCTGGCTTTTCTCGATCCGCTCCCGTCCACCGGTTTCGGCGCCTATACCAAGCCGATGCTCACCGCCTGGGCGCGCATTGGCCTCAAGGACACGTCAGGGGCGTTCAAGGCCCTGTCCGGCAGCCTGTCTCCGGACAGTCCGACCTACGCGATGTATGAAGGGTTGATGGACGAGCTCTCCGGCAATATGAACGCGGCGGCGGACGATTACAAGGCGGCGATCTCCGGCGGCCTCAGCCTCAACGAGGCTGTTTTGACGGCGAGCTTCTTCGCGCGTTACGGCGAACCGGAGATCAGCGCCCAGATCTACCATCAGCTGTCCGCGCTCTATCCTTACAACCCCTATATCCACGCGATGGAACACGGCGACCCGATGCGCGTCATCCCGCCCAATATTTCATCCGCGGCGGACGGCGCGGCCATCGCCATGTACGATCTCGCTTCGGTGCTGTACGCGCGTCATGCTTATGACAGCGCGCAGATCTACGGCAATCTCGTCGCGCTTTTGTCGCCGTCGTCTCCTTTCGCGCATATGATGCAGGGCGACATCGCCGCGTTGCACGGGCAATATCCCGCCGCGATCGCCGACTATAACGCCATTGCGCCCACATCGCCCGTCTACTGGATCGCGCAGGTGCGCCTGACCGAGGTTTACGAGACGGCCGGGCAGACGGACAAGGCGATCGCCATGCTGACCGCGATGGAGAAGAATCCTTTCGCCCGCACCGCCGCGCTGGTGTCGCTCGGCGACACGTACCGCCGCCATCAGCGCTATGCCGACGCGGTTGGCGCCTACACGCAGGCGCTTGCCGCCAGCCCGAGGGTGACGAAGGACGAATGGCCGGTGCTCTACGCGCGCGGCATGGCGGAATCGCGCCTCGGCCAGTGGGACGCGGCGCAAAAAGACCTGACCGCGGCGCTCGCCTTCCAGCCCGACAATCCGATGATCCTCAATTTCCTTGCTTACAGCTGGGCGACTAAAGGGGTCAACCTCGACAAGGCGCTGGCCTACGCCAAGCAGGCCGTCAGCTTGCGTCCCGACGACGGCTATATTCTCGACAGCTACGGCTGGACGCTGTTCCGCCTCGCGCACTACAAGCAGGCGGTCGTCTGGCTGAAACAGGCAGTGGCGCAGGTGCCCGACGACACGACGTTGCTCGACCATCTCGGCGACGCCTATTGGGAAAGCGGAGATCATCTCGCGGCACGCTCCCAGTGGCGGCACGCGCGCGCGGTCAGCCAGGACGCGTCCTTCAGGGCGCTGGTGGCGCAGAAGATCGCTCACGGCATAGCCGTGCCGAGCGAGCTGTCGTCCAGCGCGCCATGACTCTTTGACAGGGAAAGCGGGATCGTTTAGCTTTTCTGCATGCCGCATTCATTCGATGTTCCCGCGCCCGCCAAAATCAATCTTTTCCTGCATGTGACGGGAAAGCGCGCCGACGGCTATCATACGCTTCAGAGTCTGATGGTTTTCGCCGATGCCGGAGACACGCTGACTTTCACGGAACAAGATGTCTTCACGGTTGAGACGGCGGGGCCGTTCGCCGCCGCGTTGCCGGAAACGGGGGGCAACCTCGTCACCCGCGCTGCCGTGCTTCTCGCCGCGGAATACGGCGTGCCGTTGCGCGGTAGAATCACCCTGATGAAAAACCTGCCTGTCGCATCGGGTATCGGCGGCGGTTCGGCGGACGCGGCGGCGGCCTTGCGCGGCCTTGCGCGGTTGTGGAACCTGCCGGAAGATGCGCCGCGCCTGCAAAAACCGGCTTTGAAGCTTGGCGCGGACGTACCCGCCTGCGTCGTCAGCCGTGCGGTGTTCGCATCGGGCATCGGCGAAATTCTGGCGCTTGCGCCGGACATGCCGCCTTTGCATCTTCTTCTCGTCAATCCCGGCGTGCCCGCGCCGACGGCGGAGGTCTTTAAAAAATTTTCGGGCGTCTTCGGCGCGCCTGCGGCTGTTCCTGAAAAAATAACGCTGGCGTGGATCGCGGCGCAGCGCAACGACTTGTCCGATGCGGCGATCGCCCATGTGCCGGAAATCCGCGACGTTTTGCGAGGCCTCGCGCAAACGGAAGGCTGCCTCTTGCGCCGCATGTCGGGCAGCGGCGCGACATGCTTTGGCATTTATGCCGATGCGGCGGCGGCGAAGAAGGCGGCGGCGGTTTTGTCCGCGGCGCATCCGCACTGGTGGATAAAAGCGGCGCGCGGCGCTTAAGGGAGGGATTTGCCCAGGGCCGGTGGCATTTGCAACAGTTTGTCGAGCAGGGCTTGCGAAGGTTCCCCGTCAGGCGTCATGCCGAGTTTTTTCTCCGCGACCGCGATTGCGTCCTGCGTTTGCTGACTGAGGACGCCGTCGGGCTTTCCGTTAAGAAACCCTTGCCGGATCAGGATACGCTGGATGTCGGAGAGCAGGGTATGCGGGCCGTCCGCGTTGCCGCCCGCCGCGGGCGTGATATTTGCCGCCGTCTGCGCGGCGGCTGAATTTGCGGCGACGGTTTTTCCGCTTTTGATTGCGTCGCCTTCAAGCCGTTCCAGCGCGGCGGTTGCCTGCGGGTGCCCTTGTTTGGCGGCGATGCGGTACCATTTGAGCGCTTCGGGAATGTTAATCGGGCCGATGAAGTTGCTCTCGTACAAAACGCCGAGGTTATATGCCGCCTGCGCGACGCCAGCCGCCGCCGCGCGCTTGAAATAAGCAACGCCCTTGGGAATGTCCACTTTCGTGCCGATGCCTTCGATATAGGAAATGCCGAGATTGTACATCGCTTCCGGATGACCGAGCGCCGCGGCTTTTTTATACCAGTAGAGCGCTTTTTTCATGTCGGGCGTCACGCCGAGCCCTTCGTGATAGATCACGCCGAGGTTGTAGCTTGCGTTGGCGACGCCTTGCTCAGCCGCCTGCGTGAACCAGAAGCGCGCGCGCGCGTAATCCTGCGGCACGTCGTTGCCGGCGGCATAGAGCGTCGCAAGGTCGTGCTCCGCCGCGGGCACGCCTTCATAAGCGCGTTTTTGCAGGGCGGCGAGATCGCCTGTCAGCGTTTTATCGGGCGCGATGCCGCCCGCCGCCGCCGTCATCGGCACGGCTTTTCCGGTAGGCTTCAGGACAGGTTCCATCTCTGCTTTTGCGGATGATATTTTTACGGCGGGTTTCGCAAGCGTTTTCTCCGCTATTTCCGCTCCCGGGGGTTCGGACGGCGTTTGTTTTGCGGGCGTGGCCGATGCTGTCTTTGGCGGTTGCGGCATGGCCTGCTTTTCCGCGGGCGTTACAGCGAGCGCGGATGAGGCTGTTTTAGCCGATGCGGATTTTTGCAGCGCGGGCGCTTTTTGTGCGGGCGCGGCGGAGGTTGCAATCGATGCGGCGGGAGCCGGGGCTGAAACCGGGGGTTGGGCTTCCGCCAGCGTCTTCCATTTATTGCTGTCCGGTTCAAGATGCGTGAATTGCGACGCGCTCAAAGCGTTTAAAACAGCGATCTGGTTCTCGGTCAGCGGCTGCATGGCGGGCCGGAGGAGAACGGTCGCGACGGAAAACAGCGCCAGAGCAACGCTCGCCAGCGCGGCGGCGAGCACCCAGCGCGGTGTGGATGCCGTGGCCGTTGGCGCGGGCGCCTCGGGATTGACGACGACGGGCAGGTAAAATTTACCGGTTTTTTCATCGAGGGTGGCCTGCGACTCGATCAACGCCAGACGTTGTGCCAGACGATCGCGTTCGGCCGCCACCCGCTCGAGCTTGCGGCCCAGAATCTCGACGGCGGTGAAAATCTCGGCATTGACGCGCGCCTGCCCTTCCAGCGCGCCATTGGCCGGATCAAGCAAGCGCTGTGTCTTGATTTTGCTGACTGTGCCCATGAAGCTAAGGAGCCTTCGCCCGTTTGAATGCCAAAATTGTAGATTATGAAATAAAATCTAGCAGATTTGACGATAAAATGACAGTATTTAAGTATTGATACTTAAGGCATTGCCCTTGCCCGCCTCGCGTGGGGAGCGCTTTTTAATGTTACCTGGTTATTTTAATTACATAATATATAAACTTGTATTATGTTGACCTTGCGGAAAACGGTTTTTTTTTATATTCTCCCACGGCTGGAGTCTTCCAGACTCGTCTGTATTGGGGTGTAGCCAAGCGGTAAGGCAGCGGTTTTTGGTACCGCCATTCCCAGGTTCGATCCCTGGCACCCCAACCACCAAGTCGTCCTCCGTCCGAATCCTGAGCAGATAGTGCAGAAAATCGCGCCGTTGCGGGGCTTTTTCGTTTCCACTTTTTCCGTCGAACATTAAGCAGCCGGGTACATGCGTCTGAAAAGGGGCCTGTGCTCAGACAGGCATTTTGTCGTTCGACGGAAATGGTGTCGTCCAATGTGAAATGCCCATCTTCCTCGGCAGGACAATAGAGAAACTACGAGTAACCCCATCTCCCACGGACGTATTGTTCCATTCTTCAAATGCACCATCTGAGCTATTTGACCATCTTCGGTATAAAGATCCATAGATTAGGGGAGTTTTAGTGTCCTCGCCCGTATGATCCGTCGTCACATTCCATGTAACTCGACTGAAGGGATGCTCATCATCGAACGTATAGAGTGGAAGTTTCACCAGCTGAGAAACAGCTCTTTGGAACTCTGCTTCATTGGAAGTTGGTACAGCCCCATCTTGAATTGCACCAATCTCCTCTAAAAAGATAGAAATAGACTCTGACATTTCCCAAACATACGTCAAAATGTTCCATAGCCATGATGTTACAGACACGACTTTCATTTCTTTGTGCAGTATAGGTGTGGGACCCACAGCTCCGTTACTAGGACGAATCGACATTTGAATTATCCCCAGATATGAGCGGCGGCGAGATAGAGAAAGGCCATAAAATAAAGGGCTTTTCGGTCATATCTGGTGGCGATGCGACGGCAGTGCTTCAGCCTGCA
>JAJZVA010000003.1:0-75158 GCA_021845905.1 Pseudomonadota bacterium
TGCAGGCTGAAGCACTGCCGTCGCATCGCCACCAGATATGACCGAAAAGCCCTTTATTTTATGGCCTTTCTCTATCTCGCCGCCGCTCATATCTGGGGATAATTCAAATGTCGATTCGTCCTAGTAAGGCCTCCGAAATACAAGCCGGCCGAGACAGGAATGGATATATGAGGAAAGGCCAGCGCCCCCAATACCGCAACGCATCCTCCTATGCTGAGCACGTGCGCGGATACTGCCCTTCTGTCATAGCTTGCGGCAGAGGAGCGCACATCATCCGCATAGCTCCAGATGATGCTTTCGATCTTTTCCAATTTCAAAATACGCTCCGCCGGGTCGGCGATCTTTTCCGCCGCCGCGATATCCGCCGCGACGCGCGTCTCGCGCTCCCGCCGCGCGGCGATCAGCGCCTGTTTTTCAGCTTCTCTTCTCTTTTCTTTGCATTGAACATGATTTTCTCCTTATTTCCCGTCGAGGAAATCGTTGAATTTCCTGTAGTCGCGCACTTGCGGCGCGGAGGGCGGATCTTGCGGCGCCGGGCGCTCCGCTGTTTTCTGCCGCGCGGCGGCGTCCTCCTGCAATTTCGCGGCCCGTTTCAGCGCGGCATCGGCGAATTTCGCCGATAAAGCGGACTGTTTCAAGACCCTGTCGTAAAGGGGTGACTGCGCGATCTGGTCCATGCGTTCCGCGATCAGCGCGTCCTCGATCCCGTCGACGCGGCTATAATGACTCTCCATCTTAAGATCATGCTCGATGACTTCGGCAGTGCGCTCTTTGGCTTCGCGCGCGTCGCTGAATATTTGCCCCGCGATGCCGCCGAAGCCCAGCGCGCCGCCGCCGATGAGGACGGGAATGACGACATGCGGAAGCAACGCTGATCCGCCGATGGCGAGAGCCATGCCGCCGAGCCCGCCGCCAAGGCCGAAGATTTTTCCGTCGACATTGGAGGCATGAAGATAAAGCACTCGAGTCTCGGCGCGCGACGAATTTTTAATCGCCTCGAGGCTGAGGAGTTTTTGCGCGGGATCGGCGATCTGCTCAGCCGCCGCGACGAGGGCGAGAAACTGCGCTTCTCTCTTCGCGAACGCGTCGAGACGCAGTTGTTTTTTAGCCGCCTTGCGTTTTTTGAACATGATTTTCTTTCTTATTTCCCGCCGAAGACGTTGTTGAATTGCTTATAGTCGCGCACTTGCGGAACGCGGCGCGGCTGTTGCGGCGCGGGTTTTTCAGCCACGGCCTTCGCTTTTTCAAGCTGCTTCGCCGCGACGCCCTCGAACCTTTCGGACAACCCGGGCAACCGCAAAACCTTTTCGTACAACGGCGACTGCGCGATTTTTTCGGCCTGCCCAGCGATCAGATTTTCCCGCATCTCCGTCACCTGACCGATGAGGCCGGAAATTTTCTCCAGATGGCTTTGCAACTCCGCGATGCGCGTTTTTTTGAGTTTCTTATTTCTGACTTTGTCTATAATGTCACCAGAATACAGCGCCGCCGGAGATAAAGACGCCACCCCAAAGCCAGCTAGCATAACGACAGGAGCGGCGGCAAAGGCTACGACACCGCCACCTCCAATGAGCAGGGCAATCCCCGTCGCCGCTCCTGCCACGTAAGCCGCGCCAGAATTGCTCCCGTTCGCCTGATCAATCGCAAAGGCCTGCCTGCTGTTCATCGCCTCTTCAAGGGAGGCAAGTTGCAAAATCTTTTCCGCCGGATCGTCTACTTTTGCGATGGCTGCCATTTGTGTTGCAAAAGATGCTTCCACCGATGCGCGCTCTTCAAGCCGCGCCTGTTTCTCAGCTTGTTTTTTTCTTTTATTGAACATGTCTTTATTCCTTTGCGCCTGGATAAAATGGACGGATTGGTATTTTTCGCCATAATACTAATAGATTATATACATATGTCAAATTATATTTTCTGGAATATAGAGCCACGCGCATGCCAAAAAGCCGCCCGCGCGGCTAAAAATATCTTTTAAAAACAATATGATGTATTATTTCGGGGAGGACACGACCGTCCAGCCCGCAAGCTCGCGCGGAAGCGCGGCGGCGATCTCCGCTGTCGTTTCAACGAGATATATGCCACGGCCCTCTTCCGTCTGCATCGGAACGGCGCTTTTGACGGTCAGATTTTTATGCGTTTTGAGCAAGACCGCCGCTTCCTGAAAAGTAGGGCCGAGCGTGCCGCGCGCGCGAATAAGCGTATATTCCGTCATGAAAAACAATCCTCTGAAGGCCTTTTCGACAGACTTCCAGTCTATCACAACCTTTATAATATGTCAAAAATACGGGCTGGAACGGATATCAGGCCGCGCGTTCGGCCTTCTTCGCCAGCACGCCCGTCTCGCCGGAAACGAAATGCTTGCGGCACAGCGAGGTGTACATGTCGTTGCCGCCGATAGCGACCTGCGCGCCCGCACGCACGACCTTGCCGTCGGACACGCGCGCGGTGTGGGTCGCCTTGCGCCCGCACCAGCAGATCGCCTTGATCTCCTCGATGTTGTCGGCAAGGCGCAGCAAGGCCTCCGAGCCCGCGAACAGCTTGCCGAGGAAATCCGTCTTCAGCCCATAGGCCAGCACCGGCACGTTCAGCTCGTCGACGACGCGCGCGCACTGGAAGACCTGCTCTTCGCTCAAAAACTGCGCCTCGTCGATCAGCAGCGCTGCGACCGGCTGCTTTTTCGCCTGTTCGCGGATGAACGCGAAGATGTCCGTCTCCTTGCCGAAGGTATGCGCGGGCAGATCGATGCCGATGCGCGCGGTGATCTTTCCTTCGCCGTGGCGGCTGTCGATTTGCGCCGTCATGGCGAGAGGGTGCATGCCGCGCTCGATGTAATTGTAATGCGCCTGCAGGAGCTGCGTCGACTTGCCGGAGTTCATGGCGGCGTATTTGAAGTAGAGCGAGGTCATGGCTGTTTTCTCCTTCTTGGTTTTCAGGGTGACGTTTTGACGGGAGGATAGCCGGTCTGGTAAATCCTGAAGCGCGTCGACGCGCCTTCCTGCTGGCTGATCATCATGCCTGATTTGGCGCAGTCGTCGAGATAGGCGAGCGTGCCGCCGCCGATCGGGCCGGACCCCGCCACCGGCAGCGGTATGCGTTTCAAAACCTCCGGCGCGCGGGTCTGCGGATCAAGCGCGAGCGCGCCGCTTGCCAGATCGTCGAACGCGAAAAGCAGCGTGCCCGCGCCGCGCTGCGAAGGCGTGCCGAGCGCGGCGGCGAGATAAACCTTGCCGTCCTGCCGCACCAGCGTCGCGCCGAAAATGCGCGTGTACGGCGGCTGTCCCTTGACGTCGAAGGGCGCGAGGTCTTTTTTGTCGAGCAGCGTGCCGGCGTAAAGCCAGCTGTTGCCGTTGTCGCGCGAGACGATCTCGATCACGCGGTCGGGCTCCGCTTCGCCCGCCTTGAAGGCCGAGAGCGTCATCGCCAGCACGCCGTCCTGATAAATCGCGCTCGGGCGGGCGTACATGACGATATCATCGAGTTGCGGCGAGAGACGGTCGAGATCGAGCAGAACCATCTGGTCGTAAGGCGGCGGCGGATAATCCTTTTTCGCCGCGAACAGCCATTCCTCCGTCGACCATTCCCGCGCGGGGTCGGCGGCGTATTCATAGGTGATCACCCCGTAATGCTGGATGACCGCCAGCCTGTCCTTGGGGTTGTCCGACCAGAGATATTTGAAGGCGAACAGCTTCCATTCCTTGCCCTTGTCGTCGGGATCGTAAACCAGCGACGGCGTTTCGACGCGCCAGGTGCCTTTGGCGATGACCGTCTGCCCGTCGGGCGCGAGGATGCGCGCCTTGCGGCCGCTGTCGCCGCCGTTTTCCATCTCCGTCCAGTAAAGGCAGCCGCGCGACGCGTCGGACGAGGCGAGGCGCACGTTCATCGTCTCCGCGCCCTTGGCGTCTTTTTGCTGCGCGGTGAAGGCCATCCACGCGGTCAGCCCGTGCGGACGCGACGCCAGCGACGGATCCAGCGCGCCGACGGTGCTTTGCGAGAAGAAAAACTTCACCGGTTTTGTTTCCGGCGCGATGATTTTCTTCTTCCACGTGATCAGCGTCGCGGAGAGATGCACAATCGTGAGCCCGATGAACGCCAGCCCGACCGCCGTCATCAGCTGATATTGCCAGGGCAACCGGCGAAAAACGGACCTTACGTCTTGACCGTGAATTTTCACGACAGAAAACCGCCTTTTAAAAAATCCATGGCGCCTTTTGGGAGGCGCCGGTGTTTCAAACGTCCGCCGGAAGGTCCATGGCCAGGATGGCCATGTTGAAGTCGTATGACACCTCGCCGTCGTCTTCGTCTTTATAAATGACGCCGATGAATTCCCCAGCCAGCGTCACTTCCGCCGAATCCTTGGCTTCCTTGCGCTCGACCAGCGCGATTTTGGGGTTGGAGAATTTGTCCTGCAAATATTTCTGCAGGCGGGCATATTCCGGCTTGCTAAAGGCGCTGCTCATTTTTGAAATCTCCTTCGCGGTGGGTCATATCCTGTAAGTCGATGAAATGATTTAAGCCCAGCCCCGTTGCCGATGCAAGAAAAAGCCGCCCGCAAACCGCCCTGCCGCCGCGTGATTTAACTAAATTTTCATAAATTTTATATATTCTGGAAGAATGACTGACACCGCCATGAAAGCACCGCTGTTTCAACAATATTAAGTTGTAAATGATGACCCTTTTTACATTTTTCTGCATCGTCTCGGGATTGTCGGCCAGCCTTTTCTGCCTGCACCGTTCCCGACGCGCCGTTGCCGTTGCCCGCGCGAGAAACAAAAATCCGCCGCATCGCACATAAACATCACCGAAGGAGCCACGCATGAACCACGCCGATCTGTCTTCCTCCGCGCCTGAAATTTCAGCGGACACGCGCGAACTCGCGCTTGAACTCGCGGAGCAGAAAATAGACTCTTTTCGCGTCAGATGGCTGATCGAGGACCGCGGCGCGGACGTGAACGGCGCCATGGCGCTCGCGCATTTGAGCGAGAGCGACCTCACGCGCAATTCCGCCCTGCGCCCGCTCGGCCTGCACCGCTACCTGCACACAAGACACTGACGTCGGGATTTTGACGCGACGGATCGTCGCCGTCAGGGATGCCTGCTGTTTTTCCGGCGCGGGGCGGGCGTTTTGTTCGCTGCGGCATAGGGCGCGGGCGGGCCGTCGGCGCCGAAAGCCTTCAACTCTTCAAGAAGATTTCTCATCGTATAGCGCGGCGCGTAACCGGGAAGTTTCGCGTCCTTTTCTATTTCCAGCACCTTCGGCTTCAGCGCCGTATCGAGGCCGTATTTTTGCGCCAGCGCGACATGGTCGGGATAATATTTGGCGAACGTCGTGCCCGGGCCGTCCTTGTCCCAGTTTTTCAAGTCCCCGGCGCTGTAATCGTAAGCGCCGTCGATGGTGTAGACCGGCGCCTTGCGGCCGGTCTTGAGGTTGATCGCCAGCAGAACGGCGTCGCGGAAATCGTCTATATGCACCGCTCCGCGCATGAACCATTTCGCCCAGCCGACGTAATCCGCGTAAACGTCCCTGTTCCAGCTGGGAATGAAGGCGCGCGGGCGCAAGGTCACGACCTCCATGCCGTGTCGGTGCGCGTACGTCTCGGCCATTTTTTCGCCGAGAATCTTGGTGTGTCCGTAGATCTCGTGCGGATGCGCCGCGCTGGTCGAGGAGACGAAGACGCATTTCCCGACGCCCGCGTCCGCCGCCGCCTGAAAAACGTTGAACGTGCCGGTGACGTTGAGGTCGTGGAACTCCGCCGGCGTTTTCGTTTCGGCGTGAATGCCGTGCCAGGCCGCGATATGCACGACGCAATCGACCCCCGCCATGGCTTTTTCGAGCAACGCGCGGTCGAGGATCGATCCTTGCATGAAAATCCCGCCCGGCGTCTTCGGGGGCGCCATGTCGATATTGACCACCTCATGCCCGTCTTGCAAAAGCGCGCGCGTCAGAAGGGTCCCGACATCTCCCGATCCGCCGGTCAGCAATATCTTCATGCGTCTTCTTTCCTTCAAAAGCCTGAGCCTAGAACTTAAAAGGCTTGCTCTTTCTCTTTCCGCCGTAAGCGGGCGGATCGTCTTTTTGCGTCTCGGGCGCGGGCAGGCCCCGCGGCTGTTGCGCGCGCGGCGGCGGATCGTATTGCTCGATGCGCGCAAGCTCGGTGAAAAGCGCGATCATTTCCACTTCGGTGTCGGGATCCATGCGCGAGAACGTCTGCAGCGCATCCATTGCGATCGTGAAATCCTCCCGCGCGCGGACTTGATCGGCGAAACGGTCGGTGCCGATGAGCGCGCGCAGGGCTTCGAACGCCTCGCTCAGCTGGACGAACTTGTGCTTGCCGTGGCTGGTGCTTCTCTCGGCGGCATTGCGGAAAGCCGCGCTTAAACGCTCCATCTCGTCGTCCGGTTCTGCGCCCATGTTCGATTTCTCCTTTAAGGCAAATCGTAAAGGCGCGCGCGCCGCAGGTCAATATCTATAATGCCGCTAAAAACCGTTGGAAAAGAATCGCTTGCAGCAACCTGACATGATTCCGCGCGCTGGAAAAAATTTTTATACCGTTATGTAAATAAAAATATCCACAGCCGCAAAAAACCGCACCGATCCGAAAGCCGCGCGTTGCTTCGTTTTTTGACCTGCGACAAGAAAAAGCCGCCCCTATTTTTACCTAAAGACTCGAGATTAAACAATTTTTCACGATGTTGTGTTTTATAATGGGAACATACACAACATATAGAAGTCATTACCACTCTCTTCCCCCGCCCTTAAAGCATAAGGAGATAAAAATGACCCCACGTACGCTGACAGGCTCCCGCGCCTACAACTTCAATATCGATCATGCGGACCCGGTTCTCACCCACAGCTTCATGCACGACCTTGCCCGCGAAGGAGATCTTCTCAGCGCGGAGGTGATTTTCGAGGCGGGCGCGCCGGTCGATGCGCCCAACGACGAAGGCCGCCGCCCGCTGCATGAAGCCGCCTTTCACGGACATCTCGACATGGCGGGCTTCCTGCTCGACAACGGCGCCGACATCGACGCCGAAGTGCAACCCTTCGGCCATACCGCGCTCACGCTCGCCGTGCAGCAAAGCCATTACGCAATGGCGGAATATCTCCTCAGGCGCGGCGCGCGGATCGCCGCCGCAGACCGTCTTTCCGGCGCAAGCCCGCTGCACATCGCCGCCGCGCGGGGCGACGTGAAAATGATCGGCCTGCTGATCCGCGCGGGCGCGGACGTCTTCGCCGAGGACAGGCGCGGCATGACCGCCCGCGACGCCGCGGCGCGCGCCGATCATCCGGATCTCGAGCAAATTCTGCTCAAAGTCATGGGGCATCATTACAAATACGCCGTGGCCTGACCGACGGCCCGGGACTCTACTTGCACAGCGCCACCCACGCGGCATTGTTGCCGTCGATCTGCCGCTTGGTTTTTTCGGTGTCTTTTTTCGACATGTAGACCGGACGGTAGATCTGGCAGAAATCAGCGCGTGAATTCCTCGCGCACGCGGCGGTCGGCAGCAGGATCGCGCTCCAGATCAGCGCGCGCCATATCGGCTTTTTCAACGTCATCGAGAATCTCTCCTTTTGCGTCGTTCTCGGCGGCGGCGCGGCCGAGAAACTCCATATGGATCAGAAAGGCGATCAAAACGCCCGAGATCAGGCCGAAGACGATCATGCGTCCTCCTTCTGCGGACTGACTGACGCCGCTTTCAGCGGCAGGACGAGCGCCGCCGCCGCGGCATAGACCGACGGATCATACCAATGCGCCACGCGCCCTTGCGGCGGGCGTCCGTTTTCATGACAGACGATCGCCTGGCTAAGCGCGACCAGCGTTTTCTGCGCGCAAAGGTCTATTTGATCGTCGACCTTCACGCCGATGCGCCGCGCCACGTCCTGCATGTAAGACCCCGTGTCGTTCTCGACCGGCGGCGCCCAGCGGTTGATGACGCTGCGCACGGTATCCAGCCCGTATTTCAAATGATAGGTGAGCAGGGTTTTCATCAGCGCGCGCAGGCCGTAGACCGGCGCGGTGAAGACGATGAAGTCCGGATCGGTCTGCGCCGCCGTCGCCGCCTGCCCCTGCCAAACGACCTTGGAGAGACGGATGTTGCCCGGATTGTTGTTGCGGATGCCGCGCGGATCGGTAAAGTTCTGCATGTGCTCAATGTCCTCCTATAAGTCTGCCCAGCGCCGCGAAGACGATGGCGATAAACGCCCCGATGCCGATGGCGCGCTGGCGCGTGCGCACGTAATCGGCGACGTGCGGGCGCATCTCGGCGATATCCGCCGCGTTGCGCTGCACGTTCGCGACCAGATCGGGGATCTTGTCGGTGTTTTTCTGGATCTGGGAGAGAATGCCCTGCATTTGCCCCAGTTCCTGGCGGATGCTGTCGCTCATCAGACGCTGCAATATTCGGTGACGATGACGAGGCCGCCGCTGCCGTTTCCGCCCGCCAGCGAAGCGCCGATCGAGCCGCAGCCGCCCGCGCCATAGCCCGCGCCGTTCGCGCCCGCGGCGGTCGCGGATGCCGTGGCGCCGCCCGCGCCGTATTTGGAATTCGCGCCGATGCCGACGTCGACGACGCCGTTATAATCTCCGCTGAAGCCGCCGTTGTTGCCCGCGATGGCGATATCGCCCGTGGCCGCCGCGCCGCCCTGTCCGCCCGCGCACAGATAGCTGCCGAGCGTGGTGCTGCTGTCGCCGCCGGAGCCGCCGTTGGCGGTGACCAGCGTTCCGAATGAAGACGCGCCGCCCGCGCTTCCGGGGTTCGCGCCCGCAGCGCCGCCCGCGCCGCCCGCACCGATGGTGACGGTTTGCGCCGCGCCGATCGCCGCCGCGCCTAAAACCGACATGGAATAAGCGCCTGCGCCGCCGCCGCCGCCGCGCGGAAACGCGGCGGGAGATCCGCCCGCGCCGCCGCCCGCGCCGAGGACTTCCACTTCCGCATAGAGCAATCCGGCAGATGGCGTGTAGGAACCGGAGGCGGTGAAGATCTGGCGCTTGATGGCGACGCCGCCCGCCGCGACCCATGCGCCGCCCGCGCCGAGGACTTTTCCCGCCGCCGCGTCGCCCGCCGCGGGCGCGGGCACGAGGCCGGAAGCCCCGCCTGTGCCGCTGTCGCCGGTGAAAGCCGGCAGCGTCGGGTTGAGCAGAACGAAATTCGTTCCGTCGTAAACCAGCGTGTAAACGCCCGTCGCCAGCAGCGCGTTCGCGAAGGGGTCGTTGCCGTCCAGCAATTTGACGGATTTCACGCCGAGGCTGCTGACGTTGAGCGTCGCCGCGCCGGTATTGGCGTAGGCGGGCTTCAGCGTCACGATCTGCCCGGCCGCATAAGCGGGAACGGCGGGCGAAGGCGCGATCAAATACGCATTCGCGGCGCCGGTGTCGGCCGCGTAGTTGATCAGGCGCGATGCCGCCGTGCCGTTGTAGGCTTGAAAGGTGTTGGTGGTGGCGTTGACTTCGCCGAGCGTGATCCAGCTTGCGCCGTTGTAGACATTGAGCGTCCACGGCGTCGCGGAATCGTTGAGCCAGATGATGCCCGCCTCGGCATAGGTCGGCGCGGTCGGGCCTTTGTGGTGGTTCAGGATCGCCTGTTTTCCGGCGTTGTCGGCGTTGCGGTAAGCGAGGCCGGACTGGTCCGCGCCGATCTGCGAGGTGGCTTGTGTCATTTTTAGTTTCTCCTTGTTTGAAGTGGTTTAGCTTTGTTGTCCGTAGCCCTTGGCGAGCCAGTCGAAGGTGCGCGAGACGCCCGTTCCCGCGGCGTCGAAGAACTTCACCGTGAAGCCGGACGCCGTGGACGGGGTGAGGACGTAATAATCGCCGCTGCCCATGTCCTGCGCGGTGACCGAAACGGCGGGCGTGGCGCGGAACGGGCTGGCGTAGGCGACGCTTGCCCCGCCTGCGGGCGCGGCGACGCCGCACGCGCTCTCGTCGCGGCCCGGCATGTCGAGATCGACGCGCAGACGCGTGACAGCGGGCGTGACGCCCTGCAAATCGCTGGTCAGCACGGCCTGGAATTCGTAAGCGCGCGCGGAATAATCGCCGATCACGAACGGCTGCCAGTTCGACCACACCGGCGATGCCGCCGGATCGCCGTTCGTCGCGCGGATCTGCACCGCGACGTTCCACAGCGACGGATCGACCGTCTGGTCGAAGCTCTCCTGATTGTCGATGTCCGCCCAGCTGTCGACCGACGTCGTGGTGTCGAGGCCCGCGACCGCCATGTCCACGGTGAGGCGCGACGTGAAAACAGCCCCGAGGTCGACGCCGCCCGCGAAGCCGTATGTGCCCGCCGTCGCCATGCCCGCATTGCCGATGTCGGCGTCGGCGACAAGGTCGAAATCCGCCCAGACGTCCACCGTGTCCGCGCCGGAAAGGCGCAAGGCGCCCGCGTCCGTGCCGGTGCAGGCGTTCGCGCCGGTGAAGCCGCTGTCTTCCGTCACCGTCAATATATATGTGGCGTTCGCGGCGGAAACGGTGGAGACGGCAAGCGCGGCGTTGACGCTCGTCAGCCCCGAGGCGCTGACCGCCTTGATGAGATACGTGCCCGCCGCCGCCGGCACGGAAACGCCCGTCGCGCCCGCCGGAATCTGCGTGATGAGGTCCGTCGCGCCCGCCCATGTCACGCCAGCTGTCTGCGGCGCGAAGCGGATGGCATAGCCCGCGAGGTCGATGTCCGTCACGGCGTTCCAGGCCAGATGCGCCGTGTCGCCCAGCACGCCGATGTAAAAGCCCGTCACGTCCGACGGCATGTCGGCGGCGACGCGGTAGCCCGCGACGGTGAGCGCGGACGAGGCCTGCCCGTCGCCAGAAACGTAATAAACCCTGATATCGTAGAGGCCGCCGGACGCGAGACCGGCCAGCGAGACGCTGTTCGCCGTCGCGCTCACCACCGTCGCGGGATGGAAATCCGTCTCCGCGCCGGCGCGCACCAGCGCCTTGATGCCGAGCGCGCCGTTGTACGACGGCGCCGCGAGCGTCACCACCACGCGGTCGGTAAAGGTGCCGTCGGCGTTCTTGATCATCGTCGCCGTGCCGGACTGGATCTGGCTCAAAACGGGCACAGGCAGAGGCAGCATCTCCGGCGGGAGCGATATCTGGCTCGAAAAAGCGGGGATCGTTCCGCTGTCGGCGGTGAACACGCCCGGCGCGTAATCGACGCACACGATCAGCGCGTTGAGGTCGTTCTGCGGCGTGATCGATTTCACCACCAGTTCGACGCTTTCCTGCCCGCTGATCCCGAACAGCGCAAGATCGCCCACGGCGGGCGCGGCGGACGCAGCGAGCGGCGTCGCGAAAGTCAAGTCGTTGCCGGAGCCCGCGACGGTGGTCAGCGTTTGCACCAGCGAGCTTCCGTCGCCGAGCCGGAAGCGCACGGCATAGGATGTTCCCGCCGTCATCGTCACGTCGGCATCGAGCGTCACGCCGGTGACGAAGCCGCCGGACGACGCGACGGATTTCACCCGCGCGGACATCAGGCCGAACAGCGGCACGTCGTGCGTGAACCGGATCAGGTCGCCGCGCGTCGCGACGACATGCTCGATGTCGGCGTAGAAACTGTAAGTCTCCGGCCGGAGGCGCGCGGTGGCGATATGATAGCGTCCGTCCTTCCAGGCCTGGTCGGAACTCGTCACGCCAGGCAGCTCCAGCACTTCATAGACCGTCGTGTTGGAGGCGTCAAAGCCGTCGTCGTAGACGATGCGCTCGTCCTGCAACCAGCCATTGTCGCGGTTGATGAACCTGACCCGCAAGGCCTGCGGCTGGTCGGCGAAGGCCTTGTTGCCGGAAAAAGTAAAACTGTTGCGCGGCGTGAAATGCTGCACGGCTGAGGTTTGCGGCGCGTCCTCGACCACGCCCCAGCAGCCGTCGATCAGCGTCGGGCTGGCGCGGCCCGCCGCCGCGATGTCCTGCAAGACGTCGGCGACGGAAATGTCGTAGTCGATCACGGCGTTGAATTCCCTCGACGCGGCGGCGCAATCGTCGTGCCATGTTTGCAGCGTCGCAAGATCGAGCCGCGTGTCGTCGAGCGGCCTTGCGTTGGCGCTGCCCTGCAGCACGTGGCGGTAGAGCGACGCGGGATTGGCGGTCGCGTGCCACGTCGTCTGGTCGGCCGGGTTGTCCCACGCCGTTCCGTTCCAGTCCGGCACGATCGACTGCACCACGCCGTTCAGCCTGTCGATCACGCCGTTGAGCTGGTCGGTCGCCTTGATGCGCAGCGCCGTCATGGCCAGCCCCGTCATATTGACAGGCGCGCTCGAGCGGATGGTGCGGAGCGCCGTCCACACCACGTCGTCATACACAAGATCGCTCGCGCTGTCGGGCGTGACGCGCATCAGCCGCACGTCGTACTGCCCCGCGGCGGGCACGGAAAATTGCAGGCCCTTCAGCAGGGTCGCGCTCTGCTCCGCCGTGACCGAGATGCTCCCCGCGCTCGTCCACGCGCCGCTGCCCGCGGGCGCGTAGTCGACAGACACCTCCACCGCCGCCGCGACCTTGACGTTGCTGTCGTTGATCTGGAACAGACCTTGCGGAAAGGTGATGTCGACCGAGATCGCCGTCGCGTCCGTATCCGTCGTGCGGGTGAGATAGCCCGCGGCGTTGGTCAGCGCGACCTGCAGGTTGTTCTGCACCACGCTGTTGGTGTAAAGCGTCAGCGGGGCATCCGTGTCGTAGCCCTGCCTTGTTTCGATCTCGACGTCGGTGAAATCGGTGATCGGCGTCTCGCCGATTTTGATGTCGGTGATCTCCAGCGGGCCGTAGCCCCAGACGAACAGCATGCGCAGGTATTGATCGCCGCCGACCGTCTCCGTATAGGGCGACGCGCCGAGCAGCGGCACGTACCTGTGCTGCCCCAGCACTTTGGGCACGCGGGAAAACGGCGCTGATTTGTTTTGCGCTCCTTGAATGAACAGCGTCGGGCTTTGCTTTTGCGTCAGCTGGAAGCGCGGCGCCGCCGGCGGCGCGATGGCGTTGAGCAACAGACGCCCCGCCATGCCGAGTCCCGCCTTGACAAGGCCGCCGAGGCCGAAGCCCATGAAACCGCCGCTGAAAAGGCCGGTCTTCAGCAGGCCGCCGGCGATGTCGCCCGTCGCCGACATGATGGCGAGCGACATGACGGTGCGCAAAGGGTTCTTGCCGCCGCCCCCGCCGCCGCCCATCGGCACCATGCGGATGGCGAGCTGCGTTCCGGCTTTCGGTTTCACCCGCGCCCAGTCGTCGCGCGGCACGACATCGCCGCCGATGGTGACGTGCGCGTGTTCGCGCAACCCCGCGTCCGGCTGGAGTTCCGCCACGATCGCGGCGACGCTTTTTCCCGCCGCGACCGCGCGATGCTCCCGCGACGCCCTGAAAGGATGCGGCGCGATGAATACGTCTATTTTATCGTTCTTCACTGTCATCTTCATAAACACTCTTGTACCTGTAGAATCCCGCGATGCGCTCCGCCCAGTGCAGGCCGTTGTAGCGCTCGATCACGCTGTCGATGCCGCGCTCGATGTGCAGCATCTGTTCGTCGCCCAGCACCAGCCCGACGTGCATCGGCCGCCCGCGCACGCGCAGGACGATCACGTCGCCGCAGTCCTCGCTTCCGGCGGAAACCAGCTTCCATTTTTGCGCCTCGCGTTCCACGAGTTGCGCGATCTTCTCCACCTGCGTGGTGCGCTCGTATTCGTGAATGTGCGACGGCAGGGCGATGCCGAACTGCTCCGCCATGACCAGCCGCACCAGCCCCCAGCAATCCAGCCCGGAGCGGTCGCGGCCGTGTCCCTGGAACGGCAGCCCGATGTATCGCCCCGCCCAGATGGGGACGGGCATTGCGGTCACTTTCTGATGTTATTTTTCGGTCATGAAAAAACCCGTTGCATCGCTACAACGGGTTTTTTCCTCTGGAGAAAACTTATAATTCCTGTTCAGACCGGCTTCGGCCCGCTGTTCGCCGGGGCGCGGCGCAAAGGACCTTTTCCGGCGGCTTCCTTGTAGTGCGCGAGGTAATCCGCGCGGCGCGCGTTGCTTCCGGCGGCAGCCGACACCTGCAAATAAGCCTGCTGCGTGCGCGCATCCATGCCGCGGCGCGTGTCGGCGACGAGCAGGTCGAGCGATGCATCCAAAAAGGCGGCGGGCGCGGAGGCCGTGGCGGTGGAAAAGGTGCCGGTCAGTCTGCTCATGATCGTGATTCCTTCTTTCTCGCGTTGCATTACCTTAACCCTAACAGTAATTTCTAAATAATCAACTAATATTAGTTATAAATATCAAAAAATCTTACTTTTTTGATATTTTATAACATGCTATCCTATCCATAGCGCGTGAAAAAGCCCCTGCGCCGCACCGGGGAATCATCCTCCCCCGAAACCGTCCCTGTAAAAACCCGCCCTGTAAAAAAACCCGCCACGTTGCCGCGACGGGTTTTCTCTAGGAGAAAACTCTAAATCTCAGTTGCCGCTGCTGAAGCAGGAGGAGCTCGGCGCGTGCTGGCCCGCGCCATGTTTGCCTTCTCCGGCGGCTTTTTTGTAGCGGGCGACATAATCCGTGCGGTTTTGGTGGCCGTCGGCATGCGCGACGATGACGTCGAGAGCGGCTCTCGTGCTGACATCCATTCCGCGGCGCGTATCGGCGCTCATCAGAAGCAAGGATGCTCCCAGAAGGGCTTCCGTCTGGATGGTAGACGCTTCACTATGGAATGTCTTTGTCAGCTTGCTGTTGGTCATCGCCTGTTTCCTTTTTGCTTTGCTGTATTCCCTCCAATCTACCACAGTTTTTTTTAAATTAAAATAATTTTAATATAATATATCAAAAAAAATTACTTATTTGATATATTATATTAAAGTTACATAAAATCAGAAGAGTCCGGGGAAGAATCCGGGCGAAAAACTCCCCGCCGGATAGGGTTCGGCGGTGAAATCCTCGACGGTCAGGTCGCCCTCGATTCGGTAGGCATCATATATAACATTGGTTAATTTAAAGTCAACAAACGCCGCCTCGACCGTATCCGGCGTCGCGGCGCGGACGATCTGGATGAGGATGTCCGGCGCGGTCGTGACGCTCCTGACCGCCGTGACGATCTGCCGGTCGACGTTGTCGATCACCAGCCGCGCGCGGTAGGACTTGGCGTCGAGATCGTTGGGCAGGGCAAGGTCGAACGGAAACGGCACGAACGTCACGCCGTTGCTGACCGTCGGCAGGGCGTCGGACGTCACGCAGATCGGCGCGGACAAATCCGGATGGCTCAAAGTCAGCAGCACCAAGAAGGCATCCCCCGTTTCGGCGGCGTAAAGCGACTGCTGCGCCAGGCTGGAAAGCGAACGGCTCATGATAAATCCTCCCTCACGGCAATACCTCCAGCGCGACCGCGGCCTCGTAATAAAGCCCGTTGACCGCCGTGTATTCCGGCGGTGACGTGAAGCGGCAGGACAAAAGCGCCCCGGTGCGCGGGTGGGTGTAATCGAAACTCAGCGATCCGCCGGACAGCGTCGTCGCGTAAAAATCGTCCATCGCCGCGGCCTGCGCGACGCTGAGCAGATAGGTCATCTGCAGCTCGCCCACGCCTGCCGTGGACCGCTGGCGGGTTTTGGCGGGCCCGACATCCATGTCGGTGCGGATGATCGTGTCGGCGCGCAATTCCTGAAAGTTCTTCGCCAGCGGCGAGGCCGGCAGTGTCGATGGCCATGCGGTCATGCTTCATTCTCCTCGAATATTCCAGATGGGCATTGCTCTAAAACCGGCTGGTGAGCCCGGGGCTGATGCCGAAAACGCTGCCGAGCACGTTGGTCGTCATCGGCCCCTTGAGCAGCATGTTGGCGACCATGCGGTCGAGGCTGCCGTACATGCCGCTCATGCCGCCGCCGCCCGCGCCGACGCGCGTCAGGTGCGCCCGCGCCCGCCTCGAGCCGCTCGACGCCTTGAGGCCGTTCGACGCCGCATATCCCTTCATCATGCCGCTCAAGGACGCCTTGGACGCGGAACTGAGCGCGCCGCCGTCGATCACGTTGCGGAGCTGGCGGCGGTGCGCGGCCTCCTTGGGTTTTTTGAGTTTCATGGCTTACCTCTCCTTGACGTCGGGAAATTGTTTCAGCATCTCTTCGAGAAAATCTTCATCGGGAACGTTGCCGCCGGGCGGAACTTTTTCCACCGGCTCCAGCACCGCGAGCAGAAAGCGGATCAGGATGTCCGCGCACGGCTGGAGAAGAAGAAAATCCGCCGTCGCCGCCGCGCCCGCATGGGCATAAAGCGCTTCCACCACCGCGATCATCTCGGAAAGCGGCAGGGATTTTTCGAGCAGATCGTCGGCGAGCGCGTAAAGGCTGCCGTGTTCCGCCTCGATCTTCTCGATGAGCGCGAAATCGGGTTTCAGCGGATGGCTCTTTCCATCCGGCGCGGTCAGAAAAATCATGTCGGGCTCCTCGATGTCAGATGCCGGGGGTGAACGCGCCCGCGCCCGCGCGCGTCAGCGTGACGGTGAAATCCTCCAGCGCGTTGAAGGCGCCGCTGCGCTTGTAGGCCGTGACGGCGAAGCTGGCGGCATAGATGGCGCCATTGGGAAAGCAGAGCTGGTAATCGTTGAGCGTGCGGTTCAGCGCCGCCGCATGGAGGCTGGCTTCCGCCGCACTGTCCTTGAACAGCCCGGCGAGCGTGATCTCGAGCGCCTGCAGTCCGCCGTCCGCGGCGAGCGTCTCGAAGCCGCCGTCGGCGAGCGTCGTCGCGTCGGCCTTGGGGTTGGTCACGGTCATCTCCACCGTGCGCGCAGCGCCGATGGCGGTGAAATTCTCGGGGCTCGCTCCGTCGCCGATCTTCAACAGCAGGTCGCGCCCGTTCTGGCTGGTCATGTGCGTTCTCCTTTTTTAAGGTTCGGTGACGATGCGGAACTTCTGCGCACCGTGCCGGACAAGATCGTTCTGCACGTTGCGCTTGAGGCCGTCCGCCTCGACCGCCGTCGCGCTCGATATGCACTGGCACTGCACCAGCACCTGATTGGGCACGGCGAAAACCGCGTTATGCAGCGCGTCGTAAATCGCCGACATGATCTTCCGCGTCTGCTCCATGCCCGCGCCGTGGCTGTAGGTGTCGATGGTCAGCGTGACTTCGTTTCCGGAAAAGCCCTGCGTGTCGCTCGGCACCGCGGACGCCGCGCCGAGCACGACATAAGGGAACGCCGTGCCGACCGGCACATGGTCGAGCACGCCCGCCGCGCCGTTCGCCAGCTGTCCGGTGAGCGCCGCCGTGCTTGTCAGAAGCGCGTAAACGCCGGTTTGCACGTCCCAGAGACTGTCAGCAGACATTTTTGTTTATCCTTTCCTTGAAAAGCTTTAAAATCCGAAACATGTTCAAACGCCTCCTCGCCGCTCTCTTCCTTGCCGTTCTGTTCGCGCCTCCCGCGTATGCGGATGTCGCCGCGCCCGCCATGCAGGGCGGCTTTGACAAAGGCCTCAAGGCCTATAACGCGCAAGACTGGCGCGATGCCGTCATCCTGCTCCGCCCGCTCGCCGACGCGGGCGACGCGCGCGCCATGGTTCTCCTCGGCAACATGTACGAGAACGGCTACGGCCTCGTCCTCAGCCACGCCGAAGCGATGCGGCTTTACAAGCGCGCCGCCATCGGGAAAAACAATACCGCCGCCATGAACGCCGTCGCCGCGATGTACGTCGACGGACAGGGCGTGCCCGCCGACATCAGAACCGCGCGCGCCTGGTTCCGCCGCAGCGCCCTGCTCGGCGACCAGACCGGCGCGCTTTTTTACGCCATCATCCTCTATCAGGGCAGCAAAAACCCGCGCAATCCCGCAAAGCCGCATCTCGACAAGGCCTACAAGTGGTACAAAATCTGCGCCGCCGGAAAGCAAAACCCCGGATACGCCAAAGCCTGCGCGCGGGCGGCGGCGGGGCTCGCGGCGAAATTCCTCAAGAAAGACGCCGTCGCCGCGCTCGATAAAGAAGCCGCAAGCTGGAAGCCGCTCGAGGCCAAAGACCTCGGGCCTCCGCCGCCCGATCCGCAAACGCCGCAAGCCGCCGTCAAGAAGCCGTCCGCACCGACGCCGAAACGTCGAGATACCGGCGCAATCCACCCCTATCCAGTGCTGCCGTGACAAGGTAGGCGACGCCGTTTTCGTCGACGAGGCGCATGCCGACCGTCACGTCCGCGCGGTAGCGGAGCACGATGTGGTGCGTCGTTTCGCCGTCGATCTGCCCGAACTTCAGCGCCGCGCCCGCCGTCATCGGCACGATGGAGGCGTAAACGACGGGATCGGTCGCCAGCGCCGCCCACGTCTCGGCAAAGCCGCCCGCGCCGTCCGGCGTCAGCGCGGCCTGCTCGATCGTCACGCGGTATTTCATGTCGCCGATCATCGGAGGCTCATCGTTCTGTAAGGTTTGAAGATCGCCGCCGCGCCCGAGGCCAGCAGCGCCTGATCCGGACTGTCGCCGCGATGCTCGTAGAGATGCGCGATGATCTGCATCATGCCTTGCAGCAAAAGTTGCGGCACGTCTGTCTCCGCCGTGCCGTAGCCCGCGGTATATTGAATCTCTATTCCGTTTGCGATGCGCCACGGCAACGGCGGCACCACGCCCAGCGTCAGCACCAGCCGCCCCGGCGTGCCCGCCGTGTCGACGAAATAATTCGAGGGGTCGAAGACGGTCGAGGTATTGTCCGCGGCGTAGACGTTCACTTGGGCGACGGACACCAGCGGCGGATAGGGCAGCGCGATGCCGCGCGGGTCGATCACCAGCGGGGTCGGAATGCGGCGCGCGCCGTCGCGGCGGTCGAAGGCGTAATCGTCGCGCTCGTTCGGCCAGCGGTCGAGAAACAGGCTGTAATTGCGCTCGATCAGCGCGCGGCCCGTTTCCGCCTCGCAGAACATCCGCGCGGCGGTGATGAGTCCGGTGATGAAGGCGTCGTCGTTCGTCTGGTCGACGCGCAAGAAGGTCTTCACCTCGGAAAGCGTCAGCGGCTCGATCGCCGGCGGCGCCGTCTCGACGAGGCGGTAGTAAGGGTTCGGCAAATGCATGCGCGTCCTCCTGAAGGAAAAAACGGGGGTGAAGATCGCTCTTCACCCCCGCAAGGGGCAGGGAGAAAAGTTTAAACGTTCACCGCGGGCAGCGTGTGGAGGTTCGCCTGCAGCGACAAAAGCGCGACAGGGCCGCCGTTAGTGAGACCGACCGGCGTCGCGATCACCTTCACGTAGCGCAGGCCGCCGATGTAATCGATGACGTAGCGCTTCTCCGCCATGGCCGCCGCGTTCACGCTCGCGAAGACGCCGTTGACGAGGCCGCTGAAGTTGAGCACGTCGGCATCGGCGCAGTCGGCGAACGGCAGCGGATTGCCGGTGCCGTCGTCGTCGGCGTGCTGGATGGAGAGATCGATCCGCACCGTCGAGGACAGTGTGTCCGCGATGTTGCCGACCAGCACGACGAAGGACTGGATGTCCGCGCCCTGCGTGTCGGTGTTCGGCGTCGAGAGCGCCGTCGTCGTGATCACTTGCGGCATCACCGACTGGGTGACCGCGATGTTGTTGACGAGATCATGCATTGTTGGGGTTTTCCTTTCTGTGTTTATTAGGCCGCGAAGGTCATCAGCTTGATGGCCTCGAAGTTGATGACGTCGCCGCCGACGCGCTTCGTCGTGTAGAACTTGACGTAGGGCTTGGCGGTGAAGGCGTCGCGCAGGATGCGGATGCCGATGCGGTCGACGATCTGGTAGCCCTGGCTGAAATCGCCGAAGGCGATCGAGAGGCTGTTCGCCGCCATCGCCGGCATGTCCGCCGCCTCGACGACGTTGAAGCCGAGCAAGTGCCCGCCCTGGCGCATCTGGAAGTCAGGCTGCCAGAGGTAGCGTCCCATGCTGTCCTTCAACTTGCGCACTTCGCCCAGGGTTTCGCGCGCCATCAGGAAGACCGCCTTGTCGCGGTACGGCGCTTTCAAGGCATAGACGAGGCTGATCAGCGCGTCGCCCGGCGCCGTGGACGAAAACGCCCCCGCCGCGCCCGACGCGATCTGCTCGATCACGCTGAAGCTCGTCGCGCTCGGCACGCCCGCGGGATAGGTGAGGAAGCCGCGCGGCTGACGGATGCCGTTGCCCGCGACGAAGGCGGTGTTCTCCATGCGCGAGAGACGGTCGGCGATCTTCTTGGTGAGATAGCCCTCGACGTCGAACATCGCGTCGTCGAGCAGCTTTTGCGTCGCGGACGGCTCGGCGTATTGTTCGTGCACGGGGATCCTCCACTCGCCGATCTGCGGCGTCGCGGTGTCGTTGCGCACGTCCATCTCGCCGACCCAGCCCGAGTCCGGCTGGCCGAGGTCGTTGATGCCTTCCAGCGCGTCCGAGCCGATGGTGACGACGTTGGCGACCTGCCGCACCGGCGAGGTTTCATAGACCAGCTCGACGATGCGCCCGCCCATGTCCGGCGGCACGGCGAAACCGCCGTCCGGATCGGAACCGACGCTGAGCGCCTTTATTTCATCGAGGCTGGACCCCGCGTTGTTCTTGCGCAGGTATTTGTTGAGCGCGGCCTTATAATGACGGTAGGTCTTCACGTCGAGGTCGCCGGAATAGCTGTGCTTCCTTTCGACCGAGAACATCTCGGCCTCCTTTTCCTCGTCGGATTTCTGTTCGGCGGCGCGCGCGGTGCGGCGCATCGCCGTCTCCAGCGTGTCGAAACGCTCGTTGAGGCGGTTGACCTTGATCTCGGTCAGCGGATCGGCGCTGCCCTTGGCCTCGATCTCGCGCAGGCGCTGGTCGTTCGCCTCCTTGAACAGTTCAAAAGAGCGGTAAAGCTCCGTCAGTTGTGAGTCTTGCGTCATGTTTTTTCCTTTTCTGTTGGAGTGAGGTTAGTTTTGCGGTTTGTTGAGACCCGCCAGCGTGGCGAGGCCGAGCGCCGCCTGTTCGGAGAGCGCGATGCCTTTGGTTTTGGCGGTGTCCAGCGCCGCGCGTCCGCCCGCGATCGCGGCGGCTTCGACGGAACTGAGCGTCAGCCCGCCGGAGGTGGTGGCCAACGCGGCGGCCGCGGCGATGCCCGCTTCGGCAATGTCTTTCAAGTCCTGCTCGGCGACGGGTTTCAACTCCGCCTCCAGCGGCGAGAGCAGATGGTGAAGCGTTGCGCACTCGGATTCGAGCGCGTCGCGCAGTTTGACCCAGAGTGATGTCATGGTTCTTTTTCCTTTCGGGGTTTAAGGGTTAGCGGTCGATAGTCTCTAAAGCCGCGCCGCGCAAGAAACGCGAGAAGCGGTTGATTTCCGTCGCGCGGCGCATTTCCTCCGCCGCGGCGCGCATGGTTTGCGCCAGCATCGCGGCATCCGGCGCGGCTTTCACGCCCGTCACGCGCGCTTCCGCGTTGGCGGGGAATGTGACGAGCGAAACCTCGATGAGGTCGAGTTTGGTCAGCACGCGCACGCCCGATTTACGCTCGATATGCGATTCTTCCGCGCGGTAGCCGATCGAGAGGCCGGTGACGACGTTTTCCTTCAAAAGTTTATAGGCTTCCTGCGCGCGCGGAATGTCCTTGGTGAACAGATCGCCCTTGACAAACAGGCCGCGGCCATCCTCGCGCATCTCGCGCCACGCGCCGATCGGCGCGGCGGCCTCGTGCTGCCACAAGAGCGGCGGAAAGCTTTTCTTTTGCCGCCACGCGGCGAGGCTCGCCTTGAACGCGCCGGGCGCGATCTTGTCGTTGACCTGGTCGACCACGCCGAAGACGGAAGCGTAGCCCTCGAACAGGCCGGTCGCGGCGAGGAGTTTTATCTCGAACCCGGCATCAAACTGGTCATGCGTCATAAGCACCCTCATATATGTTGCCCTCGTGAATGTTATTGGTGATATCTTTTATTCCGGCAGAAAAGGAAACTGCCCGATCGTTGTTGCTCGAGGCGATCACCGTGTCGCGGCAAAGCGTGCCCGCGTCGGTCAGATGGCCCGTTCCGGCTTCCCATTCGTTCAGGTCGCGGTGACGGGCGAGATACAAAAACGCGTCCATTGCATTGTTCGCGCCGAACGCGGAATAAAAACTGCGTCCGCGCGCCGCGCGCGCCAAACATAACGCGCCCGTGCCCGTGGTTTCCGATATTTCATGGACGCGCGCGGCTTTATTCTCCATGCAGCACCATGTCCAAAAACACCTGCGCCGCGGCAAGATAATGCGCCACGCCCTCGTTCAGGAGCGCGTTGCCGAGCGCGGCGTAATCGACCGTCCTTCCCGCCGCCTGCAGCATCATCTGGATGAGCGCGACGAGGTCGGAAACCCGCCAGCCGTCGCCCGCGAATTGCGCGCGCAGATCCGCGACGCCGCCAAGCTCGACTTCGATCTCGCGCACCAGCGCGAAAGTGGGGCGCACGGCGTAAACTTTGTTGTCCAGCTTCAGCGGGATGGTTTTTTTCATGTCAGTCTCCGTCATGGTCGGCGTCCGCGCCGGTTTCATCGCCGTCATGGTCCGCGTCTGCGACAAGATTTCCCTTCGCGTCCATGATGCAGTCGCCTCCGGCGACCGGCGCATAGCCGAGCGCGGCGCGTTTTTCGTTGAGCGTCAGGAAGCTCGCCGTGCTCAGCCGGTCCCACACCTGCTGGCGGCGCAAGTTGAGCGCCTCCACCTTATCGACGTCGTATTCGATCTCGAGATCGTCGCCGAACTGCGGCGTGAGCCAGTTGTTGAGCGCGTCCTTCACGTGGTCGATCAGCGGCAGCACCGCGTCGTCGAACAGCGCGAGCCGCGCCTGCTCGAAATTGGCGAAGGTCTGCGAGCCCGCGATGCCGATCAGTTGCGACGGCACGTGAAACGCCAGCGCGATCTCCCGCGCAGAGACGTCTTTTCCCGCCAGCCAGTCCATGTCTTTCGGCGAGAGCGACATTTCTTTCCAGTCGAGGCCGCCCTCCAGAACAAGCGGCCTGCCCGCGTTGTCGTGGCCGGTGAAGAAGCGCTCGAGCTCGCCTTTCAAAATCTGCCGCTGCTCGGTGGTGAGCGTGTCGGGGCTGTCCGGCGTCGACGGCGAATAAACCAGCGCGCCCGAAGGACGCCCGCCGGTTTGCAGAAGCGACGCGTTCCAGCGCGCCGCGTCGTTGTGCTGGTCGATGCTCACCGCCGCCGCCTCGATCGGGCTCATGCCGTACCAGTCGTCGAGCGGATGAAAGTGCCGGATGTGCAGGACGTGCGCGCGCCCGGACAGCGGATCGACGGGGAAATCGACCCATTTGCCATCCACCGTATAACGGTACGCTTCCGGCACGCCCTGCACACCGGGAATGACGCGCATCCGGTCGGGACGCAGCGTCCAGAGTTCGCGGGGCGACGCACCTGCGGGCCCGACGGCCTCGAGATAGGTGTTGCCCGCGATGAGCGAGAACGCATAGAGCGCCTCGAACAGTTCCGCGCCGCCCTGCGTGGGGTTGGGGCGACTGAGCAAATCGAGCAACGGGTGATCATGCAACCGCATGCGGTTCGCGCCCTTGCCCTGATACAATGCAAAAGGCACCGCCGCCGCCGTCTGGCTGATCAGCCTTATGCAGCGGTAGGCGATGACGTTTTTCTGGTAGCCCTCGTACGCGAGCTTGTCGTACTGCCTTGGCGTGAATTTCGGCTGATTGACCGAGAATTGCACCAACAATGGCGCGGCGGGATTGTCTTTTTTCTCCCGCCGAAATAATTTTTTCAGGTTCATGTCGTTCTCCTTTATCTCCAAATCACCGGCCCTTGCGGCGCGCGGTTCAGCATCAGTTCCGTCAGCGCCCAGACGCGCGCGTCGACGCGGTCGGGGCTTTGTTTTCCATCCGCGACGAAGCGGCACATCTGGTCTTCCAATGCCCCGAACACACCCACATGATGGATGCGGCTTTGCTCGTCCAGCGCGGCGATCGGCTCGGCGCGGGTGATTTTTCCGCGGCTGGCGTGCACCGCCTTGTAGGGCACGTTCGGCTCATAGGTGCGAAGCGTATGCTCGACCATGTCGCCGCCCTGGTTGACTTCCGCCACGATGCGGTCGGCCTTGTGTTTTTTAAACGCGTTGAGCGCTTTCGACGCCCATTCGGCGGGCGTGTATTTTCCGCTCGCGTCTTCCAGAACATAGCCGTGCCCGTCGACGCCCAATCCGGCGACGATGATGCCGGTTTCGTCGCTGCCATTTTTCGCCGTCGTCGCGGGGTCGATGGCGACCACGATCCGCCTCATTTGCGGCGCATCGTCGGCATCGACGCGGTTGATCTGCAGCGTCTCGCGCGTCCACAGGGCGTCCGCCCGGTCGGCATGAAACGCCTCGTCCACCGTCGCCGGATATTCGCGCCGGAACGTCCAGATGTTGCCTGTCTCGTAAATCTTCGCCCGCCGCCAGCACATCTGCGCGTCGTCGAGCCTGTGGGCGCGCTTGTAATCCTCTTCTTCCGCCGTGAGCGCGAAGCCTTGCGGCGGCTCCCTGCGGTATTCGCCTTGCATGAACCACGGCACGAAGACCAGCTGATAGTCCGACCGACCGGCCCTGGCGTCGTCGCAGAGTTTGTAGAACAGCCCCTGCGCGCCCGCCGAGGTGCTCTCGAGAATGATTTCCGTTCCTCCCAGGTCCGCCACGGCCTGCAGCACGCCGGACATATGTTCTTTGGCGTTCGCCCAGTAGGCGACCTCCGAGCCGTGAAAATATTGCAGCGTGTCCGACCGCCCCACTCCCCGGGATTTGGCGGTGCCGACGTGATAGCCGGAGTCGAGGCGGTCGAACAGCATCTCGCGCGCGTTGGCGCGCCCTTCGTGCGCCTTCACCGGATAAGGGCAGTTGTCATGAAAGCGCTTCATGATCGAAAACAAATTGCGCGTCGCGTCCTCGAGGTGCGCGAGGATGAAGGCGCGAGCGCCGCTGTTGTGCGTCACCTTCCAGTAGAACCTTGCCTCGACATAGGTCGAGACGCCCTGCTGCCGCCCCTTGACGATCAGCGCACGCACGCGGCCCGTGGTTTTGAGTTGTTCCTCCAGCCTGTCATGCACGAACTTTTGCGCGGCGTTGAGTTCCAGTTTTCTGATCGCGCCCTGCTTGGTGCGGATATTCAGGCACGCGGCCGCGTAATGCAAAAAATCCGCCTTCAGTTTCAGGCGGATTTCCTTTTCGCTGTCGTTCACGTCCGCTCCTGTTTTTTATTCCAGTTCCTTCAAAGCCTCTTCGTGGGTTTTGATCTTTTCACCGCGCGCCGCCTCCGCCGCGGCGACCGCGCCCGGAACGTCCGGCAGAATCTTCTTCAGCAACGCGATGGCCGCCGCGACCTGCGTCGCCGACATTTTTCCCTCGCCCAGCACGTGCCGTTGCAGCGCAAAGATCAACGCGCACGCGTCGATGCCGGCGCGCGGATCGTCCGGCGTTTCATCGTCGTTCATGTCTCCTCCGGAATGTCGGGCAACAAAAAACGCGGGCTTCGAAAAGACCGCGTTGTTTTTATTTCGTCCGGCTCATCTACACTTCGCGAGCCTGATTAGATTTAAACAAAGATGATCCCCGTCCGTCAACAAGAATTTTCAAACGCGCGCGCCGCGAAAACAATTCGCGAAGAGATTTCAAAAACATATGCCGCAAAAATTTTTTCAAAAAGGCGTTTCCGCCGTTTCATGGTGTTTCAGCGTGTTCCACACGCATGGATAAAGTGTTCCACACGCATGGATAAAGCGTTTCACACGCATGGATAAAGCGTTTCATACGCTTTTTATTGGTTCAATCCGCTGTAATCCCGCGCATAGTCTCTTTTGCGCGGCGGCACGACGAGCGGCGCCGGATGCGTCGAAAGATAATACTGTTCCGGATCGACGGGCGCGGCGGGCGCTTGCTGCGCCGCCCCGCCGCGCCGTGCCTGCGGCACGCGGAAATAGCCGCCGCTATTGTCGTTTCCGCTGCTCATCGCCGGGCCGATGGAGGTTTTCTGCATGTCGATTTCCTTTTGCGCGAGCGATTCTTTTTTGCGGCCCGCCGCCGCCGTCTTTTCCGACGCCGCTTTTTTTGCCGCGTCGCGGAGCCGCTTCAGCTTCCAGCGCCGCATGCATTCAGTATATGGGTCGGCGTAGTGCATCTCGATATAGTAAGTCTCTTGCCGGCCGAGCGCGGCGTAGCATTTGCCGACCGACATCACCACGACGTTGTGCAAGCCGCCCGAAGACGGCACGATCGCCGAAACCGGCGAAGCGGACGATGCGCCGCCCGCGCTGTAATACCCCGCGAAGGCGGCGCGCAAAGGCGCCATGACCGCGAAGGCCGCAAGGACGCAACACACCGTATTCCGTAATAAAGTTTTCATATCCGTATGCCTTTTTTATTCTTGCGTTATGAAATGCGCCGACGCGCGTCGCGGCGAAAACGAAACCATAAAACAGGTTTTATTTCAGGTGAAGTATTATCACGCCGGAAAATAATTGCTACACTCCGTCATCCCGTATTACGAAATTTAAAAATGCCCAAGGAGATTGAAGCATGCCGCTCGAAGATGATTTTAACAGAAATGCGCTTTCACGAAATCTGATCAGGGCCGTGTGCAACAACGACCTCGTCTCCGCCGCGACGCTCATCAGCGCCGGCGCGGACGTCAACGCCAGGGACGAGCAGGACAATTCCGCCCTCAGCCTCGCCATCGACATGGAACTGATGGAAATCGCCCTGCTGCTGATCGAAAACGGCGCAGACATCAACGCCATGGACAATGCCGGCAGGCCCGCGCTGATCGCCGCGGCCCATCTCGGCAAACTGCCCGTCGTCAAGGCGCTGCTCGACCGCGGCGCGAACACCGACGCGCGCGACCCGACCGGCGCCACCGCGCTGATGATGGCGACGCGCAATTTCTCCCGGCCGGTCGTGATGGCGCTGCTCGCCGCGAAGGCGGACGTCAACGCCAAGGACAACAGCGGCGACACCGCGCTGATGGACGCCGCCGCCCGCGGCTACGCCGACATCGCGGGCTTTCTTCTCGACGCGGGCGCGGAGGTCGACGCCAGAAACAGCAACCAGAAGACGGCGCTCCTTTTCGCCGCGCGCAACGCCAACGGCGCGACCGTGAAAAAGCTCCTCGACGCGGGCGCGGACCCCAGGGCGCAGGATATCGCAGGCGACACGGCGCTGATCGAGGCCGCGCTCGGCGGCAGCGACCAGGCCGCGCGGCTCCTCATCGACGCGGGCGCGGACATCAACGCGCGCAACACCGGCGACATCACCGCGCTGATGATGGCGGCGCGGTGCGAAAGCGAGGCGGTCGTCCGCCAGCTGATCGCCGCGAAGGCGGCCGTCAACATGAAAGACAACACCGGCGATTCCGCGCTGAGCGAAGCCGCCATGCGCGGCCACGTCAACATCGCCCGCATCCTGCTCGACGCGGGCGCAGACGTCAACAACAAGGGACACAGCGGCAGGACGGCGCTGATCGTCGCCGCGCGCGGCGATGCGCCGGAACTGGTCGAACTGCTGCTCGCCCGCGGCGCGGACGTCGAGGCCCGCAACGACGACGGAAACACGGCGCTGATCGAGGCGGCGGACGCGGGCAAGCCCGTGCAGGCCGCGCTGTTGCTCGACGGCGGCGCGGACATCAACGCCCGCAACAAGGAAGGCAAAACGCCGCTGATGGCCGCCGCGGCCTTCCGCAGCTTCGGCAACGACGAGGACGTCATCGACGACGGCTACCGCGTGGCGGAACTTCTGCTCAAGCGCGGCGCGGAGATCGACCTTAAAAGCGACAACGGCGAAACCGCCGAAAGCCTTGCCAGCGACGGCTCGAGAAAGCGCCTCGCGCGGATGATCGGTTCTGAAAGGGACGCCCGCAAACGCCTCGCCGAAGAATATGCCAAGGCGGCCGAGGACAGGAGACGCGCGGCGCTCGCCACCAAACAGGAAGGCTTGCGCGCCGCCGCCCGCAACAAGCCCCGGCTGATCATCAAGCCGCCGAAATCCGCCTGAGTCCCTGAAAAGCCGCGATTTTTCAGGATCACGCCTTTCAAAACGCCGCCGGACTGCCGCGCGCTGGCGCGTGTTTTATTTTTAAGTATTTGATGTCAAAAGATATTTATAAAAGAACAAGAAACGCACAATCTAATTGACATATTGTCATATCCATAATAAATTATTAGAAATCATATTTTAACAAACCGGCCTCATCGCCGCGCGGCGATGATGGTCATTTCAAGTGGAAACAGGGCGATGTCCTCCTTTCTCGACAGCTTCAATAACCAGAACCCGCCGCCGCCCGCAACAAGCCCCGGCGCAGCGGACGTTGATTTCGCGGCCGCCCGCGACGCGGTTGAAAAATCCGGACAGAACCTTCAGCATCTCTCCGCCGCAATGAAGGACAACGACGAGATCGTCGGCATCGCGGTGAAAAGCTACGGGCCGGCGCTGGCCGTTGCGTCGCAAAGGCTCCGCAACGACCACGCCATCGTCGTTGCCGCGACCCGCAAGGACTGGCAGGCCTTCCAGTACGCCTCGGGCGCGCGCAAGAACGATCCGGAGACGGCGCGCGCCGTCATCGAGATCAACTGGCAAACCTATGAATATTTGTCGAACGCGATGAAGCAAGACACCGAGATCGCGATGCGCGCCATCCGTCAGAGCTGGATGGCGATATATAAAATGCCGCCGTCGCTTCTGGACGACAAGGAGATCATGCGCGAGGCCGTCCTGCAGGACACGCAGGCCTTCGAAATGGCCTCGCCGCGGCTCAGGGGCGACCCCGACATCGTGCGAATAGCCGCAATGCAGGACGGCGCGCTGCTCTGCTTCGCGTCCGCCGAACTGCGCGACGACAAGGACTTCCTGCTGCCCGTCGTCCGCGCGCAATGGAGCGCGATACAATACGCCTCCGACAAACTGCGCGACGACGCGGACGTCGTCCGCGCCGCCGTCGGACGAAACGCCCAGGCCTATAAAAGCGCCTCGCCGAGATTGCAAAAAGACCCTTCCATCGCCCGGCTGGCGCTGGAAGGAAATCCTTACCTGCTGCCGGAAATGCCCGTCGAGATCAGGGGCGACCGCGCTATCATGCTGGACGCCGTGCAGCGCAACGGCATGGCGCTGAAACACGCGGCCGAAGAGCTCCGCAACGACCGCGACCTCGTCCTTGCCGCCATCGCGCAAAACTGGCGGGCGCACGCCCATGCCTCCGAAAGCCTTCAGGAAGATCCCGCCGTGCGCGACGCCGTGGCGCGGGAGCGCGCGCGCCAGTCCTCGACGCGCAAACAGGCGATCAATTTTCTATGGCTCGGGCTCGACCTGCCGGCCAAACCCGACCCCGACAACGGCTCGATCCGCCTGCCGATGCCGGAGGAATACATCAACAACGTGCGCGAGGCGGCCTTGCGCCATCCCGGCGCCGACATCAATCTCTGGGTCGACAGCCGCCGCCTGACCGAAAAGCAGCTCGGCTATCTTAAGGCCGTGACCGAAGACAAGGTGCGCAACCTCCATGTCAAAGACCTTTGCGCCATCCCCGCCTACAGGGACGAAGAGCTCTACAACCGCACGGAGACGAAGAGAGACTGGCGCAGCGGCTACCGCGGCGTCGTGTGGCTGCAGGTCGACGCGGCGAAAATCCTCATCCCGCTGCAAGGCGACTACGACCGGAGCTTCTTCGCCGACCTCGACCACGCGCACCTCGACATCGAATCGGGCCAGGTGCGATCCCTGCTCGACCGCCACGGCCTGCTGATCGGCGGTTCGGACGGATACTCGACCAGCCTCGAAAACCAGCTGTGGGGCTTCGATCGCAGCCGCAGGGTTTTCTTCGAGGATTATTACAGCGCGGCGCTGGACATTTCCTACAAGGGCGAGATCGGCTACGGCGCCCTCTACCCGACCGTCAGGAACGCGCTCGACGGCTTTGAAGGCATATCATCCACCGATATCTGCCTGCCGATCGGCAGCAGGGGGCTCACCCACGCCGAACATCCCGGCCACGCCTGGAGCGAAAGATATGAAGGGCGCACGCATGTTCCCGCCCGGGAACTGGCGGAAATCTTCAACCCCCAAAGCGCCCCGGACGCGGAACGGGGCGTTTCCGCCGCCGCAAATGAAAACATGCCGCCGCGGGAAATGGCTCCCCCGGCGCGCAAAGCGCAAAAAACAGTTCTCGCGCGCAAAGCGCAAAAAACAGTTCTCGCGCGCAAAGCGCGCGGGCCCGGTTTGTAATTTCCCGGATTCGCAATTTCGCCATTTCTGGCGTTTTAAGGCGGTGGCGCGCGAAAAAGCAGTTGAAACGCGCCGCCGTTTCAGGCGACATAGGAAGACCATGACAGCAGAACAGCCCATCACGCCGGAAGAATTTTCCGCCGCGCTCGCCGCCGCCGTATCCGGAACTATTGGCATCGCCGTATCCGGAACTATTGGCATCGCCGTATCCGGAACTATTGGCATCGCCGTATCCGGCGGGGGCGACAGCATGGCGCTCGCGCTGTTGCTCGGAGACTGGATAAAAAGCAACGGGGCGAAAGAAAACGGCGCGGCGCTGGCCGCCTTCACCGTCGATCACAAACTGCGCCCCGAAGCCGCCGATGAAGCGCGCGCCGTGCACGAGATTTTAACCGCCCGCGGCATCGCGCACGAAATCCTCGTCTGGGAGGGCGAAAAACCCGCGACCGGCATTCAGGAACGCGCCCGCGAAGCGCGCTACGACCTGCTGACGGCGGCCTGCAGGCGGCGCGGCATCGCAACGCTCGCGACGGCGCACAACCTCGAAGACCGGATCGAAACCTTCTGGATGCGGCTCGCCCACGGCAGCGGCCCCGACGGCCTTGCGGGCATGGCGGCGGCGGCGGAGATCAACGGCGTCGCGCGCATCCGCCCGCTGATGGGCTTCTCTCGCGCGCGCCTGCGCGCCACTTGCGAAAAATTCGGCGTCGCGTGGTTCGAAGACCCTTCCAACCGGAATGAAAAATATCTCCGCGTGAAGCTCCGCGCCTTCGAGGAGACGCTCGCAAGCGAGGGCCTGACCCCGCAACGGCTCGCGCGCACGCTCCGCAAACTCGCCGACGCGAAGGACGCGCTGCAATTCTACGCCGCGCGCGCGTTTGAAGACTGCGTGACGGAAGACGGCGCCGCGGCGGCGCTCGACCTTGGCAAATGGAAGGATTATCCCGCGGACATCCAGCGGCGCGTGCTCAACATGATTTTCTCAACCCGCGCGCCGCAAGCCTATCCCGCCGGGTTCGACGCGACGGAGCGCCTGCGCCTTCATCTGCTGGATGAAAACTTCAAAGGCCGGACTCTCGCGGGGTGCGCGGTCGGACGCGTCAAAAACGGCAAAGTCCTGATCGCGCGGGAAGAGATCAGCCGCGCGGCGCGCTGACGACATCCCGGTTCCGTTTCGCGACCGGCGTTTGTTCGATCATAAATGCCTTTTGTTCGATCATAAATGCCTCCCGCTCGTCGATGAGGTCGAAGGCTTCCTTGAGGCGCGGAAATTCATTTTTCATCTGCGCGGCGTGGGCGGAATGATACAATGTCGCGGCGTTCTTCTCGGCGCTGAGGTCGGCGATCAGCGCGCCGATTTTTTTCGACAGGACGCTCATGTTATAATTATAAAGCGTTTCCGGAGATTCTTTCGCCATGGATTGCATGGCGGCGCGCGTAGCCCGTTCGCTGACAGAGATGCCTTTCTTGAACTTGGCGCCGATATGGTCGAGGATCATAAACGAGACGCTCCCGACAAAACCGCCGGCGAGCGCGCCGAGCATAACGAACGGTATGGCAGTGGCAATCGGAAGAGTGATCATGACGATCAGCCCGCCGACGGCTGCCGATGAGTTGAATAATCTACCGATTTGCACATTTAAATATTTGTCGACGCGCTTTGCAAATTCAACGCGCCCTTTTTCGAGATCGGCCATCTTCGCGCAACGCTTGTTGAGGTCTTGGTAAGCGAGTAGCTTTTCGCCCATATCTTCCATGGCTTCGATCTTCTCCATTTGGGCTTTCACGCCGTCTTCGATCCTGGCGTAGTCTTCTGCCGTGTTTTGTTTTGCCGTTTGTTCCATGTGGGTTACTCCTTGATTGAACCGTTAAATAAAAATTAATATTCTGTTAAAAATATGGTGATTCTATAAATATGTCAAATATTTTATATAATAAATACACCACGCACCCTAACTATTCGTTTTCATTATATTTTTCGGAATGTTACGGATTGCAGATGTCCGCCACTTCGGTTTGTGGCGGCTTGTCAGGTGACTGTCATGGATTATTGGGATAAAACACCTTATAATTAAGAGACAAGGGGCATTTCATGGACAACAACAATAACGACGACAAAAACGGCAACAATAACAGCATGTTCGGCAAGAATCTGATCCTCTGGGCGGTGATCGCCCTGTTGCTCGCCGCCGTGTTCAACGTTTTCGGACAGGCGCACAACGACATGTCGGCGCAGTCCGCCGTCGCCTACAGCGATTTCATCCATGACGTCGACAAGCACGAGGTCTCCGACGTCGTCATCAACAACGAAACGCTCAAAGGCCACTTCACCGACGGGCGCACGTTCGTCACCTACATTCCCGCCGGCACGGACGTCGTCAGCCGCATCGAGGGCAAGGGCGTGCGCATTTCCGCGACGCCGGACAAGAGCGACGGGTTCTCGCTGTTCAGCATTTTGATCTCGTGGTTCCCGATGCTGCTTTTGATCGGCGTGTGGATCTTCTTCATGCGCCAGATGCAGGGCGGCTCGAACAAGGCAATGGGCTTCGGCAGGTCGAAAGCCAAACTGCTGGGCGAAAAGCTCGGGCGCGTGACCTTCGCCGACGTCGCGGGCGTCGATGAAGCGAAAGAGGAATTGCAGGAAGTGGTCGAGTTTTTGCGCGACCCGCACAAGTTCCAGCGCCTCGGCGGCAAGATTCCCAAGGGCGTGCTGCTGCTCGGCCCGCCGGGCACGGGCAAGACGTTATTGGCGCGCTCCGTCGCGGGCGAAGCCGAAGTGCCGTTTTTCACCATCTCCGGTTCCGACTTCGTCGAGATGTTCGTCGGCGTCGGCGCGAGCCGCGTGCGCGACATGTTCGAACAGGGCAAGAAGAACGCGCCCTGCATCATCTTCATCGACGAGATCGACGCCGTGGGCCGTCACCGCGGCGCGGGCCTCGGCGGCGGCAACGACGAGCGCGAACAGACCTTGAACCAGCTGCTCGTCGAGATGGACGGCTTCGAGGCGACCGAAGGCGTGATCCTCATCGCCGCGACCAACCGCCCCGACGTGCTCGACCCCGCCTTGATGCGTCCCGGCCGCTTCGACCGGCAAGTGGTCGTGCCCAACCCCGACGTCAACGGGCGAGAGAAGATTTTGAAAGTCCACATGCGCAAGGTGCCGCTGGCGCACGACGTCGTCGCCCGCACCATCGCGCGCGGCACGCCGGGCTTTTCCGGCGCGGACCTCGCCAACCTCGTGAACGAAGCCGCCCTGCTCGCGGCAAGGCGCGGCAAGCGCGTCGTCGGCATGCAGGAGCTGGAGGACGCCAAGGACAAAGTCATGATGGGCGCGGAACGCCGCTCGATGGCGATGACCGAGGACGAAAAGAAACTCACCGCCTATCACGAGTCCGGCCACGCCATCGTCGCGTTGCACGAACCGGCCTCCGACCCGATCCACAAGGCGACGATCATCCCGCGCGGGCGCGCGCTCGGCATGGTCATGCGTCTGCCCGAAGGCGACCGCATCTCGATGAGCAAGGAGAAGCTCCACGCCGACCTCGCCGTCGCCATGGGCGGCCGCATCGCGGAGGAACTTATTTTCGGGCTTGATAAAGTCACCACCGGCGCGTCGAGCGACATCAAGATGGCGACCGAAATGTCGCGCCGCATGGTCATGGAATGGGGCATGAGCGACCAGCTCGGCCCCATCAACTACGGCAACGAGCGCGAGGAAGTGTTCCTCGGCTACAGCGCGGGGCAATCCAAGAGCATGTCGGAAGACACCGCCAACAAGATCGACGCGGAAGTGAAGAAGCTGGTCGAAGGCGCCTATGCCCGCGCGAAGAAAACCCTCACCGACTACCGCGACGAACTCGAAACGCTGGCCAAGGCCCTGCTGGAATACGAAACGCTCGACGGAGACGAGATTCCGCTGGTGCTGAAAGGCGAAAAGCTTCACCGCGGCGGCGACGATGACGACGACAGCCTGAAGAAGCCCGTCAAGTCCGGCTCCGTGCCGACGGCGGGCGGCGTCGATCTCGGGTCTCCCGAGCCGAAGGGCGTTTGAGCAGCCCGCCTTGATATTCATGCGCGCCGCCACCATGGCGGCGTTGACGCCGAAACCGATAGCGTGGCTGTGCTTGTTGAAACTGTGTGAAAGCTTTTTCCTGAACGACAGGGCGCCTTTTCTCCTGTATAAATCGCTTAAGATAAGGTATGGGAGCTGATATTTGCCATTAACATATACCCATACGCTTTCGGAAAAAGTTCTATAGATTATGAAAATAAAAGATTTTCCAACGCCACAAAAAGATGACGCGGACGGCAACATCATCATCTGCCGCGCGGACGAAGCGGCGGATCGCGCGCGCGATGAAAAAATCGTCGCCGTGCTTTCCATCGAGCATCCGGGCGTGAAAGAAGGCGAAAAGGGCGCGGCGCCGCGCATCGAAGGCGTCGCGCAAATGATCCTCTCGTTCTGGGACAGCGAGGAAGAGGTTGAAAACGGACCGGATCAAAGGCAAATCGCCGAAGGCATTGATTTCGTATTGCGGCATCTTTCGCGCGGCGACGTGATCATCCACTGTCACGCGGGCAAGGCGCGGTCGGCGGCGGTGGCGCTCGGCGTGCTGGCGCTGCGCCATCCGCAGGAGGACGCGCAACAGCTGATCGCGCGGCTGCTCGCCATCCGCCCCATCGCCGCGCCGAACATTCTCGTCCTCGCCTTCGCCGACGCGGTCGCGCAGCGCGGCGGCACGCTGGTCGCCGCCGTGCTGGCGGACAATGCGCTCACCGCCGCCCGCAGGGACACGGCGGAAGGCCGCGCGCGCTGGCAGGAGCGGCATCCGGAAAAATTCCCGCCGCCTAAGACCCAAAAGCCCCGGCACTGACCTATCCAGCAGCCTGGGAGCGCCATAAGCCGTTCTGATATTTCAGTCCGAATGCACGACTCAAGGACGCGGGGGTTGCCCGCCTTTGAACTGGGGCTTTTTCTTTTGCGCCAGATTGTATTCCGTTTACGCGCGCATGCCTTCCATCACGAGAGCAAACAACGCATCGGCTGTTTGCGCCGGCTTCATGTTTTTCTCCAGATGCTCTAAATGCCCGAGCAAAACGCTGAACATGAACTTCTGAACAGGAGAGTTCGGATCGGCAATATGGTCAGCTATAACGCGCGGCGTAATAATTGCCGTGCCCATTTGAAACATACTTTTATCGGGATCGGGGAATGCCCGTGCCCACGCGACGAGCGTTTCAACAGCTTCTTTTTTCTGGACTTCGGTCAATTCGTACATTTTTACAATCCTTTCCGAGGGAATCATTTTTTATATGCGCCTACATTACCTTTCCACATAAGCGGTCGTTAATATGAAAATGAAAGACTTTGAAATAGATGATGTTTTTGCCAAAAGCCCATTCAGTGCTAGGGTTTGCAACGGAGGATAAATCACATGACCCGCAAACTCTTCGGCACGGACGGCATTCGCGGCAAGGCCAACCTCGCCCCCATCACGGCGGAAACCGCGCTGCGGGTCGCGATGGCGGCGGCGCTCCGGCTCCGGCGCAAGGATGAAAAAGCCGCCGGCGGCGGGCACCGCCACAAGGTCGTGATCGGCAAGGACACGCGGCTCTCGGGTTACATGCTCGAACCCGCGCTCACCTCCGGCTTCGTCTCGATGGGCATGGACGTGGTGCTGGTCGGCCCGATGCCGACGCCGGCGATCGCCATGCTGACCCGCTCGCTCCGCGCCGACCTCGGCGTGATGATCTCCGCCTCGCACAACGGCTTCGAGGACAACGGCATCAAATTGTTCGGCGCGGACGGCTACAAGCTCTCCGGCGACGCCGAAACCGACATCGAAAACCTGATGGAAGAGAACGACTTCGCCGCCAAGCTCGCCCGCGCCGCCGACCTCGGCCGCGCCGCGCGCCTCGACGATGAAAAAGGCCGCTACATCGAATACGTGAAAAACACTTTTCCCAAAGGCCTGCGCCTCGACGGCCTGAAAATCGTCGCCGACTGCGCCCACGGCGCGGCTTATAAAGTCGCGCCGCGCATTTTGTACGAGCTCGGCGCGGAAGTCGTCCCCGTCGGCGTCGCGCCCGACGGCACCAACATCAACAAGGACTGCGGCGCGACAGCCCCCGCCCTGATGCGAAAAACCGTCGTCGAACAGAAGGCCGACATCGGCATCGCGCTCGACGGCGACGCCGACCGCCTCATCATCGCCGACGAGAAAGGCCAGATCGTCGACGGCGACCAGATCATGGCGCTGATCGCGCGCGACTGGCACGCCTCGGGCCGGATCGAAGGCGGAGGCGTGGTCGCCACCGTCATGTCGAATTTGGGGTTCGAGCGGTTTCTCGGCGGCATCGGCCTGCGGCTCGAACGCACGCCCGTCGGCGACCGCTACGTCGTCGACCGCATGCGCGCGGGCGGCTGCAACATCGGCGGCGAACAGTCCGGCCACGTCATCCTCGGCGATTATTCCACCACCGGCGACGGGCTCATCGCCGCGCTGCAGGTGCTTGCGGTCGTATGCCAGTCTCCGGAGAAAAAAATCAGCGACATTTGCCGCGTCTTCGCCCCCGTGCCGCAGCTGCTCGTCAACGTGCGCACGCAGGCGCCGCTCGCGCTCGACGCCGCGCCGGTGCAGGACGCCATCCGCGCCGCGGAAAAGAAAATCGGCGCACACGGGCGCATTCTGGTGCGCAAGTCCGGCACCGAGCCGCTGATCCGCATCATGGCCGAGGGCGACGACGAAAAATCCGTCAAAGAGGTTGTGCGCGAGCTGAAGGAATTTGTAGAATTGCAGGACGGGCAGGCTTGAAGCCCCAACTCTTGCGAAAAGGCGGAAAAATGAGCGGAAAAGTTCTCACCATCGGCGAATCCGATTCCTGCGGCGCGGCCGGCCTGCAGGCCGACATCAAGACTGTCCTCGCGCTCGGCGGCTACGCCATGACCGCCGTCTCCGCCGTCGCCGCGCAAAACACCAAAGGCATCGCCCACATCGAAACGCTGGAGCCGTGGTTTATCGAGCAGCAGATGCGCATCGTCCTCGAAGACGGCGCCCTCGGCATGGGCGGCGGCGCGGGCGCGATCAAGGTCGGCACGCTCGTCAACGCCGCCGCCGTCGAGGCGGTCGCGGACGTGCTGGAAAGCTATCCCTCCGTTCCCGCCGTCGTCGACCCTTCGATCATCGTGCGCAGCGGCAGCGAAACCGTGCGCGAGCAGATCATGGACGAAGAGTGCTTCGCCGTCCTCAAGCGCCGCCTGTTCGTGCGCGCCGCCGTGCTGACGCCCTCCTTGCGCGAGGCGGAGCTGCTCACCGGCATGAAGATCCGCGACATGGACGACCTGCGCCACGCCGCCGACATGATGCGCACGCTCGGCGCGGAGGCGGTGTTGCTGAAGGCGGGCGTCGTTCCCTTCCTGCCCAGCGGCAAAACGCTTTATCTTCTCGCGACAGAAGGCGGAGAAGAGCTCTTCGAACAGCCGCCGATCGACCCTCAGCGCACGCTCGGCCTCGGCGCGACGCTCGCTTCCGCCGTCGCCGTCAGCCTCGCGCAGGGCATGAATGTTCCCCAGGCCGTCCGGCGCGCCATTTCATTCCTTCACGCCGCCGCCGGCGTCCGTCACGGCGACTGCGCCGCGCCGCTCAATCACGCCTTCGATATCGAGAAAGCCGCGCTTCCCAAAACCGCAAAAGCCTGACATTATAAAGCCATGAAGATTCACTTTTATCCCGCCGACACAGCGAAAGCCAGCGCCGGACGCGACGCGCTCGTCAAAAAATACACCGCCGGCGGCGGGCACGCCGATGCGCCGCTCGAAGAGGCCGACGTCATCGTCGCCTGCGGCGGCGACGGGCTGATGCTCCGCGCGTTGCACGACAGCATCCGCCACAGAAAACCGGTCTTCGGCATGAACCGCGGCTCGGTCGGGTTTCTTCTCAATGAATACCGCGAGGACGGGCTCGCCGAACGCCTCGCGCGCGTGCAGACCGTGCGCATCAACCCGCTGCACATGCGCGCCCGCACCGCCGACGGAAAAATCCACGCCGCGCTCGCCATCAACGAGGTTTCGCTCCTGCGCGAAACCCACCAGACGGCGAAGCTCCGCATCAGCGTCGACGGCGTGGTGCGCCTCGACGAGCTCAACTGCGACGGCATCATCGCCGCCACGCCCGCGGGCTCGACCGCCTACAACCTCGCCGCCCACGGGCCGATCATTCCGCTCGGCGCGGGCATCATGGCGCTGACGCCCTTGAGCCCGTTCCGTCCGCGGCGCTGGCGCGGCGCGCTTTTGCCGCTCAGCTCGCGCATCGTGCTCGACGTGCTCGACGCCGACAAGCGCCCCGTCGCCGCCGTCGCCGACTTCACCGAAGTGCGCGACGTCGAAAACGTCGAAATCTGGCGCGACAAATCCGTGACGATCTCCCTGCTGTTCGATCCGGAGATGAATCTCGCCGAGCGCATCATCAAAGAACAATTCATGCCTTGAATAGTCTTTCTTTCCAAAGAGATAAGTTATTTGACATATTTTTTTAAATCTATTATGATCTATCCCTCACGGGAATGAACATATGGAAGAACCGCCTTTCGAAAAAAAGCTCTGCCGCGATTTTGAACGATCCCTGAAAGAGCAGGACGTTCCCGCACGCCCGCAGGCGGTCACGGAGCTGCCCGACTGGCTCGTCAAATACCACAAGCTTCACAAGAAGTTGAGCGGCGAAGAGACCGAAGAGGAAACGCCCGCGGAAAAAGAGCGGTCCAAAGCCGCCCTCGCGGCGGCGGAGGCCGAAATCCGGCGCAGGGCGAAGATGCTGCTTTTATTTTCGTACGACAAGCGGAGCCAGTTTGCGCAAGCCGTCTATGACATCTTCGCCTGCAAGGTCGAAAACGACATCAAAAAGATCGAAGAGCAGCTCAAAAAAACATTTTCCCCGAAAACGACTCCGCCGTCTCCATAAGAGACTGTTCTGGCGCGGCTTTCAAGTCGGGATGTTCCTTCGAGACGACGCCGGCGCAACGGGCGCAGAGCGCCGGATGATGCTTGTCCGCGCCGACGTCTTCGGTATATTTCCAGCACCGCGCGCATTTCTCTCCGGATGCCTTTTCAACCGTGACGCTGATGCCGGCGACGTCGGGCAATGAGAAGTCGCCTTGTCCCGCGCTCTCCGTTTTCATGCCCGAAGTGATGCAGATGTCGGCAAGGTCGACGCCCTTGAGGATTTGCGCCAGCGCCGTGTCGGCGACGTAAACCTTCGGCGCGGCCTCGAGCGCGCTGCCGATGACCTTTTCACCGCGTTTCACTTCCAGCGCGCCGGTGACGACCGCGCGCACGGCGAGAATCTCCTGCCATTTTTCGTCCAGCGCCGGGTTGTGCCACGCGTCGGGCGCCTCGGGGTAGGCCGAGAGGTGGATGCTTTCTTTCTCATCGTCCATGCCGAGGCCTTTGTAGGCGAGCCAGGCTTCCTCCGCCGTGTAGCAGAGCACCGGCGCGAGCCAGTGGACGAGGAAAGCGAAGACGCGGTCGAGCACGGTCAGCACCGCGCGGCGTTTCACACTGTCTTTCGCGTCGCAATAGAGCGTGTCCTTGCAGACGTCGAAATAGATCGCGGAAAGCTCGCGGGCGCAGAGGTTGTGCACCGCCGCCATCATGCGCACGAAGTCGAAATCGGCGATCGCGGCCTTCACCAGGCCGTCGGTTTCGCGGAGCTTGTGCAGGATCCATTTGTCGAGATCCGAGAGGTCGTCGTCGGCGGCTTTTTCGAATTCCTCGCCAAGGCTGCCGAGCAGGTAGCAGAAGGTGCTGCGCAGGCGGCGGTAGGTTTCGACGTGGCCTTTGAGGATGTTCTCGCCGAATTTGATGTCGTCGGTGTAGCCCGAGCTCGCCACCCACAAACGCAGGATGTCCGCGCCGTAATTTTCCATCAGCTGGACGGGCGTGACGCCGTTGCCCGCGGACTTCGACATCTTGTAGCCTTTTTCATCGAGAATGAAGCCGTGGGTCAGGATGGATTTGTAAGGCGCGTTTCCGCGCGAGCCGACGCCGACCAGCAGCGACGACTGGAACCAGCCGCGGTGCTGGTCCGAGCCTTCGAGGTAAAGATCTGCGGGGCGTCCGAGCTCCGGCCTGTCTTCGAGGACGAAGCCTTGCGTCGAGCCGCTCTCGAACCACACGTCGATGATGTCGCGCACCTGCTCGAAGTCTTCGGCCTTGTATTTGTCGCCGAGGAAGAATTGCGGCGGGTGGTCGAACCACGCGTCCGAGCCTTCTTTTTCGAAGACTTCGTAAATATGCCTGTTGACGGCGTCGTCTTTCAGCGCTTCGCCGGATTTTTTGTCGACGAAGATCGCGATCGGCACGCCCCAGGCGCGCTGGCGCGAGACGCACCAGTCGCCGCGGCCTTCGATCATGGAGCCGATGCGGTTGCGGCCGCGCTCGGGCACGAAGCGGGTCTTGGCGATTTCGGCGACCGCTTTCTTGCGGAGATCATTGGTGTCCATCGAGATGAACCACTGCGGCGTGTTGCGGAAGATCACCGGCGCTTTCGATCTCCATGAGTGCGGGTAGGAGTGGGTGATCTGCGCTTTTGCGACGAGATGCCCCGCGTCGGCGATCGCCTGCGTGACGAGCTTGTTGGCGGGGCCTTTCTTGCCGTTGGGGAGATAAACTTCCAGCCCCGCGAACAGCGGCACGCTTGCGAAATATTTTCCGTCGCCGCCGACGGTCTGCGGCACTTCGACGCCGTATTTGACGCCGAGGGCGTAGTCGTCCTCGCCGTGGCCGGGGGCGATGTGCACGAAGCCGGTGCCCGCGTCGGCGGTGACGAAATCGCCAGCCAGCAGCGGCACGTCGAAATCATATCCCCTGCCGCGTCCCGCGGCTATATCAGATTCAGTCGCCTTCGCGACGCCGGCGAGCGGATGGCGGCAGATGACCTTGTGAAAAGCGGAGCCTTTGAACGGCGTGCTTTCGGTCGCCTTTTTGATTCCGGCGGCGGTTTTGAACGCGGGCAGCAGGACCTGCGAGACGAGGATCCTGTCGCCGGGTTTGAGCTGGCTGTCGTCTTCCACTTCGGAGACGGCGATCATCACGTAGTCCATGTCGTCGCCGTAGCCGATGGCGCGGTTGCCGGGCAGCGTCCACGGCGTGGTCGTCCAGATGACGACGCTCGCGCCCTCGAATTCCGCGGGGCCTTTGGAAATCGGGAATTTCACGGTGACGGTGTCGGAGACGACGTCTTTATATTCCACTTCCGCCTCGGCGAGCGCGGTTTGTTCGGGGATCGACCACATCACCGGCTTGGAGCCGCGATAGAGCGAGCCGTTCATCAAAAACTTGTGGATTTCGGAGGCGATGCGCGCTTCCGACTTTTTATGCATGGTGCTGTAAGGATTTTTCCAGTCACCGACGATGCCGATGCGCTGCAATTCCTCCGTCTGGATGTCCGACCATTGCGCGGCGTAGGCGCGGCAGGCCTTGCGAAAGCCCACGGGGTCGGTGTCCTTGGTGTCGTTCCTGCCTTTGCTGCGGTATTCCTCCTCGACCTTCCATTCGATCGGCAGGCCGTGGCAGTCGTAGCCCGGCACCAGCGGCGCGTCGAAGCCTTCCATCTGCCTGGTGCGGCAGACGATGTCTTTCAAGGTATGGGAGAGCAGATGCCCCATGTGGATATGGCCGTTGGCGAAGGGCGGGCCGTAGTGGAGGATGAATTTCTCGCGGCCCTTGGCGGCGGCGCGTTGCTTTTCGTAGATATCCATCTTCCGCCAGCGGGCGAGCATCTGCGGCTCTTTTTGCGCAAGGCCCGCGCGGCGCGGAAAATCCGTCTTCGGCAGGCGGATCGTCTGGCCGTAGTTTATTTTTTCTTCCTGCGTGTTTTCGTTGTCCGTCATGCCGCTTTCCTTCAGGGAGAAACTTTTTTCGGCACGAACAGCGGGCGGATGGTCTTGCTGTAGAAATGCCCGGCGACGAAATGGCCGTCGACCATGGCGTAGGTCGGGTTGGTGCCCCAGCGGACGTAGCCGAGCTCTTCATAGAGAGAGACGGCGGCGGTTTGCGTGGCGCGCACGTCGAGATGCAGGACTTTGTAGCCCATCTCGACCGCGAGTTTTTCGGCGGTTTGTAAAAGCTTGCGGCCCGCGCCCTGTCCGCGCGCCCAGGGCGCGACGAAGTGGGCGAGAAGCTGGCCGATGCCGGACTGCGCCTCGTTGTTGCGGTTGGGCTCGACAAGCTGCACCGCGCCGCAGACCATGCCGTCCATCCGCGCGATGAGCAGGTGGCGTTCCGGCACGACCATCACGCCCTTCCAGTATTTTTCCAGCATGTCGCGCGCCGGCGGCGTGACCCAGCCGAATCCGCCGCCTGCGTCGATGGCGTCGTCGGCGGCGTCGCAGAGGTCGTAAAGATCGGCGGGCGGGAGTTCGTCCATGATCTCGACGGTGGCGTAGAGCGGCCGTTTTTCGATCAGTTGCGGACCTGATGTCGTCATGAGGACTCTCCTTGATATTCCTGTTGTTTTTAATAGGCGAAGGGGCGGATGCTGTCAATCTTCGGGGGGATCTGGTCAGTGTTCGGATTGTCTGCTTTTTATGTCATTGCGCGCAGGGCCTTTTTCTTGGTAATTATGTTATTGATCTGAACGATGTTATAATAGAAAGGTTAATAAAGTCCCTCACTTGTGAGGGCGGGTGAATTAAATTAAAATCCGGCAGGGAGCCGTCGCTCCGGATTATGACGCTATATAAAGGGAAAAAACGCCGCGATGACAAGAAAAAATTCAAGGCCAGGTAAAAATGTGAAAGCGGTTGTTTGCGGATTGGCGCTGGCGGCGGGGCTGTTTTTCTCCGCGCCGTCCTTCGCGCAGGACGCGCCGCGTCCGGCCATCCTGAGCCAGTTTCAAAAGGCGGGCGGCACGGTGACCTACATCGGCTCCGCGCACGGGCTGGACGGCTGGATCGTCAAAAACCCCAAAGGACAGGTGCAGACGGTCTATACGACGGCCGACGGCGCGCTGGTCGCGGGCATGCTGTTCGGCCCCGACGGCATGTCGATCACCGAAAAACAGCTCGCGGCCTATCACGACAAGCTGACCGGCGCGCAGGCGCCGCTTCCGGGCGCGCAAAAAGCACCCGGCGGCGCGGAAAAACTTTATGCCGAAACGGCCAAGGCGGGCTGGGTGGCGCTCGGCCAGAGTTCCGCGCCTTATATGTATGTCTTCATGAACGTCGCCTGCGACCATTGCCAGGCCTATTGGAAAGCGCTCGCGGGCGCGGTGAAAGACGGCGAGTTGCAGGTGCGGCTGGTGCCCTACGGCAAGGAAGCCGTCAACCGCGACGGCGGCGCGGCGCTGCTGTCCGTCGCCGATCCGGCGGCGGCGTGGGCGTCTTATCTCGGCGGCGACGGCGCCGCTCTTGCCAAGGATAAGGCGACGCCCGCGGCTTACGCGAAAATCGACGCCAACACCGCGCTGGCTGACAAGTGGAAGCTGCCCGGCCCGCCGTTCTCGCTGTTCCGCCGCCCGTCCGACGGCAAGCTGATGGCTTTCGCGGGCACGCCGTCCAACATGATGCTGCTGCTGGCGGATTTTCTGAAGTAGGAGATCGAGAATGATATCCCCGCAGGCGCTGGCCGTTTGCATTTTCACCGCCGCACAGACCTATGTCGTGCCGCCGTCGGTCATCCTCGGCATTCTCAACGTCGAGGGCGGGCGCATCGGCCAGATCGTCTACAACACCAACGACACTTATGATATAGGCCCGATGCAGATCAATTCCATCTGGCTGCCCAGACTGGCGCGCTACTGGGGCGTCTCGCAGTACAAGGCGATGGAGGAAATACGCGACAATCCCTGCATCAACATCGGCGTCGGCGCGTGGATCCTGCGCCGCAAGGTCAATGAAACCGGCAGTCTTTACGGCGGCATCGCCAACTATCACTCGGCCTCGCCGTGGCTTGGACATAACTATCAGGAAAAAGTCATCACGGCGATGCAGCGCTACCGGCTCGTCCGCACGCCGGACGATCTTCTGTCTCCCGCCCAGCGCGGCGAACCCTAGGGTCAGACCTCATTAATCTATGGCAATTCTACGCGAAGCGAAAATGGCGATCCTGCAATGACAAGGCTGCAGAGCGTAGCGGTTGCTACGGTCAAAGCCTTGGAAGCTGCAGGGCGTCATTTTCGCCGCGCCCGGAAGGGTAAGCCCTCGGCCGCACCGTCTGCGGCGTCAAAGCAACTCAGCGTGGGATCCACCACGCTTTCGTTGCTTTTCCTTGCATCCAATACGGCGCAGGGCTTATATAATTCCATAGATTAATGAGGTCTGACCCTAGACACGCCGATGTTGCCGTCGGGGATTGAGTTCCCGCGCCTTATAAGTTAACTTGCTGTTTGCAAGGGTTGCAAAACAGGTTAACATCTACAATACTGAAACCGTTAACTTTTTACAAAAAGCTGTCTGGGGTGGTGGAACGTACTGGCATGAACAAGAAAATCTCGATTTTTTTAATGACGGGTGTTGTCGGCATGCTTGCGGCCTGCACGCCCCGCGTCAATCAACAACTCGTGGCGTCGCCCGATCCTGTCGCGCTCCGGCTCGCGGCGGCGGCGGACAAGGCGTCGGCCGCGCTGCAAACGCTCGCGGCCATAGAGCAGGCGCGCAATCCGGGCGAAGCGGTGCAAATGCCGCCGGACGCGCCGGTGGAACTGCGCCGCATCATCTCGATCAGCTGGACCGGGCCGATCAAACCGATCGTGCAACAACTCGCCGACCGCGCCGGCTACAGGCTTGAGGTCAACGGCGACCGTCCACCCGCGCCGATCGTCGTTTCGGTCAACGCGCGCGAAGAATCCGTCATCGAGGTTTTGCGCGACGTCGGCCTGCAGGCGGGCCAGCGCGCCGACATCGCCGTCGATCCGACACATCATCTTGTGGAGCTGAACTATGCGCCTGTTTCCGGAGGTTAAGCCGCCGCGCCGCGTTTGGAGCGCGCGCATCCGCGCCGCCGCTTTCGGCGTCGTGATCGCCGCGGCGGGTCTGTCCGCCGCGCCGGCGTTCGCGCAGTATTATCCCGGCCAGGCGCCGCAGGGTTACTATCCGCAAGCGCAGGGCTATTACCCGCAGGCGCAGGGCTATTACCCGCAGGCGCAAGGCTACTATCCGCAAACGCAGGGTTACCAGCCTTATCCGCAACAAACCCAGCCCGCAACGCAACAGCAAAACCAGAACCAGACGCCGCAAAACAGCAGTAACGCAACGTCCGCGACGCCCGCCGCGCCGGTCGATCTCGGCAGCGTCAGCGACCCGAACAGCATCGCCTACAAGGCCAACCGGCTGGCCGTTCAGGCGCAGCAGCAGCGCAGTGAAAACGCCACGCTCGACCAGCAGAGCCTGACCGCGCAGGAAGGTCTCGGGCAGGGCAATCCGCCGCCGGATCTCATGCAGTTGCAGGAGGTGCAAAAATACCAGAGCGCAGGCAGCGGAAGCATCAGCGACGCGCCGGTCGATACGAACGACCTTTCCCTCGACGTGCGCCGTCAGGCGCAACGCGAGGCGGCGCTCTCCTACGGCGCGCGCGGCGGCCTCGCCAAGCGCAACTTCGAGATCATGGAGCAGATGCGCGGCTTCAGCAAGGCGCTCGACCGCGTGTTCAACTTCCGCGCGCTTTTGATCCGCGCCCCGTCGGGGCTGCTGATCGAGCCGCCCATCGTCAGCGAGTCCGACAAGGCGCTGGTCATCGCCGATCACGGCGACGAAGCCGCCGTCGCCGACAGGGTCTATGACATCAACCAGCAGGCGAAGATCGTCACCGCGCCGCGCGACTGGCGGCAGTACCTTGTACATTCCTGGTCGAACGTGCCGCCGCCGCCGCGCGTCCTGTGGCCGAAAACGCCGCAGGAGCAGGCCGACTGGAGCGTCTGGGTGCAGGAAGGCTGGGCCGCCGGCGTCAAGCAGGCCAACCAGATGTTCGAGGACAACGTCAACCAGCTCGTCGCCGACTTCGACGGCATGGTGCGTTACCGCGTCCTGCTCGCGCAAAATATGATCACGGCGCCTTATGCCATGCAGGAAGACCGCGGCGTGACGGGCAACGCAAGCCAGATGCGGATCGGCGACAGCGCCGTCAGAATTACAGACCCGTCGCAATTCCTGAAGAAGGCGAACTTGTGGAAGCCGGCAGACCAGTAAGTCTCCTTAAAAAGGGCATCGACGATCTCAAGCAGACCTGGCCGGAGGAACCGGACAGGTTCCTCGAACAGCACGTCGATCCGTTCCTTTTGTGGTGCGTGTCGCGCGGCGCCTCCGACATCACCTTCCAGACCGGGCGCTCCGTTTACGGCGAAATTTACGGCACGCTCTATCCGGCGACGTTCCGCTCGATCGACGGCGCGGACATGACGGCGATCATCACGCGCATTTACGGCGCGGAGGCGCTGGCGATCCTCGCAGGCGGGCGCGACATCGACATGTCGTATGAAATCATGACCGACAGGTTCACCCGCACGCGCTTTCGCGTCAACATCACCGCCATTCTCGCGGGCGGGCGCGACGGCATCCAGATCACCATGCGGACATTGCCGCAGTCGCCGCCGACGATGTTGCAGCTGGGCGTCGAAGAAGACATCATGAAGAACTGGCGGCCGCGCCAGGGGCTTGTGCTCGTGACGGGGCCGACCGGCTCCGGCAAGTCGACGCTGCTCGCCGCGGGCATCCGCATGATGGTCGAGAGCGCGCACGGGTGCGGCAAGCTTTTGACGTACGAGGCGCCGATCGAATTCACCTACGACGCCGTTTTGAGCCGCCGCAGTCTTGTCGCGCAGTCGGAAATTCCGCGCCACCTGCCGACCTTCGCCGCGGGCGTGCGCAACGCGCTCCGCCGCAAGCCGGAAATCATCCTCGTGGGCGAATCGCGCGACCGTGAAACCATCTCCGCCGCCATCGAGGCGGGGCAGACGGGCCACCTTGTCTATTCGACCGTGCACACGACCGGCGTCGCCTCCACCATCCGCCGCATGGTCTCGACGTTCGAGCCGTCGGAGCGCACCGAGCGCGCTTATTCGCTTATGGAAACGATGCGGTTAATCATTACGCAAACATTAGTGCCTAAAATAGGAGGCGGGCGTCAGGCGCTCCGCGAGTTCATGGTGTTCGACGAGGATGTGCGCGAGCGGATGCTCAGCCTGCCTTTCGACCAGTGGCCGGCGGAACTGATGCGGCTGGTGCCCGAAAGAGGCAAGACGATGGAGCGGTCGGCGCGCGATGCCTATGAGGCTGGCATTATAGAAAAGCGCTATTATCTCCTTTACGCGCAAGGCACCCGCGCGCAGGCCAAGGCGATGGGCGTCGCGGTTGATGGAGAAGATCCGGCCGAAGAAAAAGAAGAGGGATAAAAAATCATGGCGGAAGAACAGACCTGGCACTGGCGCAATACCATGAAACCCGTGCGCTTTTTCGTGTTTGACGCCCGCGCGGTGTTCTTTTTGCTGCTGGTTTTGGTGCACTTTCGCGAATGGACGCTGGGCGTGGCGGGCGTTTTTATGGGGATTTTCTGGCTATTCGAGCGCAAAGGCCTGACTTTCGCCGCCGCGGCGCGGGCGATCCGCCTCTGGTTTATCGGCAAATACCGTCCGGCGTGGATTTATACGCGGCGGCGCAAGATGATAGATACGGGTTCCAGTTGATTCGGGCGGCACAATCGTCCTATAACCTTAGAAACGGTTTTTTATTTTATCGTAATCTCGAGCAGGTCTGAGTGAGGACAAAAATGAATGTGAGGCGTAGCGTTTTTCTGATGGCTGGATTTTCCATGGCGGTGCTCGTCGGCGGGCACGCCACGCCGGCGCGCGCGGATTTTACTTGGATGCAGTCGCCGCCGCCCGCGCAACAGCCGCAAGCCGCAACCCCGCAATCCATGACCAATGATGTCGCGCCGCCCATGCCCGCGCAGAAGGTCGCGCCGATCCAGGCCACGCCGCTCGCCCCGCGGTCCCTGACCGCAAATGCCGCAGCGCCGTCTCCGGTCGCCGCGCCGATGCCTGCCGTTTCGTCCTCTGCAACGCCTGCCGCGCCGCCGGTCGACAATGTTTCGGGTTTCGCCACAGGCGTGCCCCTGAGCCTTGCTTTAAGCCAGCTGGTGCCGTCGCGTTATGACGTGATTCTAGGCCATGGCGTGCGAGGCCGCACGCAGGTTTCGTGGACGGGCGGCAAGCCCTGGGAGCAGGTTTTGTCCGATATGCTTGCGCCCGCGCATATGTCGTTCTCCTTGAGCGGGCACAGGCTGACGGTGGAACGCAACGGCGCGCAGGCGGCGTCGCTCTCCGCGCCGATCTCGGTCGCGCCGCAGGAAAAAATGCCGACGGACGTCATGGCCCCGCCCGCGGCTTCGCCGCCGGTTGTTTTAAAGTCTTCGCCGCCGGTTGTTTTAAAGTCTTCGCCGCCGGTTGCCTTGACGGCGTCGACAGGCAGTCAATCGTCCGCGACGGCGCAAAACCTGCCCACGCCGTTGCCGCCGGTCGCCGCGCCCGTCATGGCCGCGCCGCAAATGTCGGCGCCGCCGCAAGTTGCCGCCGCCGCGCCAGCGACAGCTCCGCAAGTTGCATCTCCCGCGGCGCCCGCCGCGCCGTGGAGCGCGCAAAAAGGCCAAACCCTGAAAGCCGTTCTGACGGCCTGGGCGCAAGCCGCGCATGTGCATCTTTACTGGGCGATCGATTACAACTATCGTCTGCCCGGCGACGTGTCTTTCGACGGCAACTTCACGCAGGCGGTTTCACAGCTGTTCGACCTTTTCTCGCAGGTGCATCCCCAGCCTTATGGACAGTTGCACACCGATCAGCAGAACGGCGACGTTTTGATCGTCAGGACTTACGGAGATTATAACTAACCATATGATATGGTTATAATCTTTTGTAAAAACGATCATATTTAGCTAAAATGTGATACAATAAGGAGATATTGTTTTATCTGGGGGACGTTGCTTGCCGGAACGTCGGGTGCATGCGTAAGCGCAACTTTAAAAAATATCTGTTTTTGCTGGCGTTTGTCGTGTTTCCGCTGGCGGGATACCTGACGGTCGGCGGCGTCAGGATGTGCCGCGCGCAGGTTTGCGGCGAGTGCGGCGTCCCCTGCATCGCGCCCAACAGCCTTGCGCAGGCGCTCGACACCATATACAGCAGCGTCATCCAGCCGGCGCTCGATCAGGCGACGAATGAACTGGTCGCCTACATGGACCCCAACATACAGATTTTCAACGACGGGATTCAGCCGGTTCTCGACTGGACGCAGATGCAAATCGCCGCCCTCTATAACACGCTGTGGTATTACAATCTCCTGCCCGAGATGCAGGACATGACGCGCGAGCTCACTCAAGCCAACACCGAGCAGGCCGAAGCGCTGGGCGCTTTCGCCGACGCGGCGAACATGAACCGCGTCAACGCCACGCTCGCCGACTTGCAGATCAAGGACCACCGCGCGCTCCGCCCCGACAACGGCATCTGCATGGCGGGCACGATGATGAGCGGCATGGCGCGGGCGAGCGCCTTCAGCAACGGCTATCTCGCCGCCGCCGACGTGGGCAAGATCTGGCGTTCGGCCAACGACTACGACACCCCCGCGCGCGGCGGCATGGCGACCGACATGCAGTACGAATGGCAGCATAAGGATTATAACGGCAACCCGGCCGGGTATGCCCCCACCTGGTGCAACATGGACGACGATGACGGCAACGCCGGGTGCGCGTCTACCGGCACATATCCGGGTGAGGACGTCGACGTCGCGGGGATGATTTTCGGCGAGGACACGATCCCGCTGACGACCAGCCTCTACTGCAAGTACGCGAGCGGCGGGCCGGGATCGCTCGGCACGCAGTGCAACCCGATGATCGACCTCACATGCCGCCAGAAGGCCAATCCGCAGATGTGCTCGAGCCCCGCCGAAATCAACCTCGACCAGATGGTGATCAATCTGGCCGAGCCGTTCGTGAAAAATCCGGTGACCGCCAATCCGGCGGAAGGCGGAAAATCGGCCATTCTGGCGAGCGTCGCCTACAAGGCGAAGCGTCAGGTGGTGTACGACGGCCTCGACTACGTCATTTCCCGCAAGGTGCCGGCGGGACTGAGTTACGATTCCGAACAGGCGTCGAACCAATATACCAACAACCAGAGTTTCGGCTACACCCTGCCAGACCCGCCGGCCAATTACGCGCCGGGCTTTCAGGCGCTCCTGATGCAGATCCGCGCCCTGACCGGGGAAGACGTCACCACGTCGCCCAACCCGAGCCGCGACGAGATCCTGCGCGCGCTGATGACGCAGCGCTTCCAGAGCGGCATGTATGCCTTAAGCCAGATCAACGAGCCGGAGAACGACCAGCGGGAGATGGTCGTCGATCAGGCCCTGCAAGTCATACAACTGAGCGACGATCTCGACATCATGGATCACGAGATGCTGTTGCTCGCCTCGCAAGTCGGCAACGAAGTCGAAAGTCAGTACAGCTTCGGCGCGGGATCCGAAGCGGCGCCGGTGCAATGATGAAAAAGGGCATGTTGAAAAATATCGGGGTTTTCTTCGGCGGGAACGGCGCGGCGGGCGCGGTTTTCGCGCTGGTGCTGGCGGCGCTGTCCGGCGGCGCGCGCGCGGCGATCACGGTCAACCCGCCGACGCCTCTCTCGGGCAGTTCTCCGCCGACGGTCCAGGCGGGGGTCTGCCCCAATACCGGATGGTGCACCAGCTTCGTGACCTGCGAGCAGCCCGGCACCGCGCAGATGGTGTCGGATTACCTGATCCAGGACCTGCTCGCCAACCTCGCCAACATGTCGGCGACCGTCGAGAGCTGGCTTTACGGTTACATGAACAGCGTCATCCAGTCCGCCTACGACCAGCAGCAGTGGATCGAGCTGCAGATGACGCAAGGGTGGGACACCTTCTGGTACTACGACCTTCAGCCCGGCTTGCAATCGATGACGCGCCAGCTCGACGCCGACCTCGCCCAGCAGGCCTTCCAGCTTCAGGCCGGCGCCGACGCGACGGCGACGATGTCGGTCAACCGCGCCCTCGCCAGCCATGAGCAGAAGGACAGAGGCATCAACGGCGGCGGGCAGATGTGCGTGGCGGCGACGATGTCGGAAGGTTTCGTGCGCACCAAGAGCTTCGCGCACGACATGCGGATCATCTGGGAGCGCGACAGCCTCGCCGACGGCCTCAATGAAAAAGACAACGCGCAAGGCACGCTTTATCCCGGCGCGTCGTCCGCGGTCGGCAGCGAGTCGCAGCAGTGGTTCAGCTATATCAACTTCTTCTGCGACCCGGACGGCAACAGCGGAAAGAACTATTGCCCCAACGCGACGAGCGCCGCGCCGGGCTTCGTGCCGATGTACAACGCCGACGTCGAGCCGGTGCGCTGGATCTACAACGACCTGACCATCCCGATGGACCAGGCCGACAATCCCTTCGAAGGTGCGGAGGCGGCCACCGCCGTCTACGACATCATCAACAACATGGTCGGCATCCCGGCGGAAGAGCCGATGACCAAGCCCGCGCTTTCGTCCCCGCTGGGGCATCAGGCGTTCCTGCGCCGCCGCTCCTATCTTGCGCGCTACGCGGCGGTGCGTTCCGTGCCCGACCTGATCGCCTCGTGGCGCGTGCCGGGCAGCGGCGCGCAACTGGCGGCGGAGGTGCACGACCTGCGCGTCGCGGCAGGCGCGCCCGATACGGGATACAACGGCCCGCAGTCGCTGGTCGGCGGCTATATTTCAAGGGATCCGAGCTACAAGGAGATCATGCACGCGGTGTCTGTCGACCAGTTCAACACCGGAAAATTCGCCCTCGGCATGATCACCAACAAGAACAAGCTGCAAATGGAGAAACTGAACCTCAGCGTCTTTTATCTCATGCAGCTTCGGGATTATTACGAATTGCTGGAACGGACGGCGCTGGTCCTCGCGGTGCAGGTCTCGGTCCGCGACCAGCAGAAGATGAACACATTGCAGAACGTTTATAAGGCCGCGCCGCTGAACTAGGGAATGACGGATGGACATGACGGAACGACATAACCGGTTTTTCGAAAGCGCGCGCCTCGCGGCGGCCGCGGCCGGTCTTGCGTGCGTCCTCGCCGCCGTCCCGCATCAGGCCTTCGCGCAGGTCCAGGCTTGCGAGCCCAACGGCGTCGCGGGGCTCGAAGCCACCAACGTCGCCTCCGAGGAAGGCGCTTACGTCAACGGCAACGTGGTCAACAATCTTCAGAACGGCTGGGACGGCTACATCGGCAACTTGCGGCAGGTTTTGTCGAGCGATTCCTACGCGAACGGCGCGTCGGTGATGGATACGCTGAACACATTCTGGAACCGCTGGATGGGCGCGTGGCAGGGCATGGCGCAGCAGCTCTCCGCCGCCACGCTCGACGAGAGCCGCGAGCTGATGAGCGTTCGCGACGCCGACGACGAGATGGCCGCCGCCCGCGACGAAGGCGTCGAACGGGTCAAGGCGACGGAGCGCCATCAGCCGACGGTTCAGGCCTGCCGCTTCGACACGACCGCGCAGGCCATGGACCCCAGCCGCGCCATGAGCGCGGCGATGCAGAACGGCTACGAGTGGGATTTCGTGCAGCTGGGCAACAACGAAGTAAAATCGGCGGCGCAATACGGCCCGGCGGACGAAGAAAACTACATGTGGCGCAACTATCAAGATTTTTTCTGCGATTACAGGGCGGAGAACGGCGATGCCGGGTGCAAATGGCCGCAAGGCTCGCCGCAAGGCTCGCCGACGGCGCAGCCCACCGGCCCGTTGCCGCAGGGCTTCGTGCCGACGAAGCAGATATCCGGTTTGCCGAGTTATTATCTGATACAGAACGGGACGGGAACCAGCACGTCAGCGACGCCGAACGACGTCAACTTGCTCCCTTACGCGAACATGGACGCGGAGCCGTCGTTACTGCTCTTCTCGCAATACACCATCGACATGTTCAACACGACGGAAATGGCGGCCGTCAACCAGATGATCTTCAACGTGTCGGGATACAGGATCCCGCAGCCCATGGCGGCCTCTGTCATGAACACTGTCGTCGGCATGGAAGAGACGCTGAAGCGCCGCCGCTACATCACGCAGATGGAGACCGTCAACGCGCTGCTCTATGACCTGATCGGCGACCGCGCGCCGGGACCGGCTTCTCCGATCACTTACACGCTGCGCACGCAGGAATACGGCGCCACGCACAACCCGCAAACGGATGCGGCGTTGCAACAGGCGAATGCGGGCCTTCTGGGCGGGCTTTGGGACTGGATCAAGACGGGTTTCAATACCGCGGCGGCGAACAAGCTCCTGTCGCAGATGAATACGCCGCCCTTTTACATGATGGAGGCATCGCTCACGCCGAGCCAGCGCGAGCTGCGCCAGTCGGTCGTCGAGCAGCTGTGGGATCCGAATTACTACAAGGACCTTTACGATAATCCCTCGACCATCATGCAGAAGGACGTTTACCTCAAGGCTTACAGCCTGATGCTGCTCTATCAGGTGATTTCGAAACAGGAAAAGATATCCGACGTTTACGCGCTGGAAACGGCCAACATGCTCGGCGGCACGCGCACCGCGACCAAGGCCGCGGCGTCCGCGCCGCTGCAGTAGGAGGAGGAGATGAAAAAGGACGCCACGGGACGGGAAAAACGGCTTTGCTCCGCGCAGCGCTTTCGTGCGGCGCGCCGGACGCTGGCGTTTCTGGCCGTCGCGTGCGTCCTTCTCGTTCCGCGCCGCGCCGCCGCGCAGTGCGAGATCGCCTCGGCGACGCAATCGCCGCTGCAAAACCTCATCAATCAGGACATCAACAACATCAATACCTGGATGAAGCAGGAGGCGAACCCTTATGCGACCGGCAACGGCTCTCCGGGCGGCTTCATCGACAATCTCATCCAGTCGCTCCTCGGCATGAACCCGGGCGCCCACGGCCTCATCCAGTACTACGCCAGCTTTTACACCGCGGTGGAACAGTCGGTGAGCGACTGGATGACGCAGACCGGCAATCTCGCGCCCACGCTCAAAAGCATGACGATGGAGCTGCACGCATCGCAGGTCGACCAGACGCAGATGCTCGGCCAGCTGATGGACGCCGCCGCGGCCAACGCGGAAAACACCGACCTGCAAAGGCTCGCCGCCGAGGCGCAACGCCGCTATGAGCCGTCGCGGCTCGCCTGCACGATGGATTCGACCGGCCGCGGCCTCAACCGCGCCTATCAGATCGCCCGCGCCTTCAACACCAGCCTCGCGCTGGAAAACGAGCCGGTGCTTGAAAACGCCAAGCCGCTGGGGTCGTCCAGCTCGGGTAGCGTGACCTACGACCCCAACAACCCTTATGTGGGCCTGCCGTCATCGGACTTTTTCTCCTACGACGGGCGCAACCAGGACCTCGCCTACATGTGGAAGCAATACACGACCGAGTTCTGCGACCCGACGATGGGCGACCAGGGATGCACGGCCGCGGGGCCGCTGGCCGGCAAGGAAAAGGACATCGGCGCGCTGCTGTGGGGCCCGCAGCAGACCATCGACCCGACCAACAAGCAGAACATTCTCGTCATGCAGTCGGCGCTCCGCTACATCATCGACCCGCTGGTGTCCGACCCGCTGACGCCGACGGTCGCCGCGTCGCCCGCCGGCCATACGCAGCTGCTCTTGCGCCATTCCGAGCTTGCCTACGTCAACGACATCTACAACGTTCTCGGCATCATGCTGAGCGAGCGCCTCGGCGGCAGCGGCATCGACGTCTCGCCGATGGAGGCGGAAGCGGGCGTTCCGGCGACCGACACCGCGCCCGAGGGCGCGGCAGGTGCGAGCTACATGGAGATCATGCAGGCGATGACGCGCGACAGGTTCGAGAACCCTTATTATCTCGTGCGCATGATCGGCGACAAGTCGCAAGTGATGCGCGAGCAGCTGACGCTCAACGCCCTCAGGCTCGAAACCATGAACGACACCTTCAACAGGCTGGAAGACCGGCTGTTCCTCGAATCGGCGGAATACGGGCAGGACCTCAACAAGCAGATCCCGCAATCCTCGCCGCAATACAGCCCTCTGCCATAGGCGTTTCCCAAGGTTCCAAAACCGGCTGTGAACGGCAAGGCGGGCGGCGGGCGCGAATCGCCGCGCGGGGTTTTTTTCACGCTTACCCTTATGAAATATAAGAATCTTTTGTAATGGGTTGTTTTATATAAGCTTTGTATTTTTTGCGCGCGAACCCCTTCGACAAAGCCCTTTGCGCCCTCTAACCTTCTTCGTACACACAAAAAACAAAAGAAGCACACAGGGGCACGATGCGTCTTTCATGGACCAACCAGTCGGATATCGCGTCGGCGTTGCTCGTCGCGCATCCCGAGCGCGACCGTCTCGCGCTGTCGCATGAAAACCTGCGCGAGCTGATCGTGGCGCTGCCCGGTTTCGAAGGCCCGCGCCAGCCGCCGCAGCCGGAATGCCTCGACCATATTCTCTGGACGTGGATGCGCCTTGCGGATACTGACGGAGGCGGCGGTAATGCGGACGGCCCGGGCGGCGGAGAAACGCGGGAGCGGCGCCGCACATGAGCTCCTTGCAGTGGCATATTCTCGGCGGCAACAACAAGCACAACATCGGCGCGAATTCCGGCCTCTGCATTTACGAATACGAAGACGAAAACGGCGAAAAATGCCGCAAGGTTCTGCTGTTCGACGCGGGCGTCCTGCAGGGCGACAAGACCCGCCCGGAATATCCCGAACTTGCGCAAGCCGACACCGTCATCGCCGATTACGCGCGGTTCCTTTACAAGGCGGACGATCCCGCGCACAAGCCGGACTTGCCGATCGACTCCATCTTCCTGACGCACAACCACCCCGATCATTCCGGCGCCTTGCCGTTGTTGATCCTGATGGGCTACAAGCTGCCGAAGATTTACGCGACGCCCTACACGGCGCGGCGCTTTCAGCAGGACCTCAGCAACGCGGGCATCGATCCGTCCGAATGGCCGAAGATCTACACCATCGCGCCGGGGCGCGACATCGCCGAAGGCCCCGTCGGCGTGAAAGCCTTCTGGGTCAGTCATTCGACGCCGCAGTCGGTGGGTTTTTTCATCGACACGCCCGAGGGCACGATCCTGCACACCGGCGATTTCAAGATGGATGCGTCGGTTTTGTGGGGCCCGGCGTTCGACGCCGCGCAGTTCAGGAGCGTCGTCACGAAGCCGGTCGACCTTCTGCTGCTGGATTCGACCGGCGCGGACAAGGAGCATCCCGCCGTGACGGAACACGACATGCGCGAGGCCTTGCATGACGTCATCGCCGAAAACCCCGGCAAAAGGATCGTCGTCGCGGTGATGAGCGGCTACGAGGAGAATCTCGCCAGCGTCGCCAGCGTCGCCGCCGCGGAAAAGCGCGCGCTGTGGATCGCCGGCGCGGCGCACGAGCAGTCTCTCGCCGCGCTCCGCGACACGGGGCTGACGCTGTCCGACCAGCTCGGCGTCAAGGTCGATGTGCGCATTCTCGGCGCGGGCCGCGCGGCGCGCGAGCTTGCCGGCAAACCGCCGCAGGACAGCGTCGTCGTGGTGACGGGGTCGCAGGGCCATGCCAACGCGGCGCTGACCCGCGCGGCGGAAGGGCGGCACAACGCGCTTTCGCTCGACCCCGCGAAGGACGTGATCGTCTTTTGCGCGCCGTCCATGCCGGGGCAGATCGGCCAGCGCAACAAATTGCTCGCGACGCTGCGCGGCAAGGGCTTCACCGTGCTGACCAACAAGGAGCTGCCGCTTTACGCGCCGAGCCACGCGCGCCTGCCGGAAATCATCGAGATGGTGAAACTGGCCGACCCGAAACATGTTTTGCCGATGCACGGCTCGCGGCCGCTCCGCAAGCTCTGCGGCGACGCGGTGGAGAAGATGGGACGCAAGGTGGTGCGCGCCGACAACGGCGACGTCATCAAGGTTTCGCGCCGGACGGCGAAGTCGGCGGAGCCGGAAACCAAGGGCAGGGCGCCGATGACCGGCCTTAAAACCCTGCAGGGCACGAGCTGGAACGACCGCTATTACATCGCGATCTCCGCGCCGCAAAAAGAATCCGCGGTGAAGGGCAAACAGCCCGCCAACGCCAATAAAAAGAGCCTCAAGCGCGTTTTCAAAGGCGATTAGGCGGATATTTTTTTGGCTTTTCATACATTGACCCGGCCTTTTTCTTTAGGATAGCATCTGCCCTCATGATCGACCGTCACCTCGGCGTCGATTATCCGCAGTACAGGCGCGAGATGATGTTTCGGGCGAGCGAACGCGCGAAGCAAAGACTGCGCAATCCCGTGACGTATCTCGGGAACGCTTTCAGCGCCGCCGCGCTGAAACGGATGTTCAAGGACGAGCCGGGATATCTGAAGTTGCGCGCCCGGGTTTTCGCGGAAGAATTCGCCCGCCGCAAAGCCCTTCCCATCGAAGAGATCGTCCAGTTTTTGGGCGAGGAAGCCGCGCCTTTGGTCAGGAAGCTCCGCGCCGCGCAACCCTGACTTCGCCCGGATGCGCCGGTTTAGGACCAATCGACATATACCGCATGGATTTTGCGGGAAAGCGAAAAAGCGGCATTCGCTATGAAGAAAACGCGGCGCATAGCGGGACTATGGGCAAGTTTTCTGAAGACGCGAGGCCGCCTTTTTTTGCCGCGCCTGAAAGGAAGCCGCAAAACTGCCGATCTGTTGCGTCAAAGCGGCTTGATGTGGAATCCACCACACCTGCGCCGCAGTGAAGCTCCTTATTCCGCTTCACTGTCCTTGCATCTCAGCAGTTTTGCGGCTTCAAAATCTCATGTGCTATATGTCGATTGGTTCTAAGGCGCTGGCGGAGACGGCGGCGTTGACGCGGACGTTTTTCCGTTCTCCTGCGGAGACGTTTCATCTTTCGCGGGCGCGGCGGCGTGCAACAGCGTCTCGATGATGCCAAGAAGGTTTTTTTCGTTTCTTCCAGCTCGGTGACGCGCGCGGTCAGCGCGTCTGATTTTCCGGCCCGCGCCGTCAGTTCATCCGCCGTTGCCGTCAGTTCGGCGACTTTCTTTTGCAGGGCGGAAACGGCGCTTTCCGGCACCGGCTGATCCTTGGCGAAAACGCCCGACTTGCCGATATAAGCCGCGAGCAAGGCGCGTTTTTTATTCCGCGCCTTGCAAAAAACGGACGACAGGCATGAGGCTATAATGTCGATGTCGTTGCCGATTTTGCGCCCGGACCGGTCGACGGTGGGGGCATCGCCATACTCCTTCAAAACGCTGATGAAATCTTCCGGCGAGCAGTTTTTGACGATTTTTTTTATGGTTTTGGTACTCACGTTGTCTGTATGGTCCATAGCGGTTTCTCCCTATTTCGTTTCAAGGCGCGGCGCGCGCGGGCTTTTTTCCCGATGTCTCCGCAGCGGGTTGCGCTTCCGCCGCCGCTTCCGTTTGCAGAACCTTCTGATGACCGATCAGCTCTCCGACAAGATCGGTCAGCATTCTCTCGTTCTCCTCGAGTTCCGCGACGCGCTGCGTCAGCGCCTGCACTTCCTGCTGCAAGGCTTCCGTCTTCCCGACCCGCGCCGTGAGGTCGCGCGCCGTTTGCATCAGTTCGTCGATCTTTTTCTGCTGGGCTTCCGCCTTGTCCGCGGGAAATTCCTGCCGCGGCGCGAACGCGCCTTGCTTGCCGAGATAGGCGGCGATAAGGGCGCGTTTCTTCTTTGCCTCTTTGCAAAAGGTCTTGTCCGCGACGGCGGAAAACTGGTCGATCATGTTGCCGGTCTTGCGGTCGTATTTGTCCGTGAGGATATCGTCGCCATATTCCTTGAGCAAGCCCACGAAATCTTCCGCGGAACCTTCGTAGGCAAGTTTCCTGATAGTCGCAAGGCTAACCGTTTTTTCCGTCATCGCACTTTTCTCCTTAAGGCGCCGGTGGCGGCGCGTTTTCTATCTTCCTTACCGTGGTCCGATCCAGGGGGACGGCTTCGCTTTCACGCCGTTTTTCTGAATGTCCTGGACGGTCTTTTTCACCGCCTGCAGTTCCGCGCCGAGGTCGCCGACCGCTTTGGTCAGGTCGCGCACCGCCGTCTCCAGATCGTTCGTCTCTTGCGCGCCGACTTTTTGCGTCAAATCGCGCATGTTCTCCAAAATCGCGATCAGCGCTTCCTGCACTTGCCGGGTGGCGTCGGCGGAAATCTCTCCCTTATCCGCGAAAGCGCCGCGCCTGGCGTAATAATCGGCGATCAGCGATTTTTTTTCCTGCGTGCGGACATAAAAACCGTTCGTCGTGTCCGTATCTTCTGCAACGCCCTCAATAATGCTGTTGATGTAATCTCGGCCGAAAATGTCTTTCTTATCGCCAAACTCTTTCAGCAATCCCACCAGATCTTCTGTGGCACAAGTACTCGCAAAGTATCTCAAATTTGCCGGATCCATAATATCGCTCTCCTTTTGATTGCGTAAAAACTCCGGGAAATATAGAGCCATTTATAACTATGTCAATAGTTAATATGCCAAATATCTTAACAGCATTTTCCCTTTACGGACAAGAACATTTCAGGTACAAAAAGAAAGGTTTTTTCGTAAAGGCATGAAAACAATGGTCGAACGGGTCAGCACCGTCACTTTTCAGGGCGTCGACGTCAGGGAGATCGACGTGCAGGTGCTGATCGCCCCCGGGCTGCCGCAATTCAACATCGTCGGTCTCGCCGACAAGGCGGTGGGCGAAAGCCGCGAACGGGTGCGCGCCGCGTTGCATGCCATCGGCCTCGCCCTGCCTTCGAAGCGCGTGACCGTCAACCTCGCCCCCGCCGACGTCGTCAAGGAAGGCAGCCATTTCGATTTGCCGATCGCGCTCGGCGTGCTCGCCGCGATGGGCGTGATGCCGGCGGAGGAACTTGCGCATTATCTCGTCATGGGCGAGCTTGCGCTCGACGGTTCGATTCGCGCCGTCGCGGGCGTGCTGCCCGCCGCCATTTCCGCCTCGGCTTCGGAGCGCGGCATCATCTGTCCCGCCGATTGCGGCGCGGAAGCCGTGTGGGCGGGCGACCTTGACGTGCTCGCGCCGCAAAATCTCGTCGCGCTGCTCAACCACATGAAAGGTGCGCAGGTTTTGTCGCGTCCGCAAGCCGCGCTCGCCGAAGACAATCCTTTTTCTCTCGATCTTGCCGACGTCAAAGGGCAGGAAAGCGCCAAACGCGCGCTCGAAATCGCCGCCGCGGGCGGGCACAACCTGCTGATGACCGGCCCGCCGGGCTCGGGCAAATCCATGCTCGCCGCGCGCCTGCCGGGCATTCTGCCGCCTTTGTCGCCCGCCGAGGCGCTGGAAGTCTCGATGATCCATTCCATCGCCGGCACGCTCGAAGGCGGAAAACTGGTGCGCCAGAGGCCGTTTCGCGATCCGCACCATTCCGCCTCTCTGCCGTCGATCATCGGTGGCGGGCAGCGCGCCAAGCCGGGGGAAATCTCGCTCGCCCATCACGGCGTTTTGTTCCTCGACGAACTGCCGGAATTCTCGCGCCAGACATTGGAATCCCTGCGCCAGCCGCTGGAAACCAGAAACGCGCTCGTCTCCCGCGCCAATTATCACGTGACGTTTCCCGCCAGCTTCCAGCTTGTCGCGGCGATGAACCCCTGCCGCTGCGGTCATGTGGACGACGCCTCCCGCGCCTGCTCGCGCGCGCCCAAATGCGTTGCCGATTATCAGGCGAAAATCTCCGGCCCGATCTTCGACCGCATCGACATCCATGTCGATGTGCCCGCCGTCAGGGTCGCGGATCTCGCCCTGCCGCCGCCGCGCGAAGGCTCGGCGCAAGTGTCGTTCCGCGTCGCCGAAGCGCGCGCGCGGATGCAGGCGCGCTTTGAAAAGCTCGGCGCGGCGCATTTGCGCACCAATGCCGAGGCCGACGGCGACATCCTCGCGCAGATCGCGCCGCTGGCAGCGCCGGTGCAGCAATTTCTCACCGAGGCGGCGGAACGGGCCAGACTTTCCGCCCGCGGCTATCACCGGGTCTTGCGCGTCGCCCGCACCATCGCCGACCTCGCGCACAGCGACTCGGTCGAGCGCGCCCATGTCGCCGAAGCGCTCGGCTACCGCCGTCTGGCCGATGGCCTCTCCCGCGCCGCATAAATATTATCTTTTATTTTCAGATATTTAATTATATTTTTAACCATAAGATGTGGATTTTTTATGCTCTTGTGCTATACTGATACCTATAGGAATCTCGCGTTATCTTGGAGGAGCGCTTTATCGTGGAAAAATTACAAGCCGATGCATCCAGCCCGATGTCTCTTGAGGGGCATCTTCAGAAAGTGACCTCCGCCATCTCCGAAGGCATGCAGGGCGGCGGCGCAAAAGGCGGCGGCGCGGCGCCGGGTGGCGGCGAAGACGCTTTCATCGACGCGATGATCACGACCCCCGTCACCGGCGCGGGCAGCATGTTCATTTCCGTCTATGACCAGATGAACGGCGGACAAACGCCGCTGTCGGCGCGGCAAAACGGACAAAAAAGCAGTTTCCTCGGCAGCGGCTACACCGGACAGAAAGCGACGCCGACGCCGCTGGTGCCCATGAGCTACGGCCAGAAGAGGGCCGCGCACAAACGCGCCAATAAACTCGCCGGACAAGCCGCCAAAAAAGGCGGCGCGGCGGCGCGCGGCTCCAGCGTCTTCGCTTCGGAGCGCATCGCCCTCGCCAGCATGTCGCTGACGGGCAGCAGCATGGCGGGCGGCGCGGCGCGGCCGATAAAAGGCGCGCAGATCGATCTCAACGCCGCGGCGGCGATGGGCTTCGGCGGGCTGGTGCAGGAGCTGAACGTCACGCTCAGGAAAATGCAAGGGGTCAACCGCTACGACAACGATCCGCGCCGTCTGCAGTCGGACTTGCGCCTCGGCAAGGAATCCGCCGAAATGGCCGTCAAGAACAGTCCGTCCATGGCCAAAGGGCTTTAAGTTTAAACTAATTGGCGTTGCTTTATTTCACCGCGTCGGTCGCGGCGACGAGCTTGCCTCGCACCGTGGCGATCGCCGCGTCAAGCACGGCCTCCGGTGAAAGATCCGTCGTGTCGAGAAGATAGGCGTCTTCCGCCGGTTGCGCGGGCGCGATGGCGCGTCCGCTGTCGCGGCGGTCGCGTTGCAACATGTCTTCCAGCACGGTTTCCTGCGTCAGTTGCGGATGACGGCGTTTCAATTCGAGGAAACGACGGCGGGCGCGTTCTTCCGCTTTCGCGGTGACGAAGAACTTGACGTCCGCGTCGGGGCAGACCACCGTGCCGATGTCGCGCCCGTCGAGCACCGCGCCGCCGACGTCGGCGGGCTGGTTTTCGGCGAAATCGCGCTGAAAGGCGAGCAGCGCCTTGCGCACCTCGGGCAGGGCTGCGACTTTCGACGCCGCGGCGGAAACTTCGGGCTGGCGCAACGCCGGACTGGCGAGCAGCTCCAATGTCATGTTGCGCAGGACGATGTCGATCGCGGGGCGCGCGTCCTCGATATCCGAAGGATCGCCGCCTATTTCCAGCACGGCGAGCGCGACGGCGCGGTAAAGCGCGCCGGTGTCGAGATAGGCATAGCCGAGACGTTCCGCGATTTTCCGCGCCAGCGTGCCCTTGCCGCTGGCGGCGGGGCCGTCGACGGCGATGACGATCTTGCGCCGCGGCGCGGATTCTTGTGCGATATCTGTTTGCGGCAACGTAACGGTGAGCATGTCAGGCGAATCCTCCCTCTTGGAAACCGGTCAGGATATTATCATTATGGCAACGAAGAAACAAGGGCGAAATATCCAATCTTAACGCCATTTATTTTAACGTCCGCCCATAGCGTCCGGTCAGCGCCGCCGTGGCGAGAACATGTCCCTTGAGCGCCGCCTTCAGCGCCGCCGCCGTCGCATCCGGCACGAAAGCAAGGCGCGCGTCGAGCGCGTAAAGGCGGAAAATATAGTGATGCGGAAGGTCGCCGGGCGGCGGACAGGGACCGCCGTATCCCGTCTTGCCGAAACTGTTGAGGCCTTGCGCGCCGCCGTCGGCCAGATGCGCCGCCGACGGCACATGCGATGGCATGCCGCGCGCGTCCGCGGGAATGTCGTATATCATCCAGTGCGTCCAGACGCCCGCCGGCGCATCCGGATCCTGCACGAGGAGCGCGAGGCTTTTCGTTTTCTCCGGCACGTCTTTCCAGACGAGCGCGGGCGAGACATCTTTGCCGTTGCAGGTATAGCGCGCGGGGATCGTCTGTCCGGCGGCGAAGGCCGGGCTGGACAGGATCATCGCTTCGGCGCGCGGCGCGGCGGCGCAGAAAAGAAAAAACACGGCGGCGGAGAAAAAAATATTTCTCACGGTCATGCCGCGGCGCCCTTGTCGTTTTTTTTCGCCTTGCCGTTTTTTTCCTCCGGCGTGATGACGAGGCCGGATTTGCCCGCCGTCACGGAGACCGCGCCGTCATCCGATATTTTTCCTTCGATGAGAAGGTTGGCGAGCGGGTTCTGCAGCTCTTTCTGGATGACGCGCCTGAGCGGCCTTGCGCCGTAGGCGGGATCGTAGCCCGCGTCGGCGAGATGCTGCTTCGCGGCGCCGTCCAGCGTCAACGAGATATTGCGCGCGGCGAGCATTTTTTCGAGACCGGCGAGCTGAATGTCGACGACATGCACCATCATGCCGCGGTCGAGGCGGCTGAAGAGCAGGATTTCGTCGATGCGGTTGAGAAATTCCGGGCGGAAGGCGTGGCGCACCACGTCCATCACCTTGTCGCGCACCTTGTCGACGCTCTCGCCGTCTTTCTGCGCGACGAGATATTCCGCGCCGAGATTCGACGTCATGATGATGACGGTGTTGGAAAACCCGACCACGCGGCCCTGCCCGTCGGTCAGGCGGCCGTCGTCGAACACTTGCAGCAGAATGTTGAACACGTCGGGGTGCGCCTTCTCGACCTCGTCGAACAACACCACCTGATAGGGCCTGCGGCGCACGGCTTCCGTCAGCGTGCCGCCTTCTTCATAGCCGACGTAGCCCGGAGGCGCGCCGATCAGCCTTGCGACGGAATGTTTTTCCATGAATTCCGACATGTCGATGCGCAACATGGCGCTTTCATCGTCGAACAGGAATTCCGCCAGCGCCTTCGCCAGTTCCGTCTTGCCGACGCCGGTGGGGCCGAGAAACAAAAACGTGCCCATCGGCTGGTTCTTGCGCTGGAGCCCCGCGCGCGAACGGCGCACGGCGTTGGCGACGGCGGAAATGGCCTCTTCCTGCCCGACGACGCGCTTCTTCAAATGGTCTTCCATCTTGAGCAGGCGGTCGCGCTCGCCCTGCATCATCTTGTCGACGGGAACGCCTGTCCAGCGGCTCACCACGGCGGCGATGTCGTTTTCGCCCACTTCTTCGTTGATCATCGTTCCCGCTGCGCCCTTGCCCGCATCGGCGAGTTTCTGCTCCAACGCGGGAATGACGCCGTAGGTGAGCTCGCCCGCGCGCGTCCAGTTGCCCGCGCGCTGCACCTGTTCCAGCTCGATGCGCGCCTTTTCCAGCTCTTCCTGGATTTTCTGACCCGACGACAGCTTTTCCTTTTCTGCCTTCCAGCGCGAGGTCAGCTCGGCGGATTCTTTTTCAAGCGCGGTCAGCTCGCCTTCAAGCCGCGAGAGACGGTCGGCGGTGCTCTTGTCGGACTTTTCTTTTTTCAAGGCCTCGCGCTCGATCTTGAGCTGGATGATGCGGCGGTCGAGCTCGTCGAGCTTTTCCGGCTTGCTGTCCACCTCCATGCGCAGACGCGATGACGCCTCGTCCATCAGGTCGATCGCCTTGTCGGGCAGGAACCGGTCGGAGATGTAGCGGTTGGAAAGCGTCGCCGCCGCGACGATGGCGGCGTCGGTGATGCGCACGCCGTGGTGCAGCTCGTATTTTTCCTTGAGGCCGCGCAGAATGGAGATGGTGTCCTCCACCGTCGGCTCGCCGACAAAGACAGGCTGGAAGCGCCGCTCCAGCGCAGGGTCTTTTTCGATATGCTTTCTGTATTCATCCAGAGTCGTCGCGCCGATCATGTGCAGTTCGCCGCGCGCCAGCGCCGGTTTCAGCATGTTGCCCGCGTCCATCGCGCCGTCCGTCTTGCCTGCGCCGACCAGCGTGTGGAGCTCATCGAGGAACAGGATGATCTCGCCCGCCGCGGCGCGCACCTCCTCCAGCACGGCCTTGAGGCGCTCTTCGAACTCGCCGCGGTATTTCGCGCCCGCGATCATGGAACCGAGGTCGAGCGACATCAGCTTTTTATCTTTCAAGCTTTCCGGCACGTCGCCGTTGACGATGCGCAGCGCGAGCCCCTCGATGATCGCCGTCTTGCCGACGCCCGGCTCGCCGATCAGCACCGGATTGTTCTTGGTGCGCCGCGCCAGCACCTGTATCGCGCGGCGGATTTCCTCGTCGCGGCCAATCACGGGGTCGAGCTTGCCGTCACGCGCCGCGGCGGTGAGATCGCGGGCGTATTTTTTCAGGGCGTCGAACTTGTCCTCGCTCGACGCGCTGTCCGCCGTGCGGCCCTTGCGCATCTCGTTGACCGCCTGATTGAGCTTTTCCGCCGCCACGCCGCATTTTTGCAACAGTTTCGCCGCGTCGGCCTGCGGCACCAGCGTGATGCCCTGCAGCAATCTTTCCAGCGTCACGAAAGAGTCGCCTGATTTTTTCGCCGCCTGCTCCGCCGCATCCAGCGCCTTGGCCGCCAGCGGCGCAAGATGCAGTTGCGGGTTCTGGCTTTCGACCTCGGGCAGCTTGGCGATCAGCTCTTCCGTGCCGGACACGACGTCGTCCACGCGCCCGCCCGCGGCGCGGATCAGCGTCTTGACCACGTTGCTGTCGTCATCGAGCAGCGCTTTCAGCAGATGTTCGGGCTGCAAAAACTGGTGGTTATGGCGCAGCGCCAGCGTTTGCGCCGCCTGCATGACGGATTTTGACCGTTCGGTGAATTTTTCGAAATCCATGATATGTACTCCCTGATGCGCCTATTATAGCACCCTCGGAGAACACATTTAAAAGCAAAAAAAAATACCGGACTAAACCGCTTCCGATCCGCCGTTGCGGCGCGGGGCGCGGATGCGCGGCTGTTCGCCCTCGCCCGGAACCGAGGATTCCTCGCCGTTGCCGTTGCCGCCGCGCGGGCCGACCAGAAAGCCCTGGTCGAGATCGCTCAAGGATTCATCCTGCGCTTCGGGCGCGGCGGTGTCTTCTATCACGGGCTGGGGCTGGCTTTGCGGATTCTGCTGCTGGTACTGGTTCATCTCCTCGGTCATCTCGTTGATGAACCTCTGATAATGTTCGGCGTGCTGCAGATAGCTTTCGGCCAGGACGCGGTCTCCCGCCGAGGTGGCGTCGCGCGCCAGCGTCACATATTTTTCATTGATCTGATAAGCCGTGCCGCGAATGCGCACGTCCGGCCCGTTGCTGTCGAATGTCTGAACGCGGGGGTTGACGCGCCGGTTTTGTCCGTTGTGGTGATGGCCGCCGTTATGGCCATTGCCGCGTCCGCCACGCATGCGCCTTGCGTTCTGATTGTGTCTCATGCTGATTTTCTTCACTTTTTGTTTAATTATGACGTTCCCCGGCTTATGACCGAAACGTCGCCCCGTCTCAAACTCTCATCCATCGTGCAATAATGCAACGGTCATGTCCAGCGAGATCGGTCAGGGTTTGTAGCACGACCAATCCGGCCTTGCCAAGGATTCCTTTGACGTCTTCTGCCTGCGCCGCGCCGATTTCGAGGGCGACAAGGCCGTTTTCCGCCAGCACGGCGGGCAAAAGCGCGGCGATCTCGCGGTAACAATCGAGCCCGTCCGCGCCGCCGGAAAGCGCCGTCAGGGGGTCATAATCGCGCACTTCCGGCGCAAGATCCGCGATGTCCGCCGCCGCGATATAGGGCGGATTGCCGATCACCACATCATATGAACCTGACGGCGTTAAGTCGTTCCAGTTTATTTCCATAAATTCAACCCTGTCGGCAAGACGCAACGATTCGGCATTGCGCCGCGCGGTTTCCACAGCCCCCGCGCTGACATCGATTCCAAGGCCCGTGGCGCGCGGCAACTCCTGCAACAGCGACAACAAGAGGCAGCCCGTGCCGGTGCCGAGGTCGAGGAGCGCGCGCGGTTTCGTCCTGTCCACATGCGAAAGCACCCCCTCGACCAGCGTTTCGGAATCCGCGCGCGGATCGAGCGTATCGGTCGTGACTTCGAAATCCGCGTTCCAGAAAGCCCGCCGCCCCAAAATGCGCGAGACGGGTTCATGCGCGAGACGCCGCGCGACCATCGCTTCAAGTTTCTCCCGTTCCTGATCGCTGACGCTGAGCGCCGCCTCGATAATGAGGTCTTCGTGCCGGAGACCCATCGCCGCCTGAAGCAGCAATCTTGCATCCAGCTCCGGCGTGTCGATGCCGTTCGCGCGGAGCCTGTCTTGCACGTCAAGCAGGACATCGCGCACGGTGACAGGCTCTACCATGAGGTTTCCGCCAGTTTTTCCGCCTGGTCGCTGGCGATCAGCGGGTCGATCACCTCGTCGAGGCATTCGCCGCTGACGACGCGGTCGATCTTGTAGAGCGTGAGATTGATGCGGTGGTCGGTCACGCGGCCTTGCGGGAAGTTGTAGGTGCGGATGCGCTCGCTACGGTCGCCGGAGCCGACCTGTTCCCTGCGGTCGGCGGCCCGCGCGCTCGCCAGCTTCGCGCGCTGCGCCTCGTAGAGCCTTGCGCGCAGGATCTTCATCGCCTTGGCCTTGTTCTTGTGCTGCGACTTTTCATCCTGCATGGAGACGACCACGCCGGTCGGGATGTGCGTGATGCGCACGGCGCTCTCCGTCTTGTTGACGTGCTGCCCGCCCGCGCCGCCCGCGCGGAAGACGTCGATGCGCAAGTCCTCGGTTTTGATGTCCATGTCCACTTCTTCGGCCTCCGGCAGCACGGCGACCGTCGCCGCGGAGGTGTGCACGCGGCCCGACGCTTCCGTCGCGGGCACGCGCTGCACGCGGTGCACGCCGGATTCGAACTTGAGGCGCGAGAAAACGTCGCGCCCCGAAACTTCCGCCACCACCTGCTTGATGCCGCCGAGGTCGCTCTCCGACAGCTCCATCACCTCGAACTGCCAGCCGCGCACGGCGGCGTATCTCTTGTACATGTTGAGCAGGTCGCCCGCGAACAGCGCCGCCTCGTCGCCGCCCGTGCCGGCGCGGATTTCGAGGATGGCGTTCTTCGTATCGTCTGCGTCCTTCGGCACCAATTCCAATTGAATATCGCGCTCGAGCTGCGGCAGACGCTCCTTGAGAGCGTAAAAGTCCTGCTCCGCCATCGCCTTCATCTCTTTGTCGCCGCCCGCCATCAGCTCTTCGAGATCCTTCATCTCCGTCTTGGCTTTTTTGAAGGCGCGGATCTTCTCCGCCAGCGGCGTCATGTCGGAATATTCGCGCGAGAGCTTGGTGAACTGCTCGGACGGCAGATCGCCCGCCGCCATCAGCGCCTCTATCTCCTGAAAACGGCCCAATACCTGATCAAGCTTGCGGTCGAATGACATGATGATCTAGGCCGCATCTTGCGTTTTTGATTTTTCGATCTTGTCTTTTTCGATCTCGGCGGCTTTTTCTTCCACCAGCGCAACCATGTGCGCGACGATATCCTCGTCTTTCAAGCGGTGGTGCGGCTGGCCCTTGATGTAAACCTGATGCGTGCCGCGTCCGCCGCCGGTGAAACCGATGTCGGTCATCAAGGCCTCGCCGGGGCCGTTGACGACGCAACCGATCACAGAGACCGTCATCGGCGTCGCGATATGCGCGAGACGCTCTTCGAGCACGCGCACCGTCTCGATCACGTCGAACTGCTGGCGCGCGCAAGACGGGCAGGAAATCACGTTGACGCCGCGGTGGCGCAGCCCCAGCGCTTTCAGCATGTCGAAGCCGACGCGTACTTCTTCCACCGGATCTGCCGAGAGCGACACGCGGATGGTATCTCCGATGCCCGCCCACAAAAGACTGCCCATGCCGATGGAGGATTTCACCGTGCCGGAGCGCAAACCGCCCGCTTCGGTGACGCCGATGTGCAGGGGATAGTCGCACGCCTCGGCGAGTTGCTGATAGGCGGCGACGGCGAGAAACACGTCGGACGCCTTGCAACTGATCTTGAAATTGAAAAAATCGTGGTCTTCGAGAATCTTGATGTGCCGGAGCGCGCTTGCCACCATCGCCTCGGGGCACGGCTCGCCGAATTGTTCGAGCAGGTCTTTTTCAAGCGACCCCGCGTTGACGCCGATGCGGATGGAACAGTTGTGGTCTTTCGCCGCCTTGATGACCTCTTTTACCCGCTCGTCGGAGCCGATGTTGCCGGGATTGATGCGCAGACAGGCCGCACCCGCATCCGCCGCTTCGATCGCGCGTTTATAGTGAAAATGAATATCCGCGACGATCGGCACGGAAACCTGTTTCACGATCTCTTTGAGCGCTTTCGTCGAGGCCTCGTCGGGGCAGGAAACCCGCACGATGTCCGCGCCTGCGCGTTCGAGCGCGTGGATCTGCTGAACCGTCGCCGCCGCGTCGGCGGTGAGCGTGTTGGTCATGGATTGCACGGTGATCGGCGCGTCGCCGCCGACGGCCACGTTGCCGACCATGATCTGCCGCGATTTGCGGCGCAAAATTTGACGGTAAGGGCGGACGGCGTAGGACATGTCAGCCTCTGATCGCTTCGCGCTTGATTTTCAGCGACGCGGGATTGAGGTTGATGCCGCGCAGAATCTCGCCCTCGGCGCCGAGGTTCTGCACGCGCTTGCCGTCGACGAACACTTCGAGGCCGCCGGCGTTGGCGGTGTCGAGTTCAAGGCCTTTCTGGTCGGGCACGTCGTACTGCTCGCCGGTGCGCAGCACCTTCCTGTAGATCACGGCGCCTTGCGCGTTGCTGATTTGCACCCAGCTTGCCTCGGTGGCGCGGAGCGTGACGCGGCTTTGCGGGGCGCGCACGCGGATCACCGGCGCCTTTTTCTTCTTCGGCGCGGGTTTGGCGGAGGTTGCTTCCTTGACGGGCGCGACATCGGACGATGCGGCGGGCGGCGTGGACGTCGCGCCCGCAACGGCAGGCTTCAACGCATCTCCTGCGACGGCAGGCTTTAATGTATTGCCCGCGGCGGCAGGAACCGGGGCGTTTCCGGCGGCGGGAGCATTTGACTGGTTCCCCGCGACGGTCACGGGCATTGCGTCCGCCACGCTGACCGGCTGGGTCACGGTCGTCTTCGGCGGCGCGGCCGTGGCCACGGCGGCAATCGAAGCTCTGGCCGGTGCCGCCGCCGTGGCGGCAGGCGCGGGCGCGATGCTTGTCACGACCGGCGCCTTCGGCACCGCCGTCGCCGATGTGTCGGCATCATGCATGTTGGAATAAACCGTCCAGCCGATCAGAACGATCACCGCCAGAAACGCGCCGATGCCCGCCATGACGGGAGACGGCACGCGGCTTTCGGCAATCGGCTCGGGAAAAGTCAGGTCCGCCTGCGGCTGCTCGTGGCCCTGCTCGGCCTTGAAGCGGTGCACGACATCCGCGCCGTTGAGTCCGATGAAGTTGGCGTAAGCGCGGACGAACCCCACGGCGTAGGTCATCCCCGGCAGGGACGCGATATCGTTCTCCTCGATCGCCCTGACCTGCGCGGGGCGGATGTTGATGGCGTGGGCGACGTCGTCGATCTCCATCTTCTTCGCCAGACGCGCGGCGCGCAAGGCAGCGCCGACAGGAACGGGGCCCTCCGCGGCGGCGGCTTCGGAGTTTTTCGGTTTCTTGCGTTCAGCCATGGATCTCTTCCTTAATCTATTCCTTCAATATGTCGTTTGTAATCAAATGTCCTGCGCGATATGCACCTGATGATCGTGGGCGAACGAAACCAGGCGTTCCCGCAACGAATGCGCGCGGGATTTCATAAGCCGCTCAAGATACGGCAGAAGCAGCCTCGTATCAAGGGTCGGGATCATCATTTTGACGGATTCGACCTGCGGCGCCGTCACCGAAAGGGTTTCATAGCCCAAAACGACCAGAACCATCGCCTCCAGCGGCTGGCCCGCCATTTCGCCGCAGACGCTGACCGACACGCCCGCCGCCTTGCACTGGTCGGCGATGGATTTCAGCACGGAGAGCATGGCGGGCGAGAGCGGATCGTAGCGGCGGCGCATGGAATCGTTGCCGCGGTCCGCCGCGAAGAGGTATTGCATCAGGTCGTTGGTGCCGACGGAAACGAAATCCACCGTCTGGAGCAGCGTATCCAGCTGCCAGAGGAGCGACGGCACTTCGAGCATCACGCCGAGCTCGATCTTCTCCGGCACCGGCTGGCCGCCGTTGCGCGCGCGGTTTTTCTCCATCTCCAGCAGGGCGCGGGCGCGGTCGAACTCCGCCGCTTCCGCCACCATCGGCAGCATGATTTTGAGGTCGCGGCCTTGCGCGCCGCGGATGAAGGCGCGAAACTGCGTGCGCAACACGGCGGGCCGGTCGATGCCGATCCTGACCGCGCGCCAGCCCAGCGCGGGATTTTCCTCGAACGGCGCCTTGAAATAAGGCAAGGGCTTATCGCCGCCGATGTCGAGCGTGCGGAACGCGACCGGCTTGCCGCCGAGCCTGTCCATCACCTTGCCGTAAAGCTCCGCCTGCGTCACCACCAGCGGGTATTTCTTCCAGCCCATGAAGCTGAGTTCGGTGCGGAAAAGGCCGATGCCCTCCGCGCCGGTCGCCGCGACCGACGCGACCTCCGACAAAAGCCCGGCGTTCATCTGCACCGAGACCTTCACGCCGTTTTTGGTCACGGACGGACGGCTTTGCTGCAAATGCCGGTACATGTGGGCGCGGTGCGCGCGCGCGTCGAGGCTCCGCGTATAAAGCTCGATCTCGTACTGCGACGGGCGCAGGTAAACGTCGCCGCGGTCGCCGTCGACGATGATGTGATCCCCTTCGCGGGCGAAGCGCAAAGCGTCTTCGCACTGCCCGACCACGGGTATTCCCAATGACCGCGCCACGATCGCCACGTGGTTGGAATAACCGCCCTTTTCAAGGACGACGCCCTTCAGCCGGTCGCCGTAATCGAGCAGCGCCGCGGGCCCGAGCGTCTGCGCGACGAGAATGATCTCCTCCGGCAGGCGCGTCCGCGCGGCGGTATCGTCGCGCTGCTCCAGATGGCTGAGCAGCCGGCGGCTCAGGTCCTCGATGTCGTGCAGGCGCTCGCGGATGTAAACGTCCTTCACCGCGGCCATGCGGTCGCGGGTTTCCTCGAGCACGTGCTGCACCGCCGCTTCGGCGCTGAGGCCTTTTTCGATCGCCCGCTCGATGCCCGAAAGCCAGCCGCGGTCGCGCGCGAACATCTGATAGGCCTCGAGGATATCGCGCGTTTCGGCGGGCGCGCCGCGCTGCTGCAGCAGACGGTCGATCGCCGCCTGCATCGCGTCCGCCGCCGCGCGCAGACGGCGGATCTGCGCCTTTGCGTCGTCGGCGAGAATGCCGGTTTCAGCCGGATGCGGCGCGTACAAAACGGCGTGGCCGAGCGCAAGACCGCGGCTTAAGGCCGCGCCGGAGATTTTGCGCTCTTCCGTTCCGGCACAAGCGCTCTCCGGCCCCGTCTTCCGCTGTTCCGCGCCGTCCGCCGTCATGCCTTCTTCTCTCCGTGGTCGAGGATGCCGTGATCCAACCCGTACGCCGTATGCAGCGAGCGCACGGCGAGCTCGGTGTACTCTTCGGAGATCAGCACGCTGACCTTGATCTCCGACGTGGTGATGACCTGGATGTTTATGCCCTTTTCGGCGAGCACGGTGAACATCTTCTGCGCCACGCCGACGTGGCTCTTCATGCCGATGCCGACGATGGAGATTTTGGCGACGTCGGCGCTCGATTCGACGCGCATGCCCGCAAGCTCCTGCGCGAGGGCCTTCAGCACCTGCAGCGTCTTGGGCAGGTCGGCGCGCGGCACGGTGAAGGTCAGGTCGGTGTTCTTGTAGTCGGGCGAGACGTTCTGCACGATCATGTCGACGTTGATCGCCGCCGCCGCCAAAGGGCCGAACACGCGCGCCGCCACGCCCGGCACGTCGGGGAGATTGCGCAAGGTGACTTTCGCCTCGTCACGGCTGTGCGCCACGCCGCTGACAACTTCCTGTTCCACGATCTTGTCCTCTTCTATGACGATTGTTCCCGGCAATTCGCTGCCCGTGGCGCCGGCGAAGCTCGACAGCACCTGGACAGGAACCCTCTCCTTCATGGCCAGCTCGACGGAGCGGGTCTGCAGCACCTTCGCGCCGACGCTCGCCAGTTCCAGCATTTCCTCGTAGGATATCCGCGTGATCTTGCGCGCGCGGTTGACGATGCGCGGATCGGCGGTGTAGACGCCGTCCACGTCGGTGTAGATGTCGCACCTGTCCGCCTTCAGCGCCGCGGCGACGGCGACCGCCGACGTGTCAGAACCGCCGCGCCCGAGCGTGGCGATGCGCCCGTCCGCCGCGATGCCCTGAAAGCCGGCGATCACGGCGACGTCGCCCTGCATGACGCTCGCGCGCAGCTTTTCGCTGTCGATGCTCTCGATGCGCGCCTTGCCGTGGACGATGTCGGTATTGACCGGCACTTGCCAGCCCTGCCACGAGCGCGCGGGAACGCCGCGCTTTTGCAACGCCAGCGCAAGAAGGCCGGACGTCACCTGCTCGCCCGACGCCACCACGGCGTCATACTCGCGCGGATCGTAAATCTGGCTGATCTCCGTGCACCAGGCGACAAGCTGGTTAGTCACGCCCGACATCGCGGACACGACGACAGCCACCTTGTGGCCGTTGCGTATCTCCGCCGTGACCTTGTCGGCAACGTTTTCGATTGCCTGAACAGTCGCAACGGACGTGCCGCCGAATTTGAGAACCAACAGGCTCATGCGCTTGCCCCCGGGAATCAGGATTCTCACGATATTACACGGATTTAACGTCAGTTTCTAAGATTCTTTTCGCGGCAGGCGCTGATTTTTCTATATTTTTGGCCCGCTGAAAATGATACGTAATATTTGTCGGGCACAGTTTTGTATTTTATGTAAAAATAATTCCAGCGGCGGGGCATGCGGTCAGGTCTTTTGACGAAATTTCTCGAAAAAGCGCGCGCGCCCGGGTCTTTCTGGCGCGACCGGACGCTCATCTGCCTTGCCATCGTCCTTTCTTATGCCAGCGTCTGGCCGAACAGGTTCCTGTTCGACGATCAGGCACTGATCGTCAATAACGTTTTTCTGAAAATGCCGCTTGGGATTCTCAAGATTCCCTTTAGCCGGACCTCCGCCGGCGATGGACGGACGGACGGTTTTTACCGTCCCGTGCCGATGATCTTTCACTTCGTCGTCTATCAGCTCTTCGGCCCGTCGACGATCGCTTTCCACGCGCTCAATATCGCCCTGCAGGCGCTGAACGGCTGCCTGCTGCTCGCCTTCGGCGTGCGCGCGGGCTTCAACAGATATGCCGCCCTCGCCGCCGCGCTCCTGTGGGCCGTGCATCCGCTCCATACCGAGGCCGTCGCCTACATGTCCTCGACGCCGGAGCTGATGTGGAGCACGTTCTGCCTGCTTGGGCTGATCACACTCCTCCCGAAGGAAGCGCCGGTCGACGGCGTCGTCGATCAGGCGGACGCCTTCACTCCGAGGAAAATAAAGCTGTCGCTGGTCCTCTTCACGCTCGCGCTCCTCAGCAAGGAATCCGCCGTCGTCTTCCCCGCGCTGGCGACGGCGACGCTGTTCTTCATCAGCAAGGACCGCCTGCGCCTTTCGACCTACGCGAAAACAAAGCCGTTATGGATCTTATCTTTCCTTTATATCCTCGTGATCGCCGCTTTCATCCTCCGTTTCTCGCTGATCGGAACGCTTGATCCCGCCGTCGAGCGCCTCTATCAGACGCATGCCGCCGTGCGCGTCTGGACGGCGCTCGCCACCCTGCCGACATATGCGCGTCTTATCGTATGGCCGGAAAGCCTTTACTTCCGCCGCGCATTCCCCGTCTTCGCAAGCCCGTGGAACGCGCCATCCCTGCTCGGGCTCTTCATGGTGTGCGCCGCCTTGCTGCAAATGGCATGGGGGCGCGGCAAACGCGGCCTTGCGCTGACCTTCGGACTTCTGTGGTTCGCGGCGGCGCAGTCCCCCAACACCGGCATCGTC
>JAJZVA010000003.1:75168-262299 GCA_021845905.1 Pseudomonadota bacterium
GCTCGGGCTCTTCATGGTGTGCGCCGCCTTGCTGCAAATGGCATGGGGGCGCGGCAAACGCGGCCTTGCGCTGACCTTCGGACTTCTGTGGTTCGCGGCGGCGCAGTCCCCCAACACCGGCATCGTCGTGCCGGTTGACGGCATCGTCTCGGAACACTGGATGTATATGCCGACCATGGGGCTGTTCCTCGGCATCGCCGAAAGCTTCAGCGGGATTCTTCGCGAGCGGCGCAAAGCCGGTGTCCTGCTGGTCGCGGCGATGACATCGGCGCTCTGCGTCGCGACCTTCCGGCAGAACATGGTCTGGCGCAACATCGACACGCTTTACAAGAACACCAGGGCGCACGGCGGCAGGGCGCGCCTGATGAGTTGCGACGAGGGATTGTATCTCCTCAAGCGCGGCAGCTTCGGCAGGGCGCGGCAAACGCTGCAATATTGTCTCAACAACCTCCCGCAAACCGACGCTTACGACAGATCGCGCCTCCACGCGGAGCTCGCCATGACGTGGCTTCACGCCGCCGCCGGGCAAGGCGAAATGACCGCCGCCGACCTCCGGCGCGCGCGGCCCGCCGATATCGAGGCGGCGAAAAAAGAACTGCAAGCCGCGGTGCGCGAAGCGCCGCGCTATGACTGGGCGCGCAATGCTCTCGCCGTCATCGATACCGGTCAGCGCCGCGCGCATGAAACCGCGCCCCGCGCTCAAAAAGAAAAAGCCCTCCGGGACATGAAGGGCGCCGTTCAACAAGGCAAAGGCGTTCCATGAACGACGGCATTCTCTCGAAATACGCGAAGGAGATGCGCGCGCCCGGGTCTTTCTGGCGCGACCGGACGCTCATCTGCCTTGCCGTCGTCCTTTCTTATGCCAGCGTCTGGCCGAACAGGTTCCTGTTCGACGACATCCTGCTGATCCGCAACAACGCCTTTTTCAGGACGCCCGCCGGACTGCTCAAGATCTTCTTCCACCGCAACGGCGACGGCGGCGGCTGGAGCGGCGGCTTTTACCGCCCCGTGCCGATGGCGGCGCACTTTTTCATCTACTGGTTCTCTTACCAGCTGCGCGCCCTGCTGGATACGCCGCTGACGCTCGGCTTCCACGCGCTCAATATCGCCCTGCAGGCGCTGAACGGCTGCCTGCTGCTCGCCTTCGGCGTGCGCGCGGGCTTCAACAGATATGCCGCCCTCGCCGCCGCGCTCCTGTGGGCCGTGCATCCGCTCCATACCGAGGCCGTCGCCTACATGTCCTCGACGCCGGAGCTGATGTGGAGCACGTTCTGCCTGCTTGGGCTGATCACACTCCTCCCGAAGGAAGCGCCGGTCGACGGCGTCGTCGATCAGGCGGACGCCTTCACTCCGAGGAAAATAAAGCTGTCGCTGGTCCTCTTCACGCTCGCGCTCCTCAGCAAGGAATCCGCCGTCGTCTTCCCCGCGCTGGCGACGGCGACGCTGTTCTTCATCAGCAAGGACCGCCTGCGCCTTTCGACCTACGCGAAAACAAAGCCGTTATGGATCTTATCTTTCCTTTATATCCTCGTGATCGCCGCTTTCATCCTCCGTTTCTCGCTGATCGGAACGCTTGATCCCGCCGTCGAGCGCCTCTATCAGACGCATGCCGCCGTGCGCGTCTGGACGGCGCTCGCCACCCTGCCGACATATGCGCGTCTTATCGTATGGCCGGAAAGCCTTTACTTCCGCCGCGCATTCCCCGTCTTCGCAAGCCCGTGGAACGCGCCATCCCTGCTCGGGCTCTTCATGGTGTGCGCCGCCTTGCTGCAAATGGCATGGGGGCGCGGCAAACGCGGCCTTGCGCTGACCTTCGGACTTCTGTGGTTCGCGGCGGCGCAGTCCCCCAACACCGGCATCGTCACGCCCATCGACGCGCTCATCTCCGAACACTGGATGTACATGCCGACCATGGGGCTGTTCCTCGGCATCGCCGAAAGCTTCAGCGGGATTCTTCGCGGGCGGCGCAAAGCCGGTGTCCTGCTGGTCGCGGCGATGACATCGGCGCTCTGCGTCGCGACCTTCCGTCAAAATATGGTCTGGCGCAACATCGACACGCTTTACAAAAACATCAAGCGCAACCATGGCAGCCTCATTATCATCAACGGCGATGAAGCGGTCTACCTCATGGCGCAACGGCAGTTCGTTCAGGCCCGCGCATTGCTGCAAAGCTCCATCGCCGCCCTGCCGGACAGCCTCGCCCCGGACAAGGCCGGCATGTATCAAACCCTGGGGCTGACGTGGATTCATGTCATCCCCAAAGACCGCTGGGAATTCACCGAAGGCACCGTGCGCGAAGCGCTGCCCAAGGCCACGCCCGCGCATATCGCCAAAGCCGTCGCGGATCTCGAAAACTCCATACGTCTTGCGCCGCGCGGCAGCATCTGGTCGCATAAGTTTCTCGCCGTCATCTACGATTATCAGGGCGATAAAAAGAAGGCCGCGGCGGAACGCGCAATCGCCAAACAACTCAAAACGGAGGATCAATAAACCATGACAAACGTAACCGTGATCGGCGCGCAATGGGGCGACGAGGGCAAAGGCAAGATCGTCGACTGGCTGGCCGAAAAAGCCGACGTCGTGGCGCGCTTTCAGGGCGGACACAACGCGGGCCACACGCTCGTCATCGGCAATCAGGTTTACAAGCTGCACCTCCTGCCCTCGGGCATCGTGCGCAAGGGCAAGCTTTCGATCATCGGCAACGGCGTGGTGATCGACCCGTGGGCCCTGCTTGCGGAAATCGAAACGTTGCGCGGTCAGGGCGTTGAAGTCTCGCCGGACAATCTGCTGGTGTCGGAAGCCGCGCCGCTGATTTTGCCGCTGCACGGCGCGATCGACCGCGCGCTGGAAGAAGCCCGCGGCGCTTCCAAAATCGGCACCACGGGGCGCGGCATCGGCCCCGCGTATGAAGACAAGGTCGGCCGCCGCGCGCTCCGCGTCTGCGATCTCGCCCATCCCGAAACCCTGGGCAAAAAGCTTGAAAGCGCGCTGATGTATCACAACGCGCTGCTCAAAGGCCTCGGCGCCGCGCCGCTCGACGCCTCTGCGCTGGTCAAATCGCTCGCCGACATCGCGCCGCAAATCACGCCCTACGCCGGTTCCTGCTGGCAGGCGCTCGATCGCGCGCGCAACGACAACAAGAAAATCCTCTTCGAGGGCGCGCAAGGCATCATGCTCGACGTCGATCATGGCACTTACCCCTTCGTCACCTCATCCAACACCGTCGCCGCCAACGCCGCCACCGGCACCGGCACGAGCAAACCCGGCACCGTCCTCGGCATCACCAAGGCCTACACGACGCGCGTCGGGTCGGGCCCGTTCCCGACGGAGCTCGACGACGACATCGGCGAAACGCTCGGCCAGCGCGGACACGAATTCGGCACCACCACGGGGCGCAAGCGCCGTTGCGGCTGGTTCGACGCCGTGCAGGTGCGCCAGGCGGTCAAAACCGGCGGGCTCGATCATCTCGTGCTGACCAAGCTCGACGTCATGGATACGCTGGAAGAAATAAAAATCTGCGTCGCTTACGAAGCGCGCGGCAAAAAATACGGCTATCTGCCCGCGTCGGCCGATTTGCAGGCGGAGGTCAAACCGGTCTACGAAACCGTGCCCGGCTGGAAAACATCCATTCAGGGCGCGCGCACCTTCAAAGATTTGCCGGACAATGCGGTGAAATACATCCGCCGCATTGAAGAGCTGACCGGCGCGACCACCGCCGCCATCTCGACCAGCCCCGAACGCGATGACACGATTTTGGTGAAAAACCTCTTTTAGAGGATTTTACGCCTGCGGCTTGGGTGCTTTGACGGAAGAGGCCTGCAAGGCGTAAAGCGCGGCCGGAACTTCGCCGACCAAGAAGCCCGCGGCGGCAATGGCGACGCCCGCGACGGCGGGACTGAGGTTTTGCGCCTTGAGGAAAATATTCTTCAGGGTGTTGTTCATGTTTTTCATGGCTGATTTCCTTTTAAAAAAAATATTATCGCTATTAATTATGGTTAAAAAAATAAAAATGTCAATATAAATTATAAATATTATTTATAATCAAATACTTATCATGTACCGTGCTTCGTATTTTCATAGAAAATAAATATTCCGCGTCGGTTTATATTCACGGTCACAGCGCGTATCCTGCCTCATATATGAACAAGCGCATGAAAAAAGCCGCTCTTGCCCTGCTGGTTATGGCGATGGCTTGCACCGCCCCGTCCGCACGGGCGCGCTTCGGCAAAGATCCCGATCTTTCCGCCGCCGGCCTGCGTTATGCCGCGCAGAAAAAACAGGCGATCCATCTGCGTTACAGCGTTTACGCGAGCGGGTTCGAGGCGTTGCACGCCACGCTCACCATGAATCTCGGCGCGAAAGCCTATAGGGTCAAGGTCAGGGCGAAAACACAAGGCCTCATCGGCGCGCTTTTTCCATGGCGGGGCTCTTATATCACCGTCGGCCACGCCGATCATGGCAGGCTGGTGCCCGCCGTCTATACGGCGCGCAGCACCTGGCGCAAGACGGAGGAAACAACCCAAATGAAATACGCATGGAACGGCAGGCTTCTCAAATCCACCACGCGGGACGGCAAGAAAATCACCGTCAGGCATGATTTCAAGCCCGCCCTCACCCGGCACGCGCTCGACATGCTGACCGGCGTCCTCGCCATGCTGCAAAACGCGGGGAAAATCCATGCCTGCGCGGGGATATTTCCGGTTTTCGACGGCAAGCGCCGCTTCGACATCGTCCTCAAGGACGACGGACGGGAGATGCTCGAACCGTCGCGCTATTCCGGCTACAAGGGCATGGCCCTGCGCTGCACGCTGACCGTGCGGCCGGTCGCAGGCTTCAGCAAGGAAGACCAAAAGCGCGGCTGGCTCGCGGTGCAAAGCCACACCGAGGCGCGCCACATGCTACCGACCCTGTGGCTCGGGCGCCTGAAAGGCTCCGGCGCGGTCGTGCCCGTGAAAATGGAAATTGCCAGCGCATTCGGCGCGGTCGTCGCGCATCTTTCCAAGCCCGGGGCCGACTGATAGAATGTCATTCAATGCAACAAACTGTGATTTGCCCCGCGGCGGCGCGGTCTGCAATGAATAAACCATGATGAACGGGGAATACCGGACATGAACAGGAAAATCGGCTGCATCGTCCTTGCGGCGGGCGAAGGCAAGCGCATGAAATCGGCCCTGCCCAAGCCGCTGCATCAAGTCGCGGGGCGCGCGATGGTCTTGCACGTCATCGCCGCGGCGGAAGCGCTGTCTCCGGAAAAGATCGTCGTCGTCGTCGGCCCCGGCATGAAGCAGATGGAAGACGCGGTGCGCCCGCACAAAACCGCCGTGCAGCAGCAAGTCAACGGTACGGGCGGCGCGGTGATCGCTGCGAAGGAGCATTTCAGGAATTTCGACGGCGATATCCTCATTCTCTATGGCGACACGCCGCTGGTCACAACGGCGACCCTGCAAAGGATGATCGACATCCGCCGCCAGTTCCCCGCCGTGGGGCTGACGTTCTCCGGCATGCGGGTGACGGAGCCGAACAATTACGGCCGCATGGTGCTGGACGAAGACGGCACGCTCAGGAAAATCGTCGAGTTCAGGGACGCGACGGCCGAAGAAAAGAAAATCACCCTGTGCAACGGCGGCATCGTCTCTGCCGACGGCGCGAAACTGTTCGACTGGCTCGACCAGATCGGCAACGACAACGCGCAAGGCGAATATTATCTCACCGACCTGCCCTTGATCGCCCGCAAGGACAACCGTCTGACGCACGTCGTCGAGGTTCCGGCGGAAGAGATGGACGGCGTCAATTCGCGCATCGATCTCGCCCGCATCGAAAAACTCTGTCAAAACCGCCTGCGCGCGCGACACATGCTGAACGGCGCGACGCTGATCGATCCGGAGACGGTCTATTTCAGCTTCGATACGCAAACCGGCCGCGACGTCGTGATCGAACCGAACGTTTTTTTCGGCGCGAACGTCACCGTGCATGACGGCGCGCATATTCTCGCCCACTGCCACATCGCCGGCGCGGAGATCGGCGCTGGCGCATCGGTCGGCCCGTTCGCCCGCTTGCGTCCCGGCACCAAAATCGGCAAGGGCGCGAAGGTCGGAAATTTCGTCGAGGCCAAGAACGCGCGTCTCGGCGACGGCGTGAAAGCGGGGCACCTCTCGTATCTCGGCGACGCGGAGATCGGCGAAAACGCCAACATCGGCGCGGGCACCATCACCTGCAACTACGACGGCTTCGAAAAACACCAAACCAAAATCGGCAAGGACGCTTTCATCGGCTCGAACACCGCGCTGATCGCGCCCGTGAGCGTCGGCGACGGCGCCATTACCGCCGCGGGCAGCGCGATCGGAGAAGACGTTCCGGCAGGCGCGCTCGGGCTCGCCCGCGCGGCCCAGGTCAACAAGACAGGTTGGGCAAAAGCGTTCAGAAACGAAAAAACAAAAAAGAAGGATGGATAATCATGTGCGGCATCGTCGGCATCATCGGCAAGAAAGACGCAGCGCCCCTGCTGGTCGAGGGATTGAAAAGGCTTGAATACCGCGGCTACGACAGCGCGGGGATAGCGACGCTGGTCGGCGGCAAAATCGAGCGCCGCCGCGCCGAGGGCAAGCTGGTCAATCTCGCCGCACGGCTTGAAAAAGAGCCTCTCGGCGGCACGGTCGGCATCGGCCATACGCGCTGGGCGACGCACGGCATCGCCAACGAGACCAACGCCCACCCGCACGCGACGGACAGGGTCGCCGTGGTGCACAACGGCATCATCGAGAATTATCAGGAGCTGAAGAGCGAGCTGGAACAGTCGCAGTGCCGCTTCGAGACCGATACGGACACGGAAGTCATCGCCCATCTCGTCACGCACCATTTGAAACAGGGCATGAGCCCAGGAGCCGCGGTCGACGCGGCGCGCGCGCGCCTCAGAGGGGCCTTTTCCATCGCCATGATCTTCGCGGGCGAGGAAGACCTGATGATCGGCGTGCGTTGCGGCACGCCGCTGGCCGTCGGCTACGGGAAGGGCGAGATGTTCCTCGCGTCCGACTCATACGCGCTTAGCGCCATGACAGACAAGATCAGCTTCCTCGAAGACGGCGACTGCGTGCATATGACGCGCGGCGGCGTTGCGATTTATGCCTCCAACGGCGACAAAGTCGCGCGCGAAATCCGCACCACCGCGCAGTCCGGCGCGATCATGGGCAAGGGCAAATACCGCCACTTCATGCTGAAGGAGATTTACGAGCAGCCCGCCGTCATCGCCGAGACGCTCAATTCCTTCATCAACCCCGCGACAGGCCACATCACCCTGCCCGACGGCATTCTCGCGCTCTCCGCCGCGCCGCGCCTGACGATCTCCGCCTGCGGCACTGCCTTTTATGCCGGCATGGTGGCGAAATACTGGTTCGAGCAGATCGCGCGGCTGCCGGTCGAGACGGACATCGCCTCCGAGTTCCGCTACCGCGAAGCGCCGCTGCCCGAAGGCGGCGCGGCCCTGTTCATCTCGCAATCGGGCGAAACGCTCGATACGCTCGAAGCCCTGCGCACTTGCAGGAAAGAGGGCCAGAAAATCATCTCGTTGCTCAACACCATCGAAAGCACCATCGAGCGCGAGTCGGATCACGTTTTGCGCACGCTCGCCGGCCCGGAGATCGGCGTCGCCTCGACCAAAGCCTTTACGACGCAGCTCACCACGCTCGCCTGCCTTGCCGTCGCCTTCGCCAAGCAACGCGGCAAGATCGACCTCGCGCAGGAAAAGCATCTCACCACCGCCTTGCGCGAACTGCCCGCCCGTTTCGCCGCGCTGCTCAATCACGACGAGAAAATTCAGGATATCGCGCACCAGATCGCCGAGGCCCGCGACGCGCTCTATCTCGGCCGCGGCACCGCCTATCCCATCGCGCTCGAGGGCGCGCTGAAACTGAAAGAGATCTCCTACATCCACGCCGAAGGTTACGCTTCCGGAGAAATGAAGCACGGGCCGATCGCGCTGATCGACGAAAACGTGCCGGTGATCGTGATCGCGCCCCACGACGAATTGTTCGAAAAAACCGCCTCCAACGCGCAGGAGATCGTCGCGCGCGGCGGCAAGGTCTTGCTGATTTCCGATCACAACGGCATCGCCAAGCTCAAGAACATCGCCACCTGGACGATTGAAATTCCCGAGGCCGATCCCTTCGTCGCGCCGATCCTCTACACCCTGCCGGTGCAGCTTCTGGCCTATCACACCGCCGTCATCAAGGGCACGGACGTCGACCAGCCGCGCAACCTCGCCAAGTCGGTCACGGTCGAGTAACCCTTTAACTACATTGAAATATCTATATATTTCTCATATTGACAAAATAAATATACTTTTTATAATATGAAAAATAAAAAGATCAAAGTAAATTTATCCAAGAGCCTCCTCATGGAATATATGTACCATTACACGACGCAAAAAAACTGGGAGCGCATTCAGGCTTCCGGACAGTTGCGCCCCGTGAGATCCATCGCAATGGGGAGCCGCATCGGCGGCGATTATTTCAGCGCCGCAACCCGCATTGCCTACGAACCCGCCGTTTTCGGGCTGGATACGCCGAAACCGCCGAAGTGGCTGTCTTATGAAACGCCTTATTTCTCCCGGGGAGCCGCGTGCGATATTCTAACATGCCTCCTCTATATACGGTCAAGCCATGCCCGGGAGCCGCTGGTCCTGCTGAAAATTCGCCTGTTGCCGGAAGACAATGTTCAGGTCGGCGACTATAAACAAATAGCTGGAAGGAATACGAAAACATTCGACGGCAAAAAAGAGGCGATGGAAGGCTACTGCGGATCGATGACCTCGCTGAAAGACCACTTCAACGCCGCCAGCGCGGACAAACGCATTCCCGAATTTTTATGCTTCAACGACATTCCGCTCGAGCGGATCTCCTGCGTGCGGGAAATTCCGCTGAAATCTCTGGAGGACGTCATCGCCTACGTGCATGAAGACGGCCCCGAAGCCGCCGCCGCGGTCACGGCAGAAGACCGTTTTTTTCAAGCAACGCGCGCAATTCGCCCGATGCGTTGAGCTCCTTCACCGTGTCGCTGCCGCCGATGAACGCGCCCTTGATGTAAAGCTGCGGCACGCTCGGCCAGTTGGCGAAATCCTTGACGGCCTGATAAAGCAAGTCATCCTCCAGCACGTCGACGCTGCAATAGGCAACGCCCAGCCCGCGCAACACTTCGGCCAGCGCGGCGGAGTAACCGTCCTTGGGAAATGTCGGCGCGCCCTTCATGTAAAGGACGATGTCGTTCTCCGAGATGTCTTTGCGAATGCGTTCGAAAAGAGCGTTTTTCATTTTTTTCTTATGCTCCCTGGATAACATTTTACAAAAAATACGATTCTCCGCAAGTTTCATGCGCATTTTGTCTTTATGAACAGTGTTCGGCACGCCGTTACTGTTTTTTAACAATGATTGTAATATCATGGACTTGAGAAATTCCACGGCCATTTTTTGGGAAAAGAAAACATATGACCCCGTCAGAAGACGAACAGGAGCTTGAAAAAGTCAGCCAGGCTGAGCTGAACGAAATCATCCGCAAGCACAATATGTTCCTCACCGCGCGGCCCGGCGGACGGCGCGCCGTCGTCAAGGACAAGGATCTCTCCGGCCTCTCGTTCGTTGGGCAAAACCTTTCACAGTCGGACCTCACCGGCTGCGTTCTCGCGGGCTGCGACCTGACCAACACCAACTTCGAAAGCGCGACGCTCTTCGGCTGCGACTTCACCCACGCCAAGATGACCGGCGCGCGCATGATACGCGCGGACATGCGCGGCTCCGAGGTCAGCAAGGCCGACCTCACAAAAGCGGACATGACCGGCGCCGACCTGCGCGAGGGCAAGACCATCGTCAAGCGCCGCGCGCGCAGCATGAGCGAGGATTTCGACGGGCCGGAGCCCACCCCGGCGCAGTTCGTCGGCAGCAACCTCAACAACGTCAAGCTCAACAACGCGACGGCCATCGCCGCCAATTTCACCGACGCCAACATGCAGGGCGTCAGCATGCAGGGCGCGAACCTCCAGCACGCCAACTTTCAAGGCACGGATTTGAGCCGCGCCGACCTTTCCGCCTCCGATCTGCGCAACGCCAACTTCGCGCAAGCGACCATGGTCGACGCCAAAACCGACGGCGCGGAGAAAAACGGCACGAACTTCACCCTCACCCTCACGCAAGAGGCCGTCGGCAAGGATTTCTCCGAAGTCGAAATGACGCTCGACGAGCTTTTACTGAAACATACAACCTGGGTCGCCTCCGGCGGCAGGCAGGGCTTCCAGCTCGATCTCGCGGGAACCGACATGCGCAAAGGCCCGTCTCTGGCCGCCAAGAAGCTCACCGCCATCAAGGCGCAGGGCGCGACCTTCGCCGAGATGGACATGCGCGGCGTGGAAATTCAGGGCGCGCACCTCGAAAAAGCGGATTTTCGCAAATGCCTGCTGCAAAACGCCGACCTGCGCGGCTCGAACTTCAAGGACGGGCTGTTCCAGCGCGCCGACATGTCCAAGGCCAACCTCAACCCGCTCCAGTTCAAAAAGCCCGACGGCGTCGAATACACCATCCCCTGCAACTTCGAGCGCGCCGTGATGCGGCAGGTGGTTTTCGCGGGCGCGCGCATCATGGAAGGAAAATTCGCCGGCGCAGACCTCACCGAAGCCGATTTCTCGAACTGCGACCTGCGCCGCGCCGATTTCACCGGCGCCGACCTCACCGACGTGAAATTCGACGGCGCGGTGCTGACCGGCACGATTCTCGATGCCGCGACATCGGAAAACGCCGAACAATAAATATATTATGACTATGCGTTTCAGCCTGTTTTTCCGGCCACGCGGGCGAGGATCGCTTTGTCAAAAAACGGCGACTGCGCTATAAAAGAAGCATGCAGATCCGCCAGCTTCCAGAAACCCTGATCAACCAGATCGCCGCGGGCGAGGTGATCGAACGCCCCGCCGCCGCCGTCAAGGAATTGGTCGAAAACGCCATCGACGCGGGCGCGACGCGCATCGACATCCTGATCCGCGAAGGCGGCGCGAGCCTGATCACCGTGCAGGACGACGGCATCGGCATGACGGCGGACGAGCTTTCCCTCGCCGTCGAGCGCCACGCGACTTCGAAACTGCCGGACGACAATCTCGTGCATATCGCCGCGCTCGGTTTCCGCGGCGAGGCGCTGCCCTCGATCGGCGCGGTTTCGCGCCTCACGCTGACCAGCCGCCCGCGCGACGCGAAAAACGCCGACGCCGCCGCCATCACCGTCGACGGCGGAAAAAAATCGAAACCCGCTCCCGCCGCGCATCCCGCCGGAACCAGGGTCGAGATCCGCGATCTCTTCTACGCCACGCCCGCGCGGCTCAAGTTCCTCAAAACGCCCCGCGCCGAAGCGCAGGCCGTGCGCGACATCGTCACGCGCCTCGCCATGGCCTATCCCGACATTTCCTTTTCCCTGACGCACGACGACAAGAGCGTGCTCGAGCTGCCTGCCGCTGACAGACTCGAGCGCCTGCAGCAGATCATGGGGCGGGATTTCGCCGAAAACGCCCTGCCCATCGCGGCGGAACGCGACGGCATCAGGCTTTCCGGCTTCGCCGCCCTGCCGACGCTCAACCGCGGCACCAGCCAGTATCAGTATTTCTTCGTCAACGGCCGTCCGGTGCGCGACAAGCTGACGGTCGGCGCGGTGCGCGGCGCCTATGCCGACTTTCTCAGCCACGACCGCCACCCGATGCTCTGCCTGTTCCTCGACATTCCGCCCGAACTGGTGGACGTCAACGTGCATCCGGCGAAATCCGAAGTGCGCTTTCAGGACACAGCCCTCGTGCGCGGGCTGATCGTCGGCGGCCTCAAACACGCCATCGCGGCGGCGGGGCACCGCGCCTCGACCACCGTCGCGGAGCAAACCCTGCAATCCTTCCGCGCGCCCGCGCCGTCAAGCGCGGTATCCCGCTGGGACGGCGAATACCGCCAGCGTCCGCCCTCCTACAAAAATCTCAAAGGCATGGCGGGCGCGGCCTATACGGGCAGTTATTACGCCAGCAATCTCGCGCTCGATGACGCGCCCGCAACGCGGAATTTCGCGCAAGACGCGCCCGCCGCATCGGCGCCCGAACAGCAAAATCTCTCTTTTCCGCTCGGCGCGGCCGTCGCGCAGGTGCATGAAACCTATATCGTCGCGCAAACCGCCGACGGCCTCGTGCTGGTCGACCAGCACGCCGCGCACGAACGGCTCGTCTACGAGAAGATGAAGCAGGACCTCGCTTCCGGCGGCATCGCGCGGCAATCCCTGCTCCTGCCGGAAATCGTCGAAATGGACGCGCCCGCCGCCGAGCGTCTGCTCGGCCGCAAAGAGGAGCTGGAAGAACTCGGCCTCATGATCGAAAGCTTCGGTCCCGGCGCGATCGCCGTGCAGGAGGTTCCGGCGCTGCTCGGCGCGTCCGATATCCAGCAGCTCGTCCGCGACCTCGCCGACGACATCGCAGCCTACGGCCAGACCGTCGCGCTGAAAGAAAAGCTGGAGGGCATCTGCGGCACCATCGCCTGCCACGGCTCGGTGCGCTCCGGCCGCCGCCTGACTTCGAGCGAGATGAACGCGCTCTTGCGCCAGATGGAGGCGACGCCCCATTCCGGCCAGTGCAACCATGGCCGCCCGACCTACGTCGAACTGAAACTGCATGACATAGAAAAACTGTTCGGGAGAAAATGATGGCAACGTTCCAAAACGGCGAAAACCTTACGGCTCTGCGCGATAAGTTCATCTGGATATACGCCATCGCGGCGGCGGGCGCGCTCGCGCAATACGCCGTCTCCTTCGCCATGGTGCTGTCGGGCTGCGTCATTCTCTGGGCGTGCGACCGCATGCTCGACAGGCAGCGCGCGGCGGCGCGGGGCACGCCGTTCGAAAGCCACGCGACGTGGCTCCGCCGCACCCAGCGTATCGGCGGCACTTACCTCCTGCCGCCTGCCGTACTGGTGATGTTCTGGCTCATTTTCGAAGCGACGCCCGCCGCCACGCTGATGCGCGACATCATCCGAAACCAGATCACCAGCCCCGTGGGCATTGAAAACCTGCTCGCTGAATATCTTGCGCGGTACGGCGCGACGGTCAACCGCATCACGTATATCTGCATCTCCCCGCCGATCTTCTGGTGGGTCTGGCGCTGCTGGACGGGTTTCGCCCGCGCGCGCAAATCCGAACCGATCGGCAGCCCCACGGCCTTTATCTGACATGAGCGAAGACATCAACCCTCAAAAATTCGACAAGCTGCAGGAAACCTGCCGGACGCTCTACATCGTCTACGCGCTCGGCGCGGTGTTGCAGTTTTTCGACGACACGATGCTGGCGGGCATGTTCGCCATCGCCGCAGCCGGCTTCATCGCCGGCCGCAACAAGGCGAAGTTCAGGGGCACGATCTTCGAAAGCCACCTGCGCTGGATGATCCGCAGCCTTTGGATCGGCGGGGTCTTCATGATTCCCGCGACATTGCTGCTGACCATGCTCCTCTTGTTCGCCTTCACCGATCTCGGGGCCCTCGTCCACGCCTTCATGAGCCGCGACACGGACGTCATCATGGGCGCGGTGCAAAATTATCTCGCCGCGAACATGACGCGCCTTTCCGTCATCACCGGGCTGGTGACCGCGCTGCCCGTCGCGTGGTTCGTGCACCGCTGCTGGCGCGGCTACGAACTTTTGCGCGGCGGTCTGCCGGTCGACAACGTCACAAGCTGGATTTGAGCAGGGAAAGAAAACGCGCGATATCCTTAAGCTCGCGGCGTTTCGTTTCCAGCACGCGCCGCGCCTCTTCATCCTCGCCCCAGGCTTCGAGCTGGTGAAGCTCGTCGACGAACGCCGCCGCGTAAGCTTCCTCGGGCGCGCATTTTTCTTTCAGCAGCGCGAGGGCGACGATAACCGATCCCGTCGTCGCGGCCGCCGCCTGCACCGCCGTGAAAGCGCCCGCATCGAGCCCTTCTATCAAAACGCGCAGTTTTTCGAGCGCCTCCGGTGGCTGTTGCCTGTACTGCACGCCGGAGACCGTATCGAAGGCGATGCCGTATGCTTCCTCCATCCATGAAAGCAACGGCCGCCATGCGGCTTCCTGCTTGCGGAGCAGATCCGCCGGATGCGGCGCGAAATAGCACACCAGATCCGAGCCGCCGTATTTCAAAAGCTCCGCGTTCATGCCCGCGCGATCCGCGCCCGCGGCCTTGTCCGTCATCGTATTGGCCAGACGCGTCAGCGGCATGGTCTCCGGTTTCAGTTCCGCGCCTTGCGCCGCCCATTCCGCCGCCACGGCTTCGGCCAGCGTCCGCGCAGGTAAAAACAGCGCTCCGCCGAGCGGCGTCCTGACGGCCTTTCCATCGAGCAAAACCGCATATCCGCCGTCCGCTCCTGACGCCCGCGCCGTTTTATAAAATCTTTTCATTGTTTTTGGCTTTGGCGCTGTTTGAGAATGGCGGCGCAGGAGCCCTTGTAATCGTCGAAGCCCGACTGCATCAGCGGCAACAGCGCGAAGGCGGGATTGATGACGCCCAGCAGCATGCCGCCGATCTTCGTCGCCACGCCGTCCGCGTCCGGCGTTACCGTCGCGTCCGTGATCCGGCCGGTAACTTTCACCGGCGTCGCGAGGCTGACGAGCTGCATGTCTTTCGGGTGCGGCGTCACGAGCATGTCAATCGTTCCGTCGGCAAGATCGATGCGCCCGCGCGCGAAGATGGTGTTGTCGCGCGTGTCGACGACGATCGCGCGGCTGTCGGCAATGCCTTGATCGACATTGAAATCGAGGATGGCGCAGTTGAGCGCCGTCTTGTCCTCGTTGCCCGGCAACAGGCTGGAGAGCAGCCCGTTCGACCAGAACCTCAGCGATGAACTGGTCAGCGTGCCGCCGTTGCTGGTGAGCATGAAGCGCCCGGCGAGATTTTTCAACAGCTCCTGCATCGTATCGCCCTTGCTTTGCAGGCGGAAAACCGCGTCAAGATCGCCTTGCGCGCTGTCGCCAAGGAAGAGAGCGAGCGGCAGTCCGGCCGCCCTGCCGTCGACGGCAAGCGTGCCGCCAGCGTAGCTGACTCTGCCGGACAGCGTCGCGTTTTTCAGCCGCCCGCGCAAAGGATCGATAACGAAACCGTCCGGCAGGATGGCGAGCGGCAGATCAGCATCGCCGAGCGGCCGGCCGTCGATGTGAAGATCGTCGGCGCGTACGAAAAGCGCCCGCGACGGGTGCAGCCCGCGCAAGGCAAGATCGACGCTGTCCGCCTTTATATCCCTGCCGATCGCAACGTCATGCAACAAAAGCGCCGGGCGTCCTCCGACCAGCCTGAACTTGATATCGTTGCCGATCACGACCTTCTGCCCGAGCAATGCCGACGTCTGCGCCTCGATGCGCGGGCGCAAAAACCCGAGATTGACGGTCAGCAGCAGCACGAACGCCGCCAGCAGCAGAAACACCGCGCTCCACGCACTGTGCAGCAAAGCCTTCAGCATCATTCCACATCCTGAAACGGGTCGGTCTTGTCTTCGGGGTTGAAGTTGAAGAACTCCCACGTCCTGCGCATGGCCCTGTCGAGCGGCGCGGCGATATCGAGCGTTTTTCCCGTCACCGGGTGGGGCAGGATGATGCGCCGCGCATGCAGGTGCAGCATGTTCGGCAAGTCCGGCGTTTCCTCAAGCAGGTCCTGACGGCGTTCGTATTTATAGTCGCCGAGCAGCGGACATCCCATTTCGAGCGCGTGGACGCGGATCTGGTGCGTGCGCCCGGTGCGCGGCCAGAAGGCCACCCACGCCAGCTTGGTGCCCGCCGTTTCCAGCACCTGATAATAGGTGAGCGCGGTTTTGCCTTTTTCGTCTTCCGTCCTGCGCATCTTCTCGCCGTCGTCTCCGGCGATCTTGGCGATGACGGATTTGATTTTTCCCTGATGGAGTTTCGGCGCGGGCACGGTGATCGCCCAGTAATATTTCCTGATATCGCGCCCCGAAAACAGCAGACCCATTTTCTTCGCGATCTGCGGATTGCGCGCGAGCAGCATCACGCCCGAAGTGTCCTTGTCGAGACGGTGGACGAGATGCGGCTTCACGCCGCCGACGGCAAGACCTTCCAGCAGGCCGTCGACATGACGGGCGATTTTCGATCCGCCCTGCGAGGCGAGACCCGCGGGCTTGTTGATGGCGATGACGGCATCGTCTTCATACAGCACCAGAGAACGGATGAAATCCGCGTCCTTGCCGCTGACATGATGTTTTTTGTCCGCGACCTGCGCGGCGATTTGCGGCGGAATGCGGATCTGCTGGCCCGCCGCGAGGCGCGTCTCGCCCTTCGCGCGCCTGCCGTCGACGCGCACCTGCCCCGTGCGGAGGATTTTTTGCAAATTGCCGAACGCCACCGCGGGGTAATGCTTCTTGATCCAGCGGTCGAGCCGCAGGCCGTCTTCCGTTTGCGCGACTGTGACGTTTTCGGCCATCAGGCGAATATCCTGCGCACGAGTTGCACCGCGGCGAACAAAACGGTGAAGGAAATGCCGACCGAGAAAAGCACGTAGAGCAACGCCTGAAGATACTGGTCTGTATCCACCAGCTTGAAGACGTCGAACGAGAAGGTCGAAAAAGTCGTGAAACCGCCGAGAAAGCCCGTCACCAGAAAGGCCCGCGTTTCGAGCGAGACCTGCCATTTCAACGCCATGGTTTCCATCAGGATGCCGATGATGAGCGAGCCCGCGATGTTGACCACCATCGTGCCGTAGGGGAAATGCGAGCCCGTCATGTCGTTCACCGCCGCGATCACGTAGTGCCGCGTGAGCGCGCCGAGGCCGCCGCCGCACATCACCGCCAGAATCAATCCCATCATTCTTTCTCCTTTTCCTGCCGCAGCTTGTCCCAGTAATCGATGCGTTTCTTGATCTCGCGCTCGAAGCCGCGTTCGACGGGGCTGAAAAACCGCCGCCGCGGCATCTCCTCGGGGAAATAATTCTGCCCCGAGAACCCATGTTCGGCATCATGATCATATTGGTATCCCGCGCCGTAACCGATCTCTTTCATCAGCCTGGTCGGCGCGTTGAGGATATGTTTGGGCGGCATCAGCGAGCCGGTTTCCTTCGCCGCCGCGCGCGCCGCCCCGTGCGCGACGTAGGACGCGTTGGATTTCGGCGCAGTGGCGAGATAAATCAACGCCTCGCTCAAAGCCAGCTCGCCTTCCGGCGCGCCGAGGCGCTCGAATACTTCCCACGCGTGGAGGGCGATGCCCATCGCCTGCGGGTCGGCAAGGCCGATGTCCTCGACCGCCATCCTGACCATGCGCCGCGCGATGTAGCGCGGATCCTCTCCGCCTTCAAGCATGCGGCTGAACCAGTAGAGCGCGGCGTCCGCGTCCGACCCGCGCACGGATTTATGCAGCGCGCTGATGAGGTTGTAATGCCCTTCTTGCGCCTTGTCGTAGAGCGGCGCGCGTTTTTGTACCAGCCTGGCGAGCGCGGGCGCGTCGAGCACGCCTTTCTTTTGCGCCTGAAAAATCCGCTCGGCGAGGTTGAGCATGTAGCGCCCGTCGCCGTCGGCCATGGAAACCAGCGCGGCGCGCGCCTCCGGCGTCAGCGGCAGGGGACGGTTCAGCGTCTTCTCGGCGCGTTGCAAAAGCGTTTCCAGAGCCGCGTCGTCCAGCCGTTCCAGCACCATCACCTGACAGCGCGAGAGCAGCGCGGCGTTGAGCTCGAAGGACGGATTTTCCGTCGTCGCGCCGACCAGCGTGATCGTGCCGTCCTCGACATGCGACAAAAATCCGTCCTGCTGCGCCTTGTTGAAACGGTGGATCTCGTCGACGAACAGCAACGTACCGCGCCCGAGACGGCGGCGGTGCTGGGCGGACTCGAACACTTTGCGCAGATCGGCTACGCCGGAAAACACCGCCGAGATCGCCTCAAAATGAAGATCGGTATATTGCGCCAGAAGCCGCGCCAGCGTCGTCTTGCCGCACCCCGGCGGCCCCCAGAGGATCAGCGACGGAATATTCCCCGCCGCCGTCATTTGCGCCAACAGGCCGTCGTCCCTGGTCAGGTGATCCTGCCCGACGACGTCTTCCAGTTTCTGCGGGCGCAAAAGATCCGCCAGCGGATGCGGCGCGGCGGCGCTTTTGTCGTCTCCGGCGATGTCGAAAAGGCCGTTCATCCCGAAATGTTCAGGTTGATCGTCCGCCCGTCGCGCAGGATCTGCACCTGCCATTGCGCGGTGTTCGCCTTCTCCAGAAACGCCTTCAGTTGCGCGACAGCCGTCACCTGCAATCCGTTGACGTTGGCGATGACATCTCCCTTTTGCAAGCCGATGATCGCGGCGGTGCCGCCCCTGACGTTGTAAACGACGACGCCTGCGCCGGAGCTCAACGGCCCCATCTCCTGCGCCAGCGCGGGCGAAATATTGGCGATGACCGCGCCCGCGAGCGGGTTATGCCCCTTGATCAGCGTCTTGTCGGCGGGCGGAACGGCCGGAGCCGGTTCGGCAGGGATGTCGAAGTGCATGATCTTCCCTTCGCGCGAAACCTTGAGATGGATCGTGCTGCCGATCGGCACGGTGCCGAGACGGAATTTCAGCGCCTCGGGATCCTGCACTTCCTTGCCGTTGATGGCGAGGACGACGTCGCCGCGGCGGATACCAGCCTTGTCGGCAGGGCCGCCCTTGACCACCACCGTCGTCAGCGCGCCGTAAGTATTCTTCAAATTCAGGCTCTGGAGCATGTCCTGCGTGACCGGCTGGCCGACCATGCCCGTCCAGGCGCGCGCGACCTTGCCGCCGTTGAGCGCGTCGGCGACGATCGCCCGCACCATGTTGGCGGGAATGGCGAAGCCGATGCCGAGCGAGCCGCCGTCCTTGGAATAAATCTCGCTGTTGATGCCGATCAGCCGCCCCCGCATGTCCACCAGCGCGCCGCCGGAATTGCCGGGATTGATCGCCGCGTCGGTCTGGATGAAATAGCGGTAGTCGGAAATGCCGACGTCGGTGCGCGCGAGGCCGGAGACGATGCCGTTGGTCACCGTCTGCCCGACGCCGAACGGATCGCCGACCGCCAGCACGAGATCGCCCACTTCGACGTTGTCGCTGTCCGCCATCTTCAGCACCGGCAATTTTTCGCCGTGCGTGTCGATTTTGAGGATCGCAAGGTCGGTGCGCGGATCATCGAGGATCTTTTTGGCGTCGAACTCGCGCCCGTCGGACAGCACCACCCTGATCTTGGTCGCATTGGCGATGACGTGATGATTGGTGGCGATGATGCCGTCCGCCCCGACGATCACGCCCGAACCGAGCGAATGCTCGATCCGGTCGCGCGTCAGGCTGCCGAACTGTTGCGGCGGCGCGAACTGGCTGAAGAACGGATTGTTGAAGAACGGGCTGACGATCCTGTATTGCTGTTTGACGACGCGCTTGGCGTAGATATTCACCACCGCGGGCACCACCCTTTTCACCAGCGGCGCGAAGGTCAGTTGCATCTCTGCGATGGAAACGGGAACCTGTTGCCTGACTTGCGCCTTCTGCTGCAGCGGAACGGACTGAAGCACCGGAGCCTGCTGCGACGCCTGCGACGCGCGCGCGGCGCAGGGCGCAGTGCAGAAAAACAGCGCGCATATAAAAATGGCCGAAATTTTCTTCATAATCTTCCCTTTCGCATATTTTTCTCAAAAAGCCGCCTTCAGTACGCTCACAGCGCGAAAAAGGGCGGAAGAATGAACTTCCGCCCTTTTTTTATATCTTATTTCACAAAAGTTAACCAGCGGCGGCTTTCTTTTTGGCCGGAGCTTTTTTTGGCTTTTGCCTTCTTTTCAGCAACCGGAGCGGCGGCGGCTTCTTCAGCCTTGTCCTGTCCGCTGTCCTTGCCCTTGGCGGCGCGGTCGCGGTCGACCAGCTCGATGATCGCGACGGCGGCGTTGTCGCCATGGCGGTAACCGGCCTTGTAAATACGGGTATAGCCGCCCTTGCGCTCCTGATAGCGCGGCGCGAGCACGTCGAACAGCTTCTTCAGCATCTCCGGATCGCGCAGGCGCGACTGGGCGAGGCGGCGATTGGCAAGACCGCCTTTTTTGCCGAGGGTGATCAGCTTCTCGACGAAGCCGCGCAGTTCTTTCGCTTTCGGCAACGTGGTGGTGATCTGCTCGTGCTTGATGAGGGCGACGGCCATGTTGGCGAACATCGCTTTGCGGTGAGGTGTTGTGACGCCGAGTTTACGGCCCGATTTGCTATGACGCATAGCGCGGTTCTCCTTACGGTTGTCGCCTTACGCATAAGGCGGATTGCATGCACGATACCCTGTTTTCAGCAGTACCGCTTCGGGCACGATGCCCGTTTTAGTTCAAACTTGACTCAAAACGGCTCTTCGAGACGTTTTGCGAGGTCTTCGATGTTCTCGGGCGGCCAGCCTTCGACTTTCATGCCGAGGTGCAGACCCATATTGGTGAGGACTTCCTTGATCTCGTTGAGCGACTTGCGACCGAAGTTCGGAGTGCGGAGCATGTCCGCTTCCGTCTTCTGGACGAGGTCGCCGATGTAAATGATATTGTCGTTCTTGAGGCAGTTGGCCGAGCGCACCGAAAGCTCCAGCTCTTCGACCTTGCGGAGCAGGTGGCGGCTGAACGGCAGTTCGTCCTTGTCTTCTTCCTTGGCGACCGATTCCGGCTCCTGGAAGTTGACGAACACCTGCAACTGGTCTTGCAGGATGCGCGCGGCATAGGCCACGGCGTCTTCCGGCTTGATCGTGCCGTTGGTCTCGACGTCGAGCACCAGCTTGTCGTAGTCGGTGATCTGGCCGACGCGGGTGTCTTCCACCTTGTAGGACACGCGGCGGACGGGGCTGAAAATGCTGTCGACCGGGATGAGGCCGATCGGCGCGTCTTCGGCGCGGTTCTGCGCCGCCGGGCGGTAGCCCTTGCCGGTGCTGACCGAGAACTCCATGTTGAGCTTGGCGCCGTTACCGAGCGTGCAGATGACGAGATCGGGGTTGGTGATTTCGATGTCGGCGCTCGTCTCGATCATGCCGGCCTTGACCTCGCACGGCCCTTCGGCGCGCAGGGAGACTTTTTTCGTGCCTTCGGCGTGCATGCGGAGCGCGATGTTCTTGACGTTGAGGACGATGTCCGTCACGTCTTCGCGCACGCCGTCGATGGAGGAAAACTCGTGGAGCACGCCGTCGATCTTGATCGAGGTGATCGCTGCGCCTTGCAGGGAAGACAAAAGAACGCGGCGAAGCGCATTGCCGAGCGTCAGGCCGTAGCCGCGTTCCAGCGGCTCGACGACGACGGTGCCGTGGCGGGCGGGATCTTTGGACGTGGTGACTTCAATCTTGTTCGGTTTGATAAGCTCTTGCCAATTTTTCTGTATCAAGGTCAGCCCCTCTTTTTGCGGTAAACGTTTATGACGGAACGGGTATTATAAACTTAAACGCGGCGGCGCTTGCGCGGGCGGCAGCCGTTGTGCGGCACCGGCGTGATGTCGACGATCGAATTGATCGTGAAGCCGACCGACTGCAACGCGCGCAAAGCCGATTCGCGGCCCGAACCCGGACCCTTGACCAGCACTTCGAGCGTCTTGACGCCGTGTTCCTGCGCCTTGCGCCCGGCATCTTCCGCGGCGATCTGCGCGGCATAGGGAGTCGATTTGCGCGAGCCCTTGAAGCCCTGATGGCCGGCGGTGGACCAGGCCAGCGTGTTGCCTTGCGCGTCGGTGATGGTGACGATGGTGTTGTTGAACGTGGAATTCACGTGCGCCGTGCCCGTCGTCACGTTCTTGCGTTCTTTTTTGCGCGGGCGGGCTGCCGACTTGTCGGAAGACGCTGCTTTTTTCTGTTCTTTGGCCATTGTTTATTCTGCTTTCACTGGGATTATTTCTTCGTCGCCGCCATCTTCTTGCCGGCAATCGTCTTGCGCGGACCCTTGCGCGTGCGCGCGTTGGTCTTGGTGCGCTGGCCGCGGACAGGCAGGCCCTTGCGGTGGCGCAGGCCGCGGTAGCAACCGAGGTCCATCAGGCGCTTGATGCTCATGGCGATTTCGCGGCGCAGTTCGCCTTCGACCTTGCAACTTGCCTTGATCGCATCGCGGATGCGGTTCAGCTCGTCCTCGGAGAGCGCGTTGACGCGCTTGCCCCAGGGAACGCCAGCCGTTTCAAGAAGCTTCTTGGCGGTCGTGCGGCCGATGCCGTGGATATAGGTCAGCGCAATGCCGACGACTTTTTCGGTGGGTATATTGACACCTTCGATACGTGCCACTGAGAATCTCCTTCATTCAGGACAAAAATTACATCTCGCAGGCCAGAACCAGGCGAGTCGGCGCATTATAGGAGAAGAGCGGGATACGTCAACAGTATATTTACCTTATTGAAGAGAAAACCCGGTTTTTCATGCTTTTGGCATAAAAAGTTAATTTTTAGCCGTTTTTCTTGGCCTGAACACCCTGAGACGATGCCTTTTTCGCTCCGAAAAGGGCGAGAATCGCCGCCGTGACATCTTTCATGGGAGCCATGCCGTCGACTGTTTTCAATAATCCGCGCTCCTCGTAGAAGGGGAGAATCGGTTTGGTCTGGCTGTGATAGGTCTCGAGACGGGTGCGAACAGTCTCGGCATTGTCGTCGGCGCGGCGGGTGAACTTGCCTTGCGCGCCGCATTTGTCGCAGGTATCGGGGGCGTGCGGCTTCTTGAACGTGTCGTGATAGCCTTCGCCGCAAACCGCGCAGGTGAAGCGGCCGGAAACGCGCTCGACCAAAGCCTCGTCGTCCACGGCCATCTGCACCGCCGCGTCGAGCGCGATGCCCTTGTTCTTCAGCATCTCTTCCAGCGCCTCGGCTTGCGCGACCGTGCGCGGGAAGCCGTCGAGGATGAAGCCGTTCTTGCAGTCCGGCTGGTCGAGCCGCGCGGCGATCATCTTGATGGTGATTTCGTCCGGCACCAGCGTGCCGGCCTTGAGGATCGCCTCGACCTGCTGCCCCAGCGCCGTCTTGTTCTTGATGTTCTCGCGGAAGAGATCTCCGGCGGCGATGTGGACGATGCCGTATTCTTCCGTCAGGATGCGCGCCTGCGTGCCTTTGCCCGCGCCCGGCGGCCCCAGAAGGATGATCCTCATTTGCGCGACCCTCTCAGCTTGGTTTTCTTGATCAGGCCTTCATACTGGTGGGCGATCAGATGGGAGTGGATCTGCGCCACCGTGTCCATCATCACGACGACGGTGATGAGCAGGCTCGTGCCGCCGAAATAAAACGGCAGGCTGAACTTGGAGATCAGAAACTCCGGCAAAAGGCACACCACGACCAGATAGGCCGAGCCGATGACGGTAATGCGGGTCAGCACGTAATCCATGTAATCCGCCGTCGCCTGCCCCGGACGGTAGCCCGGAATGAACCCGCCGTATTTGCGCAGGTTGTCCGCTGTTTCGTCGGGATTGAAGACGATCGCCGTGTAGAAGAACGTGAAGAACACGATCAAAAACCCGTAAGAGAACATATAAAGCGGCTGGCCGTGCTGCAGGTTGCGCGACATCCAGTCCATGATCGAGCTGTTTTTGCCGATGCCGGAGAAGTTGACGATCGTCAGCGGCAACAGCAACAGCGACGAGGCGAAGATCGGCGGAATGACGCCCGAGGTATTGAGCTTGAGCGGCATATGGCTCGAATCGCCGCCGGACATGCGGTTGCCGACCATGCGCTTTGGATATTGCAGGATGATGCGGCGGTAGGCGCGCTCCATGAAGACGATGAAGCCGACGACGACGATCACCATGACGATGATGCCGAGAATGGTCAGCGGCGACAGCGCGCCCTGCTGACCGAGCGCGAGGACCGCGCCGACCGCGCTCGGAATGCGCGAGACGATGCCCGCGAAGATGATCAGCGACTGGCCGTTGCCGACGCCGCGCGCCGTGATCTGCTCGCCGATCCACATCAGGAAGATCGTGCCGCCGACGATGGTGATGACGGTGGTGATGCGGAAGAAGATGCCGGGATCGATCACCGCGGACATGCCGCCGGGGCCTTGCATGTGCTCCAGCCCGGCCGCGAGGCCGTAAGCCTGCAACGCCGCGAGCAGGATGGTGAAATAGCGCGTGTACTGGTTGATTTTCTGGCGTCCCGCCTCGCCTTCCTTCTTCAGGGCTTCGAGTTGCGGGTTCATCGACGTCAAAATCTGGATGATGATCGACGCCGAGATGTAGGGCATGATGTTGAGCGCGAAAATCGACATGCGCTTCAGGGCGCCGCCCGAGAACATGTTGAACATGTCGAGCACGCCGCCGGAATGCTGCTGGAAAATGCTCTGCCAGATCTGCGGGTCGATCCCCGGCAGCGGGATGAACGTGCCGATGCGGAACACCAACAGCGCGCCGAGGGTGAACCACAGGCGCTTTTTCAGCTCCGTCGCCTTGGAAAAAGCCGAAAAGTTGAGATTGGAGGCGAATTGTTCGATATCCGATGACACTGGCGGGCTCCTCTGAAGTGGGGTCGTGCAAACATGACCTTGAACGGGCACAAGTCTAGGGCGATGAAATCACCGGGTCAATAGCTATAAAGTTTGAGCGATGACGCAGATTGCCCCCCCGAAACGCCCGGGCATGAAAACGCGCGGGAACAAAAAACGCTCCCGCGCGGCTTTTCGCGCCTGAAACCGAATTCAGGCTTATTTTTTTGCGGTCTTTTTGGCCAGCTTGGCTTGCTCTTTTTTGCCGGGCTTGCCTTTGAGGAGCTTGTTGACCTTCGCGGGCAAAATCTCGACCTTGCCGCCCGCTTTTTCAACGGCGGTGACGGCGCCCTTGGTCGCGCCCGTCACGACGACGGTCAGCTTGTCTTTCAGCGGCTTGCGGCCGGCGACGACACGCAGGCCATCCTTGCCGCCGCGGACAACGCCCGCATCGAGCAACAAGGCGAGATCGATCGTCTTGGCGGCGGAAATCTTCTTCGACGCCACGGCTTCCTGCAAATCGTCGAGATTGATCTCGGCATAGGATTTGGCGGTGTAATTTTTGAAACCGCGCTTCGGAATGCGGCGGAGCAACGGCATCTGGCCGCCTTCAAAGCCCTTGATGGCCACGCCGGAGCGCGCCTTCTGACCCTTGACGCCGCGGCCGGACGTTTTGCCCTTGCCGGAACCGATGCCGCGGCCGACGGTGATTGGCGCCTTGCGGGCGCCGGGATTGTCTCTGAGTTGATTGAGTTTCATGATCTTCTTCCTTATTTTCGAATTTCCGGCGTTTAAATCCTGGGACCTTTGTGTTCCCTGATAATGTCATGCGCCTTCCAAAGAAGGCCGACCATCTTCTTTCCCTCTTCGAAAGAGGATTCGACTTGCGTCACCCTGTACACAAGCCCCTTCATCGGCAGGGAAATATCATCATCCGTGATATGCTCCCTGCAAAAGCGCAATGCGGAATCGAAAACGCTCCGCCCGGCGGGAATGGCCCTGCTGGCGGCGTTGAAATGATCCTGCAATTTTGCGTAGAGCGTCGTCATTTTTTCCCTGTTATGCGGCGTCTTCGACCACAACGAGATGTTTGACCACGTTGATCATTCCGCGCACCGCGGGCGTGTCTTCCAGCACCTTCGAGCGGTGGCGCTTGTTGAGACCGAGGCCGATCAGCGTCGCCTGCTGCACGTCGATGCGGCCGATCGGGCTGCCGACTTGCGTGACTTTTATCTTCTTGCCGGATTTGGCGGCGGCTTTGGGCGCGGCCTTCTTCGCGGTCGTCTTTTTCGCTTCAGCCATTATGCAGTCTCCTTCGCATCGTTCTTGCGGCCCAGCACTTCGTTGACGCGGCGGCCGCGGCGGCCTGCGACCATGCGCGGGCTTTCCATGATTTCGAAAGCGGCGAGCGCGGCCTTCACCATGTTGTAGGGATTGGGCGATCCAAGGTTCTTCGCCACGACGTCATGCACGCCGAGCACTTCGAACACGGCGCGGAGCGGGCCGCCGGCGATGATGCCGGTACCGGCGGGCGCGGTGCGCAAGCGCACGCGGCCTGCGCCGAAACGCGCCTCGACGTCGTGATGGATCGTGCGGGCATCACGCAGGGGCACGCGCACCATATGGCGCTTGGCCTGGTCCGTCGCCTTCTTGATCGCTTCGGGAACTTCGCGCGCCTTGCCGGAACCGACGCCGATGCGGCCGCGGCCGTCGCCAACCACCATGATCGCCGCAAAACCCATGCGGCGGCCGCCTTTGACCGTCTTGGAGACGCGGTTGACAGCGACAAGGCGTTCCTGCAGTTCACTGCCTTCTTCACGGCCCTCGCGCGGCTTGCCTTTGTTTTCTCTCGGAGCTTTTTTCGGTTCTGCCATTTTTCTCTTCCTTTAAAACGATAAGCCGGCTTCGCGCGCCGCTTCAGCCAAGGCCTTGACGCGGCCGTGATACATGTAGGAGCCCCGGTCGAACGCGACCTGCTCGACGCCCGCCTTCTTGGCGCGCTCGGCGACGAGCTTGCCCACGGCGGCGGCGGCGTCCTTGTTATGCGTGCTCTTCAGGCTTTTGCGCAGACCCGCGTCCATCGTCGAAGCGGCGGCGAGCGTCAGCCCGGTCGCGTCGTTGATGACTTGCGCGTAGATATGGTGCGCGGAGCGATGCACGCTGAGGCGCGGACGGTTGTTCTTTTCCGTCGCGTGCTTGACGGCTTTGCGGACCCGCCACTTGCGGCGCTGTTCTGACGTTGTTTTCATGGTTTCACCTTACTTCTTTTTGCCTTCCTTGCGGCGGATGATTTGACCTTCGTAACGGAAGCCCTTGCCTTTGTACGGCTCCGGCGGCTTCATGTGATAAATCTCGGCGGCGACCTGACCGACCTTCTGCTTGTCGATGCCGGAAATTTCGATCTCCGTCTGCTTCGGCGCCTTGATTTCGATGCCTTGCGGCGTCTTGTAGTTGACTTCGTGGCTGAAGCCGATCTGCAGGACGAGATCCTTGCCCTTCATCGCGGCGCGGAAGCCGACGCCTTCGAGCAGGAGCTTCTCCGAATAACCTTCGGTCACGCCCTTGATCATGTTGCGCAGGTTGGAGGCCGTGGTGCCCCACATGTCCATGGCGAAGCGCGCCTTGGACAAGGGTTTCAACGTCACCGCGCCGTCCCTGACCTCGGCGGAGACGTCGCTGACGAGATTGAGATGGAGCTCGCCCTTCTTGCCCTTGACCGTCATCTTGCCGCCGGCGACCTTGACGTCGACGCCTGCGGGGATTTTGATCGGGTGTTTTGCAATTCTTGACATGACTTCAATACCCTTCGATTAAAAGACCCGGCAGAGCAATTCGCCGCCCACATTCGCTTCGCGTGCTTCCTTGTCGGACATCACGCCACGCGAGGTGGAGAGGATCGAAATACCAAGGCCGTTGTAAACCCGCGGAACGTCCGCGACCTTTGAATAGACCCGGCGGCCGGGGCGGGAGATGCGCGCGATGTTGCGGATCACCGGCTGGCCTTCGGAATACTTCAGCTCGACGCTCAGCTCGTTGGCGCCGTTTTCTTTTTGCGAAACGCTGTAGTCGCGGATGTAGCCCTCGCGCTTCAGAACCTCGAGCACGTTGATGCGGTGCTTGGACGCCGGGCTGGAGACGGCCGTGAGGCGCGCCATCTGGCCGTTGCGGATGCGGGTGAGCAAATCTCCAAGAGGATCGTTAACCATTGTGTATTCTCCTTTCCTCTTACCAGCTTGATTTCGTGACGCCCGGGATCATCCCCATGGACGCGAGTTCGCGGAACATCAGGCGCGAGATGCCGAATTTCCTGTAGTTGCCGCGGGCGCGGCCCGTGAGCGCGCACCGGTTGCGGATGCGCGTCGGGTGCGAGTTGCGCGGCAGCGTCGCCATTTTCAGGCGCGCGGCGAAGCGCTCGTCCGCAGGACGCGACTCGTCGCATGCGATCTCTTTCAGCTTCGCCCATTTGGCGGCGTACTGCTTGACCATCTTCTTGCGGCGGTTGTTTTTTTCGATTGAACTTGTCTTGGCCATACTTGAAAAATCCTTCCTGATTAACGAATCCTGAAGGGCATTTTGAATGCCTTCAGCAAAGCTCTTGCGTGGTCATCCTTGACTGCCGTGGTGCAGATGATGATGTCCATGCCCCGGATCGCGTCGACCTTGTCGAAGTTGATTTCGGGGAAAATGATCTGTTCCTTGATGCCGAGGGCGTAGTTGCCGTTGCCGTCGAAGCTCCTGTCCGACACGCCGCGGAAGTCGCGGATGCGCGGCATGGCGATGGTGATCAGGCGGTCGAGGAATTCATACATGCGTTCGCCGCGCAGGGTGACCTTGCAACCGATCGGCACGCCTTCGCGCAGCTTGAAGGTCGCGATCGACTTCCTGGCGCGCATCACCACCGGCTTCTGGCCGGAGATGGCGGTCATGTCGGCGACGGCGCCGTTGATCTTCTTGCTGTCGGAGGCGTTTTCACCCACGCCCATGTTGATGACGATCTTGTCGAGGCGGGGAATCTGCATGTCGTTCTCGAATCCGAACTGCTGCTTCAACGCCGGCCTGATTTTATCCAGATATTCTTTTTTAAGACGCGCTACCATAGCTTCCTCACTTATTCCATCTGCTCGCCGGAGCGTTTCGCGACGCGCACCTTGCGGTCGCCGACTGTTTTGTATCCGACACGGGTCGGCTTGCCGGATTTCGGGTCGACAAGCGAGACGTTGGAAATGTGCAACGGCTTTTCGATCTTCTCGATGCCGCCGGGATTGGTCTGCGAAGGCTTGCGGTGCTTGGTCACGGCATTGACGCCCGCAACCGTGACGCGCGCGGCAGCCGTGTCGACGTGCTTGACCTCGCCCTTCTTGCCTTTGTCCTTGCCGGTGAGGACGACGACGGTGTCGCCCTTCTTGATCTTGAATTTAGGAGCGGTCATTAGAGCACCTCCGGCGCGAGAGAAATAATCTTCATGAAGTTCTTGCCGCGCAGTTCGCGGGTGACGGGCCCGAAGATACGGGTGCCGACCGGCTCGCCCGCCTGATTGATCAGCACGGCGGCGTTGCGGTCGAAGCGGATCGACGTGCCGTCGTCGCGCTTCAGCGGCGTGGACGTGCGGACGATGACCGCCTTGTGCACGGTGCCCTTCTTGACGCGGCCGCGCGGAATGGCGTCCTTCACCGAAACGACGACGATGTCGCCGATCCCGGCCGTCCGGCGGTGGGAGCCGCCCAGCACCTTGATGCACTGGACCCGGCGCGCGCCGCTGTTGTCGGCAACATCCAGATTAGTTTGCATCTGTATCATGTTTTTGACCTTTCTTGATAAACTCTTCTTACTTCTCTTTTTTCGCCGCGGGCTTTTTGTCCGCCGCTTTTGTTCCGGAGAGATCGCGCTTCACGGATTTTTTGCCGTGGTCGCCGTCGTCAACCGTTTTCGCCTGGCTTTCGCCGGTCGCCTTGCCGCTGATCACGCGCCAGTTCTTGGATTTGGAGAGCGGACGGCATTCCTCGATCGTCACGATGTCGCCGACGTTCCACTGGTTCGTCTCGTCATGGGCGGCGTATTTCGCGGAACGGCGGATGATCTTGCCGTACATCGGGTCCTTGACCCGGCGCTCGACCAGAACGGTCACCGTTTTGTCGCACTTATTGCTGACGACTTTGCCTTCAAGTACACGACGTGGCATTTGTTTTACTCCTTGGCTTTCTTTTTGGCCGGCGCTTTTTTGGCCGCTTTCGCCTTGGCGGGCGCGGCTTTGCCGGATTTCATTTCGTTCAAAAGCGTCTTGATCTTGGCGATGTCGCGGCGCACGGTGCGGATGCGCGACGTGTCTTCGATCTTGCCGGTGGTCTTCTGGAACCGGAAGTTGAACTGCTCCTTGCGCAGGTCCATCAGGCTCTGCTGCAGCTCGTCTTGGCTTTTTGATCTCAAATCTGCGGTTTTCATTTTCTTCTCTTTCTAGTCGCGGGACACGAAACGCACTTTGATCGGCAGTTTGGCGGAGGCGAGCGAGAACGCTTCTTCCGCGACTGCGCGGGGCACGCCGTCCAGTTCAAACATGATCTTGCCGGGCTTGACGCGCGACACGTAAAATTCGGGCGAACCCTTGCCGGAACCCATACGCACTTCGAGCGGCTTCTTCGAAACCGGCACGTCGGGGAAAATGCGGATCCACAAACGGCCCTGGCGCTTGATGCAGCGGCTGATGGCACGGCGCGCGGCCTCGATCTGACGCGCGGTGATGCGCTCGGGGCTGAGCGCCTTCAGGCCGAAAGCGCCGTAAGCAAGGTAAGTGCCGGAGGTCGCTTTTCCGTGGATGCGCCCTTTGTGCTGCTTCCTGTACTTCATTTTCTTTGGTGACATCATGGCCGTAATTCCTTTTTTCTCTTAAAACCTTTTAAGCCCGTTGCTGATGCTGATCGGTCAGACGCTTGTCGTGCGCCATCGGATCGTGCGCGAGGATCTCGCCCTTGAAGATCCAGACCTTGATGCCGATGATGCCGTAGGTCGTGCTGGCGCGCGAGATGGCGTAATCCATGTCCGCGCGGAGCGTATGCAGGGGCACGCGGCCTTCGCGGTACCATTCGCGGCGCGCGATTTCCGCACCGGCCAGACGGCCGGCGCAGTTGACGCGGATGCCGCCCGCGCCGAGGCGGAGGGCGGACTGCACCGCGCGCTTCATCGCGCGGCGGAAAGAGACGCGGCGCTCGAGCTGCTGGGCGATGCCGTCGGCAACAAGTTGCGCGTCCATTTCCGGCTTGCGGATTTCGACGATGTTCAGCGTCACGTCGCCGCCGGTGAATTTGGACAGGTCTTTGCGGAGCTTCTCGATGTCGGAGCCCTTCTTGCCGATGATCACGCCCGGACGCGCCGTATGGATGGTGACGGCTGTCTTGTTCGCGGCGCGTTCGATGACGACGCGCGCGACGCCCGCCGTTTTCAGCGCGGCGAGAACGTGATTGCGGAGCTTGATGTCCTGCAACAACTTGACCGCGTAGTCCTTGCCGGCGTACCAGCGGCTGTCCCACGTGCGGTTGATGCCCAGTCTCAGCCCGATCGGGTTAATCTTCTGACCCATACTTATTCTCCAGCTTTCGTTTCGGTTGCAGCGGATTTCTTGGCCGCGGGTTTCTTCGTTGCGGCCTTCTTCGCCGCGGGTTTCGCCTTGCCGCCGTCTTTCACTTTGGCTTCGGCAGCGGCCTTTTTCGTCTTGTGCTTTTCAGCGCCGCCTTCGCCGACGACGATCGTGATGTTGGCGAAGGGTTTTTCAACCGAGGCGGAACGGCCGCGGCCGCGCGCGTGGAAGCGGCGCATGACCATGGTCTTGCCGACGGTCGCCGATTTCACGATCAGGCGGTCAACGTCGAGATTGTGGTTGTTCTCGGCGTTGGCGATCGCAGATTCGAGGACTTTCTTGACCTCGATCGACATGCGCTTGCGGGAAAACTCGAGATCGATCAGCGCGCGCGAGGCGAGCTTGCCGCGGATCATTTCAGCCAGCAGGTTGAGCTTGCGCTCGCTGCCCTTGATGTATCGTGCCTTGGCGATGGCTTCGTTTTCGGCGCGGCGGGGTTTGTTTGTTTTCGACATGGTTTTACGCCTTCTTCGCTGTCTTGTCGGCCCCGGCGGCGGTATGCGCGACGAAGTGACGCGTCGGCGCGAATTCGCCCAGCTTGTGGCCGATCATGTTGTCCGTGACCAGCACGGGGATGAACTTCTGGCCGTTATAGACGCCGAACGTCAGGCCGATGAACTGCGGCAGGATGGTGGAACGGCGCGACCAGGTCTTGATGACCTCGTTGCGACCGGATGCCCGCGCCTTGTCCGCCTTTTTCAGCAGATAGCCGTCGATGAACGGGCCTTTTTTGACTGAACGTGCCACTCTTGCTCTCCTCTATTAACCTTTGCTCAGACGCTTGTTCTTGCGGCGACGCAAGATGTATTTGTCTGTGGATTTGTTCTTGCGCGTCTTCGCGCCCTTGGTGGGCTTGCCCCACGGCGTGACCGGATGACGGCCGCCGGAAGATTTGCCCTCGCCGCCGCCATGCGGGTGGTCGATCGGGTTCATGACGACGCCGCGGTTGTGCGGACGCCAGCCCATCCAGCGCTTGCGGCCGGCTTTGCCGATCTGCACGTTGGAATGGTCGGCGTTGGAAACGATGCCGACCGTGGCAAGGCACTCGCCGCGCACCAGGCGAAGCTCGCCCGAGCTCATCTTGATTTGCGTGTAGCCGCCGTCGCGACCGACGATCTGCACCGACGTACCTGCGGAGCGCGCCATCTGGCCGCCTTTTCCGGGGGTCAGCTCGACGTTGTGCACCAGCGTGCCGACGGGGATGTTCTTGATCGGCAAAGCGTTGCCGGGAAGAATGTCCGCGCGCTCGCCGGAGACGACCTTGTCGCCCTTCGCCAGACGCGCCGGCGCGAGGATGTAGGCGAGCTCGCCGTCCTTGTATTTGACCAGCGCGATCCACGCCGTGCGGTTCGGGTCGTATTCGAGACGCTCGACCACGGCCTCGACATCGAACTTGCGGCGCTTGAAGTCGATCATGCGGTAACGCTGCTTGTGGCCGCCGCCGCGGTGCCACGCGGTGATGTGACCGTGGTTGTTGCGGCCCGTGCCGTAACTGTGCTTGCCGTCGATCAGCGTCTTCTCCGGCTTGCCTTTCCACAGCTCGCTGCGGTCGACACGCACCATCTGACGGATGCCGGGAGATGTCGGGCGGTATGATTTGAGTGCCATTGTCTTCTCCTTAAACGCCTGTTGTCACATCGATCGACTGGCCCTTGGCCAGCGTCACGATGGCTTTTTTGGTGTCGCTGCGAAGCGCCGCGCGACCCTTGAATACCTTAAGCTTGCCTTTTTGCACGGACGTGTTGACCTTTACGACGTCGACCTTGAACACCGCTTTCACGGCAGCCTTGATGATCGCCTTGTCGGCCTCCAGCGGTACGCGGAAGGTCACCTGATTATATTGCGAACCCATGGTCGCTTTTTCCGTGATGACCGGAGTCCTGATCATCTGGTAAAGCGTTTCGGTCAGCTTCACATCTGTCTTTTTCTTCGTTGCGGCTTTGGTCATTTCAGTCTGGCCTCCAGTTGGGCAACGGCGTCCTTGGTCAGCACCAGCGTGTCGCGGCGCAGGATGTCGTATACGTTGATGCCTTTTTGCGGCAGGACGTCCATCAGCGGAATGTTGCCGACGGCGCGGATGAAGTTCTGATCCGGCGTTTCATCGATGAACAGCGCGGACGTGACGCCGAGCGCGGCGAGCGTCTTCGCCATGTCTTTGGTCTTGTGCGACGTCGCCTTGGCGGCGTCGAGGACGATCAGCTTGCCTTCGGCCTGCTTGGCGGAGAGCGCAACGCGCAGCGCCAGCTTGCGGAAGTTCTTGGGCATGTCGATCGCATGGCTGCGGACAACAGGGCCGAACATGACCGCGCCGCCGACGTGACGGGTGGAACGGCGGGTCGCCGTACGCGCCTGGCCGGTGCCTTTTTGCGCATAAGGCTTCTTGCCCGTGCCGGACACTTCGGAGATGTCCTTCGTCTTGTGGTTGCCGGAGCGACGTTTCGCCAGCTGCCAGTTGACCATGCGGTGCAGGACGTCGGCGCGCGGCTTCAGGCCGAACACGGAATCGCTGAGATCGAGATCGCCCACTTTCTTGTTGTCGAGGCTTTTAACGGCGACTTTCATCATTAACCTTCCTTCTGCTCAACCGCAGGCGCTTCAGCCGGGGCGGCAGTTTCTTTTTTGCCCTTCAGACCGGCCGGAGACGGCGCGTCCTTCGGCAGTTTTTTCTTGACGGCGTCGCGAACGGTGACCCACGCGCCCTTGTGACCGGGGATCTGCCCCTCGACCATCACCAGACCATGCTCCGGCTCAACCGCGACGACGCGCAGATTGATGACCGTGCGGGACTTGTCGCCCATGTGGCCCGGCATTTTCTTGTTCTTGAACACGCGGCCCGGATCCTGACGCATACCCGTCGAACCGAGCGAACGGTGCGACACGGACACGCCGTGGGTGGCGCGCAGACCGCCGAAGTTCCAGCGCTTCATGACGCCTTGATAGCCGCGGCCGATCGTCACGCCGGTGACGTCGACGAATTGTCCGGTGACGAAGTGCGAAACGCACAGTTCCGCGCCGACCTCGAGAACCTTGTCGTCATCCACGCGGAATTCGACGACTTTCTGCTTCGGCTCGACCTTCGCCTTGGCGAAGTGGCCGCGCTCGGCCTTGGTGAGACGCGTGGCTTTTTTGCTGCCGGCGCCGAGTTGCAGCGCGGTGTAGCCGTTTTTCTCTTTCGTCTGCACGGCGACGACCTGGCAGTTATCGACCTTGAGAACGGTCACGGGAACGTGTTTCCCGTCCGCGTCGAAAACGCGCGACATGCCGAGCTTTTGTGCAATCAATCCGGTACGCATTTTTTTGTCCTTACCTTAAATAACCTCTTAAAGCTTGATCTCGACATCGACGCCGGCGGCCAGATCGAGCTTCATCAGCGCGTCGATGGTCTGCGGCGTCGGATCGACGATATCCAGCAAACGTTTGTGCGTGCGCATTTCGAACTGCTCGCGCGACTTCTTGTCCACGTGCGGCGAACGCAAAACGGTGAATTTCTCAATCCGGGTCGGCAACGGAATCGGGCCGCGCACCTGCGCGCCGGTTCTCTTGGCCGTGTTCACGATCTCTTTCGTCGATTGGTCGAGGATACGATGGTCGTAAGCCCGGAGCCTGACGCGGATATTCTGAGAGTCCATTTTTTAGTCCCTTACCTTCTTTTTCCCTCATCCCCGCCCGTCACGATGACGGGCGGGTGAGAAGAGAACCTGTTATTCGACGACTTGCGCCACGACGCCCGCGCCGACCGTACGGCCGCCTTCGCGGATCGCGAAACGCAGGCCCTGGTCCATCGCGATCGGAGCGATCAGTTCGACGTCCATCGTAATGTTGTCGCCGGGCATCACCATCTCGACGCCTTCCGGCAATTTCACCACGCCCGTCACGTCGGTCGTGCGGAAGTAGAACTGCGGACGGTAGTTGGTGAAGAACGGCGTGTGGCGGCCGCCTTCGTCCTTGGTGAGAACGTAGGCTTCGGCCTTGAACTTGGTGTGCGGCTTGATCGAACCCGGAGCCGCCAGAACCTGGCCGCGCTCGACTTCGTCACGCTTGGTGCCGCGCAGCAACGCGCCGATGTTGTCGCCGGCCTGACCCTGATCAAGCAGCTTGCGGAACATCTCAACGCCGGTCACGACCGTCTTGGTCGTCGGACGCAGACCGACGATTTCAACTTCTTCGTTGACCTTGATGATGCCTTGCTCGACACGACCCGTGCAGACCGTGCCACGGCCGGAGATGGAGAACACGTCTTCCACCGGCATCAGGAACGGCTTGTCCACCGGGCGGGCCGGGGTCGGAATGTATTCGTCGACGGCCTTCATCAGTTCGAGGATGGCTTGTTTGCCGAGCTTTTCATCTGAGGTTTCGAGAGCGGCGAGCGCCGAGCCCTTGATGACCGGGATCTTGTCGCCGGGGAACTGGTACTTGGAGAGCAGTTCGCGGACTTCCATTTCAACGAGGTCGAGCAGTTCAGCATCGTCAACCATGTCGCATTTGTTGAGGAACACGACGATCGCGGGAACGCCGACCTGACGGGCGAGAAGGATGTGCTCGCGGGTTTGCGGCATCGGGCCGTCGGCGGCGGAAACGACGAGGATCGCGCCGTCCATTTGCGCAGCGCCGGTGATCATGTTCTTGACGTAGTCGGCGTGGCCGGGGCAGTCGACGTGCGCATAGTGGCGGTTGCCGGTTTCGTATTCGACGTGCGCGGTCGAGATGGTGATGCCGCGGGCGCGTTCTTCCGGCGTCTTGTCGATCTGGTCGTACGCGGTGAACGTGGCGCCGCCTGTTTCAGCCAAAACCTTGGTGATCGCCGCGGTCAGCGACGTTTTGCCGTGGTCGACGTGGCCGATGGTGCCGATGTTGACGTGCGGTTTGTTTCTTTCAAATTTCCCTTTAGCCATTTTCTAGTTCCCTTCCTTTCAAGTTGAATGTAGTAGTTCCCCGTTAAAATTTAGGCCAGTTTCGCCTTCACCTCGTCGGCCACGGCCTGCGGCACTTGCGCGTAGTGATGGAATTCCATCGAATACTGCGCGCGGCCCTGACTCATGGAACGCAACGTGTTGATGTAGCCGAACATGTTGGCGAGCGGCACCATCGCGGTGATGACGCGCGCGTTGCCGCGGCTGTCCATGCCGTCGACCTGTCCGCGGCGGCTGTTGAGGTCGCCGATGACGTCGCCCATGTAGTCTTCGGGCGTGACGACCTCCACTTTCATGACCGGCTCGAGAAGAACCGGCTTGCATTTCGGAATGCCTTCGCGGAACGCGGCGCGGGCTGCGATTTCGAACGCCAGAGCAGACGAGTCGACGTCGTGGTAGGCGCCGTCGTAGAGGGTCGCCTTGAAGTCGATGCAAGGGAAGCCTGCAATGACGCCCGTTTCCTTCTGGCCCTCAATGCCTTTTTCCACGCCGGGGATATATTCCTTCGGCACGGAACCGCCGACGATCTCGCTCGCGAAGAGGAAGCCCGAACCCGGCTCGCCCGGCTCGAAGCGGATGATGACGCGGGCGTACTGACCCGAACCGCCGGACTGCTTCTTGTGGGTGTAGTCGATTTCGCCGACCTTGGTGATGGTTTCGCGGTAAGCGACCTGCGGCGCGCCGACATTGGCCTCGACCTTGAACTCGCGTTTCATGCGGTCGATGATGATGTCGAGGTGCAGCTCGCCCATGCCCTTGAGAATGGTCTGGCCGCTTTCGAAGTCAGAGGAGACGCGCAAGGACGGATCTTCAGCCGCGAGGCGGTTGAGCGCGATGCCCATCTTTTCCTGGTCGGCCTTGGATTTCGGCTCGACGGCGATCGAGATGACCGGCTCGGGGAACGTCATGCGCTCGAGAACGACCGGATTGGCGGGATCGCACAGCGTGTCGCCCGTTGTCGTGTCCTTCATGCCGACCAGCGCGACGATGTCGCCCGCGCCTGCGGTCTTGATTTCTTCACGGTTGTTGGCGTGCATCAGAAGCATGCGGCCGACGCGCTCTTTTTTGTCCTTGACGGAGTTGAGCACGTAAGAGCCGGATTCCAGCGTGCCGGAATAGATGCGCACGAAGGTGAGCGAACCGACGAACGGGTCGTTCATGATTTTAAAGCCGAGGCCGGAGAACGGTTCGGCGTCATCGGGCTTGCGCAGGAGCTCTTCATCGGAATCGAGCTTGTGCCCCTTGACCGCACCGATATCGAGCGGCGACGGGAGAAAATCGACAACGGCGTCGAGAAGCGTCTGCACGCCCTTGTTCTTGAAGGCCGCGCCGCAGAGAACCGGCACGAATTTGTATCCGATGGTGCCCTTGCGGATGCATTTCTTCAGCGTTTCGATCGACGGTTCCTTGCCGTCGAGGTAGGCGCCCATCGCGTCGTCGTCCATTTCGACGGCGAGCTCGACCAGCTTGGTGCGGTATTCTTTCGCCTTTTCGACGAGATCGGCCGGAATGTCCATTTCGGTGAATTCCGCGCCGAGAGCCTCGTCCTTCCAGACGATCGCCTTCATCTTGAGGAGATCGACAAGACCGACGTGCTCGGCTTCGGTGCCGATCGGCAACTGGATGACCAGCGGCACGGCGCCAAGGCGGTCGACGATCATGTCGACGGTGCGGTAGAAGTTCGCACCGATGCGGTCCATCTTGTTGACGAAGCAGATGCGCGGCACATGGTATTTGTCGGCCTGGCGCCAGACGGTTTCGGATTGCGGCTCGACGCCGGCGACCGAGTCGAACACCGTGACCGCGCCGTCGAGAACGCGCAAGCTGCGCTCGACTTCGATGGTGAAGTCGACGTGGCCGGGGGTGTCGATGATGTTGATGCGGTGATCCTTCCAGAAGCAGGTCGTGGCGGCGGAGGTGATGGTGATGCCGCGCTCCTGCTCCTGCTCCATCCAGTCCATCGTCGCGGCGCCGTCGTGGACTTCGCCGATCTTGTGGGATTTGCCGGTGTAATAGAGCACGCGCTCGGTGGTCGTCGTCTTGCCGGCGTCGATGTGCGCCATGATGCCGATGTTGCGGTATCTGTCGAGCGGATATTTCTGTACTTCAGCCATTTTTATTCCCTATTATCCTTGTCGTTACCAGCGGAAGTGCGCGAAAGCCTTGTTGGCTTCGGCCATCTTGTGGGTTTCTTCGCGTTTCTTGATCGCGGAGCCGCGCTCGGCGTGGGCATCCATCAGTTCGCCCGCGAGCTTCTGCTCCATGGTCTTCTCGCCGCGCTTCTCGGCCGCGGCCTTGAGCCAGCGCATGGCGACGGCCTGCGCGCGCGCGGGGCGCACTTCGATCGGCACCTGATAGGTCGCGCCGCCGACGCGGCGGGACTTCACTTCGACCATCGGTTTGATTTTGTCGAGCGCTTCCTGAAAGAACACGATCGGATCCATCTTCGACTTGGCGGCGACGATCTCGAGCGAGCCGTAAACGATGCGCTCGGCGACGGACTTCTTGCCCGATTCCATGATGCAGTTCATGAATTTCGCCAGAACGATGTTGTTGAACTTCGGATCGGGGAGAACTTCGCGTTTTTTGGCAGAGTGGCGACGTGACATTTATATATACCTCTTGATTACCTTTATTTCGGACGTTTCGCGCCGTAGCGGGAGCGCGCCTTGCGGCGTTTGTCGACGCCCTGCGTATCGAGCGCGCCGCGGATGATTTTGTAGCGCACGCCCGGCAAGTCTTTCACGCGGCCGCCGCGCACCAGCACGACGGAGTGTTCCTGCAGGTTGTGGCCGACGCCGGGGATGTAGCACGTGGCTTCGCGGCCGTTGGTCATGCGCACGCGGGCAACCTTGCGAAGCGCCGAGTTCGGCTTCTTCGGCGTCGTGGTATAGACGCGCGTGCAAACCGCGCGCTTCTGCGGATTCTGCTGCAGATCCGCGTTTTTCTTTTTCTTCACCTGCGGTGTGCGGCCTTTGCGCACGAGCTGGTTATAAGTTGGCATTATATCTATACCTTCTCTCTTTTGTTTTGCGGATAAAGTCCGCTTTTGTTTTGCGGATAAAGTCCGCGCTGTTGCACGAAAAAACCCGCATTACCGTTCAACACATACCTGCATGTTGCGCATGCAAATAAAAAATCCATCTGACTGTACGGATGACCTGGAGAAAACAAAACCCGTCGGTGCATCGATACACGACAGGCTCCTGATTTAAAATCAGCCCGCTTCCACTTTTCCCGCGGAAGCATCGGTTAAAAACCGGACTGCGTTTAGACCCAGAGGCCTACTACCAGTCCATCCTTACGAGCGTGGGAAATATAACACGGAAAACGCCCGCGTCAACGATTCGTCGCGGCTTTTTTGATATTTATTGCTAATTTTATGATTATTTCTTTATTTTTCATAAACTTAATGGAGGGGATTTTTTTAGACTATATATATTATTCTGCCCCGATCCGAAAACCGAACCGGGGCAGAAAATTAAATTTTTCAGAAATATCGCCTGACGGGGGTTAACCCAGCTTGCGGCGCTTTATTTCCTGATTGACGGCCAGCAGAGCCTGCGATGTAGTGGCAAGGACGGTGGCAGGCCCCACAAACGCCTCAGGCTCCCAACGATTTTTCTCTCTTTCACAGTAAATCGACGCCAGCCCGAAAGCCTCTTTCAGCTTTTCTTCCATATCCAAAAGTTCTTTATTCGTCAGCGCCATGATTCTTGAGCTCCCTTTTATATTATGATTATTTTATGCGGTCATATTATACGGAAAAAGAATCCGTCAATAATTATCTATACAAAAAACAGATCAAACCGCATTTTGCCGCATTTTATTGACCTCACCCTCACATATGTGCTATGTAAAAAATAGACGCCGCCATGTCTTCAAAAACGGAATCAAATCCTTGACATAGTGGGGTTTAAGGGTATATTTCCTCCTCTCGGGCAGAATCACGCCTTGCGCGCGAAGCCCCTGTTGGAACATATGAAAGAGAAGGCCATGTACGCAGTCATCAAAACCGGCGGTAAGCAATACCGCGTCGCCAAAGACGATATCATTGAAGTCGAAATGCTCGACACGCCCAAGGACGGCTCCGTCACGCTCGACGACGTGCTGATGGTTTGCGACGGCGCGACGCTGAAAGTCGGCGCGCCCACGGTTTCCGGCGCGAAGGTTTCGGCCACGGTGCTCGACCAGAAGAAAGGCGACAAAATCATCGTCTTTAAAAAGAAGCGCCGCCAGAACTACCGCCGCAAGAACGGCCACCGTCAAAACCTGACGGTGCTCAAGATCACGGACATCAAAGGTTAATAGGAGAAAAGAACAATGGCACACCATAAAACCGGCGGCTCATCCAGAAACGGTCGCGACTCAAAAGGCCAGCGCCTCGGCGTGAAAGTCTACGGTAGCCAGGAGATCGACGCCGGCGGCATCATCGTCCGTCAGCGCGGCACGCAATATCACCCCGGCAAGTTCGTCGGCATCGGGAAAGACCACACGCTGTTCGCCAAAGTCGCGGGCACGGTCAAATTCCACGGCGGTTTGAAAGATCGCCAGTACGTGTCGATCATCCCCGCCGATACGGCGGCTTAATCGGCCCTTTTAATATTTTCAAAGGCCGGGGACATCACTCCCCGGCTTTTTTTTGAGCAAGAAACATGAAATTCCTCGATGAAGCGAAGATCTATCTTGAAAGCGGCAAGGGCGGCGCGGGGTGCGTCGCCTTCCGGCGCGAAAAGTTCATCGACATGGGCGGGCCCGACGGCGGCAACGGCGGGCGCGGCGGGCATATCATTCTCGAATGCGTGCAGAACCTCAACACGCTGATCGACTTCCGCTACGCACAGCACTTCCGCGCCGAAACGGGCCATCACGGCGAAGGCAGCAACCGCACGGGGCGCGACGGCAAGGATCTCGTCGTCAAAGTGCCGTGCGGCACGGTGATCCTCGATGAAGACAAGGAAACCGTCCTCGCCGACATGACCCGCCCGGGCGAGCGCATCGTGTTCCTGAGAGGCGGAGACGGCGGCTTCGGCAACGCGCATTACAAGTCCTCCACCAACCGCGCGCCGCGCAAGGCGCTGCCCGGCTGGCCGGGAGAAGAGCGCGCGGTGTGGCTGCGCCTGAAATTGATCGCCGACGCGGGCATCGTCGGCCTGCCCAACGCCGGAAAATCGACGTTCCTTTCCGTCGTCTCGCGCGCGAAGCCGAAAGTCGCCGATTATCCTTTTACGACGCTCACGCCCAATCTCGGCGTCATCCGCGTCCACGATCATGAATTCGTCATGGCCGACATTCCCGGATTGATCGAGGGCGCGCACAAAGGCCACGGACTCGGCACGCGGTTTCTCGGTCACGTCGAGCGTTCGGGCGTGCTGCTGCATCTTGTCGACGCGACCGGAGACGATATCGTCGGCGCCTACAAAACCATCCGCGGCGAACTGAAGAAATACGGCGGCGGCCTCGCCAAAAAGCCCGAGGTGATCGCGCTCAGCAAGGCCGACGCACTGGGGCCGGAACTCGCGGAAGACCAGCGCAAAACACTTTCGAAAGCGATCCGCAAAAAAGTGCATGTCCTTTCCGCCGTCAGCCGCGACGGGATCGAGAACGTTCTCAATGAACTGTGGAAACATATCGAAAAATCGCGCCAAGACGATGCGCCGCCCGCGGCGGATATCGTGTTCGACGAGTAATTATCGTGTTCGATGGATGGTTTATTCCGTTCGACGCCGGATCTGCGGCGAGGCCCGCTTCAGGGGCGGAAGCCTTTTTTCTTTTTCCGTTGCGCGCTGTTTTTGAGCCGCTCGCGCCGTTCGGCGATATTGCGCGATGCACGCGTCTGTTGTAGCAATGCAACGATGTCGGCATGGCCGTTCTTTTGCGCCATGTCTTCCGCCGTCAGCCGCGCGGGGGATTTTTTGTCAAGATCCGCGCCTGCGGCGAGAAGCATTTTCACCATGTCCGCAAGGCCGTAGATCGATGAAATCATCAGCGCCGTGTGCCCGCCGCTGTTGGCGTCGTCGAGCCGCGCGCCGGACTTGATCAGCAAGGCCGCGCCCGCGCTGAAATCGCCGTTGACCCGCCAGTTGTAGGCGACCAGCATCAGCGGCGTAAAGCCCTGCTTGTCGGGGCAGTTGACGTCGGCGCCCTCGGCGATCAGCTTGCGCATGGCGGCGATGTCGCCGCTGGCGGAGGCCGCCAGCAATTTTTCGGACAGGGATCTCTGCCCGTTCCTCACGGCACGACCCTGATTTTCGGGCGACAACGGGCCCGGGCGCGCAGGCGTGCGCGCGCGCTGGCCGCGGCATTAAACGAGGACTCCGCGCCGGTGACAAGCGCTTGCGCGTCGGCGTCGGCGCGCAATTCGGCAAGACGGCGCGGGTAAAGCCTGACTCCTTCAATCAAAATGGCGCGGGCTTCGGCGTTGTCGGTTTCGAGGGCATAGCTCATGGCGGTTTTGCCGCTTTTCTCCCGCGCTTCCGGATCGACGCCGCGCGCGAGCAACACGCGCAGGATATTCATATCGTTCTTCAGCACCGCCATGGAGAGCGGCAGAATGTCGTTTCTGTCCGGCTTGTTCAGCACGGCGACGGGCAGGTTTTTGGCCAGCGCGGCCGCTTCCGACCACAGGGCATCGGTCATCATATCCGCCCCGGTGGGTTTCGGCACGTCGGCTTTTTTTTGTTCTTCTTGCATGCCTTCGAGCGCAAGCTGCACGGGGCTTTGGGGATCGGGGACGTTTTCTTGCGAGGCGGGGGTTTTCACAGGGGCGTTTTGCATCGGGCGAATCTACCTTATCCACAGGAATGATCTGAAAATCAGACAATATGTTACATTGTGAAAACTATATGTCAATAGGTTGCCGCAGAATCCGCAAAAAACACAAAATAAATATACTTTAGTAATAAAAATCAAATAGTTATATATTATGTAATTTTGTCGGCTGGCGCAACGTCAGCACGACAGGCACGTGATCGGAAGCCTTGTCGGCGCCGCGCGGCGCCGGATCGACCGCGCAATCCGCCAAAAGGTCCGTAGCCTGCGGCGAGAGAAGAAAATGATCGATCCGCAGGCCGTGGTTGCGCGGCCAGGCGCCCGCCTGATAATCCCAGAAGGTATATTGCTCGGGTTTGTCGTTGCAGGCGCGCAAGGCGTCGGTCAGTCCGAGGTTGAGCAACGCGCGGAACTTGCGGCGGCTTTCAAGACGGAACAGCGCGTCGTCCGCCCACCCTTGCGGATCATGGCAGTCGCGCGCCTCGGGGATGATGTTGTAATCGCCGCCGAGCACGAACGGCTGCTCGCGCCGGAGCAAACGCGCGGCATGGGCGCGCAACCGTTCCATCCATTTCAGCTTGTAGGGATATTTTTCGCTCTCCACCGGATTGCCGTTGGGCAGGTAAAGCGACGCGACGCGCACGCCCCCGCCGTTTTGATGACCGACGGTCGCCTCGATATAGCGCGCCTGTTCGTCGGTCGCGTCGCCCGGCAGGCCGGGTTCGACGGCGGTGATTTTTTCACGCGCGAGAATGGCGACGCCGTTCCACGCCTTCTGTCCGAAAACGGCGGCGTCGTATCCGGCCACGGCGAACTCCATGCGCGGAAACTTGTCCTCTGTCGTTTTCAGCTCTTGCAGAAGAACGACATCCGGCCTGGCCTCTTCCAGCCACGCCAGAACGTTGTGCAAACGCGCGTTGACCGAATTGACGTTCCATGTCGCGATTTTCATGATTATCTTGCCCGAACGACGTTGACGTAGATATAACGCCCCGCGCCGGACGATTCCTGATAACACAGCTCGCGCACGCCGGTGCCGGGCGAAAGCGTCACGGCTGTCGCCGCGCCGTAGTTGGTGCCGTCGAAAGGCGTCACCGTGCTGAGCGCGCCGCCGCTGGGGATGGCGGTGCCGTAGCCGAGGACGCTGTTGATCTGGGCGCAAACCTCCTCGGGAATGTCGACAAGGATCATCGACAATTCCGGATTGGTATCGCTGCCCGCGCCCGTCACGGTGATCTGGCCGGTGAAGACGTATGAGCAGGTCGAAAGACAGGCGGCGGCGGGCGGCGTCTCATAAGTCGCGTTGCCGCCGGAAGGATCGAACAGCTCGCGCGTCAGCGGCGGCGTGCCCGCGCCCGGCGGATCGAACAGGATGCCTGAGCCCGCCGGAGAATCCGTATCCGACACGCCGCCCAGCAGCATCATCCTGTCGATGATCGGCCTGAGGCTGTCGCCGTACTGGATCATGTCCATCGCCACCGTGCGCGCCTGATCGGCCGAGAGCGTGGATGACGACCCCGGGCTTCCCTTCACGATCGCATAGGCCAGCATGGCGAACAGCGCCACGCCGAGCAGAATGTAAAGCATCATGCCGCCGCGCTCGGCGGCGCGGCGACAGGATGGACGACCGGAATGATCTCCCCGCCTTTGCGGAGACGCGGAATAAGACCTCAGGTTCCCGACCTCGCTTCCTCAGGCGGCGCATTCTCCATGCGCGCGATCAGCTCTTTGACGTGCAGCTTCTCTTTTTTCAGGCGCTCGATCAGGACGTCGTTGTGCGACGGGCGCACCCGCTCGTCGTGGATTTTGCGTTCCAGCCTGTCGTGTTTTTCTTTCAAGGACTTGAGATGAGAAGCCTGCATATTTACGTCTCCCGTGTTGAGGATGTTGCTTAACATGTCCATTCTACCAGACCAAGGTTAAGGAAAGATTGAGCACGCCCTCAAGTCCGGCAGGATGAGACGAAAGCCTTGATTTGCCGCGTCATTTCGGCGGGCGTTTCCGCCATCGGCATGTGTCCGCACCCGTCGATCAGGCAAAAGCGGCCCTGCGGCATCATTTCCGCCAGAGCCTGCCCCGACGCGGCTTTCGCCAGCTTGTCGTCTGACCCCGATATTACCAGCGCGGGCTTACCGCAACCTGTCGCCGCATTTTCCCCTCCGGCATAGGCATCGCAGGCGGCAAGATCGTTCGCCAGCGCGGACGGACACATCCTTTCCTTCAAAAATGCGGCGGCGTCGGGATGGTGGCGCGGCACGCCCCATTTCAAAATCAGCGCGGCGGCGTCTTGCGGCGTTTCTCCGGCCTGCCGCAGCAAATCCGGATGCACCGGCATGGCCGCGGCGGCGCCCGCCAAAATCAGGCCGCAAACGGCTTGAGACCGCGCCGCCTCAAGCGCGACCAGCGCGCCCATCGAATGACCGAGCAAAAATGTCGATTGCGGCGGGTTTTCACCTATTTCCCCGCGCAGCCAGTCCGCCATGGCTTCGACCGACGGCAACAGATCGCCCTTGCGGTCTCCATGCCCCGGCAAAGACAAAGCCCTGCACGCCAGCCCCGCCCCCGTCAAATCCGGCAACAACAAATCCGCCAGCAACAAATCCCATGCATTGGCCTGCATGCCCGCGCCGTGGATGGCGATGATCGTTTTCATCTTCTCCGTCATGACGGCCAGTCTATACCAAAGCGGTCGCGGGCACAAAAAAAACCGCCCCCGAAGGGGCGTTTGAAGGAGATATCGCGAGGAGGCACAGATGAAACCTGATTCCAAGGTATCATCCAATGGTTAACGTCCCGTTAACGGCGTTAAACTCCGGCTGCATCCGGTTTCTTGAGGAATTTTTCCTCATAAGCCATCCGCCCCGCCGTCAGGACGGTCACCACGCAGGCCATGACGGCGAAGCCTTCCCACAGGGTAATGAGACGGGGCATCTCCAGTTGCAGGGCGCACAGGGCGCAAACGCCGATTTCCGCCGCTTCAACCATCACCGTCACGAAAACGTTCGTCTTGTCCGTGCTGCTCCACCACAACAGCGGCGATATCGACACGCCCGCGGCCCAAAGCAGGCCGGCCCTGATGGCAAAGGGCGCGATGGCATGCGTCACGTACCAGAACATCAGCGCGCACCAGGCCGCTATCAAAACGATCAGATACCCGACGCTGCAAAACATCATGGCCCGCTCGCCCGATTTCCGTCCGGCGGCGCGAAAAACCGTCATAAGGTGCGAGAAAATACCCGCCGGAATGCTGAAAACAGGAATGATGAAGAATGAGAAAAGCGCCGCGATGAACGGCATCCACAAGGGGCCGTCCTGATTCAAGGACACCAGCCACGCCGCGCCACCGAGCATGGCCGCGAGATTGAGGTACAAAAGCGGGGCGAACAGACGGGAAACAATACTCTTGTCAGCCGGCATGCAAAACCTCCGTCAGGGATCAGAACGGGATTTCGTCGTCCATGTCGTTGTGGCCGCCCGCGGCGAAAGAGCCGGAGGAAGCCGATCCGCCCGCCGCCGCCATCGGCGGTTCGTCGGCGAAATCGTTGGCCGCGCCCGCGCCGGAGCCGCCGCGTCCGTCGAGCATCGTCAGCTCGCCGCGGAACGGCGGCAGGACGACTTCGGTCGTGTATTTGTCGACGCCGTCCTTGTCGGTGTACTTGCGGGTTTCAAGCTGGCCCTCGAGATAAATCTTGGAACCTTTTTTGAGGAAGCGCTCGCACACGCCGACCAAAGGCTCGCTCTTGACGACCACGCGGTGCCACTGGGTCTTTTCCTTGCGCTCGCCGGTTTGCTTGTCCTTCCAGCTTTCGGAGGTGGCGACGGACAGGTTGGCGATGCGCCCGCCGTTCTGAAACGCGCGGATCTCCGGATCGTTGCCGAGATTGCCCACCAAAATCACTTTATTCACGCTGCCGGCCATGTTAATTTTTCCTTCCTGTCATGTGCGTTAAAAACGCCTTATGTTTAACATGCTTTTGCGATTCTAAAAAGGGATGATTTGGATGAGAGCCTGGCAAAGAATGCTCAGCGGACGCAGACTCGACCTGATCAACCCCGCCGCCGTGGATATCGAAATTGAAGACATCGCGCACGGCCTTTCCAGAGTCGCGCGATGGAACGGACAAACCACCGGCGACCATGCCTTTTCCGTAGCGCAACACTCGGTGCTGGTCGAAAAAATTTCCCGCACGCTTGATCCTCAGGCGGACAAAACCTGGCTCCTCGCCGCGCTTTTGCACGATGCGTCGGAATACGTGGCGGGCGACATGATCTCGCCGTTCAAGAACGCGCTCGGCCTCGATTACCGCGCGTTCGAGGACAAACTGATGCAGGCGGTGCATATCCGCTTCGGCCTGCCCGCGGTCATCGCGCCGCAACTCAAAAAATTCATCAAGCGCGCCGACAAAATCTCCGCCTATCTCGAAGCGACGCAGATCGCCGGGTTCTCCCACGCCGAAAGCCGCAAGCTCTTCGGCCCGCCGCCGCTGCCGGTGAGCGGCTGGGAACTTCAGCCGCTCGCGCCCAATGTCGCAAAACAGCAGATGCTGGAGAGATTCGCCATTCTCGCCGAACAGGCGGAAAGCGCCGCCGCATAGGACCAATCGACATATAGCACATGAGATTTTGAAGCCCGTAAACCGTTGAGGTGCAAGGAGAAGAGGCGCAGGTGTGGCGGCCCCCACAGCAAGCCGCTTTGACGCAGCAGATCGACGGTTTAAGGGCTTCCCTTCGGGCGCGGCAAACTGCGAAACGGAATAAGGAGTTTCGCAGCACCCTCGCGTCTTCAGAAAACTTGCCCATAACCCCGCTATGCGCTGCGTTTTCTTCATAGCGAATGCCGCTTTTTTGCTTTCCCGCAAAATCCATGCGGTATATGTCGATTGGTCCTAACCTTCTTTCTTTTTGCACCAGAACTGGTACATGCCGGCGAACGTGTAGGGGCGTTCTCTCTCGAACGCGTCCCAGTTGCCGAGATCGGATCCGGACGGATCGTCCGGATAAACCGCGCGGTAGGCGGCGGTGATTTTTTCATCGGCCATCTGCATGAATTCAAGCCCGAGAGTGTCCAGCGCGGCGGCGATCTTCGGAATATCGAAGCGGTGCTCCTGCACATGGAACAGAAGGTCGCGGCACATCGGCATGTAATAATAATCGTCGAACTGCGCGAGCTTGAGCAGCGTTGCGCGCGGCAGGATGTCCTTTGCGTCGCGGCGAAAGCGGCGGATGCCGTCCGCGGTCGCGGGATAGCCCTTCTCCCTGATGACCCTGATCGCCGTAACGATATCGCGCCGCGCGCTCTCGCTGTAAAGCGCGATGCGCATCAGTCCCCCCTCTTTCAGCAAACCGGCCAATACCCGCCATCCCGCCAGCGGGTCGGCCATGTGGTGCAGCACGCCGCCGCAGGAAATGAGATCGAACTTTTTATCGAGCGCGCCGAGCCGCAGGATGTCCGCCTGCGCGAAAGTCACGTTCTCCGTTCCGAACGCGGCGCTTTTGGCGGCGGCATAAGCGAGACTGGCGCGGGAGAGATCGACCGCGAGAACCGACGCGTGCGGCAGGGAGCGCGCAAGCCAGACGGCTTCCCGCCCCGTGCCGCAACCCGCGACCAGCGCCGCCGCGCCGCCGCGTTGCGCGAGATCGCGCATGAAGCATTCCTGAAACAGCATATGGGCGGGCAGCTCGTTCCACACCGGATAGGGAAAGCCTTCGTATTGTTCGCGCACCTTGAGGGAAACGGCATCGTCGATCTCCGTCAGCACGGCGACTTTCTCCGCGTTTTCGCGCAAGTCCTTCATCGCGGCGATTTGTTCAGTGATCAGGCCCGCGAGCAAAGGATCATCGCCGAGCGCGGCGGCGATGGCGCCGCTGTCGGCAAGCGCATGGAGCGGCGCGGCTGTGGCATAAACGGCGATATGTTCTTTGAGCGCCGCCACATCGTCCGCATGATCGATTTTGGCGCGCAAGGCCGCAACCTTTTCCTTCTCCGCATCCGGCATGTCGATGATGTAATCGACCGAGAAGCAATAACGCGCGACGTCCGCCGCCAGTTGCAGGCGCTTTTCCGCATCGAGGCCGGGCAGGGCCTGCGGGTCATCAAGTGCCGCGAGGAGACGCCCGCGCAGCGCCGCCAGCAGGTCCTCGAACGCCGTCTGCTTCACGACGATTTTTCCGTTGAGTCCGGCGCGGAAATAAGGCGAAGAAAACAGGCTGAAATCACCGAGCGCGGCGAACGCCGCGGCGTCAAAAACGCGCGCGCCGTCCTTGAGCGGGAACAGCCTGTCGCACGCACCGGTCACAAGAAGCGTATACCACAGGTTCGCCACCGAGGCGCAACCCAGGCCCGGCGTTTCAAGGCACGCCTGCACGATCTCCGCCAGCGGCGCATTGAACGCGTTGACGGCGACGGCGGGCGCGATCAGCAGGAACCGCGCCTTGTATTTCGCTTCGCCGGGCGCCATCTGCGCCGCCAGCATGTAATAGCCGAGCGCCTGCGCCGCCTGGTCGGCGGCGGCATAAACGTCGCCGAGCGCGCAAACCGTCTCAGCGTCTTCCTCGTCGATCTCCAGTGCGGCGTCGAGCAGCTCCAGCGCTTTGTCCTGATCCTTGTCCATCGCCGCGACGAACCCGCGCATGCGCAAGGCTTCTTTCGTCGCCGCGCGTTGCAGAGAGCTGTCGAGATGGCGGCGCGCGCCGTCATAATCCCGGCGCTGCAGGCATTCCTCCGCTTGCGCGTTCAGGCTGGCGGTTTCCGTTTGAACCGCCGTGAATTGTTTTTCTGTCAATCGATTTCTCCCTGAGGCATTTTTTTATGGCGCTTTTCCCAAAACATAATAAACGCGCCGGAGCGCATTTCAAAACCGATAAATCGCCCGCGCCGAATTAGGACCAATCGACATATAGCACATGAGATTTTGAAGCCGCAAAACTGCCGATCTGCGGCGTCAAAGCAACTCAGCGTGGGATCCGCCACGCTTTCGTTGCTTTTCCTTGCATCCGATACGGCGCAGGGCTTATATAATTCCATAGATTAATGAGGTCTGACCCTAAAGTTAACTTCCTGTTCATTGTTCATTAAGATGAGATTGCTATAAAGGTGAGAAAAGGCACGCGTCATGAAAAACAAGGTTTTGATCGTCGAGGACAATGAGCTGAACATGAAGCTCTTCGACGACCTCCTCAGCGCCCACCAGTATCAGACCTTCAAAACCCGCGACGGCAATCATGTTCTGGAATTGGCGCGACAGCATATGCCCGACCTTATCCTCATGGACATCCAGCTGCCGGAAGTCTCGGGCCTCGAAGTCACCAGGCGGCTCAAGGCCGAGGCGGATCTCCGGCACATCCCCGTGGTGGCCGTCACCGCCTTCGCCATGAAAGGCGACGAGGAAAAAATCCGCAACGGCGGCTGCGAGGATTACATTTCAAAGCCCATCGCCATCGGCGAATTCATAAAAATAGTCCAAAAATATTTGGATCGGCCGCGCACGGCGGGATAGTATTGCGATAGAGGAGTTTTTCCATTCATGACAGCCCGCGTCCTGATCGTCGACGACATCCTGCCGAACGTCAAGCTGCTCGAAGCCAAGCTCTCGGGCGAGTACTTCGACGTCATCACGGCGATGAGCGGCGCGGAGGCCCTCGAAAAAGCCGAGGCCGAAAGCCCCGACATCATCCTGCTCGACGTCATGATGCCGGAGATGGACGGCTTCGAAACCTGCCAGCGCCTCAAGGCCAACCCCGCGACCTCGCACATCCCCGTGGTGATGGTGACCGCGCTGACCGACGCGACCGACCGCGTGCGCGGGCTTGAGTCCGGCGCGGACGACTTTCTGAGCAAGCCTGTCAACGACGTCGCGCTGATGGCGCGGGTCAGGTCCCTGGTGCGCCTCAAGATGACCATCGACGAATGGCGCGTGCGCGAAAACACCGCCAGCAAGCTCGGGCTCGCGGGACAGCCGTCCAGCGCTTTCGATGAATCCTACGACAGCGCCAAGGTGCTGGTGATCGAGGACAAGGCCTTCGAAAGCGAAAAAATCGTCGAAACGCTCAAGACGGACAACGCCGCGGTCATGCCAGTGCGCTCCGGCGAGCAGGGCATCGCCCTCGCCCAGCAGAACAACTTCGACATCATCATCGTCAGCCTCAGCCTCGCCGCGGAAGACGGCCTGCGCCTCTGCTCCCACCTGCGCTCCAACGAGCGCACGCGTGGCGTGCCGATCCTGCTCGTCAGCGAGGAGACGGACATGAAACGCGTCGCCGTCGGCCTCGAAATCGGCGCCTACGACTACATCCTGCGCCCCGTCGACCGCAACGAAATGCTCGCCCGCGTGCGCACGCAGGTGCGCCGCAAGCGCTATCAGGACAGGCTGAAAGCGAATTACGAAGCCAGCCTCTCCATGGCGCTGACCGACACGCTGACCGGCCTTTACAACCGCCGCTATCTGATGGCGCACCTTGAAAAGCTGGCGCGCAAGAACAGCGACGCGAGAAAAACATTCTGCCTGATGATGATCGACATAGACCACTTCAAGCAGATCAACGACGCCCACGGCCACGCCGCCGGCGACGAGACGCTCAAGATCTTCGCCGACCGCGTGCTGCAACGCCTGCGCGGCTTCGACCTCGTCGCGCGCTACGGCGGCGAGGAGTTCATCGTCGTGTTGCCGGACATCAACCTCGACATGGCCATGCAAGTGGCGGAACGCCTGCGCAAGGGCATCGCCGCCGAGCCGTTCAAGGCCGGCACGCCGGCGGCGCCGCTCGACATCAAGGTCACCATCAGCATCGGCGCCATGCTCGTCGACATGAGCCAGGGCGACATCACCATCGAGCAGATGCTCAAACGCATCGACGAAGAGGTCTACAAGGCCAAGGACGCGGGGCGCAACTGCGTCTTTTTCGCCGGCATCGGGCGCATCGGGCCGGAACCGCCTCAAGGCGATGAAAAGCCGGAAGACACTATCAAGAAAATGATCTGATCCCCGGCGTTTTCTTGCCCAATATTCTGAATTTCCTGCATTTTATCCGGATTAAATTTAATTCATCATGCCGTCATGGGCGGGCAATGCCGCGCGCGATAAAGTGAAGATATAGGCTGAAATCTCTTCTCTTCAGCCGCACCGCAACAACCCTTTAAGGAGACTTCCATGAAAAAGAGTATTTACATGCTGACCGCCGCCATTCTTCTGACGCCGGCCATGGCTTTCGCGCAAACCGACATGACGACGCCCGCAACACCGGCGACGCCCGCCACGCCGGTCACGGCGCCCGCCGCGCCCGTGGCGAACGCCCCCGGCGCCGAACAAGGCCAGCCGGGCGACGCGCACCGCGACACGCGCGACATCCGTCATGACAAAAACATGCGCAACGCCTACAACCGCAAACTGGGCCGCGAGCGCGGCGACATGAACCGCGACCGCCGCGAAATGAACCGCGACAAGGCGAACGGCAACAAAGAAGGCTATTTGAAGGAACGCCGCGACATGCGCCAGGACAAGCACAGGATGAACCGCCAGAAGTTCCGCCGCAACCGGCTGAACAGGGACATCCGCCACGACAAGCATGACCGCCGTCATGACTGGCGTCATGAGGGACGCCGCTAATCACGTAGCCTCGCTTCCCGCACGACTAAAAAAAAGAACGCACCCCAAAGGGTGCGTTCTTTTTTATTCACACATGCCGTTCGATGAATGAGGCAACGCCAAAAACCCGGCAAGGGGTTTTATTTCATCTTGCCTTCGACGTATTCGACGTGTTTGCGCACGACCGGATCATATTTCATGATCTTCAGCTTGTCGGTCGTGTTGCGGGTATTCTTGCTGCTGAAGTAGCAGTGTCCGGTGCCAGCCGAGCTTTCCAGCTTTATCGTCACGCGGGGGCCTTTTTTCGCCATGATCTTTTTTCCTTAATAAAACTACCGTGCAGACGCCCAAAGACGTGTGCAGAAGCGCAAAAGATACCTATCTGTTTCGTAAAGTCAAGCAAAAAGCGGCACAAACTGACTGTTGGCTTTGGCGCGGAATAAGGCTAAACTATTATCCTATATAGCGTTTTTCTCAGAGAGGCGTGTGATGAGAAAAAAAATTCTGCCGATATCCTTGTTTTTTTGGGGCCTTCTGACCGCGACGGCCGCGCATGCGGCGCCGGTGAAGCCCGTCATGACCGGCCATTACGACGGCTGGAAGGTCTACCGTTTTCATGACGCGCACGGCCCCGTCTGCTTCATGACCGCCCAGCCGCAAAAAGAGCAGGGCCACTATGCGAGTCGCGGCGAAGTGTTCTTTTTCGTCACGCACTGGCCGGGCAAAAGCGGCAAGAACGTGGTCAGCATCTCCACCGGCTACACCTACAAGAAGGGCAGCCGCGTGACGCTTGAGGTCGAAGGCAAAACCTTCAACCTCTTCACGCAGGGCGAGATGGCCTGGACGCAGGACAGCACGGAAGACAACGCCGTCGTCCGCGAGATCAAAGCGGGAAGCCGCATGACGGTCAAAGGCACGTCGGACCACGGCACGCTCACCACCGACACCTACAGCCTCAAAGGCAGCACCGACGCCTACCGCGCCCTCACCCGCGCCTGCGACGGAAAATAAAAAGGAACACGCCCCGCCATGAAGCATATCGAGGCCAGCAAGCTGATCCATATCCCCGGCGCGGTCGAGGCGTCGGCCGTCAAATACAGCCTCGTCGAACGGCTGCGCGGCATCTTCCACATCGAGACGGTGGGCGAAGGCGACGAGAATTTCTCGCTCGCCGCGACCGGCAAGGACATCCCCTGCCACTGCATGCTCAACGTGCTGGTGAAAACCGACGAAAAGCACGCGCGGGTGATCATCGACGGCAACGCGAAAATCACCGCCGCCACCAAAATCATCTATACGCTCGGCGTTCTCGTCCTGCTCGTGCTCGGGCAATTCCACGGCATCCTCAACACGCGCGCCACCGGCAACGCGGAAGATTTGATGGTCTTCCTGTTTCTCGGCATCTTCATGCTCTACGACGTGGGCAAAAAGCTCTCCGAGCCGGAAAGGATGATCGACCGCGTCCTCGCCGCGCTCCACACGGAATTCGGGGCTTAAAAAACTTTCCTCTCCCGCGCAAAAGAAAACGGCCCTGACATTCAGGGCCGTTTCTTTGGGCTGTTTATCCGGCCCTTAGGGCCGTCACGACAGATCAGTGTTCAACTGTCACAACACGTCAGTGTTCAACTGTCCACGTGCCGTCCGGGTTGCGGCAGGCCGTGCTGACCGCCGTTTGCGCCTGGCCGTCGATCATGATCGCCTGACGGAACTCGCGGCAGGTGTCGCCGGTCGAAGCCTGCGTGCCTTGGCGAATCGGGGTGATCGAGCCGCTGTGGCCGGACTGCGGATTGCTCCAGCTGATCGTCTGGTTCAAAGGCGCCGTATAGGCCTGCTGCGCGGCCTGCTCGTGATAAGCCATGTCTGCCTTGTCGAGCGACTTGCCGATCTCGCTGCCCGCGAAAGCGCCGAGCAGCGCGCCCGCGCCCGTCGCCCAGAGCTGGCCGGAACCGCCGCCGACCTTCGAGCCGAGAATGCCGCCGATCAGCGCGCCTGCGCCGGTGCCGATGGTTTGTTTCGTGCCCATGCCCCACGGGTTTTGCTGGCCGTTTTGCGCGCAACCGGCCAAAGACAGCGCGGCGACGGCGGCGAGGACGAGAATCTTCGTTTTCATATTTTTTACCTTTCCTTGACTACGAGAAATTGAGGATCATCCTATGGATTTATAAATTTCGTCTTGTTATATCTAAACACAAGTCACGTTTACAGCAACACAAACTTGACTACAATTTTTTGCAAGGTTCGGCACGCAAACGATGGAAATCAATCCGCAGGAAAACCCGATCGAATTATTTAAAAAGTGGATGACCGAAGCCTATAAGACGGAGATTTCGGATCCGGATGCCATGTCGCTTGCCACCGTCGGCAAGGACGGCAAACCCTCGGTGCGCATGGTTCTGCTGAAAAGGGTCGACGAGAACGGATTCTGTTTTTATACGAATATGGAAAGCCGCAAGGGCGGCGAACTGGCGCACAACCCCAACGTAGCCCTGTGCTTTCACTGGAAATCGCAAACACGGCAGGTACGGGTCGAAGGCGTCGCGACGGAGATGCCGGCGCCGGTCGTCGACACCTACTTCAAGACGCGCCATTACCTAAGTCGCATCGGCGCCTGGGCGAGCCAGCAGTCGCGGCCGCTTTCCAGCCGCAAGGAGCTGGAGGACCGCGTCGCGGAATTCGAAAAGAAATTCGAAGGCGAAAACGACGTGCCGCGCCCGCCGCACTGGGTGGGCTTTTGCGTCGCGCCGGAGAAAATAGAGTTCTGGCAGGAGGGCAAGGGCCGTCTGCACGACCGTTTCCTCTTCAGCCGCGAAAACGGCGTCTGGTCGATGACGCGGCTCAATCCCTAGGGCAACTTTACAAGACATAAGGAGAACACCATGTCTGAACAACACGCATTTCAGGCCGAGGTCGGCCGCCTGCTCGATATCGTCACGCACGCGCTTTACACCGACCGGGAGATTTTCCTGCGCGAGCTCGTCTCCAACGCGGCGGACGCGCTGGATCGCCTGCGCTATGCGGCGATCGCAAGCCCGCAGCTGCTCGGCGACGATCCGGAGCTCAAAATCTCCATCGCCTTCGACGCGCCCGCGCGCACCGTCACCATCGCCGACAACGGCATCGGCATGACCAAGGACGAACTCGCGCAAAACCTCGGCACCATCGCCAAATCCGGCACGCGCGAATTTGTGAACCAACTGTCGAAATCGTCCCCGGGCAACGCCGCAGAGCAGTCGCGGCAATCATTAATAGGCCAGTTCGGCGTCGGGTTTTATTCCGCCTTCATGGTCGCCGACAAAGTGACGGTTTTGAGCCGCAAGGCGGGAGAAGAAAACGCCTGGCAGTGGGAATCCGACGGCAAGGGCAGCTATAGCCTGGCCGAACACATCAAGGACGCGCGCGGCACGGAGATCACCCTCCACATCAAGGACGACGCCTCGGAATTCCTGCTCGAAGACCGCCTGAAGCAGATCGTCAAGAAATATTCCGACCACATCGGCTTCCCGATCGACGTCTCGGGCGCGACGGTCAACGAAGGCTCCGCGCTGTGGATGCGCCCCAAATCGGAAATCACCCAGGAGCAATATAAAGAGTTTTATCATCACGTCTCCGGCGCGATGCAGCTCGACGCGCCGTGGCTGACCCTGCACTGGAAGGCCGAAGGCGCGGTCGAATACACCAACCTCCTCTTCATCCCCGAGATGAAGCCGTTCGACCTTTACGACCCGCGCCGCCCCCACGGGGTGAAATTGTACGTCAAGCGCGTCTTCATCACCGACGGGCTCGACGGTCTCATCCCGCCGTTCCTGCGTTTTCTGAAAGGCGTGGTGGATAGCGAAGACCTGCCGCTCAACATCAGCCGCGAGATGCTGCAATCGAGCCCGATGGTGGCGAAGATGAATTCCGCCATCACCAAAAAAGTCCTCGACGCGCTGCAGGAAAAAGCCGAGAAGCATCCCGGCGAATTCCACGAATTCTGGTCGCTGTTCGGCCCGGTCGTCAAGGAAGGCCTCTACGACGCGCACGCCCACCGCGCGCAACTCTGCAAGGTCGCGCGTTTTCATTCCACCTACAACAAGCACGCGGATCACGAAAAGGTCGCGCACCTCGTCTCTCTCGACGAATATATTTCCCGCATGAAGGACGGGCAGGAGCATATCTATTATCTCTCCGCCAGCGACCTCGAAACCGCGAAAAACAGCCCGCAGCTCGAAGCCTTCAAGGCCAGGGGCGTCGAGGTGCTGTTCATGACCGACACGATCGACGAATTCTGGCTGCCGATGCAAAACGATTACGACGGCAAAAAGTTCAAGTCCGTCACCCGCGGCGCGGCCGAACTCTCGAAAGTCAAAAGCGAAGAGAAAAAAGCGCCGCAAATGGAAAAAGAATCCGCAGCCGCAGCGCCGCTGATTGAAACCCTGAAGGAAATTCTCAAAGGCGAGGTGAAGGACGTCATGCTTTCCGAGCGTCTCGTCGACAGCCCCGTCTGCCTCGTCGCGCCGGAGAGCGACGTCGACATCCATATGCAGCGGCTTTTGAAACGCTCGCAGGACTACGACGCCAAGCACCAGCATATCCTCGAGATCAACGCCGCGCATCCGGTGATCAAGAAGATGGAGGCCTTGTCGTCGAACGACGAACTGCTGAAAGACACCGCCTTCCTGCTGCTCGATCAGGCGAAGATCTTGCAGGGCGAGCCGCTCAAGAACCCGACGGAATTCGTGCGGCGCATGAGCCAGGCGATCGAGAAAGGTTTGCTGGCGGGATAGGCGGCATTTTACCAGAGGATGTCTTTTGCGCCTATTCGTTCCACGGCGCCTTCGCGCCTATTCGTTCCACGGCGCCTTCGCGCCGGGCAGCGCGACGACGAGCCCATCCAGCTCCTCGCTCATCAAAATCTGGCAGCCGAGGCGCGAGGTTTTTTTAAGGTCGAAGGCAAGATCGAGCATGTCTTCTTCTTCCTCTTTCTTTTCCGAGAGCTTCTCGAACCAGTCGGGGCGCAAAATCACGTGGCAGGTGGCGCACGAAAGGCAGCCGCCGCACGCGCCCTCGATATCGACGCCGTGCTTGTGCGAGATTTCCATGACCGACAACCCCAAAGGCGCATCCACTTCCAGCGCCGTGCCGTCTTTTTCGATGAAGGTCATTTTCGGCATCACGAAGCCCTCTTTTGCCTGCGCTTATAGATCTCCGTCCATTTTTGAATGAACATATCCGCATCCGCATCCGTAGAGTTCCAGCCGAAGCTGACGCGCAGCGCGCAGGACGCAAGATCGTCGGCGACGCCCATCGCCTTCAAAACGTGCGAAGCCCTGACCGTGCCCGAGCCGCAGGCCGAGCCGTTGGAGACGCAGACGCCCGCAAGGTCGAGCGCGATCATCTGCGTGTCGGCCGTGAGCCCTTCATGGGCGAACATCGTGGTGTTGACGACGCGCGGCGCGTTCTCGCCGAACACATGCAACGCGGGCGCGGCCTTCTTCAATTCAGCTTCGACGCGGTCGCGCAGGCTTGCGAGCCTTTGATAGGCTTCCATGTCTTCCGCCGCCAGTTCAGCCGCGACGCCGAAGCCCGCGATGGCGGAGACGTTCTCCGTGCCGGCGCGCATGTTCTTCTCCTGTCCGCCGCCGGAGATCTCCGGCGCGACGGCAACGCAATTCGCCATCACCAGCGCGCCCGCGCCCTGCGGACCGCCGATCTTGTGCGAAGAGAGCGTCATGTAATCGACGCCCAGCGCCTGAATGTCGACCGGCATCCGCCCCGCGGCCTGCACCGCGTCGCAATGCACCAGTGCGCCGCGTTTTTTGGCGATCTCCATCACCTTGCCGACCGGCTGGATGACGCCCGTCTCGTTGTTGACCAGCATGACGGAGATCAGCGTCTGCGCCGTGTTGCCCGCGAGCATTCTGTCGAGCGCGGCGAGATCAACCAAACCGTCCGGCAAAACCGGGATCATCCCGATATCTTCGCGCGCCTGCAGGACGGAGGCATGCTCGGCGGCTGAGGCCAGCACGCGTTCGCACCCCGCGCCCTTCAAAACCAGATTGTTGGCCTCGGTCGCGCCGGATGTAAAGACGATCACCGCCTGCGGGCCCGCATTGACCAGAGCGGCGACTTGCGCCCGCGCGCGCTCGATCGCGGCCCGCGCGGCGCGGCCCGCCTTGTGCGTCGCCGAGGCGTTGCCCGGCAGAAGCAACAGCGCCTTCATCGCCTCCATCGCCGCAGGCTTGAGCGGCGTGGTGGCGTTGTGGTCGAGATATGTCAGGCTCTGCGTCATATTGCCCCGAAACGGCCTTTCTTACATGCCTTATTTTATATAAGGAACGAATTGCAAGATACTGTTTTTAAAGGCAAAAACAAGATTTTTCTTGCTTTTGTCCGAAGGTTATGTATAGTTTCTACGTCCATCGCGCCGCGAAATCAATTTAAAAGTTGAAACACGCCCGTCATTCAAACGTTCAAGCGAAAGGTTCGATATTTAAATGCCAGAGATCATGATTACCGGCCCCGCCGGCAGACTGGAAGGCCGCTACAAGCACAGCAAAACCCCGGGCGCGCCGATCGCGCTGATCTTGCACCCCAACCCGCAGCGCGGCGGAACGATGAACAACAAGATCTCCTACACCCTTTTTCAAACCTTCGCCGAACAGGGCTTCTCGACCTTGCGGTTCAATTTCCGCGGCGTGGGCCGCTCGCAGGGTGAATTCGCCTATGGCGAGGGCGAGCTCTCCGATGCCGCCGCCGCGCTCGACTGGCTGCAAAGCGTCAACCCCTCCTCTTCCGCCGTATGGGTGGCGGGCTTTTCGTTCGGCGCGTGGATCGGCATGCAGCTTTTGATGCGCCGTCCCGAGATCCACGGCTACGTTTCCATTTCCCCGCCCGCCAACATCTATGATTTCAACTTCCTCGCCCCCTGCCCCAACGAAGGCATGATCGTTCAGGGCGATCAGGACACGGTGGTCAACATCGAATCCGTCAACAAGCTGGTCGAAAAACTGCGCGAGCAGCGCGGGCAAAACGGCGTGGATTACCGCGTCATCCCCGGCGCCGGCCACTTCTTCAACAACGACGGCGAAACCGAGACGATGACCCGTCACGTGAGCGATTACCTCGCCGGCGCCCTGCGCGAGCACAAAGCCGCCGCCTGACCGGCGCCAAAGTCCCCCAAAAAAACAAAAACCCCGCTGCATTTCCGCGGGGTTTTTACATGACTGTCTGCACGGTTGCCGCGGCGGCGCTCTCTTGCGCGTCCGCTGGCAGGGGAATTATCCCGCCAGCGCGCGCTTGAGCCCTTCCACGTCGTCGCGCAGCGCCGCGTCGGAAAAGACGAGCTCCTCGATGCGCCGGATGCCGTGCATGATGGTGGTATGGTCGCGTCCGCCGAACTTGCGGCCGATCTCCGGCAGGGAATGCTCCGTCATCACCTTGGCAAGATACATGGCGACCTGCCGCGGACGGGCGACGGCGCGCGCGCGGCGCGGCGAATGCATGTCGGCGAGACGGATGTTATAGTGTTCGGCGACGCGCTTCTGGATGTCTTCCACCGAAACGCGGCGGTCGCTGGCGCGCAGGATGTCCGACAAAAGGTCGCAGGCGGCCTCGACCGTCAGCAGGCGGCCGGTCAGCTCGGCATGGACGACGAGGCGGTTGAGCGCGCCTTCCAGCTCGCGGACGCTGGAAACGATCTTTTGCGCCAGCAGGACAAGCACCTCGCGCGGCACGGAGCGCTTCATCATCGCGCATTTCTTCTCGAGAATGCCGAGGCGCAGGTCATATGTCGTCGGCTTGAAATCCACGGCGAGACCGCCGCCGAGGCGCGAGCGCAGGCGCTCGTCCAGCCCTTCGAGGTCGGCGGGCGGGCGGTCAGCCGAAATGACGATCTGCTTGTTCTGCTGCACCAGCGCGTTGAAGGTGTGGAAAAACTCCTCCTGCGTCGCTTCCTTGCCGCAGATGAACTGGATGTCGTCGATCATCAGCACGTCGACGCCGCGGAGCATCTCCTTGAAGGAAACCGTGTCCTTGGTGCGCAGGGCGCGGACGAACTGGTACATGAACCTTTCGGCGGACATGTAAACGACGCGGCGGTCGGCCGCGCGCGCGCGGATGGCATGGGCGACGGCCTGCATCAGGTGCGTCTTGCCAAGGCCGACGCTGCCGTAGAAGAACAGCGGATTGAAAAGGACGCCGTCGCTTTCCGCCACGCGGCGGGCGGCGGCATGGGCCATCTCGTTGGGCTCCGCCACCACGAAGTTTTCAAAGGTGAAGCGCGGATCGAGCGGCGACGACATCGTGTCTTCGGCCGCGGAAACCGGCGCGGCGGCTTGCGGCGCGGCGGGCGCGGCAACGGCGCCGGACATTTGCGCGGGCGCGACGGCGCGGATGACGACGTCCACCCGCACGATGGCGGCGAATTTCGCCGCCCAGATATGGCGGATGCGGTCGGCGTAATGTGTCTTCACCCAGTCGCGCACGAAGCGCGTGCCCACGGCGAGTTCGAGCACGCCTTTTTCAAGACGGGCGGGCTGAATAGGCGCGATCCAGCTCTTGCAGGCCGTCGGGCCGAATTCTTTTTGCAGCAAAGGCTGTATCTCCGCCCACATATTTTGCAACGCGGGCGCCGCGACGGGCGCATTGGCCGCCGCCGCGGGAATCATGTCGCGCGCGGACGTTTCACGGCCTGCCGCACCCTGGATTTTCGCGGCGTTCGCTGTCTCGGTCATGTTGGTCCACCCCTGATGTGCGTTCGAAAAAATCGCCGTGTCTTGCGCGTCCTTTGCGGACGATTCGAACGACGATTGGAATTTTCTCATGTGAAGATGTTAAGGACATTACCGTTGCATGCGGTGAGTCGCAAGCCTTGAGTAGGACGCGGAAAAAAAAGAAATAAACGTTCTGAATTATGAACTTTTGTTCCTGTAAATTTTTCTCTTTGCACTTGATCTTGCTTTCATGAAACGATTCTGTTCGCGCCTCTTCACGTCGGACGCGGAGCATGAATAGCGCGCAAAGATTAAAATAAAGGAAACGCCGCGATCTTTTTTTTCAAAGCGGCGAAAAAAATCGCGCGGCGCGGAAACCGGAAAATTCTTGCGCAGGAACGCGCGTAAAAAAAAACGCGCGCGTGAAAACGCGCGCGCGTAAAAATCCGATCTAGCGAAACCTGAAAGCGGAGATTATTTCTTCAGCGTCTTGACGCGCGCGGAGAGACGCGAAATCTTGCGCGACGCGGTGCGCTTGTGCATCAGGCCTTTGCCCGCGCTACGCTGGATTTCCGGCTGCGCGGCTTTGAGGGCTTCCGTGGCAGCGGCATAGTCTCCGGCAGCGACGGCCGCGTCGACTTTGCGGATCGCGTTGCGGGTGCGGGAGACGCGCGACGTGTTGATCTCTGCGCGGCGGGCGTTGCGGCGGATACGGGTTTTGGCGGACTTATGCATAGCCATGGTGCGAATTTCTCTTTCGAATCGTTAATTTCGTTCTGCGAAAAGCAGGGAATGCGTGTTTTTAAAGGTCTTTGTGGATAAAGTCAAGCGCGCCGTAAAACGATAATATAATATTGATTTTATTGCGCTTTTTTAAACCAAAAACCATTGACAGGGATGAAATTTGATGATACGTAAAATAAATTACATATATTACAAGGAGAATCATCATGAAAGACCTGACGACTGCAGAGCGCGAAGAACTGCAAAAAGACCTTCAGTCCCTGAAAGGGGAGCTTGTGCTACGTTGGCGCGCCATGCGCCACTACACCGCCGCGCGGGAGATCATCGAGGTCGAACAGCTGATAGCCGTCAACCAAAGCGTCATCGACAAAGCCAAAAAAGCCCCGCCCGCGCCCTGACCTACTTGCCTTTAAACGACGCCTTGCGTTTTTCGACGAAGGCTTCCATGCCCTCTTTCTGGTCCTGGGTCGAGAAACTGGCGTGGAACAGGCGGCGTTCGAAGCGCAGGCCTTCGGCGAGCGTCGTCTCGTATGCGCGATTGACCGATTCCTTGACCATCATCGTCGCCAGCGGCGAGAAGGAGGCGATCTTCTCCGCGATCTTCATCGTTTCGGCCATCAGATCCGCCGCCGGAAAGACCCTTGCCACCAGCCCCGCCCGCTCCGCTTCCACCGCGTCCATCATGCGGCCGGTGAGGCAAAGCTCCATCGCCTTCGATTTTCCGACAAGGCGCGTGAGGCGTTGCGTGCCGCCGGCGCCCGGCAGTGTGCCGATGGTGATTTCGGGCTGCGAAAACTTCGCCGTGTCGGCGGCGAGAATGAAATCGCACATCATGGAAAGCTCGTTGCCGCCGCCGAGACAATAGCCCGCCACCGCCGCGATCACCGGCTTCCTGCACCGCGCGACGCGCTCCCAGTTTTTGGTGATGAAATCCTCCCTGAAAGTATCGACGAACGTCTTCTCCGCCATCTCCTTGATGTCCGCGCCGGCGGCGAAGACCTTGTCGCCGCCGGTGACGACGATGACGCGGATCGCGTCGTCGCTTTCGAAGTCGTCAAGCGCGCGCGTCGTCTCGTCCATCAGCGCGGCGCAAAAAGCGTTGAGCGCGTGCGGGCGGTTGAAGGTGATGACGCCGACGGCGCCTTTCTTTTCAGCGATGATGTTCTCGAAAGTCATGGCGCGTCTCCTTGTTAATCGTCCTGTCAGTCATCGGGGGTAACGGAAAAATCGACCAGCGTCTCGCCCGCCGAGCGCCCGAAACTCATCTTCAGCTTCTCATGCGCGCGGACGAACACGCCCTTCTTTATCTCTTTCCAGCCGAGCGGCGGCAGGCAACGATCATAAAACCCGAGCACGTCTTTTTCCGGCGTCGCGGTCGTGGCGCTGAACTCGACGATGCGCCCGGCGGGCTTGTCGAAGATGACCGTGTCCGCGGGCTGCTCGACCATGCCCTGCATCATCGGCAGGTCGTTCATCGCGCTGAAATAGGCCGTCTCCGCCGCAAAGGACGGCGTGGCGAGAAGGGCGAAAGCAAAGATCATGGCGAGTTTTTTCAACATGGGATTATCCTAGCCCCGCTTGTTTGACGGGGCAATAGAATGTTGAACGCCCGCCCTGCGCGATGCGGCGCACGCCGCCCGTCTTTCTGATATCGCAAACGCAGCCTTTGCATTTTTGCCCCTCCCTGTCATAAACCGCGAACTGGTGCTGGAAATAGCCAAGCTCGCCGTCGGTCTGCACGTAATCGCGCAAGCTGCTGCCGCCCGCCTTGATCGCGCGTTTCAAAACGCGCTTGATCTCGGTCAAGAGCCGCTTGAGCGCGGCGGGGCCCACGTCTCCGGCGCGCGCTTCAGGGTCGATGCCCGCGGCGAACAAAGCTTCGGATGCGTATATATTCCCGACGCCGACGACGATGCGCTGGTCCATGATGGCGGGCTTGACCGCGACTTTTTTTCCTTTGAGTTTTTCCGCGAGATATTTGACGGTGAAATCTTTGCCGAGCGGCTCCGGCCCCAAAGCGCGGAACAATTTGTGGTTTTCAAGCGCATCCGTTTGCGCCAGCGTGGCAAGCCCGAAGCGGCGCGGATCGTTCATCGCCACGCGCGCGCCGTCATCCATCGTCAGGACGAGATGATCGTGCGTCGCGGGTTTATAAACGTCTTCCTTGCCGAAAATCACCAGCCGCCCCGACATGCCGAGATGCAAGATCAGCGTGCGCCCGTCGGAAAGATTCATCAGAACGTATTTGGCGCGGCGGGAAATGGACGCGACCTTCACGTCGGCCAGCTTGCGAAGCGCGGGCGGAAACGGCACGCGCAGGCCGCTCCTGTTCAGCGTGACGGATTTTATTTTCCGGCCGGCGAGTTTCTTCGCAAGGCCGCGGCAAACGGTTTCAACCTCCGGCAGTTCGGGCATGAATGCGCCTTTCGTCTCGATCATGACAGGACGGAGCATAGCACAAACCCACTGGAATCCGCACGCGCGGAAAACCGGGCACGCGCACGTCACGCCGTAATCAGACTTTCACGGCAAACAAAAAAGACCCCGCCTTCAAAAGCGGGGTCTTTCTTTGTTCTGTGTGAACGGGAGAGGATTACATCATCCCGCCCATGTCACCCATGCCGCCGCCGTGGCTGTGCGGTTCTTCCTTCTTGGGAAGTTCAGCGATGGTGGCTTCGGTCGTGATCAGCAGACCGGCGACCGAGGCCGCGTCCTGCAGGGCGCAACGGACGACCTTGACGGGGTCGATGATGCCCGACTTGACCATGTCGCAGTATTCGCCGCTTTGCGCGTCGTAGCCGAAGTTGCTGTTCTTCTGCTCGAGGAGCTTGCCGACGATGATCGAGCCTTCGACGCCCGCGTTGTGGGCGATCTGGCGGATCGGCGCTTCAACGGCGCGGCGGATGATGTCGATGCCCACCTTTTCGTCGTTGTTGGCGGCCTTGATCTTGTCGAGCGCGGCCTGCGCGTAAAGAAGCGCGGTGCCGCCGCCGGCGACGATGCCTTCCTGCACGGCGGCTTTCGTCGCGTGGTAGGCGTCGTCAACGCGGTCCTTCTTCTCTTTCACTTCGACTTCGGTCGCGCCTCCGACGCGGATCACCGCGACGCCGCCGGAGAGCTTGGCAAGGCGTTCTTCCAGCTTTTCCTTGTCGTAGTCGGAGGTGGTTTCGGCGATTTGCGCGCGGATCTGGGCGATGCGCGCCTCGATGTCCTTCTTCGCGCCCTTGCCGTCGATGAAGGTGGTGTCATCCTTGGTGATGCGCACTTTCTTCGCGGAGCCGAGCTGGTTCAGCGTGACGTTTTCGAGCTTGATGCCGAGATCTTCGGAGATGACTTCGCCGTTGGTCAGGATCGCCATATCTTCCATCATCGCCTTGCGACGGTCGCCGAAGCCCGGCGCCTTGACGGCCGCGACTTTGAGGCCGCCGCGCAGCTTGTTGACCACGAGGGTGGCCAGCGCTTCGCCTTCGACGTCTTCCGCGACGATCAGCAGCGGCTTGCCCGTCTGGACGACGGCTTCAAGCACCGGCAGCATCGGCTGGAGGTTGGAGAGCTTCTTGTCGAAGAAGAGGATGTAGGGGCTTTCCATCTCGCAGACCATCTTGTCGGCGTTGGTGATGAAGTAGGGCGAGAGATAACCGCGGTCGAACTGCATGCCTTCGACGACGTCGAGTTCGGTGTCGAAAGATTTCGCTTCCTCGATGGTGATCACGCCCTCGTTGCCGACTTTCGCCATCGCATCGGCGAGGTATTTGCCGATTTCCTTGTCGCCGTTGGAGGAAATCGTGCCGACTTGCGCGATCTCGTCGTTCTTGGAGATTTTCTTGGCGCGGGCCTGAATGTCGGCGACGACGGCGGAAACCGCCTTGTCGATGCCGCGTTTCAGGTCCATCGGGTTCATGCCCGCGGCGACCGACTTCACGCCTTCGCGGAAGATCGCCTGCGCGAGAACCGTGGCGGTCGTGGTGCCGTCGCCGGCGAGGTCGTTGGTCTTGCTCGCGACTTCACGCACCATTTGCGCGCCCATGTTCTCGAAGTTGTCCTCGAGCTCGATTTCCTTGGCGACGGTGACGCCGTCCTTGGTGATGCGCGGCGCGCCGAAGCTCTTGGAGATCACGACGTTGCGGCCCTTGGGACCGAGCGTCACTTTGACCGCGTTGGCGAGGATATCAACGCCCTTGAGCATTTTCTGGCGGGCGTCTGCGGAGAATTTTACGTCTTTGGCTGACATGTTTTTAGTCCTTTCAATTTTATATTCTGACGGGGTGCCGCTCTGTGCCTCGACATTCCATGTCTCGTCACAACCGCGTTGCCCGCCGTGGTTACTATTTTTTGTTAAGCGGCTTTAGCCTTTTTTTTACCTTCAACGATGCCGAGGATGTCGGATTCCTTGACGATCAGGAGCTCTTCGCCGTCGATCTTGACTTCGGTGCCCGACCATTTCGAGAACAGCACATGATCGCCGACCGCGACGGCCAGCGGCTGGAGCTTGCCGCTTTCGTCGCGGGTGCCCGTGCCGACGGCGAGGATTTCGGCTTCGGCGGGTTTTTCCTTGGCGGTGTCGGGGATGATGATGCCGCCGGCGGTCTTGGCTTCGCTTTCAAGGCGACGCAACAGCACGCGGTCGTGCAGAGGTTTGAATTTCATGGTTTGTTTCTCCTTCTATATATGTTGCGAACTATGTTCGCGGTTAGACAGGTTGCGGAGGCAGAATCAGTCGATTAGCACTCTGTCTCCTTAAGTGCTATTTTTTACCCCCGCGCCGAAAATTTTTCAATGAAATTCAAACAGTTCAAGAAAATTTGGCACTCCCCCAAAAAGAGTGCCAAGGGCTTGATTTCCAAGTTTTTTACACAGATTGAGCAATATATGATTAAATAAAGATATGGAGTTGTTACGAAAGAAAACAATTCCGCCAGATTCGGAACAGGAGTTTTAAGAATATGGCAAGTTTGATTCTGCAACTGCAAGACTACCGCCTGACGACGGCGGAAATCCTTTACCACATGCCCGACCACCCGCAACTGCTGCAGACCTTTTTGTGGCAGGAATACGACCTTGCGCCGGAATTCCCCGAGCTTCAGCGCTTTTTGAAATTCTGGACGCGCGAGATCGACGGCAAGCTTCACTCCGTGCGCGTCGGCCACAAAAAGCTGATCACGCTGGAAGACATTTCCTATTGCCGGACGGAATATCTGATCAACTGAAAGGCTTTAAGGCCCTTTGGGCGCAGCGGCTCTTTTTACGGCCAGCTTTTGCTGGTGATTTTTTTTAGCGACCAGATATGTTGCATGCAGGCGCAAGGCAAGGGTTGATACCACGCCCACGGATCCCAATGCTATCGTACATGCCGCTACTGCAGGCAAATTAGCTGTCAATCCCACCGCCACCGGAAGCACGGCTGACGATCCCAATACCGCACCGCCAATACCTGTCATGACCCGCGCTCCGGTATCATAATTCACTCCGTTGCGGTCGAGCATCGTGTGACCGGAAGCCCAGTTAAAAGTCGCGGCAAGCGCATGTCCGCCGGTATCGACAACAGCGCGCGTTGCGCGATTGTTAAAAAGATTCTTTACCTCCGCGCCCGCCGTTTTGACCGTGGTTGAAAAATCCCCTTGATTCTGCATAATTAAACACCCCTCTGTTTAATTCACGTAACTAAATTAATTTATACCCCATTTTTATATTTATGTCAATAAAATTCGACTTTTTATTGTTTTTACTGCTTTAATTAGCGGAATATCTGATCAACTGAAGAACGTTACAGCTCGTTGGGTGCCAAGGGCTTTTTTGCAGCCAGTTTTTCCCGGTGCTGTTGCCTGCCGTCCAGAACCGTCATTACGCTATTTACACGTATTCAATTTTATGGTAAAAAATTTTCATACAAAGGATCTTTTTGAATGCCAAACGAGAACCGCGACAAACATTCGCCCGCCCCCGCACTCGCCTTCGACTTCAACCGCGCGGCGGAAGACGCGCGCCGCGATTACCCCGAGGAAACGAAAAACATCACCTTCATCGACATTTCCGAAGAAGGCGCAAGCGAAAAGCTCGCGCGCTGGATCGCCTCGACGTCGCCCGCCTATCTGGAACAGCTCGCCAAAGGGCTCGGCGTGCCCGTGGCGGATGCGGCGGAGGGAATCCTCTTCAACGCGCTGCTCGGCGGCGGCATCAGCATGAAGGATTGCGTTTCGGGCAAAAGCTGCCTTCTGATGTCAAACGAAAGCGGCAAATCGCTGGCTGACATCATGTTCTCCCTGCCGGTGGAAAAGACCAACGCCTTCGCTTTCTATCACGAGCTCGGCCACCTGATCACGCCGCGCGGCATGACGGAGAAGGAACTCGAGTTCGTGAAGGACGGCGACGATCCGGGCATCGACGCTACGACGCTCACCCTCTGCGAGATCAGCGCCGATTGCTTCGGCGCGCTGAAAGGCCTGCGCGACGGCTTTCTCGACGCGGACGACCTGAAAAAACTCATCGCCGACCGCCGCGCCGGAGACGCGGTGCACGCCACAGCCGACGCGTTGCAAGACATTCTGGACGAGTACGACGCGCATGACATCGCATCCCTCTCGCCCGCGCAACTCAAAAAAGCCGCCGCCGCGCGCGCGGAAAAATTCGCGCCGGAAATCTAAAATATTCCAAACTTAAAAAATCTTGTCGAGCGGGTTGGTTTTCTGCTCGATGGTCGGCACCATGCCCGTATTGATCGGCTTGCCTTCGGCCTGATCTTTCTTGATGCGCGCGGCTTCGGCCTCCGGATCGACCAGCGAGGGCGGAATGTCGTTGACCGAAGGCTTGGCGTCCTGCCAGAAGATCAGTTTGTCGGTGACCGGCTGGTTTTTCAAGGCGATATAGCCGTTGTCCTGATCGATCAGCTGGCGGATGTCGGGATTGGCGTTGGGCACGCCGAGCTTGTCCATGAAGGCGGTCACGGCGGGATCGGCGGGCGCGGGCTTGGGCGCGGGCGCATCCGTCGTCGCCATGGTCTCGCCCATCAGCTCATCCTTCACCTGCGACGACGTCGCCGCCGTCGCGGCGGGCGTCACGGCGCCGGCATCGGCAGGCGGACGCAACGCGTAATCGGGTGGCAGCGTCAGCGGCGCGCGCGTCACGACGTCGAACGCGTTGGGCGAATGACGGCCGACGCCCATTTCCTGTTTCACGCCGGAACAGGCGGAAAGCGCCAAAGCCGCGAGCAGAAAAGCGCCCGCGGTCAGGAGGTTCTTCGGTATCTTTTTATTCATGAGCTTCTCCTTGCGCTGGTATCGCCGAGAAAGGACCCGAGCATCAGGATGCCCGCGCCGACGACGATGCAGCTGTCTGCGAGATTGAAGGCCGGCCAGTGATACTGCCGGTAGTGAACATCGATGAAATCGGCCACGGCGTCGAAGCGCACGCGGTCGATGACGTTGGCGAGCGCGCCGCCGGAGATGAGGCTCAAGGCCGTGGCCGTCCAGGCCTGCGCCGACATCGCCAGCCACATCAGCAGGAGCAGAGAAATGACCAGCGAAACGCCGATGAAGACCAGCGCCATTTTCGGCTTGCCGGTATCGAACATGCCGAAGCTGATGCCCTGGTTCCACACCATGACGAGGTTGAGGAACGGCGCCAGCGTCATGTGCTTGAAATGCTCGCGCAGCATGACGAAGAAGCCGATTTTCTTCATGGTGACGAACCAGTGGGCGAACGTCTCGGGCGCGACGCCCGCGGGGCGCAATATTTTGTTCATGACCAGCCACTTGGTGTACTGGTCGGCGGCGATCACGCCGGAGACCAGCGCGAGGCCGGGCAGAAAATATTTTCCCCTGCGGGATGAAGCAGCCATCGTCATTTCCTTTTATCGATCACGCGACGATTTCAGCACAGCGACGGCGCGGACGCAATCCTCTTTCATTTGCGCGATCAGCGCATCGAGACTGTCGAACCGCGCCTCGGGGCGCAAATGCCGCACGGGGCGCACGCGCGCCATTTTTCCATAGATTTCCCGATTGAAATCGAAAATAAAAGTTTCGAACAGCGGCTGAGGGCTTTCGAACATCGGGCGGATGCCGAAGCTGGAAACGCCGTCGCGCCAAAAGTCCTCGCCCGCGACCTGCACCCGCACGGCATAGATGCCGTAGGGAATCTGCACATAGTCCGCCACGCGCTGGTTGATGGTGGGAAAGCCGAGTTCCCGCCCGCGCTTGTCGCCGTGCTCGATCGCGGCCTCGACCGCCCACGGCCAGCCGAGCATCTCTTCGGCGAGATCGAACCGCGCCGCTTTCAGAAAGCCGCGCACCGCCGAGGAGGAATAAACCTGATGCGCCGCCGAAAGCGCAGGCGCGAGCGCCGTGAAGCCGAACCTGTCTTTTGCCGCCGCGAGCGTATCGACGTCGCCGGAGCGGTTTTTGCCGAACAGGAAATTTTCCCCCGTCACGACATGCCTTGCGCGCAAATCGCGCGCCAGTACGTCATCGACGAACGTCTGCGCCGCCATGTCCGCCAGCGCGGCGTCGAACGTCAGCTCGAAAATATGATCGACGCCGAGATCGAAAAGCAATCTTTGCTTCATCGGCGGAAGCGTCAGGCAAAAAGGTTCGGAATCGGGCTGGAAAAACCGGCGCGGATGCGGCGCGAAGGTGACGACGCCGAGCGGCGCGTTTTTTTTCCCGGCGATTTTCGCGGCTTCGGCGATCAGCGCGCGGTGGCCCTTGTGCACGCCGTCGAAATTGCCGAGCGCGAGCACGCAACCTTGCGCTTGCGACGGAATGTTCCTGCTGTCACGATGAAGCTGCGCCATGAACGTCGGGAGCCGGAGATCAGGCCGCGGCGCGGGTGAGGCTTAAATTCTCCCACACGTCGCACAGGGCGTCGACCAGCGCGTTCATGTCCGCGTCGGTATGGAACGGCGACGGCGTGAGGCGCAGGCGCTCGGTGCCGCGCGGCACGGTCGGGTAGTTGATCGGCTGCACGTAGATGTTGTGGTAGAGCATGAGATCGTCCGACGCCGCCTTGCACAATCGCGCGTCACCCACCAACAGCGGCACGATGTGGCTGACCGATGGCATGACCGGCAGGCCGTTGTCGGCGAGAAGCTTCTTCAAGGTCGCGGCGCGCTCCTGATGCCGCGCGCGCTCGACCTGCGAGGTTTTGAGGTGCTTGACCGAAGCGACCGCGCCCGCCAGCAATCCCGGCGGCAGCGAGGTGGTGAAGATGAAACCCGATGCATAAGAGCGCACGACGTCGATGATCGCCTTGGTGCTGGCGATGTAGCCGCCCATGCAGCCGAACGCCTTGCCGAGCGTGCCTTCGATCACGTCGACGCGGTGCATCTGCCCGTCGCGCTCGGCGACGCCCGCGCCGCGCGGGCCGTACATGCCGACGGCGTGCACTTCGTCAAGATAGGTGAGCGCGCCGTATTCCTCGGCGAGGTCGCAGATCTCCCTGATCGGGGCGATGTCGCCGTCCATCGAATAGACCGATTCGAACGCGATGATCTTCGGGCGGCAGCGCTCGACCGCGTTCAAAAGCGATTCCAGATGTTCGAGATCGTTGTGGCGGAAGATGTATTTCTCGCAACCCGATCCGCGGATGCCCGCGATCATCGAGGCGTGGTTCTTCTCGTCCGAAAAGACGACGCAATCCGGCAAAAGCTTCGCCAGCGTGCTGAGAGAGGCTTCGTTGGAAATGTAGCCCGAGGTGAAAACCAAAGCTTCCGGCTTGCCGTGCAGGTCGGCGAGCTCTTTTTCCAGCTCGATGTGATAGCGCGTCGTGCCGGAGATGTTGCGCGTGCCGCCCGCGCCCGCGCCGGAGGATTGCACCGCGGCGCAGGTCGCCTTGATCACGTCCGGATGCTGGCCCATGCCGAGATAATCGTTGCTGCACCAGATGGTGATTTCGCGCGGATGGCCGGCGGCGTCGCGAAAGGTCGCCTTGGGGAAATGCCCGACGTGCCGTTCGAGATCGGCGAAGACGCGGTAGCGGCCTTCCTTGTGCAGGTCGGAGAGGCGCTTTTCAAAGAACGTCTCGTAAAAGCTGACCGGCGTGTTTTTGCTTTGCGCTTTCGGGGGGTTTTTCTTGGCCATGTTGTTACCGGAGCCGTTGTTATTGGAAATGGAACGCATTTTGCTACCTGAGATTGTATATGATTGTCGTGCGGAAAGCACCTGGTTTCTTCCGGCTTTATGTTTACGCTTCATCGCCGCTGATATCAATATAAGAGCAAAAATTATATTTTGACATAAATTATACAGCCCCGCGCCAGTCCTCTTTGCGCAAAAACCGGCATTCCATTATAACCTTCCCCCCGCACCGCCTTTCAGCTTAAGATATGCATCAGGGGGAGTTTTTTCAGCGCCATGATCATTGTCTTCGGATCCTTGAACATCAACACGGTCATGCCGGTGGCGCATTTTCCCAAGCCGGGCGAGACCGTTCCCTGCACCTCGGATTATTTAAGCCATCCCGGCGGCAAGGGCGCGAACCAGGCGGTCGCGGCGGCGCGCGCGGGCGCGAAAGTCGCGGTGGTCGGAAAGATCGGCGACGACAGCTTCGGCCGCCGTTGCGTCAACAATCTCAAGAACCAGAGCATCTGGGCCTCGGGCATCGGCATGTCGGAGCACCCGACCGGCCACTCGACCGTCGCCGTCGATTCAAGCGGCATGAACATGTCGATCGTCGCGCCCGGCGCCAACAACGACGCCACCGCCGATCAGGTGCCGGACGAGGTGCTGATCCCGCGCAACATCCTCCTCACCCAGCTTGAAGTGCCGCCGAAGGAAACCTTCATGGTTCTCTCCCGCGCGCGCAACCACAAGACGCCGACGATCCTCGACGCCTCGCCCGCCACCAAGATGACCAAGGAAGGCCTCGCCAACGTCGATTACCTGATCGTCAATGAGGTCGAGGCGCATCAGCTCGCCCACACGCTGCAGATCGCCGAGACCGATCCGCGCCTTATCGCCAAGGCCATCACCCGCCTTGGCAGCCCCGGCATGGCCTGCATCATCACGCTGGAATCGAAAGGCTCCGTCGCGGTCAAGAACGACGAAACCTACGTCGTGCGCACGCTGCAGGTCGACGCGGTCGACACCACCGGCGCGGGCGACGCCTTCTGCGGCATTTTCGCCGCGCGCCTCCAGCTCGGCCACGACTGGCGCAACGCCATGCACTACGCAGGGGTCGGCGCCGCGCTCTCGTGCCTTGCGCTCGGCGCGCAGGAAAGCATGCCGTTCATCGACGACATCGAGGCGCACGTCCACAAGGTCGAGCCCCCGCGCAAGATATGAAACGCCGCCTCGTGCCTGCGTGTTGAAAGCTTTCGTTTTTCCATTCGAATGAAACCCGTTTACACTTGTGACGTTGCGGCATTTTTTGCGGCAACCGGGGCTTGATAATCCCGTACTGAACGGTGGCGTGACCGTATTCACGCCGCTTCTCCGCGCTTTCATGCCCGGGAGGCGGCGGCGTATGTCCAAGGTTCTGCCCAAAGGCCGTCGCGGTCGTTTCAGTACGGCTTATCAACTCCCGGCGCCAGAGAATCCTCTCTGGCGCCATCTTTATCAAGGGAGAAAGACCGTGCGCAAAGACGATAGCATCCACGCCAGGAACATGCAAAGCCTCGCGGAGGAACTCCGCCGCATGTCGCGGCTGGAGCCTCCCTATGATGTTTATTTCGCGGACGTTCCACCGCTGACGCGCGGCATCCGGCACCTCGCCGCTTTCTATCTCGATGGAAGGGCGCGGCCCTGAACGCTGCGGCGCTGTCTGTCAGCCGTTTTTGGGTTTCGCCCACACCTGGTTCATGTGCGTGGTTTTTTCGTGCGCGTAGCCTTTGTCTTTCAGCAGCGCGGAAAGGTCGATCTTCCACGCGGCGGGGGAATTTTCAAGGATCAGCAGGCGCGGATGCAGCGCTTCGGGCGCGTCTTTGAAAAACGGCGCGAGCGCCTTGTCCTCCGCGCCCTCGATGTCGATCTTGAGCGCGTCGATCTTCTCCAGCCCGTGTTTTCCGGCCAGCGCCAGAAGCGTGTGACAGGCGATGGAGATTTTCCGCGCACCGCGCGTTTCAACAAGACTCGATCCGCCGAGGTTGCTGTCGTCGAGCGTGAGATCGAAGCTGCCTTCCGCGTCCGCGACGCCGACCGGCGCGACGATCACGCGGCTTTCAAGCCCGTTGAGCGCGACGTTGAATTTCAGGCGCTCCAGCACGGCGGGGTTCGGCTCGACCGCCAGAACTTTTCCGCTCGTCCCGACGTGCGGCGCGGCGGCGAGCGTATAGAGCCCCGCGTTCGCGCCGATATCGACGAATACGCTGCCGTCGAACAGGATTTGTTTCAGCCGAGCGCGCTCGTAAGGGTCGTAGAACTGCGGCATGAAAAGGAATTTCCGCTCGGAAACGTTGTCGCGCGTGTAAAGGCGGTATTTGAGGCCCTCGACCGTCGCGTCGACGACCGTCGCGCCGCCCGACAAAACCGCCTTGCGCAAAATCAGCGCCGCGCGCCGCCCGAACCAACCCGCGGGCAGGGCTTGCGCCCATTTCAGCAGCTGCGCGTCGCGCCCGTGAAGCGCATAGGCGCCGAATGGTTTTTCGCTTTCCGGTTTTTTCATCTCATCGGCCATTTTTTCCTCCCCGCAAATGCAAGACGCGCATGAACCAGTTTTCCGTCTTCCGCCACAGCGACGGTTGCGGCGGCGCCGCGGGCAAGAGCATCCAGGCGTATCCCTTGCTGTCCATCAGCCCCGCCATGGCGGTCGCCTCTTTTCCGTCGCCCCAGAAGAAATCGCCGCGCACCGCGCCGGTGATCGCTCCGCCCGTGTCCTGCGCGACCATCAGGCGCCGGATGTTTTCCGCGCCCGCCGCGGCGTTGCCCTGCCCGCCTTTGGCGGCGGGGTTTTGCGCGTCGATCCAGACCGGCACGCCGTAAGGAACGAGACGATGGTCGACGGCAAGGCTGCGGCGCGGCACCAGCGGCACGCCTTCCGCGCCGAGCGGCCCGTCCAGGGGTCCCGTCGCGCGCCCGAGCTTGCGGAAGAAGACGTACGATTGATTTATATCCATGACGCCTGCCGCTTCCTTCGGATGGCTTTCGAGCCACGCGCGGATCGACTGCATGGAGACGTCGTTTTTTTGCAAATACCCCTTCTTGACCATCGCGCGGCCGATGGCGACGTAAGGCAGGCCGTTCTGCGCCGCGTAGCCGACGCGCAGGATTTTGCCGTCCTCCATCTCGATGCGGCCGGAACCCTGAATGTGCAGGAAGAACGCATCGACCGCGTTGTTGACCCAGACGATCGCGTCCTTCTGCCCCTTGAGCGCGCCTTTGTCGATCGCCGCGCGGGCGTAATAGGGCACCAGCGCCTTGTCTTTATCCACCCGCCCGACGATGTGCTCGCCCTTGAACTCCGGATTGAACGCGCCGAGATCGACGGTGACGAGATTTTCAGGCCTGCCGTAGACGGGATAGATGTATTTTCCGTGACGGCGGTAAGCGCCATGCAGCGTCGGCTCGTAATAGCCGGTGAAAAGCCCCTCCGCGCCGTTTCTGCCCGACATGGCGTAAGGCGTGAAATGATCTTCGAGAAACGCGCGCGCGGACGCGGCGGTTTTTGGCGGCGCGGCGGCAAGATCCGTGCAGATATTCTGCCACTGCTTCATCGTTCCCCTGTATCCGCCGACAACGAACGGCGCATCGGGCTTTTCCAGCATCATCCTGCCGCAGGAACGCTGTAGCGCGACAAGCGCCTTCGCCTGATCGTCGGCGCGCCAGCCCGGCAGGTCGCCAAACGCCGTTTGATGAAGCGTGAGCCGGTCGGCGGGCGCGAGCCACGACGACAGCAACGCGCACCCCGAGAGCACGCAACATCCCACGGCCAGCGCGAGGGAGGATTTTTGCAAACGCATTATTTTTCCGCCGTGCGCGTCTCGATGAGAATCCAGTTGGGATCGCTCGAGCGCGTGTCGCGGGTGAAGGTCCAGATGTCGGCGAGGTTTTCCTGCTCCGACGCGTCGGTCAGCGAGGCCTGCGCGACATGATATTCGACGGTGATGTAGGCCATCGTGCCGCCGAGGTGCGCCGCGACGATCCTGGCCGACTTGACGCTCCGCAACGACGGCACGCCCGCGGGGGATGCGTCCGCCGACTGGCGCGCGGATATGCCGCGGTCGAAATCGGCATAAAGCTTCGGGCTGAGCAGCGGTTTCAGCGCCGCGCGGTCGCCCTTGGCGTAAGAATCCACGATCAGCCCGAAGGCATATTCCGCCCCGGACATGAAATGCGCCGCATCGAACCCGGGATCGGCGGCGGCGATGTCTTTCAGCCCTTCGGAGATCTGCCCTTCGGCGTCGGCGGCGGAATCGATCAGGGTTTCGGGCGCGGGCGGTTTGATCGAGAGGTTGGTTTTGAGCGGCAAAACGGTGCCGGCGGGCCGCGCGGGCGGACGTTGCGGCGGCGCGGGATTGGACGCGAACGGATTGGGGCGCTGCGGCGTCTCGTCAAACGGGTTGGGACGCTGCGGATCGTCTTCATTGCGTGTGCCGAGCACGGCGTTGAGACGGTAGATCAGGATGGCCGCGATCACGGCGAAAATCAGGATGTCGGCATGCATGTCGGGAGCCTCCGCAAATTAAACCCGCGGGCGAACGCGCGCGAAAAATTATATATGTTTATACGCCAAATCGCGGCACGGGTTCAACAGTTCAAAAAATCACGGCGCTTTCCGGATTATGGACGGCGGCGCGGCATCTCGCGGATAATTTTCTCCGCCGCCGGCGGGTTTGCGCCGCCGCGCATTCCTTATCTTTCATTTTTCGCGTCCATTCTGAAATATTGTAGCGGAATTTTAAAGCACAGCGGCATACACAAAGCCGCCCTGCGGGTGTATAACGGCATGATGTTTCTTCTTTCGCTGATTATATTTTTGCCCGTGCTTGAAATCATCGGCTTTGTGGTGATCGGCGGGCGCATCGGGCTCGGATGGACCTTGCTGTGGCTGATGGCGGACGTCGCCGCCGGGTTTGCGCTGCTCCGCACAATAAACACCCGCCCGCTCCGCGCCGCGCGCCTGCCCGACGATCCCGACGCCGCGCTGGAGGACATGTTCGACGGATTTTGCATCCTCGCCGGCGCCCTGCTGCTGATTTTTCCCGGCTTCGTCAGCGATTTTCTCGCCCTGCCGCTGCTGATCCCGCCCGTCCGCCGCCTGCTGTTTCTCTATCTCAAAAGGCACGACGGCGCGCTCGACAACATACACACCCGCGCGCGAAGCTTCACCGGGCAAAACTTCGCATACTGGGATTTCACCAGCGGCGAAAACGCGCCGCATGCGCCGTCCAAAACCATCGACGGAGAATTCAGAAACGTCGGAGACGAGAAAAAGCTGCGTTAACGGCCTTGGCAAGCGCAGTTTTTCTTGGCAAACTTGCAACAGCAACAAATAAGGATTTGAAACATCATGGCTGACAAAAAAGACACCGAGAAGAAAACCGCGCCCGAAGCGCAAAATCCCGCTGGCGCGCAACAGAACGCGCCCAGCCTGCAAATGATCGCGCAATACGTCAAGGACGCCTCGTTCGAGAACCCGAACGCGCCGGAAAGCCTCGTCTCCGGCTGGCCCGCGCCGGAAACGGAAGTCAAGATCGCCATCGCCAACAAGCACCTCAAGGACAACCTGTTCGAATCCGAGGTCATCTTTCAGGTCGAGGCGCGGCACCCGAAGGAAAAATCCAAAATCGCCTTCATCATCGACCTGCACTACGGCGCGATGGTCGCCCTGCAAAACATCCCGCAGGAAAACATCCACCCTATTCTGATGGTCGAAGTGCCCAAGCTGCTTTTTCCCTTCATGCGCGAGCAGATCGCCGACATGACCGCGAAAGGCGGCTTTCCGCCGCTTTATCTCGCTCCGGTGAGCTTCGAGCAGATGTATGTCGAGCAAATGAAGCTTTTGAAGGACAAGCAGGACAAACAGCAGGCCGGCAACGCCTGACCGCTTGCCTTATTCCGCCTTCCGCCACAGCGGATCCTTGAGATTGTCGAGTAGCTCCTCATGCGCCTTGAGCTCTTCTTTGGACGCCGCAAAACTGCGCTTCTCGCGCGTCTGGCGCTTGATGCGGGCGTTGAGCGCGACCGACCGCTTTTCCGCCCGCGCGTCGCCGAGGCCGAGACCATGCTGCCGCCCGCCGACCAGTTCGAGATAGACTTCGGACAACAGCTCGGAGTCGAGCAGTGCGCCGTGGAACTTGCGGTTCGAGTTGTCGATGTTGAAGCGGCGGCAGAGCGCGTCGAGGTTCGCGGGCTGGCCCGGAAACTTTTCCCGCGCCATCGGCAGCGTGTCGACCACCCGCGTCATGGAAATTTTTTTAAATCCTGCTGACTGCAACTCGGCGTTGATGAACTTCATGTCGAACTCGGCATTGTGGATGACCAGCGCCGCGTCGCCGATAAAATCGAGAAAATCGCCCACCGCCTCGGTGAACAGCGGCTTGTCCTTCAGAAATTCGGTGGTGAGCCCGTGCACCCTTGCCGCTTCCGCCGGCACGTCGCGCATGGGGTTGAGATAAACCTGATAGGTCTTGCCCGTCGGCAGGTGATTGGCAAGCTCGACGCAGCCGATTTCCACCAGCCGGTGGCCTTCGGCGGGATCGAGGCCGGTTGTTTCCGTATCGAGGACGATTTCGCGTGTCATGCCTTGGATAGTAAGGCGCAGGCGCGGATTGTCCATACAAAATATATTTTCATAAATAACGACTTGGGGCTTGTGAAATTGCGGCGGAGAGGTAATATCGCGCCATGCAGAAAGATGTCGTTGCATTAAAGAAAATCACCGACCCGCGCGGCAACCTCGTGGTGCTTGAAGAGGGCCGCGACATCCCCTTCGCCGTGAAACGCTGCTACTATATATACGGCGTCAGGGAAGACGCGCCGCGCGGCTTTCACGCGCACAAAACGCTCCAGCAGCTTTTGATCTGCGTCGCGGGCGGCTGCGACATCCTGCTCGACGACGGCGCGGCCAAAACAACCCTGCGCCTCGACGATCCCGCCGCCGCCGTCTATGTCGGCCCGCTGGTCTGGCACGAGATGCGCAACTTCACGGCCGATTGCGTGCTCCTCGCGCTCGCCTCGGCGGTTTACGACGAGAGCGACTATATCCGCGATTACGAAGATTTTCTGCAACGGGTGAAAGCATGATTCCCTTCCTCGACCTTAAAGCCGTCAACATGAAGCGCGCGGCGGAACTGGAGAACGCCTTCGCCCGCGTGCTGGAAAGCGGCTGGTACATCCGCGGCAAGGAAGTCGAAGAGTTTGAAAAAGAATTCGCCGGATACTGCGGCGCGGGGCATTGCGTCGGCGTCGCCAACGGGCTCGACGCGCTCAGCCTTATCCTCCGCGCCTACAAGGAACTGGGAAAACTGCAAGACGGCGACGAGGTGATCGTCCCCGCCAACACCTACATCGCCACCATCCTTAGCATAACGGCGAACAACCTCGTTCCCGTGCTCGCCGAGCCGGACGACCGCAGCTTCAACCTCGACGCCGCGGGCGTGAGGGAAAAACTGTCGGCGCGCACCAAAGCCGTCATGCCGGTGCATCTCTACGGCCAGACGGCGGACATGGCAGGCATCAACGCGCTCGCCAAAGAGAAAGGCCTGCTGGTGATCGAGGACGCGGCGCAGGCGCACGGCGCGGAGGATAACGGGAAACGCGCGGGCGCGCTGGGCCATGCGGCGGGCTTCAGCTTTTACCCCGGCAAGAACCTCGGCGCGCTGGGCGACGCGGGCGCCGTCACCACCAACGACGCGGAACTCGCCGCCGTCGTGCGCGCGCTCGCCAACTACGGCAGCCACAAGAAATACGAAAACGTCTATCAGGGCGTGAACAGCCGCCTCGACGAAGTGCAGGCGGCGCTCTTGCGCGTCAAGCTGAAATATCTCGACGACGAGATTCTGGAGCGCCGCGCCGCGGCGGATTTTTATCTCTCGCGCATCGCCAATCCCGGCGTCGTTTTGCCGCAGGTGAAAGATACGCAGGCGCACGTCTGGCATCTTTTCGTCATCCGCCATAAAAACCGCGACGCGCTGCAAAAGGCGCTGGCCGAAAAAGGCATCCAGACGCTGATCCACTACCCCGTGCCGCCGCACAAGCAACGCGCCTACGCGGCGTGGAACGGTCTCTCCCTGCCCGTCACCGAACGCATCCACGATCAGGTTTTGAGCCTGCCGCTGTGGCCGGGTATGACGGAGGAGCAGCAAAGCGCCGTCGCGCAAGCGGTCGACAGCGCCGCCTGAAAAATCCTTTTACCGCCGCACGGCCGGAGCGCGCGTCTTCTGCAGCCCGTCGGCGAGGAAATTGAACGCCAGAACGGTGATGAAGATCATCATGCCGGGATAAACGGTGACGGACGCGTGCGTCCAGATGGTGTCTTCCGCGCCGGTCAGCATGTTGCCCCAGCTCGGCAGCGGCGGCTGGATGCCGAAGCCGAGAAAGCTCAAGACCGATTCGATCAGGATGAAATTGCCGACCGACAGCGCCGCCGCGACCGCGACGGTATCGGCAAGATTGGGCAGGATGTGGCGCAGGACAAGCAGCAGGGGCTTCACGCCCAGCGCGCGCGCCGCGGTGACGAAATCCATCTCCTTCAGCGTCAGCGTCCGTGCCCGCACCAGCCGCGCCGTCATCGCCCAGCCGGTCAGACCGACCAGCGCGACGATCTTGACGAAGCTCGCCGCCGCGCCGTCGGGTAGCCCGAGTTTTTTCATGTCGACGGCGGAAAGGATGATCAGCAGCGGCAGCAGCGGCAGGGCGATCAGCATGTCGGTCGCGCGCATCAAAAGCGCGTCCGTCCAGCCGCCCCTGTATCCGGCGAGAAGGCCGACCGCCGTGCCGAGGAAAGCCGCTGCGGCCGCGGCGGCGAACCCGACGCCGAGCGATACGCGCGCGCCGAACAGCAGGCGCACGAAAATGTCCCGCCCCAGCGCATCGGTGCCGAAGATATGCCTTGCCGACGGCGGCAGGAAGCGCGCGGCGAGGTTGGCGGTGTCGCCGTGGATATGCAGCAGCGCGGCGATCGCGGGCGCGCAGAGCGCGAGCGCCGACAGCGAAAGGATGACGGCGAGAGGAAAAACGACGCGCCTTCTCATGCGTCGCGCCCCACGCGCGGATCAAGCCGCGCATAAAGGATATCGGCGAGGAGATTGGCCGCCATCACGCAGGCGGTGAGCAGCAGAAAGCCCGCCAGCGCGAGATTGTAGTCGTTGCCGGTGATGGCGTCGAACATCAGTTTTCCCATGCCGGGATAGGCGAAGATCTCCTCTATCACGACCGTGCCGCCGACCAGCGCGCCGAGGTCGATCATCAGCACGGTCACCACCGGCGCGAGCGCGTTGCGCAGCGCGTGCCCCCAGACGATGCGCGCGGGCGAGCACCCCTTGGCGGCCGCGGTCTTGATGTAATCGGCGGAGAGCGCGGCGATCATCGACGCGCGCAAATGGCGGATATAGACGGCGATGCCGCCCGCCGCCAGCGTCACCACCGGCAAAATCATCGAGAGCGGATGACGCGCGGACGCGCCCGCCGGGAGCCAGCCGTGCCGCACCACGAAAAAATCGATCAGCAGCAGCGCCAGCCAGAAAGCGGGCAGCGACAGGCCGGACAGGCAGAAAATATTGATGATCTTGTCGCCCGGCGACCCCGGCCGCCGCGCGGCGGAAACGCCGAGCGGCACGGCGATGCACAGCGTCAGAAGCAAAGCCAGCCCCATCAGCAGCGCGGTGTGCGCGAGGCGCGGCCACAGCACCTGCATCACCGGCATGTCGTACAAACGGCTGAAGCCCGCCCGCCCTTGCAAAGTCTGCAAGAGCCAGTGCGCCCAGCGCGAAAGCAACGGCTTGTCGAGCCCGTACATCGCTTTGAGCCGCAGCGCGTCGGCGGCGGTGAGGTGCGGATCGCCCGCCAGCATCAAATCAACCGGATCGCCCGGCATCAGCCCGATCAGCATGTACATGAGAAACGACATGGCGAGCAATGCCGCACCCATTTGCAAAAGACGCTGAAGGAAATGCCGCGCCGTCATTGCTTCACGCGCCGGGCGGGCGGTTTGTTCTTCGCGGAGACATTTTTCGCGGCGGGGTTTTTCGGCATCGGCGCGGTTTTTCCTTCGCGCGGCGCGGTCTTCTTCGCTGGCGGTTTGTTTTTACCGCCGATATATTCTTCCGTCAGCCGGCGCAGGGCGGCGCGGTAGAGCGGCCATTGGACACGCGGCACGGGCGTGGCATCGCTGAGGACATATTTGCAAAGGCGCGCGGGATCGTCCGCCGCCGGATATCTGGCGTCGAAATCGAGCACGCGCCGGAGCGCGTCCTTCAGCGCGCCGGGGTCGCGCCGCATCAGGTCGTCGACGCGCTTCGAGGTCTTGACGTCGAGCAGCCCGTCGAGGCGCGCCGCGTCCTCCGGCGTGCCGCCGCAGCGCAAGAGATCGTAGCGCATGCGGTAGCGCCCGAGCTGCAGCCAGAACAGCGCCTCCCTGATCCGCCCCAGTTTCAGCTCGTTGCGGAACACGGCGAAGAAAACCTGCGGCGCGAGCACGCCGCTCTGCGGCACGAGCACGCGCAGTTCCGCGTCCGTTTGCGCGGCGGGGTGCGCGGAGATCCACGCGGCGACGTCCGACGTATCGCCTTTTTCGGCGGCGGAGGCGATCAGCGGCGCGAGCGCGGAGAGCGGCATGGCGGCGAAGCGGGCGTTCTCGTAGAGCGCGGCGGCGGAGAATATCCCTGCCAGCGCGTAGAAAAACAGCACGACGAAAAGCACGGCTTTCGCGCAGAAACGCAACAGCTTGCGCGCCATCCCGCCCGCGGTCACGGTTTCACCTTCCAGTCCTCGATCCACAAGGTCGTCGGGTCCTCGTCGCCGGTCGGCGTGACGCCCGCGAGCCACGGCGGGATGAAATAGGCGTTGACGCGGTAAAAGAGCGGCAGCGCCGGCAGGTCGCGCGCGTAGAGGGTTTGCAGCGCGTTCCACAGCGCCCGGTTCTTTTGCGGCGCGCATGCGGTTTCGAGCCGGTTGATGATGTGATCGGCTTTGTTGTTTTTGTAGCCGGGATAATTCTGCCCGCTGTAGCTGTTTTTGGCGGACGGAATCATTGCGGAGGAGAGCGTCGTCTTGGGGATCTCGCGCGGCGCGCCGATCCAGGCGTACATCACGCCCCCGGTGAACGTCCGCTTGCGCAAGGTCTGACCGAAAAGCACGCGCGGCGTCTGGTTGGAGATGACGGCGTCGACGCCGATCTTGCGCCAGTCGGACTGGATCGCCTGCTCGACGATGGCGCGCTCCTCGTCGCCCGCGGTGGTGGACAGGGTGAAGGAGAGCTTTTGCCCCGCCTTGTTTTCGCGGATGCCGTCCGGCCCGGTCTTCCAGCCCGCCGCGGCGAGCAACGCCTTCGCTTTCGCGGGATCGTAGGGATATTTTCGCACGCCGGGATCGTAAACCGTATCGAGCGGATTGACGAACGACGCCGCCACCGGCTGCTGGCCGGAGAAGAGATTCTGATTGATCGCGGCGCGGTTCATGCCGTAGAGCAGCGCGCGGCGCACGCGGACGTCCTTCAGTAGCGGCGTATCAAGGTTAAGATCGATATGCTCGTAGGAAAGGCCGGGCTTGAAGACCGTCTTGTATCCCGCGGGCAGGCGGTTCTTGAGGGAAAGCGCCTGATCGAGCGTGAGGCCGAGCTCGCCCGCGATCATGTCGACGCCGCCGGAAAGCAGGTTGGCGGCGAGCGCGGCGCTGTTCTCCACCACCTTGACCGTCACTGTGCCGAACGCCGGTTTTTTGCCGTGCCAGTAAGGGTTGCGCTTCAGGACGACGTCCGCGCCGGGGTCGACCCTGGCGATCACATAGGGCCCCCAGTAAAGGCCGGGGTTCGTCGGGTCGGTGCTGTAAAGCGAACGGTGACGGTAGGCCGCGGGGTCCCTGTCGAATATTTTCCCGTCGAGATGCGACGGGAGCGCGTAGAAATCGTCGATCGAGGCGAAGTCGCAGTCGCGCTTTGAAAACTCTATCACGAAGGCGCGTTTGCCGACGGCCCTGACCGAAGCGATCTCGCGCGCGAAAAAATCCCCGTCGGCCACGCCGGAGACAGGGCTCCTGCCGACGCGCCACGCGAAGACGATGTCTTGCGCCGTCACCGGCGCGCCGTCGCCCCACGTCAGCCCTTTTTTGATCGTGTAGGTCGCGGCGATGCCTTTCCTGCCGTTTTTGAGGATGATCTTTTTGGCGAGGCCGTTTTGAAAGGTCGGCAGTTTCACGCACATCAGGCAGGTCGGCCGCCAGTCGGCGTCATAGGCGGTGACCGGACGCTGGGCCATGCCGAGAATATAGTCGTCCGCCATCATCGAACCGAACAGCGGGTGCAGCGTCGCCGGATACTGCGAGATGCCGATAACGAGATCGCGGTGCGCCGCCGCCCGCGCCGGAACGGCCCGCAACATGAAAAAAGCCGCCAGCAGCAGAATAAAATGCTTTGCCATTTTCGCGCGGATGGGATTGAATCTTTTCATATTTGATTTTTTCAGGGGGCATCTCATGTGGGTAGTGTACATTTTTATAGGCTTTTTTGTGACAGCTTTATTGCTGGCCGCGTTGCTTTTTCCGTTCTGGAAAGTATGGCGGCGCTTAAGCTCCCATCACCCCGACATCTGGCAGGCGGCGGGGCCGTTCGAAGCGCGCGACATGATCCGCAGCCCCGGCCTTATCGGCATTTTCATCGACGTGACCGTGAAAATCAACCGCGACCGCGAACGGCAGGCGCAAGATCCGGTGCTGGCGAAATGGGTGCGCGCCTCGGTCGAGATCATCCGCATGTTTCCGCGCACGTGGGGCGCGCGGATATTGACGCTGATCGTATTTTTCTACCTCGTCGCGGAAATCACCAAACGGCTGGCTTGAGTTTGCTTATGGCCGCTTTTTTTCTCTGTTCCGCCACGGCGAGACGCGCCTGCCGCGCGGCGGGGAATTTGCGCTCGACCACGCGTTGCAACAGGGCGTCGTTTTCGGGCGTCTCCGCGATCCTGCGCGCGGGCATGGGGCCGCGGGGATAAAGAAAGCGCAACGCGTAATCCTCCATGATGGAGGCTTGCTGCTCCTTGCCGAAAAAGGTGAAGCGCGAGCGCTCCGTCAGCTTGTAATCGTATTGTTTCGTCCGGATGAAAAAACGGCGCAAAACATCAGCCATGATGTTGGTACGCTGCCAGATATGCGTCATCTCGTGCATGAAATTGCCGAAATCCCACGACCAGGCGTTGCTATAGTCTTCATCGTGTTGCCCCATGACGTAAAACTTGACGCCGCGGCGGTTGAAAACCGCACCCACCACGCACTCTTTCCCTTCGATCCTGAGCGGCTCGAAATATTTTCTGACTTTTTTGATGTCGGCGTCGGCCAGCTTGCGGCCGAAAACGCTCTTGACAAGCTTGATTTCGCCGGCGCTCAGCGGCAAAGGCGTACCTTCGTGCAGCTCCACCGGAAGAAGGTCTGCAAGATTGTAAAGCGTTGCATACCCCAGACCCGCGGCCAGAGGGCTAAAGGCTAATAACATACCCGCCGGTGCCATGGTCAACAAAAGGCCTGCGGTCGCCGCGCCGAAAGCCGCCGTCAGAAATCCTCTTTTCACGGCATGGCGCATGATTTCTCCTTGATGGCGCGCGCGGGGATTTTTCCCAGCAATCCCCGTTCTTCCGCGTCGAGACGCAAGCTGGACAAGACGAGCCCCGCGTCGGCGGACGTTCCCGCATAAGTCACCTCCGGCGCGTCATAGCCCGGATCTTCATGGAGAAAAACAGCGCCGTCGCGCCGGACCAGCAGGGTATCCGGCAGGCTGGAAAAGACGGCAAGGCAGGTGTCTTTTTTATCTGCGGTTTTGACGATATCCGCGTGAAAGCGGAATCCCGACCCGGGTTCGCGCGCCCACCGCCCGAACGTCGCGGTGATCTTTCCGCCGAGGCCGCGCAGGAATTTCTCGCGTTCTTCCGGCGCCGCCTGCGCGCGTTTTTTTTCGGCCAGCGCGAGGCGCGCCTGCCGCGCGGCGGGGAACTTGCGCTCGACCACGCGTTGCAGCAAAGCGTCGTTCTTTGCCGTCGTCGCGATATGCGCCGCGGGAATATCGCCGTGCGGATAGAGAAAGCGCAAGGCGTAGTCTTCGATGATCGATGCCTGCTGTTCCGCGCCGAAAAAGCCGAAGCGCGAGCGCTCCGTCAGCTTGTAATCGTACGACCGCGTCCAGCGGACCTTGCGCATGAACGACGCGGAAAGGCTGGTGCGCTGCCAGAGCCGCGTCATCTCGTGCATGAAAACGCCGAAATTCTGCGGCACGACGGCGCGGCTGTAGTCTTCCTCCGCGTGCGCCGCGCCATAGAAGCCGACCGCGCGGCGGTTGAGCGTTTCCGCGCCCATGCGCGGGTCCTTCGGCGCGACGACTTTCCTGATTTTCGCGATATCCGCATCGGCCAGCGCGGCGCCGAAAACGCTTTTGAGCAGGGCGGCCTCGCCTGCGGACAGCGGCTGGGCGGCGCTTTTGGGCAGGCGCGCGGGCAGAAGGTTCCACGCGCTGTCCAAAAACCCGAACAGCGCGGCGCCGAACGCGACCGCGGCGCCGAGGCCGACGACACTTCCGAGAGCCAGCTGCGCGGCAACCGCGCCCATCGCCACGGTTGCGCCGCCGAAGGCCGCCGTCAAAAATCCCCTTTTTATCGCATGACGCATGATGATACCTTTTTTATATTTATATGGTAAATTAAGACGGCGCGCAATAAAAATCGTCGTTTTTTTATATAAAAACAAGTTATTTCAAATAGTTAATTGATATTGCCACCCGACGCGGCAAGGCTTGTTTCAGACGCAGGTCGGCGCTGCGGGCGCGGACGGGGCAGAATCGCGCTCCGGCGCTTGCTTCTTTTGCAAAACGCCCGCCTCTTCCAGACGCGCGCGGAACGGGGCCAGCGCCGCCGGCACATCTTCGACGGTGCCGATAAAATCGAGGCGCTCGTCGGTATCGTTGCAGAGAATTATTCTGCCGTTGCGCAGAAGCATCAGGGCGTACGGCGACTCCGTATCGATTCCCAGACACACCGCGTTTTCACGGGCCGCGTTTTCACGGACCGCGTTTTCACGGGCCGCGCTTTTATCGTCAGCATCCACGATGCCGTCCCTGAAACGGAATGCCGATCCCGGTTCCCGCGTCCAGCGGTTGAGCGTTTCAATGACGTCGCTGCCGGCGGCGCGCAGGAATTTTTCGCGTTCTTCGGGCGTCGCCTGCGCGCGTTTCTTCTCCGCCAGCGCAAGACGCGCCTGCCGCGCGGCGGGAAACTTGCGCTCGACGACGCGTTGCAGCAGGGCGTCGTTTTCCGGCGTCGTCGCGATCCATTGCGCGGGCACGTCGCCGTGCGGATAAAGAAACCGCAACGCGTAATCCTGCACGATGGAGGCTTGCTGCTCCTCGCCGAAAAAGCTGAAGCGCGAGCGTTTCGTCAGCGCATAGCTGTATTCTTTCGACCGGAAGACGGCGCGCGAGAAAGACGCGGTCGCTCTTGTCTTCTGCCAGATGTGCGTCATCTCGTGCAAAAACGCGCCGAAATTGAGCGGCGCTTTGGCGACGCTGTAATCCTGCGCATGCTGCCCCGCGCCGTAGAACTTGACGACGCGGCGGTTGAAGACGGCGGCCAGCGTACTTCCAGTCGGCGCGCGGCCGGTGCCGACTTTGGCGCTTTCCGCGGACGGCTCCATATATTTTCTGATTTTTTTAATGTCGGCGTCGGCGACCTTGCGGCCGAAGACGCTTTTGAACAGTTTGATTTCATCGTCGCTGAGCGGCGCGGACGTTCCCTTGGGCATGCGGACGGGCAACAGGGCAACGGCATTGTCCAGAAACATGTAGAAAGAAAAACCGAATACAGCCGACAGCCCCCAGCCAAGCACGCTGGTGACGGCGAGAGGCGCGGAAACGACGGCTGAAACCGCCGCCGCCGCACCGAAAGCCACGGTCAGAAATCCTCTTTTGACGGAAGAGCGCATGAAAAAGTTTTCCTTATTGAATATGAATTATATATACGCTTTGTGATCAGCTGTAAATCTGATGATATTTCAGGATTACGTCAATTATCCTCAGCGACGATATAAATCGGGCGGCCTTTGACCTCGGTGAAGATGCGGCCGATATATTCGCCGATCACGCCGAGCGAGATCAGCTGGATGCCGCCCATGAAGAGGATGCCGCACATCAGCGACGGAAAGCCCGGCATGTCGACGCCGAACAAAAGCGTGCGCACGACCAGATAAACGGCATAGACCGTGGCGACGGTGGAAATCAGAAAACCAAACAGCGACCAGACGCGCAAGGGCACGTTGCTGAAAGCCGTAAGCCCGTTGATCGCCAGCATGAAAAGATTCTTGAACGACCAGCTGGACACGCCGCCCGCCCGCTCGGCGGCGTCGAAGTGCACGAAGCCGGATTTAAAACCGACCCAGGTCATCAGGCCTTTCATGAACCTGTTTTTCTCCGGCAGGCTGTTGATGGCGGCGACGACTTTTTTGTCGAGCAGGCGAAAATCCCCCGCGCCCTCGGGCAGTTCCAGTTCGCTGATGGTTTTGAACAGCCGGTAAAACATTTTCGTCCAGGCGCGGCGCAAAAGGCCGTCGCCGTCGCGGTTGCGGCGCAGGGCATAGACCATCTGGTCGCCCTGCTTCCATTTTTCGAGCATCTCCAAAATCACTTCCGGCGGGTGCTGCAAATCGGCGTCGAGCATCGCCACGGCGTCGCCGCGCGCGCGGTTGAGGCCGCAGGTCAGCGCCGCCTCCTTGCCGAAGTTGCGGGCGAACCTGATGATATGTAAATCTTTATACTGCGGCTGAAGCGATTTCAGCACGTCATATGTATTGTCGGGACTTCCGTCGTCGATGGCGAGAATTTCCTTATCGCCGTCCACCTGATCAAGCACCTTTTGCAACCGTTCCATCAGGACAGGAAGGTTGGTCGCCTCGCGGTAACAGGGTAAGATGACGGTGAGATGCATATGCTGTTCTTTTGGCGCTGTTCTCTTGTGAATTGTGCTGTAACTCTATATGACGAAGCTTATGAAATCAACGGTCATACTCTGCGCCGACGACTTCGGCATCAGCCCCGGCGTCAACCGCGCCATTCTCGACCTTGCGGCGCGCGGCAGGCTGTCGGCGGTGAGCTGCATGAGCGGCGGCGAATCTTTCGCCGAAGGCGCGGCGCTGCTGAAGCCGCTGGCGGGAAATATCGACGTCGGCCTGCACCTCACCTTCACCAATCTCGCGCCGCTGACCCAAGACTGGGGCGCGAAATTCCCGCCGCTCAAGAAACTGATCGTCGAAAGCTGGCTGCGGCGGCTGGACGCGCGCGCGGTTGAAAACGAAGTGCGCGCGCAGTTTCAAAACTTCGTCCGGCACTGGGGCAAACCGCCGGATTTCATCGACGGCCACCAGCACGTCCACATCCTGCCGCAAATCCGTGAGGCGCTGCTCAAAGTCCGCGCGGAGCTGGCGCCGCAATCGTGGATGCGCAACGTCGTCGACGCGCAAACCGCGCGGGGCGGGCTCAAGGGCGCGGTGATGGCGGTGCTCGGCTGGCGGCTCCTCGAAATGATGAACAAGAAGAACATCGCCCACAACATGCTCTTTCGCGGCGCGTATGATTATTCGAGGCCTGCCGACTTTCCCGCGCTGATGGAAGAATGGATCGCGGAGGAAGAACCGGTGCTGGTCTATTGCCATCCGGGCTTCCCCGACAAAATCCTCGCCGCGCACGACGACGTGCTGGAGCCGCGCCGCGCCGAATACGATTTTCTCGACGGCGCGCAATGGGGCGCCCGGCTGAAAGACGGCGCGGTGACGCTGCAAAGGCGGCCGCCCGCGGGCGCGCACGCGCTCTTCGCCCTGTCGCGGCAGATGCTCCGCTTTCTCATGACCGGCGGGGTCAACACGCTGTTCGGCTACTTCGTCTACGTCTGCGGCATCGTGCTGTTCAACCTGCATTACTTCTGGGCGGTGATGTGGTCTTACATCATCGGCACGACCTTCAGCTTCGTCACCTTCCGCGCCTTCGTCTTCACCGGCGGCGGGCGCGGCCTGTTGCAGAGCTATCTGCGCTTCATCCCGACCTACATCGCGCTGTTCGTCATCAATGAAATCCTCCTCTTCGCCTTCGTCGACGTCATGAACTGGAACAAGCTGATCGCGCAAGCGGGCGTGATTCCAGTCTGCGCCGCGCTCTCCTTCGTCATCAACAAAATATTCGTGTTCAAATGAAAAAAGAATCCTGTTGCAAGATATCCTTCCCCAAACGCGCGTTCATCGCCTTCGCCACGCTGCTCTCCGTCCGCCTCGCGGGCATGTGGATGATCCCCCTCAATGAAACGACCGAGGCGCGCTACGGCGAAATGGCGCGCAAGATGCTGGTCTCCGGCGACTGGGTGACGCTGTGGCACGAATACGGCGTGCCGTTCTGGGCGAAACCTCCCCTGTACGCCTGGCTCTCCGCCGCCTCGATGGGCGCGCTGGGCGTTTCCGCCTTCGCCGCAAGGCTGCCGTCGCTGATCCTCTCCGCCGTGATGTGCTGGCTGGTGTATGACGCGGCGAAACGCAGGGAGAAAAAAGACGGCCTGACGCAGGGCGGCGGGAAAAACGCGGGCCTGACCGCCGCGCTGGTGCTGGCGTCCTCCGCCGGATTCTACGTCGCCGCAGGCACGGTGATGACAGACCCGTCGCTGGTCTTCTGCACCATGGTGGTGCAGCTCGCCTTCTGGCACGCGCTGCACGACGACAGGCATCCGAAAACATGGTCGTGGATCTTCTTCATCGGCTGCGGGTTCGGGCTGCTCTCCAAAGGGCCGGTCGCGCTGGTGCTGCCGGGGCTGCCGGTGTTCTTCTGGGTCCTGATCAGGAAGGAATGGAAGGCGCTGTGGCGGAAACTGCCGTGGATCAGGGGCACGGCCCTCACCTTCGCCATCGCCGCGCCGTGGTACGTCATGGCGGAGATCCGCACGCCGGGCTTTTTGAAATATTTCATCGTCGGCGAAAACATCCGCCGCTTTCTCGACCCGCACTGGAAGGGCGACCTTTACGGCTTCGCCCACGCCTATCCTTACGGCTCGATCTGGCTTTTCGGCGTCGCCGGCCTCTTTCCGTGGAGCCTCGTCGCGCTGAAATGGGCGCGCGCGCGCCTGACGACGCAGGACGGCTGGATTTTGTATCTCGTCCTGTGGAACGTCGCCAGCCTCGCCTTCTTCACCTTCTGCGCCAACATCATCTGGCCTTACGTGCTGATGATGCAGCCGGGCTTCGCGCTGCTCTTCGCCGCCTATGCCGCGCGAGAGGAGAATTTCATCCGCAAGTTCGTGCCGCTGACGGCGCTGACGGCGGCGCTGCTCGCCGCGGGCGCGATTTTCGCCTTCAAGGCCTATCCGCAAAAAATCGCCAACGACCAGGCGGACATCGTCGCCGCGTGGAAGGACACGAACCCCGCACCCAACAGCCATCTCCTTTTCTGGAGCAACCGCATGGAGTTTTCGGCGGAATTCTATTCCGGCGGGCGCGCCTTCGTCACCAGCGATCCGCGCGCGGCGGAATTGCTGCTCACCGACAAAACCCGCGACTGCATCATCGCCTACGCCTACAACGAGGACACGCTGCCGAAAAAAGTCCGCGCCGCCTTCCACGAGGTGACGCGCATCACCAACCACCGCGGGACAAGGATTTTATTGTGCCAGTAAATTAATGTTCGGTTTTCTTCGCCCGCACGCTGGCTGATTTCAGCTGTCCGCAGGCGGCGGGAATATCCTGTCCGCCCCGGCTTCGCCGGAATATAAATTTCAGCGCGGACGCTTTCCAGCTCACTCCGTCGTTTTTCTGATCCGCACGCTGGCTGATTTCAGCTGTCCGCAGGCGGCGAGAATATCCTGTCCGCGCGGCCGCCGCACCGGCGCGTCCAGACCCGCGCCCTGCAAAATACGCGCAAAGCCATGCACGCGGTTGTTGCTTGACGTCTCGAATTCCGCGCCCGCCCACGGGTTGAAGGGGATCAAATTGACCTTGCAGGGAATGCCCGCGAGCAATTTCACCAGCGCGCGCGCCTGATCGTCGCTGTCGTTGACGTCTTTCAGCATCACGTATTCGAAGGTGATGCGCCGCTGCTCGCTGAGAGAGGGATAATTGCGGCAGGCGTCCAGCAATTCGGCGAGCGGATATTTCTTGTTGATCGGCATGATCTTCGAACGCAACGCGTCGTCCGGCGCGTGCAGCGAGATGGCGAGGTTGACGTTGAGCTCCTCCCCGCACTGCACGATCTGCGGCACGACGCCGGAGGTGGAGAGCGTGATGCGCCGCCTGGAGATGTTGAGGCCGTCGGCGTCCATGCAGATTTTGAGCGCCTTTGAAACATTGTCGTAGTTGTACAGCGGCTCGCCCATGCCCATCATCACGATATTGGTCAGTTCGCGGTCATCGGCCTGTTTTTCGCCCGCCTTCGGCCACTCGCCCAAAACGTCGCGGGCGTGCAGGATCTGCTGCAAAATTTCCTCCGCGCCCAAATTGCGCACCAGCGGCTGCGTGCCGGTGTGGCAGAACTTGCAGGTCAGCGTGCAGCCGACTTGGCTCGAGACGCAGAGCGTGCCGCGTTTTTCCTCGGGGATGTACACCGTCTCGACCATCTGCCCGTCGGAAAGCTTCAAGAGCCACTTGATCGTGCCGTCGGACGATTTCTGCTCCGCCGCCACGGCGGGACGTTCGATGGAATATTTTTCGGCGAGACGCGCGCGCAGGTCCCTGGGCAAATTCGCCATGGCGGAGAAATTCTTCACGCCGCGATGATAGATCCAGTTCCACACCTGTTTGGCGCGAAACTTCGGCACGCCCGCTTCTTCCATCACCGCCTGCATCTCGGGCAGCGACAGGCCGATCAGCGGCACCTGCCCCGCGGCGTTGGCTGCGGGCGCGGCGAAACGTCCTGAATGCGAAGCGATGCTCATGGGAAAAAATCAGCCTTAGCTGAAATGGAAATCCTGAACATGGCCTTTATCATCCAGCCATGCGGTGATGCGCTTCTGTCCGCGGTCATGAGAGGGCGCGTCTCCATAGTGGCGCACGCGCGCTTCGGCATAGCCGGCCTTTTCGGCTTCGGCGTAAAAAAGCTGCTCGAGCTGCTCGTTGAAATAACGCCCGACCATGGTGTTGAAGATTTCACTGAACACGCCTTTTTCGTTGTGCTTGTTTCTCTCGAATTTCATTTCAAGCCGGATCCTTTGTCCTCACTATTGCATAACCGTCCATAATCACTACCCAATATATCAACTTATGTCAATAAAATTGTATATCATATTGATTATCAAAGCAGATATGCCATAAATGAAAATATGAAACCGATCATCATGATCCCCGCGCGACTCGCCTCGACGCGCCTGCCGAACAAACCGCTCGCCGACATCCACGGCCTGCCGATGATCGTGCAGGTGATGAAACGGGCGGAAGAATCGGATCTTGGCCGCATCGTCGTCGCCTGCGCCGAACAAGAGATCAGGGACGCGGTCGAAAAGGCGGGCGGCGAAGCGGTCTTGACCGATCCCGATCTGCCTTCCGGCTCTGACCGCATCCGCGCCGCGCTCCAAACCGTCGATCCGCAAAAAGAATACGACGCCGTGATCAACGTGCAGGGCGATTTGCCGACGCTCGACCCGAAACTCATCCAGACCGCCTTCGACCTGCTGAAAGACAAAGACGTCTCCATCGGCACGCTCGGCGCGGTGATCGTGAAAGAAACGGAAAAGGCCAATCCCAACGTCGTGAAGGCCGTGGCGGAGATCGATTTCGCGTCCGGCCAAAAACAGGGCCGCGCGCTCTACTTCACCCGCGCGACCGCGCCCGCCAACGACGGGCCGCTGCTGCACCACATCGGGCTTTACGCCTACAGGCGCGACGCTTTGGAAAAATTCGTCGCCGCCAAACCCGCCGCGCTCGAACGCCGCGAAAAGCTGGAACAGCTCCGCGCGCTGGCCTTGGGGATGCGCATCGACATCGCCGTCGTGGAAACCGTGCCTCTCGGAGTCGACACGCGGGAAGACCTCGACGCCGCGCGGCGCATGCTGAAAAAATAGCGCGGAAAGGCAGCCGGTGACTTTTGAACTGATCAATCCGTACGCGCTGCTCGCCTTGCTGCTGGGGCCGCGGATCTGGAGCCTTTTTCTCCACACGCACCTGCCCTGGCCGGGGCTGAAGGGCACGATCCTCTCCGGCGCCGTGCCGACGCATCTGTACGCGACGCTGCGGAACCTGCCGCAGGCAGCGGCGGACAGCATGATCCGTCTGGCCGTATTCTCCCTGCTTTATCTGACGGGCGTCGCCGATGGAAAAACCATCGCCTGCGCTGTCTCTTTCCTCTGTCTTTACAACAGCTTCATCCACGCCAACTGCCGCTGGCGCTCGGCATCGGCGCAGGCCAGAAGAACTACCCGCAAAGCTTCTGGCGGCAGCTCGTCCATCCTTTTCTTTGGATAAAATAACGCTTCAGGGCGCGGGCGCTTTTTCGCCGGGCGCGGGGCGCAGCCGTTCGGCGGCGGCCAGCCTCGTTTCGTAAGCGCCGGCCATGCGGGCGGCGTCTTTGGTTTTATCGATCGCGGCGGGATCGTCCCAGCCCGCGACGAGTTTTCCCTCCTCTTTGTAAACCGCGCACAACTTGAAGAACTGCTGCATTTTCGCGGGATCGGCGGGGCCGGACGCATCCGGCCAGGCGTCGTCGAGCGCCTGACGCAACGGCCTGTATAAGGTTTCCGCCGCGGCCCTGGCTTCGAGCGCGAAGGCGCTTTCGCGCGCCGGATCTTCCTTCTCGAGCGCCCGCCCGAGAACAGACACGCGCTCCGTCAGTTCACTGACGGCGCCGCGGTCGATGACGACCGGAACGCCTTCGGGAAAGAGCGGCATTTTGACGGGCAACCGCCCGAAATTCACGAATTGAAAATCCGAAAAATTCACGTCTTGCGCGCGCAGGCGCTCTTTCAAAAAGACCAGTTGCGCCATGCTGCCGCCGACATGGCAGGCGGGGCAAACGGCCACGACGGCCATTCCCGCGTCGATCGACTTCAGCGGTTGCAAAACCCACGGCGCGCCCTTGACTTGCGCGGGCGTGGCGTATCGCTTTTCCTCGATGCGCAAAACAAGACCGTAGCGCGACAGGAAGACAAGCTGCCCTTCGCTGCCTTTCATGAATTCGGCGCTCGACACGGGAGGCGGCAGGCCGAGCTTGCCGAAAACGCCGAGAATATTCCTGACCGTCGCGTCGTCGTATCTGAGAAAATGTTCGCCGCGCAAACAACCGGTGAAGGGCGTGGCCGGAATGGCGGGTTCTTGCGCCGCATGGCCGAAGGCGCCGGAAAGTTTCTCTCTGACAATGGACAGGACGTTTCTCATGTTTCTATGGCCGCATTCCGTTTCAGGCCATTGTAACATAATAAAAGTTAAAATTTAACTTATGAAAAAAAAATATATAATACCATAATATTAATGGATATTTTCCCGTGACCGCCTCCGTCGTGCGTGTTAGGGTTTTGGCGTGTAAAACTCTTTCGGGAAGGATCAAGACCCATGGCCACGCACGCCCATCTCGCCGCCAAGCTTCTGCGCGACGCCGCGACTTTTTTCAGAAACGTCGGCGCGCAAAACCCGCCGCTGAAGGAGCAGATGGACGATAACGCCTCGGTCTACGATCAGGTGGCGGACCTCGTCGAAAACGACCCGATGGGCGATCTTGACATCGGCGACGGCGAAAGCAAGTAACCGGCGGCGCGGGCTGACGTCCGCGCAAAAATAATCTTCCCGCTTTTTACGCCATAAAACCCGCCTTCTCTTGAGATCGGATGCGGCTGTGACTATAATTGCCCTTAAGGGAGCGAGGGGAGACAAGACCGGCATGGGGATTTTTTCACGTAAATCAGGCGGCAAACTGCGCGTCAAAAAGCGCCAAAGACCGCCGTTGCTGCCTGCGGCGGCGCAAGCTTTCATCGCCCGCCGCCTGACGGACGCCGCGGGCGCGGGCTTTGTCGCGCTGGGCCTCAGCCTCGCGCTCTCGTTCCTCACCTTCGACCCCGCCGATCCGTCGTTCGACACCGCCGCCACCGGCGCGAAGATCCACAACCTCTTCGGCAGCTTCGGCGCGCACACGGCGGACCTCCTGTTGCAGACGCTCGGGCTGGCGTCGTGGCTTTTCTGCGGCGCGTTCGTCGCCTGGGGCTACCGCATCATCGCGCGCAAGCCCCTGTTCAACTTCAGCAGCAAGGTGACGATGCTGATCGTCGCGGTGCTGGCCTTTTCCGTCACGCTCGCGCGCGTGCCCGCGTTCCACGCGTGGGAGATCGGCGGCACGCACGTCAGCGCCTATCTCGGCGGCAGCGCGGGCGCGTTGCTCTTCTCCAAGCTCGGCAACCACCTGCACGGCTGGATCGGCGCACCGGCCTTCATCTTCGTCGCGCTGTCGGCCTTCATGATCGCGACGGTGAGCTATCTTTTCGCGCTCGGCATCAGCTTCGGCGAATGGACGACGATCCTCTCGGCGGCGCGGCGCGTTTCATCGCGCGCGCTGGAAAGGTCGGGCGGCGCGATTGAAGGCTTCAGGACATGGCACGGCCGCGCCAGCGCGGAAAAATCCGCCCGCGCCCGCCGCCCGCGCATCAGCCTGAAAACCGACGCCGCGGATGAACCGGTCGCGGAAAGCGCGCCCGAACCGTCCTTCGCCGAAGCGCGGAAACCTCTGGTCGCCGAGCGCGCCGACAAGAAGAAATCCGCCGCCAGGGACACGCGGCAGAAAAACCTCAACCTCCGCCAGAGCGACGAGGACTGGGAACTGCCTTCGCTCGACCTCCTCGAAGACCGCTCCAACACCGTCGCCAAGCTCGACGAGGCGGCGCTGCAAAAGAACGCCGAGATGCTGCAATCCACCTTGAGCGACTTCGGCGTCTCCGGCGAGATTTTAAAAGTCAGCCCCGGGCCGATCGTCACCCTCTATGAAATGGAGCCCGCGCCCGGCACCAAAACCTCGCGCGTCATCGGCCTTTCGGACGACATCGCGCGGTCGATGAGCGCCGTCTCGGTGCGCGTCGCGGTCGTGCCGGGCAAGAACGCCATCGGCATGGAGCTGCCCAACGCGAAACGCGAAACAGTGTTCTTCAAGGAGATGGCCGCCGCGCGCGACTACGAGAAAACCTCCGCCCACCTGCCGCTCGCGCTCGGCAAGAACATCTCCGGCGGCGCGGTGATCGCCGACCTCGCGCGCATGCCGCACCTGCTCGTCGCGGGCACCACCGGCTCGGGCAAATCCGTCGCCGTCAACACCATGATCCTCTCGCTGCTGTACAAGCTCTCGCCCGCGCAGTGCCGCTTCATCATGATCGACCCGAAGATGCTGGAACTGTCCGTCTATGACGACATCCCGCACCTGCTCACCCCGGTGGTGACCGAGGCCCACCGCGCCGTGACCGCGCTCAAGTGGGCGGTGCGCGAGATGGAAGACCGCTACCGCGCCATGTCCAAGCTCGGCGTGCGCAACATCGACGGCTTCAACGCCCGCGTCAAGGAAGCGCAGGAAAAAGGCGAAGTGCTGATGCACAAGGTGCAGACGGGCTTCGACGCCGACACCGGCAAGCCGGTCTATGAAGAGCAGCCGATGTCGATGACCGAGCTCCCCTACATCGTCATCATCGTCGACGAATTCGCCGACCTGATGCTCGTCGCGGGCAAGGAAGTCGAAAACGCCATCCAGCGCCTCGCGCAGATGGCCAGAGCCGCCGGCATCCACCTCATCATGGCGACGCAAAGGCCTTCCGTCGACGTCATCACCGGCGTCATCAAGGCGAACTTCCCGACGCGCATCTCGTTCCAGGTGACGAGCCGCATCGACAGCCGCACCATTCTCGGCGACAGCGGCGCGGAGCAGCTTCTGGGTCAGGGCGACATGCTTTATATGGCCGCGGGCGGGCGCCTGACGCGCGTGCACGGGCCTTTCGTCAGCGACGATGAAGTCGAAAAAGTCGTCAAGTACCTGCGGGCGCAGGGCGCGCCCGACTACATCGACGGCGTGACCGAAAACGACGAAGACGGCGGCGACGCGGGCGGCGGCTTCGGCGGCGGCGGTTCCGGCGACGATCTTTACGATCAGGCCGTCGCCATCGTGCTGCGCGACCGCAAGGTTTCCACCAGCTATATCCAGCGGCAGCTCAGCATCGGCTACAACCGCGCCGCCAACATCATCGACCGCATGGAAAAAGAAGGTCTCATCAGCTCTGCCAACCATGTCGGCAAGCGCGAAATCCTCGTGGAGAATTACGGCACATGAAAAAAACCAACGCTCTGACCGCATCCCTGCTCGTTCTCGGCTTCTCCGTTTGCGCCTTCGCGCAGGCGCGCGCCGAGGTCGTGACGAAAACCCAGCCGGCGCGGCGCACGCTTTACGTTTCGGCGTGGAACACCACCCTCAAGCTTCAGGCGCCGCAAGGCATGTGCTTTCTCGACCGCACGCTGGCGATCCAGTCCAAGCACTGGAAGCGCCTGAAAAAAATCGCCGAGCGCGACCACGACCAGCAGATGCTCGCCGCCTTCATGAAATGCGACCAGATCGACAGCACCGGCGCATGGCGGCACGGCGCGCCCGATTACGGCATCGTCACCTGGCTTGACCCCGCCATCGGCGCGACCACCAAAATGCGCCGCGAGGATTATCTCGACATGCGCGAGCCTTACTTTCTCCATTACGCCGCCGCGCGCTTCCCGCACCTGACGCCGGAAAAGACCGCGCGCCGCACGGTCTACGACGTGTCGGTCGCCCTGAGCGGCGACGATCCCGGCGCGGGCGGCGACCCCGGCATCGCCTATCCTTCGGCCGCGGTCATCGCCACGACGACGCTCCGCCGCGTGCCGGTCGAATTCACGCTCCACTTCGGCGGCAAGAACGCGCCGGACAATGCCGCGCTCGACAGCATCGCCGACAGGATGGCAAGACAGCTGATCTTGCTGAACCCGTGAGCATGCGCGCCGTTTTCGCCTGCGTCTTTCTTCTCGCGCTCGCCGCGCCGCCTCGCGCGCGCGCAAGCGTGCCCTCCGGCAGCCTCGCCGCCGCGCCGGTCGAACGGAAGGTCGTCAAAACAATCACGGATTATCTCGACGGCCTCACGACGCTGAAGGCGCATTTCGTCCAGACGGCGGAGGACGGCACGCGCCGCGCCGGCACCTTCTACCTCAAGCGCCCCGGAAAGATGCGCATCACTTACGATCCCCCGGACAGGGACTTCATCGTCGCCGACGGCCTCTTCATCCATTTCTACGACGCAGGCACGGGGCGGACGAGCAGCACGCTGATCAGCCGCTCGATTGCCGACTTCTTTTTGCGCAAGCATCTCAAGATCGCCGGAGACCTCACGGTGTCCGCCGCTGTCGACAAGGGCGACACGCTGACGATGACGGTGGAACAGGCCAAAAACCCGCTGGCCGGATCGCTGACGCTGGTGCTGGACAAAGATCCCCTCAGGCTCGCGTCGTGGCGCGTTGTCGACGCCGAGGGCCTGACGACGACGGTGGTTTTAAGCGATGTCAAAACCGGCGTCGCGTTTCACGGCGACTTGTTCCATTATTACGACCCGGCACGGTTCGACCGTCTCTACAACCGGAATTAATATTTATTATCAATAATATATGATATTCAGGCTTGTTATTTTCCAAAAAGCGTGATAGATTACAAGGAACTTCACTCTAAAATCAAAAGTCGAGGCGTGATCATGGTATGGGGCAGTCGGTTTATTTCTAGATTCACGCGCAACGGCGCGCCGTCGCGGCAGGATGCGCCAGCGCCCGCCGGATCGCCGCCCGACTGGTCGCTCGGCATCGCCGCCGCGCACGGCTATCCCGCCACGGACGATTTTCTCTTCGACGCGAACGGGGAAGAGCTTCCCGGCATCAGCGGACAGGGCCTCGCCAGCCACGTTTCCAACGTCCTCGAGCAACAGCAGGCCGCCGCGCAAAATCCGGCGGACCATACGCCGGACATGCCGCCGGCGGCGCTGCGCGAGACCGCGCTGCATAAAATCCTCAGGGAACTTTGGGGCGAAGACAGCATCGCCGACTTCATGACCGCCCGCCTCGCCAAATATCTCGACCTCGACTCGGCGAAAAAAACCGCCAACGGCTTTCAGGTCAGCACCCACGGCGGGCATGTGGTCAAATGGGGCCTTGTCCAAACGCCGGACGGCGCGGCGCAAGAAGCCATCACCGGGAACAAAAAGAACTTCACGCAGGAAGCGGCGGACGCCATCGTCGCTCTGGCGATGACCCACGGCTGGCGCGAGATCAACGCCCACGGCAATCAGGCGCAAAAAGAGATGATATGGCTCGCCACCCAGCGCCACGCCATGGCGGAACAGGAAGAATTCGAAAGGCTCAAGGCGACGGGCGAATATGAACCGCCGGTCGTCACCAACTTCGCGCCCGCGCAAGACTCCGCCGTCTATCAGCAGTTTTTGCGGGAAAGAGCGGAATGGGAAGCCCGCCGCGCCGCGCAAAAACCCGGCGAAAACACGCCGGCGGTGACGCCCGCGCAAACAGCGGACAAGCCGCAACAACAAACAGCGGACAGGCCGCAGGCCGGAACGGCAAACGCCGCGCCCGCACAGACGCCGCAACAGCAAATGCCGCTCTTCCCCGATCCGCAGCAGATGCCGTTGTTCCCCGAAACGCCCGCAGAAAAACCCGCAGAAACCGCACCGGCGGCAAAAAAAAAATCTGCCGCGCCTGCCGACCCTCTGAAATCCGGAAAAGCCAGAAATCCGGCGTTCGAGGCGTTGCACCCGCGCGATGAAAACGGACATTTCGTCAGCAAGAAAACCGGCGGGCATAAGCGCATCGGCACGCTTCAGTGCGGCGACGTCAGCAAGGAATTCAATGCCAGCGCGCAATGCGCGCAAAATATCAAGCCGCAATGCGCGCAAAATGCAAACGCGCCCCGCGCGTCTAATGAAAACACGGCTCCCGCGCCAGAGACAGCCGGGCGCGCGCCATGGCGCAGCATGTGGTTTCAAGGTTGAGGCATGTCGCATTCATGCCCGCCGCGCAAAGCGGAAATATCGAACCGGCGCGGAAAGGCGCAAAGACGGGCCCGCGCGGCGCAAACCCGTCCATCGGGCCGTTTTCACCGCGAGAAAGCGTCTTCCGCCGGTTTTCAACCCTTGCCTCCGGCCGGGGTTGCCTCTATAGAATCTCATGCATTTAACGAGTTTTGGCCCTGAATGACCCTCCCTCCCCGCCACTATAAAGGCCGCGTGATCGGCGTTTACGATGTCGCCGACGATACCCGCAAAATCACCGTCGAGCTCGAAGGCCGCCAGCGCCTGCCGTTCAGCGCGGGGCAATATATGCGTCTCGCGGTCGAAGGATTCGGCCAGCGGCCTTTTTCCATCGCCTCGGCGCCGCACGAACCCCTGCTGGAGTTCCACATCAAAAACAGCGGACAAAAGGACGGTCAGCCGTCTTTAAGCGCCCATATCGCCGCAACGCTGCAGCCCGGCCATGCCGTGACGCTCGAAGGCCCGCTCGGCGAGAACGTCTGGACGCCCGCGGCGGAAAACGGGCCGCCGCGCCCGCTGCTGATGCTGGCGGGCGGGCTCGGCATCGCGCCGCTGAAATCCATCATCGCCGCCTGCCTGCACATGCCCGCGCATCCTCCCGTGCATCTTTACTGGGGCGCGCGCGGGCGCGACCAGCTCTATCTCGACGGCTTCTTCCGCGATCTCGCCAAAAAATACCCGCGCTTTTCCTACATTCCGGTGCTGTCGGACGAACGGGAGACGGCGGGATACAACGGCCGCACCGGCCTCATCGGCCACGCCCTCGCCGAGGATTTCGAGACGCTTGCCGGTTTCACCATCTACATGGCGGGGCCGCAGGCGATGGTCGACGCGACGCTGCCGCTGTTGCTGCATAAAAACGCCGAGGAGGACTATATCTTCAGCGACGGGTTTGGTGTATAATAACGCCATGATCGGCGCCGAAATCGAACATCTCATCAAGCTCCTCGCCCGCCTGCCGGGCTACGGGCCGCGCTCGGCGCGCCGCGCCGCGTTGCACCTTCTCAAGAACCGCGAGAGCCTGATGCGCCCGATGAGTCAGGCGCTGACCGTGGCGGCGGACGTCATCGTCGCATGCCCGCAATGCCACAATCTCGACACCTCGTCGCCCTGCTCCGTCTGCTCCAATCCGGCGCGGGACGGGAGCCAGATCTGCGTGGTCGAGGACATCTCCGATCTCTGGGCGGTGGAGAAGACCGGCGCTTACCGCGGCTATTATCACGTGCTGGGCGGCACGCTCTCCGCACTGGACGGCATCACGCCGGACGACCTTTCCATTCCGCATCTCGTCGCCCGCGCGGGCGACTCCGCCGTGCGCGAGGTGATCGTCGCCTTGAGCGCCACCATCGACGGGCAGACGACGGCGCATTACCTTTCCGAAGCCTTGCGCGCCGCCGGCGTGACGGTGACGCAGCTCGCCCACGGCGTGCCGATCGGCGGGCAGATCGATTACATGGACGACGGCACGCTCTCCACCGCGCTCAAATCGCGCAAGGCCGTTTAGGGGCGGAACGCATGGACAGGTTCAGGCATATCGACACGTGGCTGTTCGATCTCGACAACACGCTTTACGACGCCTCGACCGGCGTCTTCGACCAGATCATCGAGCGTATGACGCTCTACGTCTGCAACCTCCTCGGCGTCTCGCGCGAAGAGGCGAACGCGCTCCGCCGCGGCTACTGGGAGAAATACGGCACCACGCTCTACGGCCTGATGCAGGAGCACAGGATCGACCCGCAGGATTTTCTCAGCTTCTCGCACGACGTGGACATCTCCGCCGTGCCGCAGTGCGAGACCATCAAGGAAAAGCTGGGCGGGCTGCCGGGGCGCAAGATCATCTTCACCAATTCCTCGCGGGCTTTCGCGGAGCGCATGACCCGCCATCTCGGCATCGACGGCCACTTCGAAAGCACCTTCAGCATCGAAAGCGCGGACTTCGTGCCCAAGCCGAACCCGGAAACCTACCGCGCGATCATCGAAAAATTCTCCTTCGACCCGAAGAGGGCGGCGATGTTCGACGACATGCAGGTGAACCTGAAAACCGCGGCGGAACAGGGCATGACCACGGTCTGGATCGACTGCGGAGAGCCGGGCGAAGGCGCAAGCGGCGGCGCGCTCCCTTCGCACATCCACCACAAGACGGAAAAACTCGCCGACTGGCTCCGCGAAACCGTTCCCGAACATCCCGTCAAAAGGAAATAAACCATGTCCGACGCCGGAAAACTCGAAGCCGAGATCGACACCGTCTGGGAGCAACGCGAGCAACTGACCGACAAGACCAAAGTCCTCGCCAAAAGCACCGTCGACGAGGCCCTGCAACTGCTCGGCGCGGGCAAGCTCCGCGTCGCGGAAAAGAAGGACGGCGCGTGGCGCGTCAACGTCTGGCTCAAAAAGGCCGTGCTGCTCTCGTTCCGTCTCAACGGCAACACATTGATCTCCGGCGGCGTCGGCGGCACAAACTGGTGGGACAAGGTCGCTCCCGCATTCAAAGGCATGAAGGAAAAAGAATTCGAAAGCGCGGGCTTCCGCGCCGTGCCGGGCAGCATCGTCCGCGCCTCGGCCTTCATCGCGCGCGGTGTCGTTTTGATGCCGAGCTTCGTCAACGTCGGCGCGTTCGTCGGCGAGGGCACGATGGTCGACACGTGGGTGACGATCGGCTCCTGCGCGCAGATCGGCAGGCACTGCCACATTTCCGGCGGCGTCGGCATCGGCGGGGTGCTTGAACCTTTGCAAGCGGAGCCGGTGATCATCGAGGACAACTGCTTCATCGGCGCGCGCTCCGAAGTCGCCGAGGGCGTGATCGTCGAGGAAGGCGCGGTTTTGTCGATGGGCGTGTTTCTCGGCGCCTCCACGAAGATCATCGACCGCGCGACGGGCGAGGTTTTCACGGGCCGCGTTCCCGCCTATTCCGTCGTCGTGCCGGGATCGCTGCCCGGCAAGCCTCTGCCCGACGGATCGCCGGGGCCGAACCTCGCCTGCGCGGTGATCGTCAAGCGCGTGGACGAGAAAACCCGCGCCAAAACCTCGATCAACGAATTGCTGCGGGCCTGAAAAAAAGAACATGACCGACCCGCTTAAAATCGCGCAAGACCTGATCCGCTGCAAAAGCGTGACGCCCGCGGAAGGCGGCGCGCTCGATTATTTGGAAAAACTTTTGAGCGCACATGGCTTTATCTGCCAGCGCGTGACCTTTTCGGACAAAGACACGCCCGACGTGCAAAATCTCTATGCGCGGCGCGGAAACTGCGCGCCCAACATTTGCTTCGCCGGACACACGGACGTCGTGCCGGTCGGCGATGAACGCGCCTGGACGGTCGATCCGTTCGGCGGAGAAATCAAGGACGGAAAACTTTTCGGCCGCGGGGCCTGCGACATGAAGGGCGCGATCGCCTCCTTTGTCGCCGCGGCGCTGGACGTGACGGATGCAAAAGGCTCCGTCAGCCTGCTCATCACCGGCGACGAGGAAGGCCCCTCGATCAACGGCACGCGCAAAATGCTCGGCTGGCTCGCGGAGAAAAACGAGAAGATCGACTACTGCATCGTCGGCGAGCCGACGTCGGCGGAAACCCTCGGCGACACGGTGAAAATCGGCCGCCGCGGCAGCTTCACCGGACGCATCACCGTGACGGGCAAGCAGGGGCACGTCGCCTATCCGCATCTCGCCGACAATCCGGTGCCCAAATTGCTCGAACTGCTCGACGTGCTGGAGGGGCTGATCCTCGACGCGGGGACGGAGCACTTCCAGCCCTCCAATCTCGAAATCGTCGATATCGGGGCGGGGAATGAAAGCGGCGGCAACAGGGCGGAGAACGTGATTCCGGCGCAAGCGCACGCGGTTTTCAACGTGCGCTTCAACGATCTTTACAGCGGCGCGACGCTCGAAAAGAAACTCCGCGCGGCTTTGAACGCGCTCGACACGCCCTTTGACATGACGACCCGCATCGGCGGCGAAAGTTTTTACACTCCGCCGGGCAAACTCTCGGACGCGCTTTCCGCGGCGGTCGAAACCGTCACGGGGCAAAAACCGCTTTTAAGCACCTCGGGCGGAACGTCGGACGCGCGCTTCATCCACAAAGTATGCCCCGTCGCCGAGCTCGGCCTGCTCAACGCCACGGCGCATCAGGTGGACGAACATGTCGCCTGTGCCGACATCACCGCCCTCGCCGACATATATAAAGCCGCCTTGCGGATGATTCTCGCCGATAGACAGATAAATAATTGATATAAAACGATATTTTTATTATTTTTAATCTTATGTTAATAAAAATATTGACATAAGTCATAAACAATCATAAAGTTATCTACATGCTTCGTTAAAGAATCTTTCAAGGAGAGTACAAATGTTCAAATACGATATGCCCCTCACGCTGGATTTCATTGCAGAAGAGATTTTGTTTTTCAAACCCAACACAGAGGCCGAAGCAAAAGAGATTCAGGAGTGCCTCTTCAAAATGGGGTGCGTGTGGCCTAAAGCCGGAAAAGAGGAGCAGACGCAAGTGCAACTTCCCGACTACTGCGTCCAACGGGGCATTGTCGTGAATAAAGGCGCCCTCAGCCTTTTCACCGGCTACAGGGAAGAACTTGAATTCGCCTACCACTGCACGCTCGATCAGTTGAAGGAAGGCATTGCGCTCGCCAGCAAGCCCGTAAGAGGAGAAGTCAACGAAGCAGCCCTCAAGGAAGCGCGGCAGGATATCGACAGCATGATCGGCCTCGGCCAGGCGAAGAAAGACACTGCCCAAACCATCGCGCTCGCCCGCATCCATCAGGCCAAGATTGACATGGGCCTGAAGGTCGAAGCGGCATCGATGCACATGGTCTTCACCGGCAATCCCGGCACGGGCAAAACCACCTTCGCCCGCAAGGTCGCGAAGCTTTATCACGCGCTCGGCTTTATCGAGAGTGACAAGGTCGTCGAGGTGAAGCGCAAGGATGTCGTCGCGGGCTATATCGGCCAGACCGCCAAAGCGATGGAGAAAAAGATCAAGGAAGCGACCGGCGGCGTGCTGTTCATCGATGAAGCCTACGCTCTGGTGCGCGAGAAAAACAGCGACGGCAAGGACTTCGGCCATGAAGCGATCGAAACGCTGGTGGCAGAGATGGAAAACCTGCGCGACAGGCTCGTCGTCATCGTCGCGGGCTATCCCGAAGACATGAAGAGACTGATCGAGTCCAACGCGGGCCTGGAATCGCGCTTCATCAACTATATCTCTTTCGAGGACTATTCCATCGGCGATCTCGGCCTGATCATGGATCAGATGTGCGAAATGAACGGATGCCGCATGCAACCCGCGGCGCGCAAGGCCGCGCTGGAACTGCTGGAAGACGTGAAAAAATCGACCGATCCGCGCAGTTTCGGCAACGCGCGCGCCGTGCGCAACCTCGTCGAAAAAGCGCTGAAGACGCAGGCGGAGAGGCTCGACAAGTCAACCCTGTTCAACGAACATGCCAGCGGCCAGATCACCGACGGCCTCTTCAAGCTGGCGCTCGCGACCATCACGCCGGCGGACATCGCGAATATTTCGCTGAAAGATATCAAGACGGCGAAAGAAGAGCAAAAACGCGGCATCGGCTTCACGGCAAAATGGCCGGAGGAAGAGACCAGGAAACTTGTCGCCGTACCCGCCGCGGCGAACATGTAAAGACGCAAGATGACGGCGTTCGGGGTCACGCCCGGACGCCGCGCGCCTTTCTCCAGCGCGCGCCGCATCATGCGCCGCCGGATCGCGCAGTTTCATATTCCGTACTTTTAAATTTCGTACTGGCCGCCGATTTCGACCACGCGGTCGGAGGGAATGCCGTAATAGGCGCCGGCGTTCGAGGCGTTCTTTTTCAGCCAGGCGAAGATGCGCTCGCGCCAGCGGGCGATGCCCGAGGGTTCCTCGGTCGAAATCACCGTCTCCTTGCCGAGGAAGAACGACGCCTGATGGATGTCGTCGAAATCCATGCCCCGCGCCTGGCACTGCTGGAGCGCGGCGGGCACGTTGGGCTCGTCCTGGAATCCGGTGTGGAGATCGAGCTGGTAGAAGTCGTTGCCGAGGTTGTAGACGTGCACGCGGTTTTCCGCCGGAACGTAGGGCACTTCCTGCGACACGACGGTGAGGAAGATGATGCGCTCGTGCAAGACCTTGTTGTGCTTGAGGTTGTGCAGCAGCGAGGCGGGGATGACGTTGTGCACCGCGGTCATGTAGACGGCGGTGCCGGGCACGCGCACCGGCGGGTTTTTGTAGATTTCCTTGATGAAGCGCTCGGTCGAGACGGAGGCGCGGGCGATTTTTTCGTTGAGGATGCGGTTGCCGCTCTTCCACGTGGTGAGCAACGTGAAGATGACCGAGGCGATCATCAGGGGCACGTAGCCGCCCGAGGCGATCTTCTGCGACGAAGCGGCGAAGAGCACGGCGTCGACCGCGGCGAACCCGCCCGACGTCGCCAGCACGCGCCACCACGGCCAATGCCATTTGAGCCGCATGACGAAGCTGACCTGTATCGCGGCGATGAACATCGCGCCGGTGACGGCGACGCCGTAGGCCGCGGCGAGCCCTTCCGACGACTTGAAGATCACGACGACGGAAAGCACCATCGCCAGCAGCAGCCAGTTGACGAAGGGAATGTAGATCTGCCCCATTTCCTTGGCGGAGGTGAAGAAGATGCGCATGCGCGGCAGATAGCCCAGCATGATCGCCTGACGGGTGAGCGAATAGGCGCCGGAAATGACCGCCTGCGAGGCGATGACCGTCGCCATCGCGGCGAGGATCAGCAGCGGCACGGAGAGCGCCTTGGGCGCGAGCAGGTAAAAAGGATTCTCGATCGCCTTGGGATGCAAGATCAAAAGCGCGCCCTGGCCGAAATAGTTCAAGATCAGCCCCGGCCAGACGATCGCCAGCCAGACGGCGCGGATCGGCTTCGCGCCGAAGTGGCCCATGTCGGCGTAAAGCGCCTCGGCCCCGGTGACGGACAGCACCGTCGCGCCGAGCGCCATGAAAGACAGGAACGGCCGGGTGATGATGAACTTGAGGGCGAAGAGCGGATTGACCGCCTGCATCACCTCGGGCGCATGGACGATTTGCAGAAGGCCGAAGATCCCCAGCGTCGAAAACCACAAAAGCATGATCGGGCCGAACAGGTTGCCGACCTTGCCGGTGCCGAAGCGCTGGCCGAGGAACAGGCAGATGAGGATGACCATGGCGAGCGGAAGCTCGATGGTGTGCAGGCTCGGCGCGACGACCTGAATCCCCTCGATCGCCGACAAGACGGAGATCGCCGGGGTGATGACGCCGTCGGCGTAAAACAGGCTGCCCGCCATCACGCCGAGCAGACCCGTCATGTAAAACAGCGACGGGCTGGGGCGCGTGAGGCGCTGCACCAGCGCGAGCAGCGCGAAATCGCCGCCCTCGCCCTTGTTGCTCGCCTTCATCACCACCATGACGTATTTGAGCGTCACGACGATCAACAGCAGCCAGAAGATCATGGAAAGAAAACGGTAGATGTTCTCCGGCGCGACGGCGAGCCCCGTCTGGGTGAAACTCTCCTTCAGGGCATAGAGCGGGCTGGTGCCGATGTCGCCGAAGACGACGCCGAGCGCGCCCAGCATCAGCAGTTTGGACGAGCTTGCGTGGTGCGAACCGGAGCGTTCCTGCTCCAGCTTACTGTTCAGGTGTTCGGAAAGGCTTTGCATGGGGGGATCTTGTATTGTTCCTTGGTTTCTGAACGCGCGGCGCGGCGGATGCGCGGCGGAGGTTTCCCGGTTGAATCCGTTCCAAGGGATAACACACTTTGCCTCCCTTGGCAAAAGAAGCCGGTGACGTTTTTTCTATCTACCTGAAATAAAAGAGAAATTTTGAGAGACGGAGCGGCCTTCGGGCACGGATGCGCGCCCGCCGCTCAGTCGGTCGGGTTGCCGGACGCCTTCAGCTCCTGCTCGATGGCCTTTTTCTCCTGCGGCGTCATATGCGCCCATTCGGCCTGCGCCTGCGCGCGCGCCGCGGCCTGTTCCTGCGGCGTCATGGCTTCATATGTCTGTTGCGCCTGCCGCTCCATCTGCTTTTGCTCGCCGGGGCTGAGGTTCTGCCACTGCGCCGCCGCGGTGTCCTCGGCCTGCTGTTTGGCGGCGGGGCTGAGCGTGCTGAAGTTCTTTTGCGCCTGCTGCTCGAAGGCCTTCCTTTGCGCGGGCGTCATGCCGTTGAGCTTTTGCATGGTCTGGTCGGCGGTGACCGGCAACTGCACCTGCGCGCCTGCGGGCGCGGCAAGCGCGAGAAGAACGGCGGTCATCGTCAAAATGCGTGTTCTCATTTTTTGTTTCCTTTCGTTGATCGTCGTCAGTCTGTCGGGTCGCCGTCCGGCAGGTCCTTGAGCAGAAGGTTTTTTTCGCCCGGCGTCATGCCCGCCCATTCCGCGCGGGTGCGGGCGCGCGCCGCGGCCTGTTCTTGCGGCGTCATCGCGTCGTATTGCGCGGCGGCATCCTGTTCGAGCCGCCGCTGCTGGTCGGGAGAAAGCGCCTGCCATTGCTGCACGGCCTGCCGTTCAAGCATTTCCTGTTCCTCCGGCGTGAGCGCGTCGAACCGCGACACGGCCTGCCGCTCGAAATCGTCGCGCTCATCGGCCGCCATCCTGTCGATGGTGCGCATGGTGCGGGCGACGATCGAAAGGCCTTTTTTGTCCTGCCGCGCCAGATGCGCGGTGAAAAAAACCAGCAACGCCAGAACCGGCAGCAAGAACGGTATCTTATTCACCCCTGATTCCTTCCGTGGTTGGCGGCAGAACGGATGACGGAAGATTATATTGTCACGCGAAAACGAATTTCAAAAGAAAAGCCGCAAGGCTCCCCCGAACCTGCGGCTTTTTTCATCGTTTCCCCGAACCCCCGTCCGGACAATCTCCTCTCAGGCGTGCTTGTGCGCGGGCGCGGCGGGCGCCTGTTTCGGCTGACGGGCGCGCTCTTCGGCGCGTTTGATCGCCACCAGCCCCTGACGGAACGCGGCGAGGTTGTTTTCAATGTTACCGCGATTGAATTGCGCGCTCAGTTTTGCCATGTCAGTGCACTCCTTCTTCTTGCAACAATGATTCCAGTTCTTCGATCCGCCGTTCCAGATGTTCCCTGCTCACGGTGATCACGCCGCGGCGCATCACCGCCTTGGCGTTGGCGCGGATGGCGTTGCGCAGGTCGGCGATGCCGCTCTCGCCGAGAATGTCCTTGTCGCCAAAGACCGCCACATATTCGTCGCCGCGCTGCGCCGTCATGAGAAACACGTGTTGCATATTCCGTCTCCTTTTTCGTCCTTGTGCCCCGGCTGATTGCTTTGACACGGTTGATTGCTTGCTATGTATTACTTTATGCAAACAAAGTTAAACAATGGTTAATATTGCATAATTTATTGTTATTGCTATATTTTCCGAAGCGAATCTATCCGGCTTTTTATGTTTTTTCGCCCGTTCCGCAAGGCAAAAAGCCGCTTTTCAGAAGGAGAGACGACATGCACGCCGTGACGACCGTAACAGAATCGGGCGAAGGGCTTTATACGCAAAACATCAACACGGCGGGACACGCGCTCATGGCGGACGAACCCGTCGATCTCGGCGGGCGCGATTTGGGCCCCGCGCCTTACGATTTGCTGCTGGCCGCGCTCGGCGCCTGCACGGCGATGACTTTGCGCATGTACGCCAACCAGAAAAAGTGGGATTTGAAAAAGGCCAGCGTGACGCTCAGCCACGAAAAACGCACCGACGCGGAAAATAAAAAATTCGACTTCATCACGCGCGAGATCGCGCTCGAGGGCGAGCTCGACGCGGCGCAACGCGCGCGGCTGCTCGAAATCGCCAACAAATGCCCCGTGCACAAAACCCTCACCGGCGATATGCGCCCCGTGGTGGAAAGCCGTTTGGCGGAGTGACGATTGACGCATCGCGCTCCCGCGCGAACGTTGCTTTATCAAACAGAATGCCTGTGCTAGCCTGAAACCGTTGCCGCGTCCGCGCGGCGGCCGGGGCTTAAGAATCCCGCAATAACCGGTGACGTGACCGTATATCACGTCGCTTCTCCGCGTTTTTATTATGCCCGGGAGGTGGCGGCGCATGTCCAGAGCTTCGGCTTAAAGGCCGTCGCGGTCGTGTTACAGCGGCTTCTAAACTCCCGGCGCCAGAGAATCCTCTCTGGCGCCTTCTTCTAGAAAGGGAGCAAGACCGTGCGCACAGACGACAGCATCCACGCCAGGAACATGAAAAAACCTCGCCGAAGAACTCCGCCGCATGTCGCGGCTGGAGCCGCCGTATGACGTCTGCTTCAAAAACGCGCCGGACATCTCGCGCGGCATCTGGCATCTCGCCGCCTTCTATCTCGACGGAAAAGAGCGGAATAAAAGCGACTTCCACTGACGGGTTGGCGCAGTTCACCCCCGCACGACGCTGCGGCCTTTAGCCGCGTCCGACAACGGCGTACACCGCCTTGACCTCGTCCCTGGGGATGTCTTTTTCCTCCGGCGGGTTGAACTGCGCGACGCGGATATTGTCCACCGACTGGCGCAGATAGCGCGTGATGTGCGCGTCGCCGTTTTGCATTTCGATCACGCAGTCGCGCCCCTGTTCGGGCGGGCGTCCGGGATGCACATAGACAAGCTCGCCCGCGAAATAGCGCGGCTCCATCGCATCGGAGAAAACGTAGATCGCGAAGGCGTTGCCGCCCGCCTGCGCCGGATGCCGCGCCACCCAGTCGACGACCGCGCCGCTTTCGAGATTGGGGCATTTTTGCAGGCTGTCCGGCGCGGCGCCGTAAACCGGCACGTAATTGTCGGTCGGGCGCGGCGCGGGCTGCATCGGCACGTCGGAAAAGCCGTGGTGGTGGCTGAGTTTGTCCTGCCTGTATTCGAAATCGCCGCCGATTCCGCCGGAAAGGTCGAGCTTGACGCCGAGATAATCCTCGATCACCGGAATCTCGGTCGCCATGATGTTGCGCCGCCCGTGGATCAGGCGGTTGACCGCGGCGGGGTTGAGCCCCATATGCTCGGCCAGCCCTTTTTGGGTTTTGCCGGGGGTGTTTTCAATGATCTTGCGGATCTGCTCATATATGCGCGTTACCATTCCTTTATATTATCGCACTTTTATAAATGACGCTATAGCAATTTAGTAATCATTTGATATTTATATTTTAATTTTAAAAAATTTCATTTTAGAAAATTTATATTGACAATAAATTGCGAATATAGCAATATTTGCAAAGGATATGATTCGAAAGCGTAACTGGAATATGACATATGAGCTATAAAATCCCCATCGGGCTGCCTCAAGACCCTAAACTGACGGTTATTGCCCGCGCCGCTCAAGTGAAGCGCGGCGTGGCCCTCGGCGTGTGGGTTGCGTTGCTCGATCACGCCGCCCGCGCAAAACCGCGCGGCAGCCTCGCCGCCGCCGCGCCGGACGAGATCGCCGCAACGCTGGAATGCTCCGCAACGGAGGTCGCCGCCGTCATCGCGGCGCTGCGGGACAAAAAGATGATCACGGCGGAACAGTCCGTCGCCCACTGGCAACGCTATCAGAAACTTTCCACCCCGCGCGTCCGCGCGCACCGCGCGCAAAACCGAATAGATGCGCACCGCGCGCAAAACCGAATAGATGCGCACCGCGCGCAAAAAGAAAACGCCGCCGCGCCGGAAACGGATGCGACGCGGCGCGACCGTCTGCAAAAGGAAATGAACAGACGGCGGGGGAAATCCGATAAGCCCCAAGCCGTTCTCATGTGACCGCCCCCCATAACCTCATCCCCCGGAGACTTGCCGCATGATCCTCGCCAAAGAAAAGCGCCATCTGAATAAACCGCCCACGGAATATAAATCCATAGACCCCTGGGCGGACTGGAAGCCGCAGTGGACGCAAAAAGAGGCGAAAAGAGACAGGGCCGCGCCACAAGACAATGCGCATCCGATCGGCGCCCGCCCGACGCCTTTCGATTTGCAGGAAAAGCACGCGCCCACGCGCAGCGCGCATCCGCATGGGGCGCGGCGCGGAACGCAGGACAATATACAGCCGCGTGAAACGTGAGATAATATACAGCCGCGTGAAACGCGAGATAATATACAGCCGCGTGAAACGCGGCGGCGCATCGTCGACGCGCGCCTGTGGGACGCGATGACCTCCAGCCAGCAGGACGCCGCCTGCCAGATCGCCAGCGCCTTCGAGATGCTGGGCAAGGGGCTCGGCTACGCGCAGAGCAACTGGCAGCGCATCCCCGGGTGCAGGGGCGCCGAAAACGTCTCCGAAGCGCACGCCCGCATGATCAACGCCTACACGCTCTGGGCACGGGAATGCGCGCGGGAAAAAATCAGCCACGCGATGATCGTCGACGTGCTCTGCTACGGCTTTTCCTGCAAGATGATCGACTGCGACCGGCGCATCCGCAACGGCGCGACGCGCGAAAACCTCATGAAGGGGCTGACGCTCTATTGCCGCTTGCAGGGGTGGCGGTGAGCGCTATTCATCCGGATAATTATGCGCGGCGCCCTGCCAGTCGGTCACGGTTTCGCCGTCGTAGTATTCCTCTTCCAGCGGAACCTTGCCGAAGCCGCCCGGAATATCGAGCACGTAGCGCGGCAGCGCGATGCCCGACAATCGCCCGAGAAGTTTTTTCATCAAACCGCGCCCGATCGACACGGGCAGGCGGAAGTGGCTTGTGCCGCGCGCCATGTCGGGGTGATGGAGGTAATAGGGCTTGATGCGCATCTCGACCAGCCTGCGGAACAGATTCTCCAGCGCCGCCGCGCTGTCGTTCACGCCCTTCAGCAAAACCGACTGCGACAGGAGCGGAATGCCCGCACGCAAAAATTTTTGTGTTGCCGTGCCCACCTTGTCGGTGAGTTCGTTTTCATGATTGCAGTGCAACACGACATAGACCGCTTTTTCGCTCGCCAGCGCCGCCACCAGTTCATCCGTCACGCGCGACGGGTCGGCGACCGGCACGCGGGTGTGAAAGCGCACGACCTTCACATGGCCGATCGCGTTCAGCGCGTCCATGAGATTCTTGATCCGCCGCGGCGACAAAACGAACGGATCGCCGCCGGTCACGATCACCTCCCACACTTTGGGCGCGGCGCGGATATAATCAAGCGCGGCTTCCAGCTCTTCGGCGCTCAAAGCTTCACTCTTACCCGGCCCGACCATCTCGCGCCGGAAACAAAACCGGCAATAGACCGCGCAGACGTGCACCGGCTTCAGAAGCACGCGGTCGGGATAACGGTGGACGATGCCCCGCAGACGCTTCGCGCCTGCCGAATTAAGAACTTCCGGACTGTGTGCGTCATCGCCGATCGGATCTTCCAGCTCGCGCGGGGTGGTGTTCAACTCCTCGACCGACGGTATATATTGCCGCGCCACCGGGTCGTACGGATCGGTGGGATTGATTGTTGCCATAACGTCATCCGTGACGGCAACGGCGTACTGTTCGGCAACCGCTTCGAGCGGCCCGCGGACGTCATGAGCGGACAAATGCGGATCAATGCAGTCGGTTTGCGGATGGATGCGGGTCATATACGGTCAAATACGGGCTGTTTGCAGGCAGATGCGGACAGGTTTTTAGCAGTTTTCGCCCGCCTTCACAACAAAAATCTTTACATAAATGAAATGCCGGATTATAAAACCTCCGCCATGACAGCAAAGAAAAAAGACACATCGAAACCTCAATCCGCCACCGGCGCCGCCACCGGCGCCGCAACCGCCCCCACCGTCGGTCTGGTCAGCCTCGGCTGCCCGAAGGCGCTGGTCGATTCAGAGCGCATCCTGACGCAGCTCCGCGCCGAGGGCTACAAATTCTCGCCCGATTACGACGGAGCGGACGTCGTCATCGTCAACACCTGCGGCTTTCTCGACAGCGCGAAAGAAGAATCTCTCAACGCCATCGGCGAAGCGCTCAATGAAAACGGCAAAGTGATTGTGACCGGCTGCATGGGCGCGAAGCCGGAAGACATCACCAAAATCCACCCGAAAGTTTTATCGGTCACGGGTCCGCACCAATATGAAGCGGTGGTCGAAGCGGTGCATGCCGCCGTGCCGCCGTCGCAAAACAAATTCATCAACCTCATGCCGCAACAAAAAGAGGACGGCATCGGCATAAAACTCACGCCGCGCCACTACGCTTACCTGAAAATTTCCGAGGGCTGCAACAACCGCTGCTCCTTTTGCATCATTCCGAGCTTGCGCGGCGATCTCGTCTCGCGCCCCGTCATTCAGGTGCTGGCCGAAGCGGAACGGCTGGTCAAAGGCGGCGTGAAGGAACTGCTGGTCATCTCGCAGGACACGTCGGCCTACGGCGTCGATACGAAGTACCAGCCCTACCCTTGGAAAAACCGCACGGTGCGCACCAAATTCATCGACCTTTGCCGCGAACTCGGAGAGTTGGGCGCATGGGTGCGCCTCCACTACGTTTACCCTTATCCGCACGTCGATGAAGTGTTCGAATTGATGAACCAAGGCAAAGTTTTGCCTTACATCGATATTCCGTTCCAGCACGCGTCGCCGTCTGTTCTGAAGGCGATGAAAAGACCCGGCGCGGGCAAGCCCGCGCCTAAATCGATATTAGGCGCGGAACGCGCCGGCAATCAGGAAAAAACGCTGGAGCGCATCAAGGCGTGGCGCAAAGTCTGCCCCGATCTCACCATCCGCTCGACCTTCATCGTCGGTTTCCCCGGCGAGACGGAGGAGGATTTTCAATTCCTGCTCGACTGGATGCAGGAGGCGCAGATCGACCGCGCGGGCTGCTTCAAATATGAAGCGGTCAAAGGCGCGAAAGCCAACGAGATCGCGGGCGCCGTGCCGGAAGAAATAAAAGAAGAACGCTTCCACCGCTTCATGACGTTGCAACAGGAAATCTCCGCCGCGAAGCTCAAAGAGAAAATCGGCAAAACCCTGCCGGTGATCATCGACGAGATGGGAGCGGAAGGCTACACCGGACGCACGCAAGGCGACGCGCCGGAAATCGACGGCTGCGTCTACGTGACCGGCAAAGGCCTGAAGCAGGGCGATATCGTCAACGTGAAAATCACCGGCGCCGACGAATACGACCTCTTCGGTGAGGTCGCATGACTCTTCCCGCTTTCGGGGAGAACATCAAAACCATCACAACCGCTTGCCGCACTCCGCCACGCCGCATTTTTTGCGGCGTCCGCCATGCTTTTACGCGCAACACGCGCGCGGATGCCGGAACAAGTCCGGCATGGCAACGATCGTTACCCCGCCGCTTTTTCTTCCGCCATTTGCAGACCGGCCAGGTGCGTATAAAGACTGTTCTTGCCGTAGAGCGTGTCGTGCGTGCCTTCGGCGATCTTGCGGCCTTCGTCGAGGACGATGATCTTGTCGGCATTTTGCACCGTCGAGAAGTGGTGGGCGATGGCGATGGTGGTGCGGCCCTTCATCAGGTTTTTCAAGGCCAGCATCACCGCCTGCTCATTTCCACTATCGAGCGCGGAGGTCGCCTCGTCAAGGAGCAGCACGCGCGGATCTTTCAAGAGCGCGCGGGCAATCGCGATTCTTTGTTTCTGCCCGCCGGACAAAAGGCTGCCGCGCTCGCCGACCAGCGTTTCGTAACCGTCCGGCAGGGCGGAAATAAACGCGTGCGCCTGCGCGAGTTCCGCCGCGGCACGGATCTCGTCGTCGGTCGCATCGGGGTTGCCGAGGCGGATGTTGTCGGCGATCGTGCCGGAGAAAATCGCCGGATCCTGCGACACCACGCCCATGTAGCGCCGGATGTCGGACGGCTTGCAATCGGCGATGTTGAAGCCGTCAATGGTGATTCTGCCCTCCCTGGGGTCATAGAAGCGCTGCAACAGCTGGAAGATGGACGATTTGCCCGCGCCGCTCGGCCCCACCAGCGCGACGACTTCGCCCGCCTTGATGTCGAACGAGACGTCGTTCAGCGCCACATGGTCGGGACGCGAAGGATAGACATGCGTCACATGCCCGAAGCTGATCGCGCCCTCGACGTGGCGCGGCGCGGGCTTGGAGGCGAAGCTGCCTTTCAGCGCCGGTTTGCGGCGGAGCAGGCCGACGATGCGGTCTGCCGCGCCCATCGCCTGACTGAAAGCGCTCGCCGCCTCGCTCATCGCGCCGACGGCGCCCGCCACGGTCACGGCGTAAAAGAGGAACGCCGACAAATCGCCCGCCGAGATCGTGCCGGAGAGCACGCGGTGGCCGCCCATCCACAAAAGGATGCCGATGGCGCTGAACACGATGAAGATCACGAAAGCCGTCAGCACCGCGCGCACCTTTATATATTGCAACGCGGAGAAGAAGATGCTGTCGGACATGCCGTCGAACGTTTCGGCGGCCTTCGCCTCGTAGCTGAAGGTCTGGATCGTCTGGATGCCCTGAATGGTCTCGTGCGCGTAGGAGCCGATGTCGCCGATGCGGGTTTGCGTGTCCTTGGAGCGCGTGCGCACCTTGCGTCCGAGCAGGATGATCGGCGCGACGACCACCGGCACCGCCAGCAAAACCGTGCCCGTCATCAGCGGGCTGACCACCAGCATCATGATGATGCCGCCGATAATCGTGAGAATATGGCGCGTGCCCATCGGCAGGTTCGTCGTCGCCACCATCTTCAAAACCGTCGTGTCGGTGTTGATGCGCGAAACCTGCTCGCCCGTCTTGTGCGTCTCGAAATAGGCCGGGTCAAGCTGCAGGATGTGCGCGTAAATGCGTTTTCTGAGATCGGCGACCAGTTTTTCCGCCGTCCAGTACACGAGAGAAAACCGCGCGTAGCTCGTCGCGGCCATGAGAATGATAATGCCGAGCATCACCCCCAGCGCCATGTTCAGCGTATGCCCCGTATGGTCGGAGAAGCCCTTGTCGACCAGAACCTTCAGCCCCCAGCCGAACACCAGCACCGTCGCCGCCGACACCAGAATGGCAAAAAGCGCCCCGATCATCTGCCAGCGGTAGTTTTTCAGGTCAGGGAAAAGCACTTTGAGGTATTCGGCCATTTTGGCCATGCGGTTGACTCTCTGGCGGCCGGATTTCTGGCTGTCGGATTTTTCATATTTTACAGATTCCGTAGATGGCATTACAATGATTTCCTTGTTCGGCTCAGTTGGCGGCACAGATCCTCCGCGCTTTTGCTTGGCTGGCGAGACAGAATTGTCCTAATTTCCCCGTCTGTCAACATTTTGACTTGCATATTACGCGAAATAAAGGTAGAAACAGCCATAATCACAAGCCGCGCGGGCGCGATGTCCGCGTGGTTGTTTTGCAAGGAGTTTTAAAGGCCATGAAAGCCAACATTCACCCCGACTATCACGAAATCAAGGTCGTCATGACCGACGGCACCGCATACACGACTCACAGTTGCTGGGGCAAGCCGGGCGATGAAATGCGCCTCGATATTGACCCGCTGAACCACCCGGCCTGGACGGGCGGCGCGGCGAAAGTGCTGGAAAAGGGCCGTCTTGCCAAATTCGGCAACAAATACGCCGGTCTCGGCGTCGCCAGCTCCGACAAGCTCGATATCGTCAAGAAGGCCAGTGACTGAATTCAGAAAGGTCAAAAAGATGTCTTTGAAAAATACCTGGAAAAAAGCCGCGCAAAAAGCGCAAGCCGCTCTTGACGCCGTCGGCGACGTCGTCGGGCAAACCGCCAGCGTCACCGTTGACGCCGCCGGCAAAACCATCAAAAAGACATCGCAACTCGTCGATCAGGGCATGGATAAAGCCGTCGAGCTCGTCGAACATGAAAAAACGCCGAAATATGTCGGCAAAATCGTCGAAAAAGTGACTGAAAACAAAAGCACCGGCGCACTGATCGCCGAAGGCGCGATCGGCGTCGCGGCAGGCGTGGTTCTCGGCGGCGCGGTCGTTCCCGTGGTCGCGGGCGCCGTGGTCGAAGGCATTGTCACCAAGCACCTCATCGACAAATACAGATCCAGAAAAGCCGCCAAGATCGCGGCCGCTGAAGAAGCGGCCAAGAACGACAACGCGCCCGTTGCGGAAGCCAAAGTCACCGCGAACAAGCCCGCGGCAAAATCGCAAAAACGCTCCACACCGAAAAAGAAAAGCTCTCCCAAGGGTCCAGGCGCCTGATCTGCTGGAAATCCGCCGGCGCGCGTTTCCCTGGCTTGCCATGTTTTTTGCATGCCGAGACGATATGAGTTGTCGCCTTTAAAAAAATTCCATCTTCCGCCATACCTTCTTCCATAAATAGAATCTCAACGGCATATGCAGCTGGCGATGACTCAATACATATTGCGCGCCACCTCCGCACATAGTTCACCAATTACGTAAATCATATCTCTTTCTATGATTTATCTGTAAATATTCATTTGACCTAACCCAATGGCTGTGCAATATGTAATTCAAGCAAGGAATCATCTTGTGGGAAACGACATATTTTAATTTAAAGAGGAGAAAAGAACCATGAAGGCAAAAATCCTGAAAGCGATGTGGGACGCCGCGCAAGACACCGAACTGGTCAAAGGCGCCAAAGAAAAGGTCAGCACACTCGTGAACAACGTCAAGGCCGTCACGGAGACGTTTATCAGAGACATTGAATCTCAGAACGAAGAAACACTGAAAGGCCTTTTCAAAGACATCGAATCTCAAGGCGAACAAACACTGAAAGACCTTTTCGGCGATCTCTCCGGCGCGAAACAAAGCGCTCCTGAAACGCCGCAAAAGCCTGCAACAGCACAGAAAAGCGCGGTCAAGACCTTCAAAACGAAGCCTGCGCAAACCGAAGTAACGGCGCCTGCCGTGGAAACTCCCGCGAAAAAGACGCCTGCCGCGAAGAAAACCGCTCCGGCGAAAAAGGCCGTCGCGAAAAAAACAACGGCGAAGAAACCGGCTGCAAAAAACACGCCGAAGAAGTAAAAAAACGCGACCGATTCGCATCGCAAAGACATAAAAAATCTTTGTATTTCAAGGGGCAGAAGCAATTCTGCCCCTTGTTTTCTTGACACGAAAAAAACGCAATTATAAAATGAAAATATGGATCGGTTGACGTGCCCGGAGGTCGGGGCGTCAAGGTTCCGGTCCCGCGTCCGGCTCTTTTCGAGCGGACCGTATAACCTGAAACCGATATTGCTGCATGTCGATAAGGCAGTATCGGTGATATTGCTCAAGGAGGATATCATGACCAACACGTTCGACTTTTCACCCCTTTTCCGTTCCACCGTCGGCTTTGACAGGCTCTCGCGCCTGCTCGAGGCGGGCACGCTTGGCGAGCAGGGCGCGGCCTACCCGCCCTACAACATCATCAAGCTGGACGAAGACAACTACGGCATCACCATGGCTGTCGCCGGCTTCACAGAAGACGACCTTGAAATCACCGCGCGTGAAAACCAGCTGATCGTCTCCGGCAAGACCGCGGGCGCGGGCGTTCCCGAAGGCGCGGTTTATCTCCATCGCGGCATCGCGGAGCGCGCGTTCGAACGCCGTTTTCAGCTCGCCGACCATATCCGCGTCACGGGCGCGGCGATGGAGAACGGCTTGCTCACCATCTCTCTGGTGCGCGAAATACCCGAGCAGATGAAGCCGCGCAAGATCGAGATCTCGTCCGGCGAAAAAGGCAAGGATAAGGCGAAGCTGAAGACCATCACCGGCCAGCGTAGCGCCTGATCTTTAGAAACAACCTGACATGACGGAAAGGCCGCTCCTTTGAAAAAGGGGCGGCCTTTTCTCCTGATGACCTGCCTTATCAGGGCGAAGGCGGCTTGCGAGAAGGCGGCGGCTGACGGAAAGCTTCCTGCCATAAAAGCATGACCACCGCGCGGTGATTGTTGAGTTGCGCGTAATATTCAGGCACATGCTTCCATTTGTCTTTCGCGTTGATGTCCGCCCCTTTGTCGATCAGCCGTTGCGCCAGCGCCGCATCGCCGCGCTTGGCCGCGTAGTGGAGCGCCGTAAGACCCGAATTGTCCGCAACCCTGACATCCGCGCCGTAATCCAGCAGCGCATTTGCGATCGCTGAAAAATGCCGTTGCGCCGCGATCAGCAACGGCGTGGTGCCGCTAAAATCGTTGAATCCGCCGTTCACCCCTTTCACACGCGCGTTGACGTCCGCGCCGTGATCCAGCAGCACCCGCACGGTTTCAAGGTTATTGGACAAGACGGCGTAATAAAGCGCGGTGCGCCCGCCGTTGTAATCGTGGATGTCGGCGCCGGAAGCGATCAGCTTTTCCACTTCGTCCGGCTTGCCGCGGGCGCAGGCATCGAGAAAATCCTCGCGCAGTTTGCTGCGTTCTTTTTGCTGTTTTTTGTTTCTGCGGGGGAAAAACATGTCCGTCTCCTCAAGCTGGCGCGATTACGGCCGGTGCAAGCCGGGTATTTTTCATTATTATGGCAAAAAATAAGCGCCAAAAAATGATTTTAATGCCTGCGACTCCGTATAGAATTGTCACCCAGTATACAAAAGCGACAGACACAAGAACAGCTCTCATGGAGCCTTAGAAATGGAACTTTACAGTTATTACCGCTCGTCCGCCTCCTACCGCGTGCGCATCGCGCTCAACGTCAAAGGACTTGCTTACGACTGCCACGGCGTCCATCTGGTCAAAAACGGCGGCGAACAGCATACGCCCGAATACAAGGCGCTCAATCCGCAGGCGCAGGTGCCGACGCTGGTCGACGGGAATTTCACCCTCACGCAATCCATGGCCATTCTCGAATATCTCGAGGAGAAATATCCCAAGCCGCACATTCTGCCGAAGGATGTCGAACAACGGGCCTATGTGCGTCAGCTGGCGCAAATCTCCGTCGCCGATATCCATCCTCTCAATAACCTAAAAGTGCTCACGCATCTTTCCGGCGAGTTCGGCATCACGCAGGATCAAAAGCTGGACTGGTACCACAAATGGGTGCGTCTCGGTTTCGACGCCACCGAAAAACTGCTGGAGAAAAGCCCCTTCCGCACCGGCGTTTACTGTTGCGGCGACGCGCCAACGGTAGCCGACATGTGCCTCATCCCGCAGGTCTACAACGCAAGGCGCTATGACATGGAGATGAGCGCATGGCCGCTGATCTCCGCCATCGAGCAATCCTGCCTCAAGCTGGAAGCGTTCCGTCTCGCGTCGCCCGAGCGGCAGCCCGACACGCCGGAGGATCATCGCGCACCCTTCATGAAAGGACAGGCCTCCAATGGATAAAGGCATCGGCTCCGCGGAACATTACACGACCGGAGAAGGCTGGACGCCCGGCGACCTCGATTTCTTCACCGTGCCGCAAAAGCGCTTTACGGAAGAAGAACACGACATCTGGCGCGCGCTTTACAGGCGCCAGCTCGACATTCTCCCGAAACGCGCCATCAGCCTGTTCATGGACAGCCTCTCGACGCTTGGCATCTCCCAGGAAAAAGTGCCCGATTTCGCGGATGTCAACGAAATCCTCATGAAGCGCAGCGGCTGGCAGGTCGTGCCCGTGCCGGGGCTGATCCCCGACGAGCCGTTTTTCGAGATGCTCGCCAACCGCCGCTTTCCCTCCGGCAACTTCATCCGCACCAAGGCGCAGATGGATTACATTCAGGAACCGGACGTCTTTCACGATCTGTTCGGCCATGTGCCGATCCTCGCCGATCCGGTCTTCGGCGATTACATGGAAGCCTACGGCAAGGGCGGCCTCAAAGCCGCCAGGCTCGGCACCATAGACCAACTGGCGCGGCTTTACTGGTACACCGTCGAGTTCGGCCTCATCAAGGAGCCGCAGGGATTGCGCATCTACGGCGCTGGCATCCTGTCCTCGCCGACGGAATCCATCTTCTGCCTCGAGGACCCGTCGCCGCACCGCATCGGCTTCGACCTCAGGCGCGTACTCCGCACGCACTATCATATCGACGATTTTCAGGACAATTATTTCGTGATCGACAGCTTCCAGTCGCTGTTCGACGCAACGCTGGCCGACTTCACGCCCATTTATGAAGAGCTGGCCGAGGCGCCCGTCATCCTGCCGGGAGAACTGCACGCGGGCGACGCCGTCCTGCATCGCGGCACGGGGACCTATGCCGCGAAAGCCGCGGCGCGGCGCGCGGCGAGGACGAAAAAATGAAGCTCCTGCTGATCGAAGACGATGAAAGCCACGCGCAGTTCATTCTCGGCGGCCTGCGTGAGGCGGGGCACACGGCCGACCGCGCCAAGGACGGCATGGACGGCCTGTTTCTCGCCACCGAGGAGAAATACGACGTCATGATCGTCGACCGCATGGTGCCCAAGCTCGACGGCCTCGCCATCATCCAGGCCTTGCGCGCGAGCGGCAACAAGACGCCGGTGCTGATTTTAAGCTCGCTCGCCAAGGTCGAGGAACGCATCAAGGGCCTCAAGGCCGGCGGCGACGACTATCTCACCAAGCCGTTCGAATTCGGCGAGCTGCTGGCGCGCATCGAGGCGCTGGTGCGGCGCGGCAGCGCCGAGCAGAGCGAGCAGACGACGCTTGCGCTCGATGACCTTGAGATGAACCTCCTCACCCGCGAGGTGAAACGCGCGGGCACGCCCATCGACCTGCAGAACAAGGAGTTCCGTCTGCTCGAATTCCTGCTCCGCCGCCCAGATCAGGTGGTGACGCGCACCATGCTGCTCGAAGGCGTGTGGGATTTTCACTTCAGCCCCAACACCAACCTTATCGACGCGCAAATGTCCAAGCTGAGGCAAAAGGTCGACAAAGACTTCAAAAAACAGCTCATTCACACGGTGCGCGGCGCCGGGTATAAAATCAGTGCCAAGCAGGATTAGAAGTTTTTTCCGCTCGTTTTCGTTCCGCGCGGGGATGATCTTCTTCATCGCGCTGTGCAGCACGCTCGTCGCCTTGCGGGTGCAGACTTATTACCGCTCCCTGTCCATGTCCTACGCCGACATCCGCGCGCTGATCAACGCCCACGCCTCCGACATCGACCAGGGCATCACCCGCTACGGCGCAGCCTACGCCGAATATCTCGTCCACGCCATCCTGCAGGACACGGAGGACAAGCGCCTCTATCTCCTCTTCAAGGACGGAAAGAAACTCACCGGCAACCTGCCCGCCTGGCCGGCGGAGGTCGACCCCAAGGCGACGTGGCAGGACATCCTCATCCCGCAGGCGGACGGCGCGCGGCCGCTGCACCTGCTCGTCAAGCTGACGACTTACCGGCACCGGCGCTACACGCTTCTGACCGGTTATAATCTGCAGCGCGTCGACATGCTGCAAAACACGCTCCTGCGCGTCGCCATCAGCAACGTCCTTTTGTCGCTGTTCATGTCGTTCGTCATCAGCATTCTCGTCGTCTGGCTGATCAACCGCTACCTGCAGGGCATCAACCGCGCGGCAGGCCGCGTGATGGGCGGGCAGCTCGGCACCCGCGTGCCGGTGAGCGGCGCCAACGACCAGTTCGACAAGCTATCCTCCAACATCAACGGCATGCTCGACTGGATCGCGACGCTGCTCGGCACGGTGCGCGATTCGACCAACGCCCTCGCCCACGACATGCGCACGCCGCTTTCCCGCCACCGGCTGGAACTCAGCGCGCTGGCGGAAGATCCCGCCGTGCCGGAAGAAATCCGCGGAAAGATCGCCGCCGCGGTGATGCGCGTCGATGATATCGTCGAGATGTTCGATGACATTCTCTCCATCGCCCGCGCGGAATCGCGCTCCGGGGCGGAACTTTTCGCGCCATTCGACGTCGCCGAAACCGTCAGCGACGTCATCGAGTTCTACACCGCGCTGATCGAGGAGAAATCCCTGTCGCTCGCGTCCGACCTGCCCGCCTGGCCGGTACGCATGACGGGCGACAAGCAGCTCGTCACGCAGGCGGTCGTCAACCTGCTCGACAACGCCATCAAATACACGCCCGAAAACGGCCATATCGATGTCGCGCTGAAAGAAGCCGACGGATGCATCTCGATTATCATCGCCGACAACGGGCCGGGCATTCCGGCGCGGTTTCTCGACAAGGCGAAGGAACGGTTCTTCCGCGTCGATGAAAGCCGCAACACACCCGGCACCGGCCTTGGCTTGAGCCTCGCCAATGCGGTTGCGGGCCTGCACCACGGCGCGCTTGTTCTGGAAGACAATCATCCGGGCCTCCGCGCCTCCCTGACGCTCAGCGCGGCGGCGGATTAGCCCTAAACGACATGATCCGGCGCGAGCGGACAGGCCTCGCCGTCACCGAGCTCGATCTGGATCGTCGTATGGCCGATATTGAAATCGTCCTCCAGTTCATGCGCGATGTGTTTCATGAAGGCATCGCCCGGATGTCCGGACGCCATGACAAGATGCACCGAACAGGCGGACGACGCGGTATTGAGCGCCCAGATGTGAAGATCGTGCACCTCGCGCACGCCGGGTTGCGCGACAAGGAAATCCCTCACTTTTTGCGCGTCGATCGACTGCGGAACACCCTGCAGGGAAAGGCTTAAAGATTCTTTCAGGAGCCTGAAAGTGCTGACAATGATCAAAACGGAAATGATCAGGCTCGCCAGCGGGTCGATGGAAAGCCAGTGCGTGTAGAGAACGATCCCTCCCGCGACGACGACACCGAAGGAGATCGCCGCATCCGCCGCCATATGCAGATAGGCGCTGCGGACGTTGAGGTCGTGTTTTTGCCCCGCCATGAAAAGAAACGCCGACGCGCCGTTGACGGCGACGCCCGCCGCGGCCACGGCCATCATCGTCGCTCCGCCCGTCTGCTCGGGGTGCGCGAGACGGAGCAGCGATTCCCAGCCGATCGCGCCGACGGCCAGCAACAGGATGACTGCATTCACCGTCGCGGCGAGAATGGAAGATCCGCCATAGCCGTAGGTAAACCGCGCCGACGGGCGCTTGCGTCCGAGAAGCACGGCGGCGAAAGAGAGCATGAGGCCGAAAACGTCTCCGGCGTTGTGCCCCGCGTCGGCCAGAAGCGAGAGCGAGTTGGCGCGCAGGCCGAAAAACACTTCCGTGACCACGAACGCCGCATTGAGCGCGATGCCGATCAGAAACGCCCGTCCGAAATCGGCGGGGGCGCGGCGGTGATCATGATGGTCGTGATGTTCGTGGGGCATGAAAAAATCATATCACCGACGTTTCAAATCCGCTAGAATTTCCTGCATGGCGAAAGTCCACCTGCACATGATTTCGGACTCCACCGGCGGCACGCTGTCCAGCGTCGTCAAGGCCTGCCGCGCCCAGTTCGAGGGGGTCGAAACCGAGGAGCATTTCTGGCCTCTGGTGCGCACCCGAAAACAGTTGCAGGACGTCTGCGCGGCGATCGGCGAAAACCCCGGCCTAGTGCTTTACACGCTGGTAGACGACGCGCTGATCGGCGCGCTCGAAAAATACTGCCGCGCGGCGGGCGTGCCGGCGCTGTCCGTCCTGCAACCGGTGCTGGAACTGATGAGCGGCGCCTTCCATAAACGCAGCCTTTCGGAACCCGGATTGCAGCACAGGCTCAATGCCGAATATTTCGCCCGCATGGACGCGGTCGATTACGCACTCCATCACGACGACGGACAGAAGAACGACCGCGATCTCGCCGCCGCGGACGTCATTCTCGTCGGCGTCTCGCGCACCTCGAAGACACCGACCTGCGTTTATCTCGCCGGGCGCGGCGTCAAGGCGGCCAACGTGCCCTTCGTTCCCGGCATCCCCTTTCCCGAAGAGGTGTCCGGCCTGACGAGACCGCTGTTTGTCGCCCTCGTCGCGGCGCCGGAGCGCCTGATCGACATCCGCCGCAACCGTCTCGCCCATCTCGGCGAAATGCGGGAGACGGATTATCTCGACCCTGAAAAAGTGCAGGCGGAAACGCGCGAGGCGCGGCAGTTCTACAGCCGCCGCGGCTGGCCGGTGATCGACGTCACGCGCCGCTCGGTCGAGGAAACGGCGGCCGAAATCCTGACGCTGCTCGAACAGCACCGCATGGCGATGAAGGACAGGCCATGAGCGCGAAGGCCTGCGTTCTCGGATCTCCCGTCGGCCATTCGCTTTCGCCGAGATTGCACAATTACTGGCTGAAGGTCTATGACATTCCCGGCAGCTACGTGGCGATGGAAACTCCCGCGGTTGATTTGCGCGAGGTTCTGAACGATCTTGTCCGCCTCGGGTTCGCGGGATGCAACCTCACCCTGCCGCTGAAGGAAGCCGCCGTCGCGCTGATGGATACGCTCGACGAAAGCGCGCAAAGGGCGGGCGCGGTCAATACCGTCGTCATTAAAAATGGAAAGATGACGGGTTATAACAGCGACGGATTCGGCTTCATCGAAAGCCTGAAGGCGCAGGCGCCCGCGTGGGAGAAACGCCATGCCGTCCTTGTCGGCGCGGGAGGCGCGGCGCGGGGCATCGCCGCGGCGCTGAAAAACGCCGGTGTCGGGAAATTCAGCTTCATCTGCCGCACGCAGGAAAAAGCCGGAAAAATCATAGAAACCTTGCAACTCGATGGCGGCATTGTTTCAGAACCGCCGGAGGGCGCGAGCCTGCTGATCAACTGCACGCCGCTCGGCATGACGGGGCAACCGGCGCTGGACATCGACATTTCCACCCTGCCGCCGGATGCCGTAGTCAGCGATATCGTCTACCGTCCGCTTGAAACGCCGCTACTGATGGCGGCGAAAAGGCGCGGCCTTGCCACGGCGGCGGGCCTGCCCATGCTGCTGCATCAGGGCAGGATAGGGTTCAAGCACTGGTTCGGCACGGATCCTGCCGTCACGCCCGCGCTTGAGAAGGAGATCGCATCATGGGCAAAATGAAAATCATCGGGCTGACAGGCTCGATCGGCATGGGAAAGACAACGGCGGCGGCGGCTTTTCGCGCCATGGGCATTCCCGTGCATGATGCCGACGCGACGGTTCATGCGTTGCTTGCCGTGGGCGGCGGCGGCGTCGATGCCGTCGGCGCGGCTTTTCCCGAGGCTCTGCGCAAGGATGATGCGGGCAATGCCTACATCGACCGCAGAACCCTCGGCCAGATCGTTTTTGGCAATGACGCCTTGAAGGCAAAGCTTGAAAGCATCTTGCACCCCATGGCCCGCGCCACAGGCGACGCCTTTGTCGCCGAGATGCGCGGCAAGGGCCATCCTCTCGTCGTTCTTGATATTCCTCTTCTCTTTGAAATCGGCGGGGAAAAGCGCGTCGATATCACCATCTGCGTCACCGCGCCGCCAGAGGTGCAACGCGCCCGCGTGCTGGCGCGCGATGGCATGACGGCGGAAAAATTCGCGCGCATTCTGGCGGGGCAAATGCCCGACGCCGAAAAGCGCAAGCGCGCCGATTACATCGTCAGGACGGACAAGGGGCACGACGACATGCGCCGCCAGCTGGAAGACATCCTGCGACGGATTCGGACAGAATCATAACGGCCCTGTCTGTTATTTCCGCATTATTTACATGATTATGGTAATAATAAATATCTTTCCTTTGCAGAAATTATCCTTATTTCCAAGGCTATAGTCAAAAGAGCTTGATTTCACTTTGCGATAAGGCTAAATAAATGCACCTTGAATGTATATGTTCCCTTCGTCTAGAGGCCTAGGACACGTCCCTTTCACGGATGTAACAGGGGTTCGAATCCCCTAGGGAACGCCAATTATTTCAAAGACTTAGACGGTTAAAAAATGCTACGGATTTTCTCATACGTAATCCGTACGTAATACGCATAGCTAAAACAGCCCTTTTATCGTGTCGGAAAACCCCCTTTTTACCGTGTCAATAAACTCCCTCGCGCGCGCGTGCGCGCGTATTGGATTAAATCAACTTTCATCCAATCTTCTCAACCAAGAGGCTCGGCAGGGGATTGTGCAGGCGGTGGCGCTCGGCATATTACCGCTTCCGTTCTCTTGCTCCTGCACTACATGGTAAATATATATACTGTACCTGTAGCGATACCGTGAGACTGTACACGGAAGTCTAACCGTACCTAATGGGGGACAGATTAGGGGTGGTCAAGTGTCTCTGGATGTCTAGCTGTCCCTGTGGTGAGACTGTCTGTACCTGTAGCGATACCGTGTTTTAAATTTTCAGCGCCGAATTTTTTGTATTTCTCTATCCTCAAAACAGGCTCCTCGCGGATGGTATGCGCCGCTGCCCAGTGCAGGCTCTTGAACGTCAGGCAGAGCATATCGCCGCGCCAACATTCAAGGGGCTGGTCAGGGAAACCGGCCTCAACCAGCTTCCGCGCCAGCGCCATTACGGAATCAGTCTCATGTTTGCCGACATACGCCCTGTCAGAGCCTTCGAGTTCTACCCTTAACATCTTACCTCTCCTTCTTGAAAACGATTCTCCGCGCCTACGGCGGAGGCAGAAACGCCCTTTTGCTCGGCAGGCTTCCAAAACCGCCAGTCATTGGAAGGCGCAACGCCATGACGTAGCGGCCACTGGGTCAGTTCCCAGCGCCGCGCCTGTTTCTGTTTGTAGGTGAAATTGGATTCCTGCGTCACTTTCAGGAAACCTTTTGCAACCAGTTCGTCAAACATTCGGCCTGCGGTCGCCTTGCCCGTTCCCAAAACTTTGGCGGCCTCGCGTACCGAAAACGATATGTTGCCGTTATTGTCGCCTGCATATCGGCCTGCCACATGGACGTACAAGGCAACCGCCAAGGCAGGCAGTGATTGAAAAGCGGGGCTGGCAATCATGGCATACGTCAACCGGACGTATTGTTCCTTTGTTTTGCTCCTGCCGCGCTGGTCGTATTGTGTCATGGCATCCTCATGAAAAGGCGGGAGAGGCCGAAGCCCCTCCCGTGAGTTGTTACTGTTGCGGCTTGATTGCCTTGGGCTTCAGGTAGCTCCTCGGCTTTTTGAGCTTATCCGTGTCAACGTCCGTACCCATGCGATAATGGGCGATACGGTTTTCATCGAAGCGGGTAGCAATCGGCCATTTGTAACGGGTCCGTAATTGGTGGATGATTGCCGACAAACGCCAGCCTTGTGCCTCCGCAATCTCATCCGCATGAGAGATTTCACGGCCTTGGATAAGCTGTTTGCATACCCATCGGATTTGCGTTTCAGACGAATACCAGCGGCTCATACTGCACCGCCTTTCAGCCCGACAAGTTCGCTAATTGCGCGCGCCGTTGCAGGCGCGAATCCTGCACGGCACAACCGGCGGCCAATAATTGGAAGGGGCAAGGCTGTTTGCCGTGAAGCCCATAGAAACAATGGCATTTCTGGGTAGTTGCTAAAAATAAGCGGCTTGTATATCTTAGACATAGTTCATCCTTTCGTTTGAGCGTTAGGTTTTTGAACATGCCCAGCGCCGCTGCAACGGTTAGCTGGGCAAACTTTTTTCCGGTCATACCGTTACCTGATTTTGGCCTTCCTCCTCCATACGTTTGCGCCATGCGGCGTCTGCCTCGGCAGAAATAAGCGTGCGCCTGCCGATTTTCATCACGGCAGGGGCAAGCCCTTTTTTGCGAAGCTGATAGAACATACTTCTGGACAGGTCGTTATCCTGACACCAGCGGCTTACTGATTTTGCTGTTTGGGTTTCGGTTTGCATCGATTCTCTCCCGTGCTTTGTTGGACACAGGGAGATAAGGCCTTATAAAAGCTTTGCTGTCAAAAAGTGTAACAGGACAGAGCTTAGCTCTGTCCTGCTTGCCGGAGGTGGCGCTGTCTATGTTTTCTAACCAATTCTTTGGTTACGTGTTCATAACCGCGCTTCTTCGCTAGGTTTTGAGCAATCAATCCATTCCATTGACGTTTCGGGATATTTTTGTTCGAGAGCTTCTTTATTTCTCCCGCGATAAGGATGGTCAGTTTTTCTCTATCCTGCCTATCTTTGCGCTTGGTGCTTTTACCGCCTTTACTTTTTTGTTTTATCGCATAAAACCCCACTTCAAGGAAGTGCTTATATTCTGTGGCGGTGTCAGGACTTCGCATGGGGTCGAGCATTTTTTCATACTTAAGCAGCTCAAAAGTCGCCTCCTGGATTCGGATATAATTCTCCGGTTGACAATGGTCTTGTATCAGTGAGGCCAAGATAATGCCCATGTTGCCAACGCTAGACAGTCCGCTGTCCACAAAATCTTTATAGCATCCGCGGTGCATTGAAAAGAAAACATCTATGGGATGTTGCCGATAATTCTTGCCGCCAAGTATCTTTCCCAAGAGTGGCGGATGTTGCCGCCCGTATTTTTTTACAAGGCGATGAAAGTCGTTTTGTATGAGAGAGATTTCTCTATCGCTTATTTTTCTCCTTCCTCGTATCAATTGGAGAAAATCTTTTGCGACGCTGCGATTCGGATTAAAGTCTCTGTCAGAAATAACAAGTCGGACTATGGTCATCCTCGCTTCCTTTTGCGCTGATTACCAGGGCGAATTAGAGCAAATCCCGAACGCGTGGAATCACGCGCGACGACGCTTTGCTCTAGTATCAGCATCCTTCAAAACTCGACATGAATCACGTTCCCATTTTTAGGTGTATCAGGTTTTACACCGAACATTTTTAAACTACTCTCCAAGTCCTTCTCCGTGTTTCGCCATGCACTTTGAAAATTCAAAGTAATCATCTGACTGGCCGTAGGTATGCACGTGAAATGGGCTAGATACATACGCATCAAAAGGCTTACCAGTCCATGGATACGGATCTTCCTGATGTACGTACTTAAGGCATAACTTGACAGCCGCCGCAAAAGAGTTTTCCTTTTGTTGCTGAGAAGCACCGACTGTTTTTACTATAATTTGCGTGCAGTTAATTTTTCTTTTGTCAATTTCTCGGAGAACAATATCGGCATTCGGCATCTTTGAATAATAGTAGAGCGCAACGCATAATTGCTGATTACTCGCCATTTTAACGAATTGTTTTACTTCAATGCGGGCGGCATGACTGTTAGCGGGCGCGTAAAGTGCTTCCAGAAAAAAATAAAAAATTATGAAAGAGTTTTTCACCCATCACCCCTTCCGTTCGGTTGGTTTAGCGCCAGAGCGATTTTCTTGGCGCGCGATATTATTGTTTTGCTAATCGGTATCAGTACAGAGTTACTTTTCTTCTTCATCTTTCTTCCGTTTCCGTTTTTTAGGCGCAGGCAACGATTTAACCGTCCTGTCAAAATCACTCACCATTTTTGCGTCTTGAATCTTGCGGTATTTATCAAATTCGCGTTGGGCGTGTTCCTTTGCTTTTTCAGCCGTCACAGTGCCAGCGTTGTGCAGAATGTCTTTATCGTTCAATTCAAGAAAGCCGTGCAGCTTGGTAATCCATGCCTGCATGGTCATGGGCTTGTGGTTTCTCGCCTGTTCCTCCGCAAAGGAAAGATACGGGTCAACGATACGATGCAGCGCGCCTATTTCATCTTCCGTCAGGTAGTTCTTGGCGATAACGGCATCCGTGCGCTTCGGCTTCTTGCCCTTGAATGAAGTCATGCCCATAAGGGGCTTTTTCGCATCCGCGCGATTGACAATCATTTCCGCCGCCGTCATGCCGTGAATGGCATAGTGAAACTTGTTCTGCACGGTGGCGAAAAAGTTTTGCGTCAGCGGGTGGTTTTTATCGTAGTCGATACTGGTCGCGTAAATGTCCGTGATTTTCTGATAGAAACGGCGCTCCGATACGCGAATGGCGCGGACGCGCTCGACAAGTTCATCGAAATAATCGTCTTCCGTGCCTTTTTCGAGCCGTTCATCGTCCAGAACAAAGCCTTTGACTATGTATTCCTTCAGGCGCTCGGTCGCCCAGCGGCGAAACTGCACGCCACGGTGAGAACGGACGCGATAGCCCACGGCCAGAATCATATCGAGATTATAATACTTTAGCAGTCTTTCAACATTTCTTAGCCCCTCCTGCCGGACTTGTAAGTAATCCTTACAAGTTGCCTCAAGGGTCAATTCTCTGTCCTGATATATGGATTTTATGTGCTGAGTAATGTTTTGAGGGGTGGTCTGGAATAGCTCCGCAATCTGCGCCTGCGTCAACCATACCGTGCCGTCCTGCAATAGCGTCTGGATACGGGTCTCCCCGTCCTCGGTCTGGTAAAGGATGATTTCTGAGCGATTCTCCATGGCCGATTTTAGCTTTTTCCCCTATGGATACAACTTTTTTATCCGGCTTATGCCCGAAGCTGGGCAGGAAGTTTTTAACGGCATTGGCCAGCGTCTTGTCGCACAGGTGCGCGTAGTGGCGGGATGTAATGCGGGTATCGGCATGCCCTAGCAGCTTGGAAATGGTCAGCAGGTCGGCTCCGGCCTGCGCCAGCAGGGACGCATAGGTATGGCGCAATTCGTGAAAGCCGATAGCAGGCGTTATCTTCGCCGCCGCGCATGCGGCCTGCAAAAACCTTACATGATGGTTTCTGCCCCAAGGCTTGCCGTCTTTCTTCAAAAACACGGTATCGCCGCCCTTTTTACCAGCGCACTGTGTTTTGAAAAAATCCAATCCGTCAGGCGATAGCGGGATATGCCGCCCCTTGCCGCTTTTGGACGGCTGAATAAACACGCTGCCATTATCAAGGTTCACGTCCTTGGCCTTCAGGGTGGTCAGTTCCGTGTAACGCGCGCCAGTGAATACGCCAGCCTTCACAAGCTGCCGGAAATCTGCGTCACAGGCGTTAATCAGGCGCTTGCATTCGGCCTCGGTCAGAAAACGGGTTATCGGTTCGTCGGCGTTTTCAAACGGTTTCACCCGCCGCCATGCGGTATCGTCAGCCAGCAGTTCGTCTTGAAAAGCCTTGTTGAGTATTGCCTTCAGGATGGTCAGGGAACGGTTGGCCGAAGATTTACGGGCGCGTTTCTCGGCCTCGGTCTTGGGTGCGCTCCTGAAGGCCAGCTTTTTGCCCTTGCCTGCGCGTTTGCGCGCGGGTGTCGCCGCCAGCTTGTTGAGCCATGCCTTAATCTCGGTGGTTTTCAATTCACTGGCCAGCTTGTCACCAAAGACGGGGATAATGTGGGCATGCACATTGAGATAGGTTTCCTTGTATGCCTTCCGGTGGTCTTTAAACCATGCCAGATAATGCTCGGCGGCCTGCCGGACAGTCAGGGATTCGCGCAGCTTTGCAGTGGGGTCTTTAAGGAAATCAGCCGCCCAGCGTCTTGCCTTGTCCGTTGCGTCGAAATAGGTCAGGACTTTCTCGCCATCGGCATCCTTGTAATCGTCGGCCTCTCCCAGCGGGGAATACTTGTACTTTCCCTTAATCCTTTGCCGCGCTTCCCACGTGCCATATCCGTCAGCGGTGCGCCTGTATCCCAAAGACAGCCCCTTACCAGCAGAAACCCAGTGGCGCTCCCCGCCGATAGGAAGCTTTAGGCGGTTTGTTCTGTTTTCAAGCTTGGCGTTTCTCTTGTTCTGAGCCATGACAAAAACTCCTGCATAAAGTCCGTACGTAATCCGTACGTAACGGATGAGAATATACCCCTGTGGACTCCCAGATACAAGTATATACTTAAATTATTGATAAATAATGATACTGATTGTTTTTAGAAGTGTGTGAAAGTCTATTTTAAAACTCTTTCACAGATGTAACAGGGGTTCGAATCCCCTAGGGAACGCCAATTATTTCAAAGATTTAGTCGATTAAAAACGGCGCGGAAAAACGCCGTGCCAAACTGGTGCCAAACTAATGGCGCAAAAATGCCCCTTTTTATCGTGTCAAAAAACCCTCGCGCGCGTGCGCGCGTATTGTTTCTCAAATGCCCCGCCAGCACGGGATAACTCTTTATTTTACTGTAAAAATTGGGACTGAGTGGTCGGCATTTTGCCATTTTTAAATGGTAAAACCTGAATCTTTTCAATGGAGAAGCGAAATGACTGGTTGTTCTATCATGCGGAGACATTTTTGCAGACGCGCGTATCGTCTCAAAAAACAGCGACGCACAAACTAGGCGACCACTCGAGGAACTCGCACAAATTGAACAGAAAAGAGTATAAATGACGACTGCAGAAAAAATTAAACTTGCACTAACTCCCGCCCCCAAGGAAGGGAGTATTTCAAACCTTCAATTTCAGAAAGATCTAGGAGAATTCAGCAGTGCCGTTAAGGGGCTGGAAGCTGAAACATACGTTTATGACGCATTACACGCAGACGGCGGGTTAACTGGCGCCTTTACGACATTTATAGATCATCTTTTCCAGCCTGCCTTTTTTACCGCAATAGGCGCATATTTTGCTAAACGTGCAGGACGGAAAGTGCATCTAATAATAGAAGATGGCCAACAAAAAATTGAAATAACATCAGGAAATGTAGACGAGATAATGGACATTTTAGAAACTATAAAAAAGAAGAAATAATATGAAGAAAAAAAATTATTGCTCTAACTTACGCATATGCCGTGCCGAAGAATCAGCCTCCCGGAAAAGACTTTCTCAGCTCGCGCGCGCCCGCCCAGATATCATTCCATTGCCTCGCATAATCCGCCGCGATGCCGGAAACATTGTGCACCACCATCACATTCTCGGCGTTATCGTATTCCGCGGAATAGGTATAGTTGAAACTGCCCAGTTCCACGGTTGCGCCGTCGATGACCATGAACTTGTCGTGCATGAGATTGTATTGGCTGCTGACGCGCACCGGGATGCCGCGGGCGCTTAAAAAATTTTCAATGGGCCGGTTGTACTGGTTTTTGTCGCACACCACGCGCACGTCGACGCCGCGGTCATGCGCGGCGACCAGCGCGCGGGCGATCGGCTTCGATGTAAAGGAATAAGCGGCGACGAGAACGGACCTGCGCGCGTCGTATACCGCGCGCTCGACCAGACGCGACGCGCCGTCGCGCGGCGAGAAAGCGTCTTCTATGCGGATTTGCGCCGCGTGCGCGGGCAGAGGCGCGAAAACACCCGCCAGAAGAAAGAAAACATGCTTCATGCGTTGCTTTTTCTGCATGCCATGCATTTTCAAGGTTGCGGCGGCTTCTTTTTGCGCCGGGGTTTTGGATCCTGCGTCTTTCCGTCCAGCGCGTCGCGAACGGCCTGCGGCATCGGCGGCGGCGTTGCGCCGGTATTGCGGTCTTCCTGATCATTCCGAAGCCACCAGTAGGCGAAAGCGGGGAGCGGTTTGGCATCGGGCGGGCAGAAATCGTCTTTCTTCGCGTCCGGCGCGGCATTATAAATGAGTAGCGTCAGACCGGATATCTCCATCATCTGCGGCACGACGCCATTCAAACCGAGCGCCCGGCCTATGTCATCTTTCTTCATGGCGAAACGGGCGTGCAGTTCGGGATAGTCGCACAGGTCTGGCGTCACGGGAATGGCGTCGATCAGCGCGGCAAGCTTGCGTCCTTCCGGCGTATCCTTGCGCGCTTTCACGACATATTCTCCGCCTTCGTAATCTCCCAAATCATAGGCCGCGGAGGGCGAAAGCGGCACCGGTTTTCCGGCGCTCCAGAGATCGACCTTCCCCGCCTTGCGCACGGACAGGAGCAAGGTCGGCTTTTCACCCGCGCAGTAACGATAGGGAATGCTGATATTGATGTCTTCGCCCGCGGGCAGACGCGCCAGAATTTCCGGCTTTTGCCGCTCGACGATCGCTTCTATCGCATCGCGGGCGGCGTCGATGCGGTCTTGCCATTCCGCCTTGCGCGCCTTGAGATCTTCAACCGCGGCGAGACTGCGGCCTTCAGCGATAAAGCAGACGTTGTCGTTCTTGATGTAAGGAAACGCCTTGCGCAAAGCGCTTTGCGATTTCGGCTCGTAGTCCGCCGGGGTCGCGATGCCTTGCTTCTCAATGCTCACCAGCGGCGCATTGCCAAGCCAGCCGCCGGCGAAAAGACGGTTGCCGGCCGCGTTCTCTTCCGCGTCGTTGAGCAACACGGCGTCGGCGGGGACAAAATGGCCACCCTTGTAGTCGACCGGCACGTACATGAAATATTCCGGCTCTTTCCGTCCATCGCAAAAAATCTCCGGCGTGGCGGCATAGGCGCGCGGCAGCGATTGCACGCCCTGAAAAACCTGCACGGCGCGGGCCTTGAGCCCGGCCAGCTCCAGCACGTCCGGCGCTTCCGTTTCGAGACGCGCAATGAGGCTTTTATACAAAGCCTCCCAGCTCTTGCGGATATCGGTGGCAAACCCTTTGCGCAAGACCGGCACGGTTTGGAGCTCGCGCTCTAACTCTTTATCAAGCCGGAGAGCGGCTTCAAGGCTGCGTCCGGAGAGTTTATAGACGATCATTTGGTTGTTTTTTGTTCTCATAATTATACCCAAATCCATTGGGAGCCTTTTTTGATTTCATCGTGGCATGACTAATAACATTACATATGATCACTGTCAAACAACCATAATGTGCAGGCCAGGTTTTGCTGGCGGCTGAATGTTTTCATAAGATAAGAACGCCAGCGCGCGAGACGGCAAGACGTGTTATGCTTCGCTTATAGCGGGGATCATCCGCGTATATGAAAGCGGCGTTGCGCCCAATCCGGAGAGAGAATAAAAATGAACGACGGCATAAATCCCCTTCCGGGCAGTGATGTCTTCGGCGACCGTCACCGGCAAGAGGCGCTGACGGAAAAAACAGAATCTGCTGTTCTGTTACTGCGTACGGCGGTCTCGGCGCACGCTCCCGCCGTTTTCGCCAACAGCCTTGGCGCGGAAGACATGGTTCTGACGGACCTGATCGCACGGGAGAAACTGGATATCGGCATCTTCTCCATCGACACGGGACGCCTGCCGCCGGAAACCCATGATCTTCTGCATGCCGCGGGGCGGCATTACGGCCTCGCGATCCGCCTCTATGCGCCGCGCCACGACCTGCTCGAAGCCCATGTCAATGCATCGGGCGTGAATTCCTTCTACCACTCCGTCGCGCTGCGCAAGGCCTGTTGCCATGTGCGCAAGGTCGAGCCTTTGCAGCGCGCGCTCGCGGGGAAAAAATCATGGGTCACGGGCCTGCGCGCGCAACAGGCGCTGACCCGCGCCGGACTTCCGGCGCGGCATTACGACGCGGCGAACGGCCTTGAAAAATTCAATCCCCTGCACGACTGGGGCGAAAACGACGTATGGGATTATATCCGCAGTCGCAAAGTGCCCTACAACAGGCTGCATGACAGAAATTTTCCGAGCATCGGCTGCGCGCCCTGCACCCGCGCCGTCGCGCAAGGAGAGGACATCCGCGCCGGACGATGGTGGTGGGAGGATCCGCAGAACAAGGAGTGCGGCCTCCATCAGGAAACCGGCTGATATTGAACCCCGCGCCCGCGCAAATCTAGCGGCTTGCCGCCCGCGCCCCGCCGCCGGAAAACTTCTTTTGCGGCCTTTTGCCGAGCTTCGTTCCGTCTTTTTTAAAGCCGGATTTTCTGCGGCCGGATTTTTCAGGGGATACCTTCCGGGAACCGGAGCCGCTCCGCGCGGCGTTGTCATGACCAAATCTCTTGCGCTTGTTCTGCCCTTGCGGACGCTGGTTGCTTGAAGGGGCGGGCTTTCCTTCCGCGTCGGGATTCATCAGCTTGTGAATGGCATGCCACAGACGTCCGTCGGAAGGGGTGACGAACGCGATCGCGTTTCCTTCCGCGCCGTTGCGCGCCGTGCGGCCGATGCGGTGGATGTAATCCTCCGGGCATTGCGGCAGGTCGAAATTGATGACGTGTTCGATATGCGGAATGTCAAGCCCGCGCGCGGCGACGTCGGTCGCGACGAGAATGCGGTATCGCTTCTCGCGGAAGGCGCGGATGACGCGGTCGCGCTTGTTCTGGTTGAGGTTGCCGTGGATGGCGTCGGCCTTGAAATCCATCTTTTCCAGTTTCTCGGCCATGCGCTTGGCGCCGAACTTGGTCTTTATGAAGACGATGATCGAGCCCTTGCGGTCGTAGAGCTGGCGGATCAGCTCGTCGTATTTCTCGCCTTCCTTGATGTGCAGCACTTCCTGCTTGATCGCCGCGACGGGCGCGACGGTCGAGCCGACGGAAACGCGCTGCGGATCGGTCTGGTAGCGGGCGGCGAGTTTCTCGATTTCCGCGGGAATGGTGGCGGAGAAGAGCAACGTCTGGCGCTGGCGCGGCATGTGTTTCAAAACCCGGTCGATCTGCACGCCGAAGCCCATGTCCAGCATCCTGTCAGTTTCATCGAGAACCAGGAAATCCGCCGCGGAAAGATCGAGCGTGCGCTGGTCGAGGTGGTCGTTGATGCGGCCCGGCGTGCCGACGATGATGCGCGGTCGCATTTTGAGCTGCTGCAGCTGCTTGTGCATCGAATCGCCTCCGATCAGCAAAGCGGTGCGGATGCGCATGCCCGCAAGCAACGGGTTCAGGGTGGAGAGCACCTGCGCCGCGAGCTCGCGCGTCGGCGTCATGATCAGCCCCACGCGCTTGGGATCGTCGAGAAGCTTCGCGATCATCGGCAGGCCGAACGCCGCTGTTTTCCCCGTGCCGGTCTGCGCGGAGCCGAGAACGTCGAACCCTTGCAACGCAAGCGGAATGGCGGCCTCCTGGATGGGGGTCGGGGTTTTGAAGCCGATGTGTTGAATAGCGGTCAGCAAAGGCGCCGGGAGTCCCAGCGCGCCGAATGTGGATGTCATTGATTTATAGCCTTTCATTATCTCATTTCCGGCTCTGCCGGAAAGCATGTGTCGCCCGCGCCGGTTTCATGCCGCTTATGCAAGGCATGGCGACGCGGGATAAGCTCAAACCCTTTGACAAATGCTGGATAAAACAGGCCCCTTTATTCATTATATTTATAAGCGGGGCGTGAAAGCGTAAGGCAAGAGTTCAGTCACTTGCGGACGAATATAGGCTTATTTTACAAAATGTCAAGAGAAAAAACGCAGACGCGCGCCCGCACCCTCTCTCAACCGCCGGACAGCATCACATCAGGCCGGGTTGCGGCATCATGTTCTGGTTCATGTGGTACATCACCCACAGGGAGCCGATCAGCGTGATGAAGACAAGAATGACCGTGAAAATAAGCGCCATCAGGCTCCAGCCGTTCTCCGACTTGGGGCTCATGTGCAGGAAGTACACCATGTGCACCACAATCTGTGCAATGGCGAATGACACGATCAGGATCGTCGTCGTGACGGCGGCCGTCACATGATCCATGACCAGCCAGAAGGGAATGACCGTGAGGATGACCGACAAAACAAAACCGGTCATGTAGCTTTTGAACGTGCCGTGATTTTGCCCCGAGGCGTGGTCCACGTCGTGCGCTTTTGAGCTCATCTGATAACTCCCATCAGGTAAACGAAGGTGAACACGCCGATCCAGACGACGTCGAGAAAGTGCCAGAACATGCTGAGGCACATCAGGCGGCGGCGGTTGGCGGGCGTCAGGCCCTTGACGGCGACCTGCGTCATCAGCGTCGCCATCCAGATGAGGCCGAAGGTGACGTGCGTGCCGTGCGTGCCGACCAGCGTGAAGAAGGATGAGAGAAACGCGCTGCGTTGCGGCGTCGCGCCGATGGAAATCATGTGCGCGAACTCGTTCAGTTCGATACCGACGAACGCCGCGCCGAACAGAAACGTCACCGCCAGCCAGAAGAGCGTCGCCTGCTTTCGGTTCTGGTTCATGGTCAGCATGGCGAAGCCGTAGGTGATCGAAGAGAAGAGCAGCATCGCCGTATTGAGCGCGAGCGTGGAAAGGTCGAAGACGTCCTTGGGCGAGGGCCCCGCCGCGTAGTTGCGCCCGAGAACGCCATAGGTCGCGAACAGCGTGGCGAACAGGAGGCAGTCGCTCATCAGGTAGACCCAGAAGCCCAGCGCCGTCTGGCCGCCGGCTTCATGGTGCGGCTCCTTGGCGCAATAGAAGTCTTGCGGAGAAAGCGTTTGCGTTTGCGTTGCGGACATGCTGTTAACCCTTATGCGCCAGAAGTTTTGGGCGTTTATGCTCGAAACCGGCGACAGTTTCGGCTTCCATATGGCCGTCGCGGTTGTAGTTGAAGGTATGGACGATGACGCCGATGACGAAGGCGGCGAAGCTGAAGGCCGCGAGCCACCACATGTACCAGATCAGCCCGAAGCCGCACGCAAGGCACAGCCCGGCGAGAATGACGCCCGCGCCCGTGTTCTTCGGCATATGGATGTCGTTGAAACCGTCTTTCGGATGCTTGTAGCCGCTCTGCTTCATCTGCCACCAGGCATCGCGGTCGTGCACCTTGGGGATGAAGGCGAAGTTGTAAGGCGCGGGCGGCGAGGCCGTCGACCATTCGAGCGTGCGGCCATTCCAGGGATCGCCTGTTTCATCGCGGAGCTTGTCGCGGTTCTTGATGCTGACGGCGATCTGGATCAGGAAGGACGCGATGCCGATGGCGATGACGCCCGCGCCGATCGCGGCGATGATGAACCAGATTTGCAAGGACGGATCATGGAACACGCGCATGCGCCGCGTGACGCCCATCAGCCCCAGCGCGTAAAGTGGCATGAAGGCGAGATAAAAGCCGATCAGCCAGCACCAGAACGACACCTTGCCCCAGAACGGGTCGAGCCGGAAGCCGAACGCCTTGGGGAACCAGTAATTGATGCCTGCGAAAATACCGAACACCACGCCGCCGATGATCACGTTGTGAAAGTGCGCGACGAGGAACAGGCTGTTGTGCAAAAGAAAGTCCGCCGAGGGCACGGCCATCAGCACGCCGCTCATCCCGCCGATGACGAAGGTGAGCATGAAGGCGATCGTCCACATCATGGGCAGTTCGTAGCGGATGCGCCCTTTGTACATGGTGAACATCCAGTTGAACATCTTGGCGCCCGTGGGGATGGAGATGATCATCGTGGTGATGCCGAAGAACGAGTTGACGCCCGCGCCCGACCCCATCGTGAAAAAGTGGTGCAGCCAGACGAGATAGGCGAGGATGGTGATGACGATCGTGGCGTAGACCATCGAGGTATAACCGAAAAGCCTTTTGCCGCAGAAAGTCGATGTGACTTCCGAATAAATGCCGAACGCCGGCAGGATGAGGATGTAAACCTCGGGGTGGCCCCAGATCCAGATGAGGTTGACGTACATCATGGCGTTGCCGCCGAAATTGTTGATGAAAAAGTCGGTGCCGACGTAGCGGTCGAGCGCCAGAAGGCCGAGGACGACCGTCAGCACCGGAAAGGCCGCGACGATCAGGACGTTGGTGCACAAAGACGCCCAGGTGAAAATGGGCATTTTCATCATCGTCATGCCGGGCGCGCGCATCTTGATGATCGTGGTGATGAAGTTGACGCCCGAGAGCAGCGTGCCGACGCCCGCGATCTGCAACGACCATATGTAATAGTCGACGCCGACGCCGGGGCTGTAGTTGATGTCGGACAGCGGCGGATAGGCGAGCCATCCGGTGCGGGCGAAGTTGCCAACAAACAGGGACATCATCACCAGCACCACGCCCGCCACCGTCATCCAGAAGCTGAAGTTGTTAAGCCACGGGAAGGCGACGTCGCGCGCGCCGATCTGCAGCGGAACGACGAAGTTCATCAGCCCGACGACGAAAGGCATCGCCACGAAGAAGATCATGATGACCCCGTGGGCGGTGAAGACCTGATCGTAGTGCTCTGCGGGCAGATAGCCCTGCGATCCGTTGAAGGCCATGGCCTGCTGAAGGCGCATCATGATCGCGTCGGCGAAGCCGCGCACGAGCATGACCGTGGCGAGGATCATGTACATGATGCCGATTTTCTTGTGGTCGATGCTGGTGAACCATTCGCGCCACAGGTAGCCCCACTTGCCGAAGTAGGTGATGGCGGCAAGCACGCAGGTCGCGCCGATCGACACCACGACGAAGGTGTAAAGGACGATCGGCACGTGCAGCGGCAGGGACGAAATCGAAAGACGGCCGAAAATCAGTTTCAAAAGATGCGGGTTGAGCGTCATGGTATTATCTGACCTCTGCTGGTTGGACGATGCGCGGCTGCGGCAGGTTCGCGCCCGACAAAGGATGCGGCGGCGCGGTCGGGGCCAAACTGACAGGCTTTTCATAGCCTGCCGCGCCCGCCGGGACGGATGATGCGTTGATCACGTAGGTTTTGACCGGGCCGAGGGCGGATGGATGCTCCTCATAACCGGCGGTCGCCGCTGGCGCAAGGTTGTCGGCGGCGTTTTTCTGGTCGAGGCCGCCCTGATCGTCGATGCCGGCCATGGTATCGAGGCACATTTTTCCAGGGATGACGCACATATTGAGAATGTCTTTATAAAGGCCACGCATGTAACTCTTGTAATAAACAGGCGCGACGTTCTCGCTCGGCTTGGCGAGCGCCATGTAGGCGGAGCGGCTCAAATCGGTACCGTTCTTCCTGACTTTGGCCACCCATGCGTCGAAGTTTTTCGCAGGCATGCCATAAAATTCGAATTGCATGCCGGAAAATCCGTCGCCGCTGTAGTTCGATGAAAAGCCTTTATAGGTTCCGGCGCTGTTGATCACGGCCCAAAGCCTGGTCTGCATGCCAGCCATGGCGTAGATCTGCCCGGCCAGAGCGGGAATATAAAAGGCGTTCATGACCGTGGCCGAGGTTATGTGAAAAATAATCGGGCGGTTCACCGGCGCGGCGACCTCATTGACCGTGGCAATGTCATATTGCGGATAGAAAAACAGCCATTTCCAGTCCAACGCGACGACATCCACTGTCAGAGGTTCCATATTGCGGGTAATCATGTCGCTTTTGGAAAGACGGCTGACCGGACGGTAAGGATCCAGCAAGTGCGTGCTGAGCCACGTCAGCGCGCCCAGCGCAATGATGATCAACAGCGGCGCGGACCAGATCACCAGTTCGAGGCTGGTGGAATGGTCCCAGTCGGGCGCGTATTCGACCTTTTTGTTGTCGGCGCGGTATTTCCAGCCGAAAAAGGCGGTCAAAATCATCACCGGCACGATAATCAGCAACATCAGGCCGGTGGAGACCAGAAGCGTGTCGCGCTGCTGCAGGGCGATATCCCCCGCGGGGTGAAGGACGACGGCTTTGCACCCGCTCAAGGTCAGGACGACTGTTGAGAGTGCGATGCCCGCAAGGGCCGATAGGCGAGTTTTCACGGTACGTAGTCTCGACTTTTGTTTTTTTTGCTTCTATATAATACTCCCCGGAGAGGGGAGCAAGATGCGAATCCAGCGGATTGCGCTCACATGTTTATCAGGTTAGAAATTAAACGACCAGTATAAAAATAAAAATCAGGAGCAAAAGCCCATAATGAACGCGCAACACACGGCCGACAGCCTATCCGCACCGCACCAGAGCGGCTTCAATACCGGCGAGCTCGCCATCGGGGTGATCGTGGGGCGCACCGCCGAATACTTCAACTTTTTCGTTTATGCGATTGCTTCGGTTCTGGTCTTTCCCAAAATCGTGTTTCCGGACCACGATCCGCTCACCGCCACCATGTATTCTTTCGGGATTTTCGCGCTGGCCTTCGTGGCGCGGCCTTTCGGCACGCTGGTTTTCATGGCGGTCGACAGAATTCATGGCCGCACGGTCAAGCTGGTCATCGCCATGCTGCTGCTCGGCACGTCGACCGTCGCCATCGCCTTTTTGCCGGGATACAAGGAAATCGGCGTTTACGCCGCCGTGCTTCTCGCCATCGCCCGTTGCGGGCAGGGCATCGCCTGGGGCGGCGCGTGGGACGGACTGCCCTCGCTCCTCAACATGAACGTCCCGGACAACCGCAGGGGCTGGTACGCGATGATTCCGCAACTGGGAGCCATGCTCGGCCTGGCGCTGGCCAGCGGCCTCTTCGCCTATTTCGTCAGCCGCCTGTCCGCCGCGGACTTCCTCCACTGGGGCTGGCGCTATCCGTTCTTCGTGGCTTTCGCCATCAACCTCGTGGCGCTGTTCGCGCGCGTCACCATCGTTTCCACGCCGGAATGCAAGGACCTCTTCAAACGCCGCGAACTTCAGCCGGAACATGTGCGCAAAACCATCAAGGCCGAGGGCGGCAACATCCTTATCGGCTCTTTCGCGCCGCTGGCGAGCTTCGCGCTCTTCCATATGGTGACGGTGTTTCCGCTCTCGTGGATATTCCTCTTCACCGGCGAAAGCCCGACGCGCTTTCTGCTGATCGAAATGGTCGGCGCGGGCGTCGGCGCCCTGTGCGTGATCGGCTCCGGCCTTGTCGCGGACTGGGTCGGGCGGCGCATGCTGCTCGGCGTCAGCGCGGCGGCGATCGCCATTTTCAGCGGCTTCGCCCCGCAGTTCCTCAACCTTGGCGGCACGGGGGAAATGATTTACATGATCCTCGGGTTTATCCTGCTCGGGCTTTCCTTCGGGCAGTCCTCGGGCGTGGTCGCGGCGAACTTCCCCAAGAATTACCGCTACACAGCCTCCGCCCTGACGTCGGACCTCGCCTGGCTGTTCGGCGCCGGATTCGCGCCGCTGATCGCCCTGTGGCTCGCGAGCAAGTTCGGCCTGCTGATGACGGCGATGTACCTTCTCTCCGCCGCACTGGCCAGCGGCGTCGCCCTGCTGGCGAACAAGACGCTTGCGACGCGCCGCTATCAATAAGCGACGTTGTCCGGCGCGACGTTCATCGTCTTTAAAAAGGCGATGAACACCTTGAGCGGCAAAGGCAACTGGTGGCGGCTGGCGTAGTATAGATAATAGCTGCGCCAGGCCGGAGGCCAGTCGGTCAACAACGGCACAAGCCTTCCCGCGCGGATATCGTCGGCGGCATAAGCCTCGACCATGTAGCCGATGCCGGCGCCGTCGCGCGCCGCTTCCAGCACCAGATCGGCGTTGTTGACGATCAGCGGGCCCTTGACGGCGACCTCCATCTTCTTTTTTCCCCGCCCGAATTCCCACGGCAGCAACTGGCCGTCGCCGAGACGGAACCGGATGCAGTCGTGATGCTGCAGATCCTGCGGCGTCTGCGGCGCGCCACGGCGCGCGAGATAATCCGGCGCGGCGAGGGCAAGGATGCGCGACTGCGGGCTGACGCGCACGAGCTGCATGTCCTTGGCGATGCGCCGCCCGTAGCGGATGCCGGCGTCGAACCGTCCGCCGACAAGGTCGCCGGACGCGTCGTCCACGGTCACGTCAATCGTGATGGCGGGATAGGCGGCCATGAATTTTTTCAAAAGCGGCGCGAGAATCAGGTGCGCGGGAATGGTCGAGACGCTGAGGCGGAGCGTGCCCATCGGCTTGCGGCTGAAATCATTGACCGCCTCGACGGCGCTGGCCAGTTCGCCGAAAGCGGGACGCACCCGCGCAAGAAGCTGTTCGCCCGCCTCCGTCAGCGACACGCTGCGCGTGGTGCGGTTGAGCAGGCGCACGCCGAGGCGGTCTTCAAGCGCGCGGACGGTCTGGCTTAAGGTCGAGGGCGCAAGGCCGAGCGCGGCGGCGGCGCGGGCGAAATTGCGCCGCTCGGCCACGGCGACGAAGGCGTTGAGGGCGGCGAATTCCGTTCCGCGCATTATTCATTCCTGTCGAATAGTTTATTTATATTATGTTGTATTATCACATAACGCAAGGTCGGGTATACTGGAAAATGGAGAATCAAAATGCCCGACGCCGACATCCGGAAAACAGCCGAAAAACCCGTGAAAAAAGGCCGCCTGCGCCGCCACCGCCGCTTGCTGCTGTGGGGAGGGCCGCTCTTGTTCATGATCGTCGCAACGGCGGGTTATTTCATGACCGGACGCTATGTCTCGACAGACGATGCCTACGTGGATGCGGCGCGCACCGACATCAGCTCGAATATTTCCGGACGCGTCGTCGCTGTCGATGTGCATGACAACCAGATTGTGCGCAAGGGCGATATTCTCTTCAGGCTCGACGACAGAGACTTGAAGATCGCCGTGACGCAGGCGCAGGCACGGCTCGCCGAGGCAAAGCTCGATGTCGCCGCGCGCGAGGCCACCTACAAACAGCGCCTTGCGGATGTCGCCGCGGCGAAAAGCACCCTCGCCTACGCGCAGAGCGAGCTCCGCCGCCAGAGCAAGCTGGCGCGCGAAGGCATCGCCTCGCGGGCGCGACGCGACGCGGCGCAGAACGCTTTCAACGAGGCCGCGCAGAAGCTCGCCGCAGCCGAACAGCAAAGCGCGAATGTTCTGGCCTCGCTTGGCGGAAACGCCGGCCTCGCCGTCGACGACCATCCCTCCGTCGAACAGGCAGAGGCTGCGCTCGACCAGGCGAAACTCAATCTTTCCTACGCCGTCATCCGCGCGCCTTCGGCAGGTATCGTCGCCGGTGTCGACAGGCTTCAGGTCGGTACCTACATCAAATCGGCGACACCGGTTTTCGCGCTGGTGTCCGACCATGACATCTGGATCAGCGCCAACTTCAAGGAAACGGCGCTGACCTACATGCGCCCCGGTCAGCCGGTGGCGATCGACATCGACGCCTATCCCGACCGGGTCTTTCACGGCACCGTGACAAGCGTCAGTCCGGGCACGGGCGAAAGTTTTTCAGTCCTGCCGGCGGAAAACGCCACCGGCAACTGGGTCAAGGTGGTGCAGCGCCTGCCGGTGCGCATCAGCATTTCCGGCGATCTGACGGAGATGCCCTTGCGCGCGGGCCTGAGCGCGGACGTCACGGTGGATACGCACCACAGCCGCCTGCGGCGCTTTCATATCTTCGAACGGGCGCTGGCGCGGGAATTCAAAGGCTAACCCATGGCTGCCGCACCGGAAGATATTCTTGAGGAAGCGGCCGAAGAGGCCGGTATAGGCGCAAGCCACGACGCGCCCCCGCGTCTGAATAATAATCCCGCGCCCCCGCGTCTGAATAACGATGATGCCCCGCCGTCCCTGCATGAAACAGCGCCCAAAAGCCCGCCACCGCGGGAGCTCAACCGCGGGCTGATCACTTTCTCCATCATGGCGGCGACGGTCATGCAATCCATTGACGCCACCATCGCCAACGTCGCCCTGCCTAAAATGCAGGGCATGCTCTCGGCGACGCAGGACGAGATCAACTGGGTGCTGACATCCTACATCATCGCCGCGGCGATCATGATTCCGCTGACCGGATGGCTCGCGGGAAGATTCGGGCGCAAGAAAGTCTTTCTCATTTCCATCGCCGGTTTCGCGGCGGCCTCGGCGGCCTGCGGCGCTTCCGCGACGCTCGGACAGATCGTCTTTTTCCGCCTGCTGCAGGGCGTTTCCGGCGCGGCGCTGGTGCCGCTCTCGCAGGCAATCATGTTCGACATCAATGAACCGAAGGATTACGCGCGCGCCATGGCGATCTGGGGCGTCGGCGTGACGATGGGCCCGATCCTCGGGCCCGCGCTTGGCGGCTGGCTGACGCAAAACTACAGCTGGCGCTGGGTGTTCTACATCAACGTGCCGATCGGCATCGCCGCTTTCCTCGGCCTGACCGCCTCGATGCCGGAGACCGAGCCCGTGGACAGGCGTTTCGATTTCTTCGGCTTCACGACCTTGAGCCTTTTCCTCGCCGCGCTGCAACTGATGCTCGACCGCGGACAGCTGAAAGACTGGTTTTCCTCGCCGGAGATCATCACTTACGCCTGCCTTGGCGGGATTGCCTTTTACCTCTTCATCGTCCATACGCTGACGGACGACCGGCCGTTCGTCAGCCCCGCGCTGTTCGCCGACCACAATTTTCTCGCCTCGAACATTTTCATCTTCCTGATCGGCGTGGTCCTGTTCGCCACGCTCGCGCTTCTGCCGCCGATGCTCCAGACGGAGATGCACTATCCGGTGCTGACCACCGGCCTCGTGACCGCCCCGCGCGGCCTCGGCACCATGCTGGCGATGATTCTCGTCGGACGCCTATCAGGCAGGGCCGACATGCGCGCGGTGATGACCGCCGGTCTCCTGCTGACTGTGGTTTCGCTGTGGATGATGTCGGATTTCGATCTGCTGATGGACGCGGGACCCGTCGTCTTTTCCGGCCTTTTGCAGGGATTTGGCATCGGTCTCTCCTACGTGCCGCTCTCGACGCTGGCCTTCTCCACCCTGCCCGCGCATTTGCGCAACGAAGGCACGGCGTTCTTCAATCTTCTACGCAACATCGGCGCCGCCATAGGCATTTCGGTCGTCTCCTTCCTGCTGGCGCGCAACACGCAAGTCGTGCATGCCGGCATGGCTTCGCACGTCACTCCCTATGACCTGCACGCCGCATCCTTCGCCGCTATGCATGTCGATCCTTCCAGCGCGGCGGGACTCGAAAAGCTGAACGCGATCATCACCCGTCAGGCCTCGATGGTTGGCTACATCGACGACTTCAAGCTGATGATGGTGATGATGATCGTCGTCATTCCGCTCGTCCTCCTGCTCCGCCGTCCGCAATATGCCGCGGCGGCGGAAACGGCGGTCATGGACTGAAAAGCGGCGGATGCCTCATCCGGACAGGCTTTTTATGATTTTCTGGACTTTTTCCTTGCTGGGCGGCTTGCCGAGAAAGCCTTTGGAGCCTTTGGCCTGCGCCTGCAAAACATTGTCCGCCGTGCTGTCCGCGGAAATGATGACGATGTTGGCGGCGGGCCAGCGCAGAAGGATCCTGTTCATGACGTCTATTCCGGAGCCGTCCGGCAGGTGGAGGTCTATAAACACGATGTCCGGCTCTTCTTTCATGTAGTTTTCCTCGACATGCGCGCCGTCGGAGAATTCAAACGCCGTTCCGTGCGCGGAAAGGATATGGCCGAGCGTTTTGCGGATGAAAAGATCGTCATCGATGACGAAAAACTTTTTTTCCGCTGATCGCTTCATGACAGGCGTTTGCGCTGATTTGATGCGGATCTCGATCGTTTGCAAACCGTTCCTGGAAATGTCTCTGATCGCAACGCTGCATTTATGATCGGGAAATTTTCTAGAAATCCCCGACTTCACGACGTTGATGTCGGGGTGCGGCCCCAGTTTCGCGAGGACAACGAATTCGTCGCTCTTCGTCTGAAAGATCGCGCCGTCAATCGCGCCGAAATAATCCTCCAGCTGTTCCGCAATGAAATCCGGTTCCGGCCGCTGGGTAGCATCGAACAGGACGTCCATTACCTTCCATTGGTCTATCTCATCTCTGATGCGATTAACCAGAAAATCGAATTTTGTCAGATTCATATGTTGGAATATTTCCACGGTCACCTCTCTTGAATCCGCGCGAGGATGCAATCTAACACGCTTGGAATACAACTACAAGTATGTAATATTTATATTAACTAAACCTTAGGAGGTAAGATAACCATGCCCCATTTTCTGCCTTCTTTCTTCTTTTACAAACAGGCGGCCGCTCCCTTCGCGCACGGCGTCTACAAAACAGATCTGGTTTTTCTTTCTTATATGGTGGCGAGCGCCGCCTCTTACGTCGCTCTTTTCATGACCCGCTGCATGGTCGAGGCGGATCATCCGAAGGAAAAAAGGCTCTTTCACTGGGGCGGCGCATTCGCCATGGGCGCAGGCATCTGGGCAATGCACTTCATCGGCATGCTGTCTTATAAAATGCGCATGGAAGTCGATTACAACCCGCTCATCACTTTTATCTCTTTTCTCATCGCCGCCGTCGTGGCCTATAACGTTTTCGGCATCGTCGGCCACGAGAAGCTGACATGGCGCGCCTGGCTCGCCGGGGCCGTACTGCTCGGTTTCGGCATATGCACGATGCATTACACGGGGATGGCCGCCATGGAGATGGATGCCAGCCTGCGCTATATCCCTTCCATTTTCATTCTCTCCGTGGGTGTCGCGGTGGCCGCCGCCGGCGCGGCGCTATGGATCTCTTTCGCGCTCGCGCGCCATGACGGAAAATACAAATATGCATACCGCGTGATGGCGGCCCTGATCATGGGCGTCGCCGTTTGCGGAATGCATTACACGGGCATGATGGCCGCCGTCATTCAGCCTTATGCGAATTGCAATTACGATCCGCAGCAAAGCTTTGACGTCATGGCGCTGACGATCGCCATGGCCACCGCCCTTATCCTCCTCACGGCGGCGCTGGGCGGCCTCTATAAAAAAGGCGGCGACAGGGGGTTTGCGCTCAAAATCAACAGGTTCGTCAGCACATTGAACACTTCGCGCCATCGGGCCGTTTTCTTCATCTGCGTCGGCATGCTGTTCATGCTTCCTTTCCTGGACCTGGTCCATGGCGCGGTCGTCGACGCAGGCATGAGGGTGGAGCGCGCACGCGAAAAGATCTGCTGGATAGGGGAGCAGCGCGCGGGCATGCATCTTCTTTCCAGCATGCAGAAAATGCGCGAGATGCAAGCGTTGTCAGGGCCCGCCGCCAGGAAACTGCGCGGGCGGGCGGCGGAGAGCGTCCATAGGGCCGTCGCCGGAGTCAGCAATGCCTTGCAACAGTGCTATTCGACGCCGGTCATACGCCAGAGCTGGGATATCGCGCGGAGAAACATAGAAAGAGGCCTGTCGAAAAAAAACACCGAAACAACCGGACAATGGGTCGATTACGCGGCGGACATATCCGGTGCAAGCGAGTTCCTGCGCTCCTTGCAGGATATATCCGTAGAAAAAACAAGGCGGCGCGCGGGGGCGCATTACCTGCAAAACCTTCTTGTCTGGCCGCTTCCCTCGGCGATGGAGGCGCTCTGGCAGCTCGGAACGGTTGCAAACAAAAACCCTTCCGCTTCCGGTCATGAAGAAATAACAGCCCTGACGCGCCTCCTTCTCTTCCGGCAAGACGAGATGGGCGTCATGATGCAGGGCGCCGCCATGGACAATGCCATCATGCCCCTCGCCGCGTTATACGATGGATGGGTTGTTCCCTCATATGAAAGGGTTTTCGCGCGACTTGACGAGCTTGTCAAAAACAAGGCGCGCGCCCTGCCCGCGGCGCGGACGCATATCGCCGCGACCGTCGGCGTATCGCAAATGTTCTACAATCAGGGCCTGGGGAAACTGTCCGATTTTTATGCGCGCCAGGAAAAGTCGGCGTTGCGTGAAAGGACGCTTTTGCTCTCGTCGACGGCCATCGCGTTTCCCGGCGTCATCATCCTTTTCCTGATCCTGTACCGCGGCCTGATCGTCCTTGAAGACTCGCGGAAAAAGATGCTTATCCTCAAGGAAAACGCGGAACAGGCGAGCAGCGCGAAAACGGAGTTCCTCGCCAACATGTCGCACGAGTTGCGCACGCCGCTCAACAGCATTCTCGGCATGGCCCAGCTTCTGGAAGGAACGGAGCTGCGCCCCAACCAGCGGGAATTCGTCGAATCCCTGTCGCGCTCGTCGCGCACATTGCTCGAAATCGTCAACGATATCCTCGATATCTCGAAGATCGAAACGGGAGAAATGGCTCTCGAACGCGTCGGGTTTGACGCCGCATACGCCATCGGCAGCGTCGTTTACAACCTGAAACCCCTCGCCGACGGCAAGGGTCTCAGTCTCGCCTGCCACATGCAGGACGGGCGCATGCCTTATGTCGTCGGCGATCTGCTGCGCTTCACCCGCATCGTGACCAACCTTCTCAGCAACGCCCTCAAATACACCGAGGTGGGTGGCGTCGACGTGCGTGTTTCATGGCGCGAAACCCAAAGGAACAGCGTCGTCCTGCTGTGCGATGTCGAGGACACAGGCATAGGCATCCCGAAAGACAAGCAGGAGAGCATCTTTCAAAAATTCGTGCAGGCCGATGCCTCGCACGCGCGCAAATACGGCGGCACGGGGCTCGGCCTTGCGATCACCAGGGAACTTGTGGACATGATGGGCGGAGAGATCAGCGTCGAAAGCGAAGTCGGCAAGGGCTCCGTCTTCCGTTTTTGCCTGCCGTTCAGGACCACGAACGAGATAACGCCGGAACGCCGCAGCCGCAAATTGCAGAAAAAGTTCTCCGGGATCATACCGCCCGCCGCCGCGCGCGTCCTGATCGCCGAGGATCACCGCGCAAACCAGATCTTCATCCGGCACGTCATGGAGAAGTTCGGCATAAGCAACTTCAGGATCGTCAACAACGGCAACGAAGCCGTGTCCTGCTACCGCGAAAGCGACTGGGACATGATCCTGATGGACGGACAAATGCCGGAGAAGAGCGGCTACGAGGCGACCCAGGACATCCGCGCCTTCGAGCTGAAAACCGGGAAACACGTGCCGATCGTCGCGCTGACGGCCAATGCCATGGCGGGCGAGCGCGAGGTATGCCTGCGTTACGGCATGGACGATTATATCAGCAAGCCGATCGACCTTGCGGAACTGCGGGAGATCATGTCGCAATGGCTACGCTTCGAAGACGCTCCGGAAAAAACGCCGCGGGAGGAATCAGGCGGCGGCGCGTCTTTCCCGATCGACCTGTCCGGCCTTCGCGCCCTGAGCGACGGCGATGCGGAGATGCAGCGCGAGCTTCTCGCGGCCTTCGTTTTCGAGTCGGACAAGAATGTCGGGAATCTTGAAAAGTCGCACGCCGGTAACGACATGCTCATGTGGAAGGAATCCGCGCACGCCATGAAGGGCGGCGCGGCAACGGCAGGCGCGGAACTTCTCCGCCAGCTTTGCGCCGCGGCGCAGGCTTTCGAAGGCGACGCCGACGCCCGCGCGCGGCTTCTTGCCGATATCAGGGAGGAATACGCGTCCGTCCTGCGCTACTTGAAGCAGGAAAAGCTGATTTAAACCCGCTGCGTGCGACAATTTGAATTGAATCCCGCCCGCGGCGCGGCTTATAATTCAGCCATCCGGTCAACATCGCAATAAAAAAAGGCCTCCCGCCATGGACACGATCCGCCGTATCTATCACCGCCTGCAGGAAGAAGAGCTTTCGTTGCTCAGGCAGCTGCGCGCGAAGCGGCGTGCGCGCCTGACGCAATCCGAATACACGGAACCGCGCCTCAGCCTCGGCGACCGCATCGCGGACGGCGTGGCGGCGACGATGGGCTCATGGCCGTTCATCATCACCCAAAGCCTGATCCTCATCGGCTGGATGATCCTCAACATCACCGCCTACATGCATCACTGGGACCCTTATCCCTTTATCCTGCTCAATCTCGCGCTGTTGTTTCAGGCCGCCTATGCCGCGCCCTTCATCATGATGAGCCAGAACCGGCAGGCGGCGCTCGACCGCCGCGACGCGCGGCACGATTACGACGTCAACGTCAAGGCGGAGCTGGAAATAGAGCTTTTGCACCAGAAGATAGACCATCTCCGCGCGACGGAAGTGCAGGAACTGATCAATATCATCCGGCGGCTGGAGGCGGAACTGATCGCGGCGCGCGCGCCGGATGAAGGCTGATCCCGTAGCGGCGCGCTACCGTTCTACATCGTTCTGGTTATTCTGAGTCCGACTTCGGTCGTGGTATTGTCGGGTTCCATTCCGATATGCCCCGGATCTCCCGGAATGGGGACCACGTTGGAATCCTTTATGTGCCAGTAATCAAACCATGGCCCCACCGACCAGCCGGACTGCTGAAACATGACGCTGCCGCGCAGCCCCATCCCGTGGCTTTGATGGTTGACGATATTCCCATAGGCCGCATTGGCATCCGAAAGATAGGATTTTTGCGTCCCCGCGGTGAAAAAATCATACTCGGTGTTCACCGACAGCCGCGCCGCGTCCGTCAGCCTGAAGCGCGATGTAAGCCCTATCGGAATATATTGATAGGTGCTTTGACGACGGTAGCCCGCCGAGCCAAGACTGGTGAGGCCGCGCGCGTCGTTATAAAGATAACGAAAGCCGTAACCGGTATAGGGCGAAAGGTCGACCGGGCCGTAGGTATAGTCCTTGCCGATCAGCCCGCGTATCTCCCAGATATTGTTCGTCTGGCCCGAAGCGGTGCCGCTGGCGCTGCTGTAATGGGCCGGGCCCAGCGCAAACCTGCCGTCGAGACGAAAATAAGCATCGGACAATCCTTGCAAAGGCGGCGTGGTATAGGCCGCCGTTACCCCCATCGGATAGCTTGAAATATCCACGAAGGGATTGGCGTTGCCCGTCTGCTCCCTGTATTTGTAGCGCGATATCTCAAGCCCGAACGTGAAGCCGGACCAGGTGGAGAGGTCATTTCTCCGATATGCCGCGCGCGGCGCTGGCGCTACCGGTACGGCCTTTGCTTGTTCGGCTGGAATATTTTGCGAAACCGTTTCCTGCGGCGAAGATGGAGCGGCAATTGGTTCAGGAGCTTGGGGCTGGATTGTTGTCTCCTGCACCGCAGGCGGCGGCGCACGATCAGGCAAAGCGACAGCGGCGGATACGAGAGCATCCACATTGATCATAGCGGAAGACAACTGCCCCACCGCGCCTTTTTGCACGATCACGCCAAGACCACCCTGATGCGTCACGAAAAGCACCGCGGAAGCGGGATTGTTCCCTCCGTCGACGCAGGCCGTGTCCGCCTGAAGCGTCGTGACATCGCCCGTGCGGCGCGGTTGTCCCAGTCTTTCGGCGAACTGGCCTTTGCAGGAGAAGGATATACCCTGCAGATAAAGCTCCGCCGTTTTCATGAGATCACCGCCAGGAAGCGGCGCAAGCTCCCGCGCAGATCCCTGCAGATTGTTTGCCCTCCAGTAGAAAGCATGGCTGTCAACACCGGTCTCGAGCTGTTGCGCCGTCGTCACATGTGAAGAGACCAGTATGTTTTGAAGATCGCTCATCATCGGAGAGGATGTGGCGGCAAGTGCGCCGGTGGACGAACAAATCCCTTGCGCCAATGCGCACCAGAAAGCCCCTATAACATAAGGCCTGAAACACCTCCGCCCGGTCATCCTGATGAAATCGCCTCCGTATAAATATAATTCCGTTCTAAATAAATATAATTCCGTTCTAAATAAATATAATTCCGTTCTAAAAATACGGGTAGCGCGCAAGGCTCCCCGTGCCTTGAATTATACTTATTGTTTTCCGCACCCGAGGCAAGCTTTTTCTCGCGGCGCGGACGGCGAATTTCCGGATCACAAACTCACGGAAAAATCACTGCATGAACCAGCCGTGGCTGACGACCATCGACTGTCCGGTCAGCGCATTGCTTTCGAACCCGGCGAAGAACAGCGCGACTTCCGCCACGTCCTGCACGGTGGTGAACTCGCCATCGACGGTTTCCTTGAGCATGACGTTCTTGATGACGTCCGCTTCGCTGATGCCCAGTTCCTTCGCCTGCTCGGGGATCTGCTTGTCGACCAGCGGCGTGCGCACAAAACCGGGGCAGATGACGTTGGCGCGCACGCCGTGCGCCGCGCCTTCCTTGGCGATGACCTTGCAAAGGCCTTCCAGCCCGTGCTTGGCGGTGACGTAAGGGGCTTTCAGCTTCGACGCTTCCTTGGAATGCACCGACCCCATGTAAATGATGCTGCCGCCCGTGCCCTGCTTGTACATATGCCGGATCGCGGCGCGGGTGGTGAGAAAAGCGCCGTCGAGATGGATGGCGAGCAGCTTTTTCCATTTCGCGAATTCAAAATCCTCGATCGGCGCGACGATCTGGATGCCAGCGTTGCTGACGAGGATGTCGATCTTGCCGAATTTGGCCGCCGCGGCTTCGACGCCGGCATTGACCTGTTCTTCATTGGCGACATCCATCGCGACCGCCATGGTGTTGCCTCCGCTGGGATCGAGCGCCTTGATGGCGGCGGTGGCGGCGTCGGGGTTAAGGTCGGCGATAACGACCTTCGCGCCTTCGCGCAGGTAGGTTTTGGCGATTTCATAGCCGATGCCGCTGGCGGCGCCGGTGACAATGGCAACTTTGTCTTTCAAACGCATGGTGTGTTCTCCTTATGAAGGGTTGCGGGGTTTCAGGCGAGGTAATCGTGCACGACCGTGCCGAGGCCGAGCGTGAGGTCGGAAAGAATATGCACGGCGGACACGACCTCCAGCACCGGAAGATCGGCGACGGGGGCGAGCGCGTGGGCGAAGAGCTGCAACGCCGCGGGGCCCGTCCAAGCGCCCTTGAGGTTGACGTCTTCCATGTAATATTCGACAAGCTCGCAAATGCGCGGCGTGCCGTCGACATGCGGCAAGATCTTGAGCAGATACCCCGGCTCGGCCATCGCCTTCTTCACGGCGGCAAGGTCGGCCTGCCTGTGCTTGTACCCCATGGTGGCGGTGGCGACGCGGATGCGCCCGTAATCCAGCGTGCCGACCAGCGTGTCCGTCTCCGCTTCCAGCACCGGGTTGGCGAGCACTTTCGGAAAGCCCCACAATTCGCGGCCGCCGGCGATCGGCGGATGGTCGTTGAGGAACATGCGGTGCACGTAGCCGCCCTTCTTGCCTTTGAACGTGACGGGAATGACCTGCCCGCTTTCCGTGTAATCGCCGAAACCGGTCGAATCCGGCATGCGGATGAATTCATACTTCACCAGCGGCTCGGTCGCTTCCAGCGGTTCGGGCACGGCGGCGCGGAGCTTTTCCATGTCGGTGCGGTAGGTGATGATCATGAACTCGCGGTCGACGAAACGGTACGGCCCCGGCGGATAGGCATGGTTTGAAAATGGCATGCAGAACGCATTCTTGCGGACGTCTTCGGCTTTCATGGCGTTGCTCCCCGGATGTTTATCTCGACCTGTAAAAATCGAAAATCTCGATGCCGCCGGCATTGGCCGGCTTGCGGAAGATTTCCTCGTGGCGCAGGCTGCGGCGGGTGTCGTGTATGCCGGCGTTCCAGTGCTCCTCCATCGTCGCGCGCGAAAACTCGAAGTCCTTCGAATATCCCTCGTAGAATTTGGCGTGATAGATCAGGTGCACGATGTGATATTCGTTGAGGTCGGCGAAGGCGTTCAGCGTGCGCGCGCGGGGCGAGTGCTTGAGGTTGTCGGGCAGCATCTCGTAGAGCTCGGCGAAGGCGTGACGCATCTTCTGCGCGTGCTGGAAGCGCGAGGTGATGAAGCGCGTGCGGCTGGAATACTGGATTTCCTTCTGCCTTGTGGCCACTTCCATCATGTTGCGCGGATAATCGCCCTGCGCGGGCCACAGATCGATCTGGAAGACGAGCGTATCGCGCGGCGGATCGTCCATCACCCACTGCAACGGCGTGTTGGAGATAAGTCCGCCGTCCCAGTAATGTTGCCCATCGATCTCGACGCTCGGCAAGGCCGGCGGCAAGGCGCCGCTCGCCATGACATGCTCGGCGCGGATGCGCTCCCTGAGGCTGTCGAAAATGATGAAATTGCCGCTTTCGACATTGACCGCGCTGGTCGTATAGCGCGTTTTGCCGTCATTCAGAATATCGAAATCGACGAATTTATGAAGCGTCTCCTTCAAGGCGGACGTATCGTAATAGCTGGCCGCCTCGCGCGAGCCTTCGGGCGAAAACTGCGGCGGCCAGGGGCGCGGGGAAAAAAATCCCGGCGCGCCGACCGTCAGCGCGCTTATGGCGCTCATCTCGTTCCAGAACTGCCGCGCGTAGTCGCCGCCCTTATCCACCATGCTGTTGAACAGCCCGAACGCGCTCCACGGCGGCAGGGCGGTGATCTGCTCCCAGAAGCCGCGCAATTTTTCCACGCGGTGCTCCGGCCTGTTGCCGGCGATGATCGCCCCGTTGATCGCGCCGATGGAAATGCCCGCCACCCAGTCCGGCAGCACGTCGGCTTCCGCCAGCGCGGCATAGACCCCCGCCTGATAGGCGCCGAGCGCGCCGCCGCCCTGCAACAGCAACGCTTTTGTTTCGAAAGCGCCGTTTTTATCTTTGACGGGCTGGGTTTGCGCTTTCATTCTCACCGTCCGCTTTCCGGCGGATTTTTTGCGGGCAGGTTTTTTGGAAGATGTCGCTGATTTGACAGCCATGAATTCGCTCCATAATGATCGGGCTTGTATTGCGGGGTTTGCGGACGCGGGAACCTGCGCGGTATCACATCAATGATTGAAGGGCATCGCAACGGCGGGAGTTTGCTGCGCGGCAACAATCAAGGTAGTCCGGCCCGCCAAAGCTGTCAACCGCCAAAGACCCGTTGCCGTTGCACATGCATGTTTCTCAGTTTTACTCATATATTTTAGTAACTTATTCATATTAATATATTTTTATATTTATAGAACAAAAATATTGATTGATTAAATATTTTGATTATGTCATGATTATGAGATGGAACGGATTTATAAAGATTTGCTCGCAAAACAGGGGCTCAGCGTCACGGCCACGCGGCTTTGCGTTCTCGAAGCGCTCGACGTCCACCCGCATGCCGATGCCGAACGGATTTTCAGTTTCGTGAAGGACAAAATCGCGACGACCTCCAAACAAGCCATCTACAACAACCTTGCCGCGCTCACGGAATGCGGCATCCTGCGAGAAATCAAGCCCAAAGGCTATCCCGCGCTCTACGAAACCCGCGTCGGCGACAATCACCATCACATCATCTGCCGCCAGTGCGCCGTCATCATGGATACGAACTGCCGCGCCCATGCGCCCTGTCTCGAACCTGCGGACCTGCGAGGCTTCACCATCGACGAGGCGGAAGTCATTTTTTGGGGCATTTGCCCGACATGTCAGAAAACACGCAAAAGCAGGAGAAAGAAATGAGCAACGCAGGAAAATGCCCGGTCATGCACGGCGCCAACACGGTGGAAACGAAATCGAACACGGATTGGTGGCCCAATACGCTCAATCTCGACATTCTGAGCCAGCACGACGTCAAAACCAATCCGCTCGGAAAAGATTTCAACTATCGTGAAGAAGTTAAAAAGCTTGATGTCGCCGCGCTGAAAAAAGACCTTCATACCCTGATGACCAGTTCGCAAAGCTGGTGGCCCGCCGACTGGGGTCATTACGGCGGGCTGATGATCCGCATGGCCTGGCACGCGGCCGGATCGTACCGCAGCGCCGACGGCCGCGGCGGCGCCGGCGCCGGCAACCAGCGTTTCGCGCCGCTGAACTCCTGGCCGGACAACGCCAACCTCGACAAGGCGCGGCGTCTCCTCTGGCCGGTCAAGAAAAAATACGGCAACCGCCTCAGCTGGGCCGATCTGATCGTCCTCGCCGGCACCGTCGCCTATGAATCGATGGGGTTGAAAACCTTCGGTTTCGGTTTCGGCCGCGAAGACATCTGGCATTCGGAAAAAGACGTGTATTGGGGCTCGGAGAAAGAATGGCTGGGCAAAAGCCGTTACAGCGGAGACAAAGCCGATACGCTGGAAAATCCTCTCGCCGCCGTGCAGATGGGACTGATCTACGTCAATCCTGAAGGCGTCGACGGCAAGCCTGATCCGCTCAAGACAGCGCAGGACGTGCGCGTCACCTTCGCGCGCATGGCGATGGACGACGAGGAAACCGTGGCGCTCACGGCCGGAGGCCACACGGTCGGCAAGGCGCACGGCAACGGCGACGCCAAATTGCTCGGTCCGGAGCCGGAGGGCGCACCTCTCGAAGAACAGGGCCTCGGCTGGATCAACCACAAAAAGCGCGGCATCGGCCGTGACGCTGTGACCAGCGGCCTTGAAGGCGCATGGACAACCAATCCCACGCAATGGGACAACGGTTATTTCAAGCTTTTGCTCAACTATGAATGGGAATCGCGCAAAAGTCCGGCGGGCGCCTGGCAGTGGGAGCCGGTCGGCATCAAGGAAGAAGACAAACCGGCTGACGCGGAAGATCCTTCCGTCCGCCGCAACCCGATCATGACCGACGCCGACATGGCGATGAAGATGGATCCGGAATACCGCAAGATCTCGGAAAGATTCTATAAAGATCCCGCTTATTTCTCGCAAGTCTTCGCCCGCGCGTGGTTCAAGCTGACCCATCGCGACATGGGGCCGAAGACGCGCTATATCGGCCCCGACGTGCCGCAGGAAGACCTTATCTGGCAGGATCCCGTTCCCGCAGGCGACAGGAATTACGACGTGAGCGCGGTGAAAGCGAAGATCGCCGCCGCCGCGAAGACAAACGGCCTTTCCATCGCCGACATGGTCGCCACGGCATGGGATAGCGCGCGCACCTTCCGCGGCTCTGACATGCGCGGCGGCGCCAACGGCGCGCGCATCCGCCTTGCGCCGCAAAAAGACTGGGAAGGCAACGAACCGGACCGCCTCGCGAAAGTGCTTGCCGTTCTCGAGCCGGTCGCCAAAGAAGCCGGCGCCAGCATCGCCGACGTGATTGTGCTTGCAGGAAATCTCGGCGTAGAGCTGGCGGCAAAGGCAGCCGGGTTCGATATCGCCGTGCCCTTCACGCCGGGGCGCGGCGACGCGACGGCGGAGATGACGGACGCTCAATCTTTCTCCTATCTCGAACCGCTGCATGACGGCTACCGCAACTGGCTGAAGAAGAATTATGCCGTCAGCGCGGAAGAGCTGATGCTCGACCGCACGCAACTGATGGGCCTGACGGCGGTGGAAATGACCGTTCTCGTCGGCGGCATGCGCGTGCTCGGCGCCAACCACGGCGGCGCGGCGCACGGCGTTTTCACTGACCGCCCCGGCGCGCTGACCAACGACTTCTTCGTCAATCTGACCGACATGCGCTATAGCTGGAAAGCTTCCGGCGAGAACCTTTACGACATCGTCGAACGGGACACAGGCAGGAAAAAATGGACGGCGACGCGGGTCGATCTTGTCTTCGGCTCCAACGCGGTACTGCGTAGCTACGCGGAGGTCTACGCACAGGACGACAATAAGGAGAAATTCGTGCGCGATTTCGTCGCCGCCTGGACAAAGGTCATGAACGCGGACAGGTTTGATCTCTAGGATCACCCATTAGGAAGCGTTTATCGCCGCAAGCTTGCCGCCGTCGACCTGATAATCAAGGGACGCCAGAGGCCGTGAAAACCAGTACCCCTGGCCGAATCCGACATTCATGCTTTTCAGCAAGACGGCTTCGTCGGCTGTTTCTATGTGTTCGGCCACCATGCCGATCCCGAGATCAGCGCAAAGTTGCGCGAGATGGCGCACCATCATCTGGTCTTTCGGCGTATCGAAGATATGCTGCACGTAAGCCCCGTCGAGCTTGATGAAATCAACCTGCAATTTCTGCAAGTATTGATAAGAAGCGGAACCGGCGCCGAAATCGTCAAGACACACGCCGAAACCGTCGCCCTGCAACAGGCCGATGACGTTGTTCACCTTTTCAAGATTCTGAATGCCCGCCGACTCGGTGATTTCAAACGTGAGCAGGCCAGACAGCCCTTTATGCAGATCGAGCAAACGGCGCAGGTCGCTCACGAACTGATCGTTCTCGACGGACTGCCCCGAGACATTGAGCGTGAATTTATTTTCCTTCAGGTCTTTCGGCAACTTGGCCATATAATCTATGGCCTTGGCGCATACGGCGAGGTCGAAGTCCATGGCGAGGCCGACCGCTTCTCCGAAGGTGATCAGATCATAAGGCGATCCGCCGTCGCGAAAGCGCGTGAGAATCTCGTAATGCGAGATGGAAAGATCCTCAAGATGGACGATGGGCTGGAAATTGAACGAAAAATCCCGGTCGGCGATGATTTTTTTAAATGCCTGCACCTTCTCCGTGTTTTCCCTGAGGAAGCTTGAGAACCCTTCGCGCATATCGCTGATTTTCGCCGCGGCGCCCTGCCTTTCAAACGCGTTCAGGGTATAAAGTAGCGCCCGCGCGCCCTCCTTGTCATTGAGCCTGTCGAGGGAGGCATCGACCGAAACGCTTTTGACGCGCGTGTCCGGCATGGCCGGATCCATCCCTTTCAGCAAGCTGGAAATCTGCTCCTGAAGGCCGCCGATGCCCGCGTTTTTATCGCGCAACAGGCTGTAGCGGTTGTCGGCGAGTTGCGCCACGGTTTCACTGTCGATCGCCTGCGATTTTATGAGATCCGTCATCAGGGTGCGCATTTCTTCCCATTTGTCGGGCGAAATGCGGTCTTTCATCTCCTGCAAGTCGGGCAGCTCCAGCAAGGTCAGGTCAACCTGCCGGCCGGACTTGATGGCATCCTTGATCACCTTTTGCGTCGTCTTGATGAATTCATCCTTGTGGAGCAGAGGATTTGCGCTTTCTCTGGCAAGATTGTCTGCGCCATAGCGCTTCATGGCCGCATTGGGAACCGCCAGCGTGATATAAACGGCATCCTTCTGCGGCATTCTGATCGCCGTAAAAAGGACGGGCATGTCCTCTTTTCCGCCGGCATTCTTCAGCCCTACCAGCAAAGGCCCGCAACGGCGGCCCGGTATCATGTTATCGACCAGCGCCTTGAGAACGTCTCCGTCCTTCTCCGCGAACAGGCCCGCCCACAGCCGACCGCGCACGCCCTCTTCATCCGTTCCCGTCATCTTTTTTATTGCGCCGGAAACAAAACCGATCCTGCCGTCAGGGGCGATTTCCATGAATAAATCGGCCGAGGCGAATGAAAACGCAAGAAAACGGTCGCGCTGTCTGACTATTCCTTCCGCTGTAGACATGTTGCGTGCCTTGATATCCCTTGTTGTCTGGCCTTCAATTTTAATTGATCTTCGTTAAAATAATTGAAGATTCTATGAAGCCTGTAACGAGAAGATATTTCGTTGATCTATTAATTCATTGTAATTACTAACTTATCTGAGGCTAAAACATCTAAAGACAACTTGTTCTCTCCAGCGATGATTATATCTATTTTCCCTATTGACATTTAATTAATATGTTAATATCATATGTCACTATATTATGGAATAACATTACAAGGTATCAGTCATATGAGTGCGAAACCCCATCCCTCGGATAAGTCCCCCACTGATAAATTTTATGAAGATTCCGATCTCACCGCACAAGAAACGGTGAAAATCGTGACAGACGGCCTTCGCGGAGCGGATTTTGGCGAGTTTTATCAGGAAAAAGCCGTCAGCGAATCGATCGTCAAGCAGAACGGACAATACGCGTCCATCGTCATCGGCAACAGCAGCGAAGGCTTCGGCTTTCGCGTCGGCGCGGGCGAGCAGGTCGGTTACGCCTATTCGGAAGAGTTCAACACGGCAGCGCTGAAGAAAGCGATCGCCGCCGCGCGCGAAATACTCGATAACGGCGGCGCGCAAGCGGAGAAGGAAGATGACCCGGCCGGGCCCGCGATGGAAACTTCGGACACGCTTCCGGCCTTCGGCAAGGTCGACAAGAAACTCTTTTCCGAACAGGCAACTCTCAGCGGCATGTCTCTGGCCGAGAAGATCGGCAGGATAGACGCGCTTGAAACCTACGCGAAAAACCTTGATTCTTCGGTGACCAATGTCTCGGTCAGCTATTCCTCCGGGGTAAAAGACGTGCATATCATTACGCAGGACGGACAGGAACTGACTGAAACCCGGCCCATGACGAGCCTGCGTATCTCCGTGCAGGTCACGGATAAAGACGGCAACGTCGAAACCGGCGAAACCCTGATCGGCGGGCATATCGATTGCCGGGAGGCTTTCAACGAAGCCGCCTGCAGGAAGGCCGCCGATGAGGCGCTCGAAATCGCCAAAACGCTGCTGATCGCTGAAGACGCGCCGGCAGGCGTCATGGACGTCGTGCTCAACCCCGGCTGGTCGGCCGTTCTGCTGCATGAAGCGATCGGCCACGGACTCGAAGGCGATTTCAACCGCAAGGGAACCTCCGTCTACAGCGGCAAGACCGGGCAGAAAATCGCGGGCGACGAGGTCACCGTCATCGACGCGGGCGACATGCCGGGCGAGCGCGGGAGCCTCCATTTCGACGACGAAGGCACGCGCACGCAGGCGAACGTTCTGATCAAAGACGGCGTGTTGCACGGCTACATGCAAGACCGCCAGAGCGCGCGGCTGATGGGCGTCAAGCCGACGGGCAACGGCCGCCGCCAGTCTTACGCGCACCTGCCGATGCCGCGCATGACCAACACTTATTTCGCGCCCGGCGGGCACAATCCGGAAGACATTATCGCTTCCGTCAAAGACGGCCTCTACGTCACCCGGATGGGCGGCGGACAAGTGGACATCACCTCCGGCAAGTTCAACATGAACGCCGCGCTGGCCTGGCGCATCCGCGACGGCAAGATATGCGAGCCGGTCAAGGGCGCGGCGATCACCGGCGACGGCGCGACGGTGATCAGGAATATCGCCATGGTCGGCAACGATCTCAAACTTGAAAAATCCGCGGGCGTTTGCGGCAAAAACGGCCAGTCCGTCCCGGTCGGATGCGGACAGCCGACGATTCTGGTCAGAAAAATGACCGTCGGCGGCGCGGGAAAATAGGAGTAAGTGAAATGACAACGCAAGCGGAAAAAGATTTCCTCAAGAAAGCCAAGCCCATCGCAGGAGCGTTGCTCGATTACGCGCTTGACGCGGGCAAGCCCTATGGCATCACCCACGCCCGGGTCACCCTCAGCGCGGCGGAGAACCTGAGCGGCGGCGTATCGAACGGCGCGGTTTCCCAACTCGTCACCGGCGTCGGACAATCCGTTCATATCACTCTTTATGCCGGCAAGCGCAGCGTATCCTTCTCGAAGAATACGCTTAACACCGAGAAAATCCGCGCCGCCATGCGCGAGAACATGCAGATCATCCATCTTGTGCCGGAAAACGAAAACAACCGTCTGCTGGAAAAAGAAAAAGTCGTTCCCCAGCCGGATGCGTCGGCGCTAGACCTTTACGAGGAAAATCAGCCCGGACAGGCAGAGCTGATCTGTTACGCGCGCAAATTCGAAGAGGCGGCGCGCGCCGTGCAGGGCGTCAAGACGACGGATCGCCTGAAAGTCGGCAAGTCCGCCTGGCAATCTTATACAAAGGCCACCAACGGCCTTGAAAATCATATGGCGAAAACGATCTATAGCGCCAGTGGCGAAGTCATCGCCGAGTCGAAGAACGGCATGGAAGCAGGCTACGATTACAGCCGGGCGCTTCATTTCGAGGACATGACCGACCCGTCGGAACTGGGGCGCAACGCAGCGCTCACCACGATCGCGCAGCTGGATTCCGTCCTGCCCGGAACCGGCGAAATGCCCATCGTGCTTGACCACGCGGCCGCAGAGGAGTTCTTCGGCACGGTCATGGCGGCGCTCGACGGCACCGCAGTCTTCAACGGCAATACCTTCTTGAAGGGAAAACAGGGCCAGCAGATCATGAGCAAAGGCGTCACCCTGGTCGACGACCCTCTGGTCAAACGCGGCCTTGGTTCCGGCACGCTTGACTCCGCCGGTCTTGAAATGAAGCCGGTGACTTTCATCGAAGACGGCGTTCTCAAAATTTTCAATACAAGCGTCACGGAAGCCCGTCAGATCGGCGTCAACCCCATCGGACGCGAGAACGGCCCGACAAACAGCACCGTCTTGCCGGGCGCGCTGACGCCGGAAGAACTGATCGCCGGCATCAAGGAAGGCATCTACATCAAAGGCTTCAAGGGCGGCACGGTAAACACCGCCAACGGCACGCACTCGCGCGAGGCTTACGGCCTGCTAATCAAAGACGGAAAAATAACCAAAACGGCGGTTTCCGGCTTCGTGGTCTCCGGCACACTTGGAAAAATGTTCATGAATGTGGCGCTGGCCAACGATACGCCGCAACATCCCAGCACAAAATACAGCATCGCCGCGCCGACCACACGGATCGACGGCTGCACCATCGCGGGGCAGTGACAATCTTGTAAAAAGGCGCAGAGAAAAATAACGAAGCCTTGCAAAGCACAAAGAAAGATCAGCAACGGAAAAACCTTATGCCGCCAATATCAAAAAACAAAAGGCAGGAACGTCCATTGCCCGCACGCTTGCAGGAGATTCTGAACCAATTCAGCAAAAGAAAACCGCCGGCAGAAAAAAACAAGGGAGCGGCGCACAACGCAACCCCCGCCGATGCAGGGAAATGGTCCGGCTACTGGAATAAAATAAGGGCAGACTGGAAAAAGGGCGCGAGCGAAGAAAAACCGGACAGCTTTCTGGTGCGCGCCTTCAAAAAAGCGTTCTTCATCGGTACCGCCGCGGCAACCCTTGCCTTTGGCAGCACTTTTATCATCGGAAAATGGGAGCAGCAGGCGCTGACGCAGTTGTTGGGCAAGGATTCCTATACCCTCGATGTCGACAGCCCGCCGCAAACGGGCGGCAAAGGCATGCCCCTTTTCATCGGCAGCGCGGATATCGGGCGCGTCATGATGATGCAGGAGAACCTTCTGACCCTCGGTCTGCCGCTCGGCCCCTGCGGCGCCGACGGCCTGATGAAAGCGGAGGACCTGCGTGCCGTCAACAGGTTCCGCGCAGCGCTCGGCTTGCCCCCGGCAATTTCGTCGATGCGGGAACGCTGCGGACGCTTGCCCGTTTCGCCGCCCGGCGGCGCGCCCTGCAGGGCGCGTTTGAAACCGCGCCTGAAACAATGCCGCTGAAAGCCGGCGCTTTCGACCCGCCCTTAAGCGAAAAAATGCGCATCCGCCGCGTACAGACCGACCTTTACCAGATGCACTACAACATCGGCGTCTGCAAGCTCGACGGAGTCATGAACGCCGACACAGTCAACGCCGTCATGGCGTTTCAGGAAAACAGGATGCACCGTCACGCCATTACCAACGGCGAGGTCGACAGCCAGACACTGGCGGCGCTCGACGCGGACGCGTTTCCGGCGCGCAAAAATCCGGCGGCGGCGATGCGCCTTAGCGCCATGACCGCCATCGTCTATCAGCCAACGATGACGCCGAACCAGATCAACGCGCTCGCACTGAAATACATGCGCGAAAAAGGCGTGCCGCAATATGTCGTCCAGGGGATCGAAGAGGCCGTGCGCCGCGCCGGTTTCGATTTCAGCTACCTCATGGATCTCGCCTCGATCGAAAGCGATTACAGGCCCTGGGCCAATGCCGGCACCAGCTCCGCGACGGGGCCTTTCCAGTTCACGGACACGACATGGCTCAGCGTCTTCAAGAAATACGGCGGAAAATACGGCTACAAGGAACTCGCCGACAGCATCAACAGCCATACGCTCGCCGAGGCTAAAAAAGGCGATGCGAAAGCGGAATACATTCTCGGTCTGCGCGGCAACCCGAGAGTGGCGGCGCTGATCGCCATCGAATTCTCGAAGGCGAACCTCGCTTATCTGCAAGAGCATCTCAGCGGACAGATCGGCAAGACGGAGCTTTATCTCGCGCACTTCTTCGGGCCTGCCGACGCCGTGAAATTCCTGCGCGGCTTTCGCGCCGACTATAAAAATCCCGCGGCGCCGCATTTTTCCAGATCGGTTGTGAAGGCCAACCGCGGCATCTTTTACACGCGCCGCGGAAAGCCGCGCAACTACGGCGAGATCTACAGCCGCTTTGCGCGGCAGATGAGCGGCGAAGTGCTGCACATGGCCGCGCCGCAAAATACGCAAAAATTCACCGGTACGCCAGTAGCCGGCATGTCGTGATATAAAAAAGGCTCACACGCGAAAATGCTGGCGGCGGGCATTTTCATGATACGGAATATTATCTTCTCGCGCGGTAATCTCTATACCTCCGGCGGCGCGTCCGATGTCTGTGGTCATGAACGGCGCGCACGCTTTTTTTCGGCGGCGGCGGCACGACATGCACGATACCCGGCAACGGCGGCGCATAAGCGTTGCGTGGCAGATCTTTGAAATCCGCCCGTCTTGCCGCGGCGATGGCGGGCAAGGTCACAACCGGTCCCTGAAGTGACGCGGCAAGGCCTGTCAGGCCCTTTGCACGGTTATCGAATGTGCTCTTCAGGTCATTGGCTTCCTTCACCAGTTGGCCGTAGGGCAGGGAAAGGGTCTCGTTCAGGCGTTGCAACTGCAACTGTAACTGCAACGTCAAATCGCCTTCTTCCATTTCAGGGTTCAGCGCGATAAGCCCCTTGTCCGGCACATAGGCGGAGCCTATGTGCTGCGCGGCAAGGGCTTTATCGTAACAGATACCGATGCCCAGCCTTGCCAGTTCGGTCATGGCCCTGACGTTATTGTCGAAGGAGGTCGCATAGAGGCCTGAAGGATTCTCATTACCGGCATATTGAGAAAGGTCATGGCCTACAAAAGGCACATCTTCCGCCAGTCGCCGGACGCCGCTTTGGTATATTTTCAAGGGTTTTCCCCAGCTTGGCAGATCATTGCCCGCGGCGGAAAGCAGGAGCTCTCTCAACGTCTCGGCGCGCTGCGTTTCAAGATTGCCCGCCGCGCCGGCATCGCATGAGAAATATCTGGCTTGCGCGATATCATCCGCCGCGGCCGCCAGACGGTCTTCCTGCTTTGCATTGTGCCATGCTTCAAACCCGAACGGCGCCGCCGTCGCCGTAACGGCCGCCGCTAAACCTGCATAAACACTGCGTCTGAAAAGTTTGCGTATAAATGAAGACACGGAACCACCATATTTACCAAAATAATTTTTATAAATTATATGTAAATATTACAGTTGAGTCAAGCGCACTACCTGAATAAATTATAAATTATTGATTTTATTATAAAAAACTTTAAACAAGCGTGACAAAAGCCAGTCGTGTAATTTTGAATCACCGGACGCAAAATCCTCGGCGCTAGGGCGCTATCAGGGTGGTTTCGTCAAAGAGTTACTGACCGAAAAACTTGTTGAGCAAGCGCTTCCAGCCGGGCCGCGGTGCAGGCGGGGTGCAATTTTCTTTTTGCTCCACTGGGGGCTTGCGCGCCCAGTGTGCCGTCGCAAATCTGGTATCTTCGGCATTTGAGCCGATGTGGAAGTTGAAATCACCCGCCTCCCAATCGTGCTTCAGATCGGCATTATAGAACTTGAGGTCTTCCGTCGTTATCTCGAAAGTTATTTCCCTTGTTTCTCCCGGTTGCAGGAGAACCTTCTGAAAGCCCTTCAATTCCTTTACCGGACGCGTACAGCTCGCCACGGGGTCGCTGATGTAAAGTTGCACCACCTCCTCTCCGGCGCACGAGCCCGCATTGGTCAGAGTGACCGAGGCCTTGAGCCTGTCATCGCCCGCCAGGGACGTCTTGTCCAGCCGCACCTGGCCGTAATCGAAGCGCGTGTAGCTGAGGCCGAAGCCAAAGGGATAAAGCGGACTGTTGGGCGTATCCATGTAAACCGACGTGAATTTTCTGAAGATATCGTCCAGCGCCGGACGTCCGGTTTTCTTATGCGCATGATAGACGGGGATTTGCCCGACATTGCGCGGGAACGAGGCGGTCAGCTTTCCGGAAGGATTGTAGTCTCCGAATAAAACGTCGGCGATGCCGTTGCCGGTCTCCGTGCCGCCGAACCACGACATCAGGATGGAAGAGGCGTTTTTATTCTCCCACTCCATGGTCAGCGGGCGGCCGCTCATCGTGACCACGACCAGAGGCTTCTTTGTGGCGGCAAGGGCCTTGAGGAGTTTGCGCTGACTTTCCGGGAGGCCGATGTCGGTGCGGCTGGCGCATTCGCCGGACATTTCCCCCGCCTCGCCGACGACGGCGACGATAACGTCGGACTGTTGCGCCGCAATAAGCGCTTCAGCGATCATTTCGTCGGGCGTCCGCGCGTCTGTCTCCACCTTTTTGCCCAGAGCATTGGCGTTCGCGGCCAGATTTTCATCATCAGTGATGTTCGCGCCCTTCGCGTGCAGGACGGTGACGCCGTCGCCGACCGCATTTTTGACGCCCTCCAGGACGGTCACGGCTTTTTCCGGATCGCCCGCCGCCGACCATGATCCCAATATGTTCTTTCTGTCATCGGCGAGAGGGCCGATCAGCGCTATCGTTCCGCCGTTTTTTTTCAGCGGCAGGGTATGGTCCTTGTTTTTCAACAGCACGCAGGAACGCGACACGGCTTCGCGGGCGGCGTTACGATTCTCTGCGCTCAGGATATTTTGCGCGGCTCTTTGCTTGTCGAAGAATTTATAAGGATCCTCGAACAGGCCAAGCTTGTATTTGGCTTCCAGAACCCTCCGGCAGGCCGTATCTATCTCCTCTTGCGCGACCTTGCCCTCGGCCAGTGACTTCTTGAGGGTCGTCAGAAACGCCTCGCCCACCATATCCATGTCGACGCCGGCCTTGAGCGCCAGCGCCGATACCGTCTTCAGGTCGCCGACACCGTGCACGCTCATCTCGTTGATGGCCGTGTAGTCCGTCACCACGAAACCGTTGAACTTCCATTCCTCGCGCAGGATGGCCGTCAGCAGTTCTTTATGCATGGTGGCGGGAATGCCGTTGATGTCGTTGAATGCCGCCATCAGGCTGCCCGCACCCGCCTTGACGGCTTTCTTGAAGGGCGGCAGATAAACTTCGCGCATTTTCTGGGGGCTCATGTCCACGGTATTGTAGTCACGTCCGCCTTCCGCCGCGCCATAGAGCGCGAAATGCTTGATGCAGGACATGACCGTATCGATCCGCGACAGGTCTTGCCCCTGATATCCCCTGACCATCGCTTCGGCTATTAGCCCGCCCAGATGCGGATCTTCTCCGGCGCCTTCGGAAATTCTCCCCCAGCGCGGATCGCGGGCGATGTCGACCATCGGCGAAAAAACCCATTTCACCCCGTCGGCCGCGGCCTCCGTCGCGGCGATGCGCGCGCTCTTCTCGATCAGCGCCATGTCCCATGAACAAGACAATCCCAGCGGGATCGGAAAAATCGTCTTATGTCCGTGAATGACGTCCGCGCCGAACAGCAGGGGAATGCCGAGGCGGGATCCCTCGACGGCGAGTTTCTGTATGTTGATGAGCTTCTCCGACGACCAGATATTGATCATCCCGCCGACAAGTCCCTGACGGATTTTTTTCTCGGAACCTTTATTAACGGTCGCGCCGGTGACAGGCGCATCATGGCTGGCAATAAGATTGAGCTGCCCCAGCTTTTCATCGAGGGTCATCTTTTGCATCAGAGCGTCAATAAACGCCTTCATTTCCTGATCTGGCGGTCGCGGAGCGGCATCCATGGCAAAAATCCATATTTATATGAACGAAGGCATAAGGTTGGCTTATTTATTGCGGTATGTAAATTTTTTTATCCACATTGCCATATTGTGAATTATTACGGGAGCCAATAATAAATTTCCCGATTCTCCTCCCCCTCTAGGATATGTATTTCTGAGTTAGCTTTTTTAGCTTTTATAATCATTCTAAAACTTTGTTTTTTATATATAAAAAAGTAAAGAAATGGTATTGACTTTTTCGTAACCATATAACATAATCAAAACCAAGAAAAAACCGCATCCAACAGTCGTTCGAGGAAACAATGAAAATCTCATTCTGCACCACATGCATGGGACGCCGTCAGCACGTCGAGGCAACGCTCCTGAAAAATATTCAGGACAATCTGCCCAAAACGAAAGACGATCCGGAAGTGGAATTCATCCTGCTGGATTACAACAGCAAAGACGGACTCCAAGACTGGATCAAGAACAACGCGGCTTTGAAGCCTTTTCTCGACAACAGCACGCTTGTTTACGCCAAATATCCGGACGCGACCCACTTCCATCATGCGCATGCAAAGAACATGGCGCACCGGCTTGCGACAGGGGACGTCGTCTGCAACCTTGACGCCGACAATTATACAGGCAAGGACTTTGCCCGCTATCTCGCGACGGAATTTGCGAACGGCGAGCACGTACTCAGCCATTTCACCTTCGGGGTGATGACGCATGACCCTGACAAAAACGGATTCTTCGGCCGCATTTCCATGCGCCGTGAGGATTTTCTCGCCCTCGGCGGATACTCGGAAACGCGCTTCAAGAAGGGATGGGGATACGAAGACACCGATTTCATCATGCGCGCCATGAAGCTTGGGTTGGAATCTAAACCCATGTTCAACAAGGAATACATGGGCGTTATCGCGCATGGCAATGAAGAGCGCGTGAAAAACACGCTTCAGGGCGTCAACTCAAAAGACATCGATGATGTGTCCGCAGGCCGGGCGAAAAATCGACACAGGAATTTTATACTTTCGTCTTATTTTACGCGCGCGCAGGCCAATCATGGAAACCGTTTCGGCGAGGGAAAACTTATGGGGCTGGACAACCAACCTCTTCCCGCCCTCAAAAAACTGGAGTCCTTTGTCTCCATTGCCAAACGCAACCCTTTCGCGGTCAAATCTTTCCAGGCCACCATGTGCAAAAGAGCGCCGTGACAAATCTTTATCTGGATCAAGTCAGGACGGAGGCACTCATTACTTCACTGAGACTTGTTGCCGGGCTCTAAAACAGAATATCCGCTATTTCCAAGCGGCTTGAAATATTGTCCACTCTTGCGCTTGCTCTATTCCCGGATCGCTCACCGCTCGACAAAAATACTTATCACGAAACGCCCCGCAACCGCGCCACTTTTAGCGAGATCCGCTCACAGTTCTGACATGGGACGACTTGGCGGTTGGCGCCGGAGGGGTGTATCGCGTCGACAGCTCATGAATTACCCTGTTTATCTGGGAAAATAGAAGCGATTCGGCCTATACATGAACATGAAATGTTGACATATTATAAAAGAGTAAAAATTGTCTTGTTTTGACTTTATGGAATGAATAAATGCGGGCTTTGGTCAAAGGTAAAAACTCCGTCGCCGTCAAAGAACTTCCGCACCCTGTCTTGCGGGGAGAAAGCGACGTTTTGATCTGCGTCCAGCTGGCAGGGCTCTGCCGGACGGACGTTTTCGTCTCCGAGGGAAAAATCGCCTGCAAGGATGACGTGGTGCTGGGACATGAATTCTCCGGCATTGTGGAAGAGGCGGGCGCAAACGCATCCGGCTTCAAACCCGGCGACCGCGTCACCGTCATGCCGGTCATCCCCTGCGGCACATGCGCGTTCTGCACGTCACAGAATCCGGATAAATGCCAGAACACTTCCATGCTCGGCATCGATCATGACGGCGCCTTCGCGGAATATGTTTCCGTCCCCGCCAGCGCCGTTTACAAGCTACCGAACGGCGTCTCCTTCCGGCAGGGCGCGTACAGCGAGCCTGTCGCGGCCTCGCTCTCCGTCATCAAAGCCGGCATCCGGCCGGATCAAAAAGGCCTGATCTACGGCAACAACCGCTTCGGCAATCTCATCAAAAGAATTCTCGCCGCCTACGATATAAAAAACGTCGCGATTTATGACCCCGCAGCGCAAGAGAAGCCCGCAGAGAACGCCTTCGACTTCGCCATCGAAACGCTGGCGACCGACGAAACGATGGAGGCGCTCTTCGCCGCCGTGAAGCCGGGCGGCAAGGTCGTTCTCAAAAGCCGCAAGCACGAGCCTGTCGGCATCAACTTCAACACTGCGGTCAGAAAAGAGATCACCCTCGTGGCCGTGAATTACGGCGATTTCAAGGAAGCCATTGATTTGATGGCCGACGGCCGCCTGCAGGTAGACGACCTGCTGGGCGAAACTTATGCGCTGGAAGACTTCGCGAAAGTTTTCGAAAACGCAAAGACCCATGAAAGCGCCAAGGTCTTCTTCAAGCCGGGGCAAGACGATGTGCGGGATTGTTAGCCTTCTCTCCCGCAATGCGCCCGTCGACGGCGCACGCCTGAAAGCGGGAACCGACGCGCTTCTCCATCGCGGGCCGGACGGAGAAGGCCACTGGCTCTCCGCACGTAGAAACACGGGATTGGGGCACCGGCGGCTCTGCATCATAGACCTTGAAACCGGCGCGCAGCCGCTTGTCAGCGCGGACGGCAGGGTCGCCGCGGTTGTCAACGGCGAGTTCTACGGCTACAAAACCCTGCGTCGGGAGCTTGAATCCAAAGGCCACCGTTTCAATACACAATCCGACAGCGAAATCCTCCTTCCGCTTTATAAAGAACACGGGGTCGACTGCCTGAAATTCCTGCGCGGCGAGTTCGCCTTTGTCCTGTGGGACGAGGAAAAGCAGCAACTCTTCGCCGCGCGCGACCGCTTCGGCATCAAGCCGCTCTGCTACAGCATGAACGCGGACGAACTCATGATCGCCTCCGAGGCAAAAGCGCTCTTCGCCATGGGGCTGTCCGCGGCGTGGGACGAATACGCCTTTTTCCATTCCGCGATGATGCAATATACGCCGCAGGACCGGACGCTGTTCAAAAACGTGCAACAGCTGAAGCCCGGACATTTTCTCCTTGCCCGCGGCGGCGACGTGCAAATTTCAAAATACTGGGATCTGGATTACAGGACGGAGGATCAAACCCGGGCGTTTTCAAGCGAAGCCGAAGCGACTGCGGCCTTCAAAGACCTGTTTGAGGAATCCGTCCGTCTGCGGCTGCAGGCCGACGTTCCCATCTGCATCCACTTGAGCGGCGGACTTGATTCAAGCGCCGTCCTCGGCGTCGCGGCTGGCCTGATGGATACGCCGGCGCATGCCTTCACGGTCAGTTTCGACCATGAGGTTTACGACGAGCTGCCCATTGCTGAAGAAATGGCACGCCATACCGGCGCGACACTGCACACCGTCAGGGTTTCGCAGGATGATATCGTCGATTTTATGCCCGATGCCGTCTATCACGGCGAGGGGCTGGCCATCAACGGGCACATCACCGCAAAATTTCTTTTGAACAAAGCCATTCGCGGCGCAGGGTTCAAAGTGGCGCTGACCGGGGAAGGGTCGGACGAAGTTCTGGCCGGATATCCTCATCTGCGGCAAGACCTTTTCCGCGTCCACGGAAACGACAATCCGGCCATGGCCGAAAAACTTTATGCAACGAACGGCGTTTCTCTCGGCGTGCAGCTTGCCTCCGGCGACATGCTGCCGACGGAAGCGGTCGGCGCGGCGCTCGGTTTTGTTCCCGCCTTTCTCGAGGCAAAAGCCTCGATGGGCTACAGGATGCACGGCGTTTTATCGGACGATTTCACCGCACGCTTCTCGAAAACGGATTGTTATGCCGATCTGATGCGCGAAATACCCGTCGCGACGCAACTGAAAGGCAAGCACCGCGTCAACCAGTCGGCGTGGCTCTGGAACAAGCTGACGCTCGCCAATTACATCCTGCGCACGCTCGGCGACGGCATGGAAATGTCGCATTCCATCGAAGGGCGTCTGCCGTTTCTCGATCATGTTCTTTTTGACTTCATTCGCAACCTGCCGGTGACGCTTAAAATAAAAGGCGAAATTGAAAAACATATTCTGCGCGAAGCCGTGAAGGAAAAAGTGACCAAAACGATTTACAGGCGTCAGAAGCACCCTTTCATGGCGCCGCCGGTCAGCCGCTTTTCCAGCGCGCGACTGATGTCCTTCATTCAGGACAAGGTGCGCAGCCAAAGCTTCGCCGCCATGCCTTTTTTCGACCGCAAAAAAGTCATCGCCGCGCTCGACGGGCTGCCCGCCTTGTCCGATGCCGGAAAAACGGCGATGGAGCCGGTAACGATGATGCTTTTGACGGCGCAACTTCTCAACGAAAATTTCCGCCTTTCATGAAAAACTGGTGCGAAGAATTCTTTGACGATTTTTTTGCCGACCACCACCTGGTGCGCAATGACGGAAAAGAGCTGGCTGACACCCTTTCCTTTTTCACCCGGAAACTTCATTTGAGGCCCGGTTTTAAAATATTCGACCAGTGCTGCGGCGTCGGCAACCTGAGCATCGCGCTCGCAGGCGCAGGATACGTAGCCTATGGCATGGACCTTATCCCCTCCTACATCGCCCGCGCGCGGGGGGAAGCGCAGAGTGCGGGCGTTGCCTGCCACTTCGACATCGGCGATGCGCACGAATACGTCACGCCGGAACGGTGCGACGCAGCCATCAACTGGTGGACGAGTTTCGGCTATACGCCGGATGACAAGCAGAATATAAAAATGCTGCAACGCGTCAGTGAATCCTTAAAATCCGGCGCGTGGTTCGCGCTCGACTATATGAATGCGCCACAGCGTCTTGCCGCGTTCGGCGGCAAGGATATTTCAAGAAGCCGGCTCGACAAGGACAATTATACGATTATCTGGGAATCAAGGCTCGACCGCCCCAACAACATGATCGTCAAAACATGGCATTATAAGGACGCAAGCGGCAAAAAAATAGAGAAACAGGGCGGCGGCGCGAAGCTTTATACGCGTGATAAACTGGAAGAGATGTTTACCGCCTGCGGTTTTGACAATATCGCATTCTACGGTAGCGTTGGCGGGGAAGACCTGACGGATTCAAGCCCCCGCTGCATAACGGTCGCACGGAAATCTTGAAAATGCTTTTTTCACCCTCACTGCCTTCAAACAATACGGCTTTGCGGGATGCTTTATATGCCGGACATATTTTCAAAATCCCCGCCGCGCCGGCCGCGCTCGAAATAGTGCGCAACCTCAAGATGCGACTGGAGGAAAATATGGGCTACCCGCTTGAACAGGCGCATCTCTACAGCCCCGCCGGGAACCTTTTTTTAATGTTGCAAAAATTCCGCGCGCATCTGCTGACAGACCCGATCTATAAAAATTTCATCCGCACACTCATGAAAGAAAACGGTTTTCAACCGCAGGGCAATGCCTTCGACCCCTTGCGTCTGCGCGCCGTTTTGCACGACGGGCATCGCAACAAAAACGCGGCCCGCGCCTACTCCCTCCATCGCGATACGTGGTACGCCAACCCGCAATGCCAGATCAACTGGTGGATCGCCTTGCAGGACGCCACTGAAGAACAAACTTTTTCCTTCTATCCGTCGTTTTTTGAAAAGAAGGTAGAAAACAGCTCGGCAAATTTCGATTACGCCCGCTGGAAGGAAAAAGTCGGCTTTCAGAACACGCGCGGAAACGGGGAAATTGACTATCCAAGCGCACAAGAAACGCCGGAAGCGGAACGGCAGGGCTTTTCCTGCCGCGCCGGAGAGATTATTCTCTTTTCCTCCGCCCATCTGCACCAGACCAACCGCAACGCAAGCGGACGCAGCCGGTTCAGTATTGATTTCCGGACGGTTCACCTGGATGATCATGCCGCGGGCAAAGGCGCGCCCAGCGCAGACAACGGCTCTCGCCCCGATGCGCTCAGCGACTATATCCGGACGGAGGTCTCATGAAACAGTTCTGGCCCCTCTTTCTCGAAATCGCCGCGCAATACCCTGCCGCCATTGCCATCCGCGACAACGGGAAGGATATCAGCTACGCACACCTCTCAGGCCTCGCCGCGGCAGTCGGCGAAACCCTGAAAAGGCGCGGTATCGGCGCGGAGACGCCGGTCGCACTCGAGATGGAAAAATCCGTAGCCTATATCGCAGGCCTGCTCGGCTGCTGGTATGCGGGTGCGGCCTTTGTTCCCCTGCCGCCGTCGCTGCCGCAGGAAAGGCGAGATTATATTTTACGCGATGCGGATATCAAACACACATTGACCCCCTATGACCTGCAAAAAGTCTCCCCGCACAAAGGTGATTTAGACCCCGCGCCCGTGACGGAAGACACGCTCGCCTACATCATCTACACCTCCGGCTCGACGGGCGCGCCCAAAGGCGTTATGGTGGAGCATCGTGGCATCGTCAATTTTCTCGAACCGCAGATTGAAGCTTTCGGACTGACCGCAGGCAACCGCTACTTGTTTTATCTCTCAATTCTTTTCGACGCGGCCCTCTCCGACATCGGCGTCTGCCTGCTCTCGGGCGCGACGCTGGTCATCGAACCGCCCTCTGTTTTGCGAGACGGGAAAAAGCTTGTCCGGTCCTTGCACGATCTCAGAATCACCCACACGGATATTCCACCGTCACTGCTGAAAGTTCTTGTGCCGGAAGACGTGCCGCAAAGTCTCAAGACGATCGTCATTGGCGGGGAAGTCTGTCCGCCGGAAACCGTGCGCCAGTGGGCGGAACGTTTCAGGGTTGTAAACGTCTACGGCCCCACGGAAGCAACGGTTTGCACCAGCTTTTGCCTCTGTGATGCAAAGACATGGAACAAACCGCTGATAGGCATGCCGCTGCCGGGCATCACATACCATATTTACGAAGACGAGCTTTATATCGGCGGCGTGAGCCTTGCGCGCGGATATTTAAAACAGCCGGAGCTGACCGCGCAAAAATTCATCCGGCACGATAACCTGCGCCTTTATAAAACAGGCGACCGCGTGCGCAGGCTTGATGATGGAACGATAGAGTTTCTCGGGCGGCGCGACCGGCAATTCAAACTGCGCGGGCAGCTGGTGGAGCCGGACGAGATCGAGGCCGCGCTGGCCGCGCATCCCGCCATCCTGCGCGCCGCCATTTTGAAGCGCGATGAAAGGCTTGTCGCTTTTGCGGTGATACACGGAGAGCAGACCTCCGGAGCCTTGAAAAAGCATCTTGCAAAATTCCTGCCGTCCTGGATGATTCCGCAGCAATTTGTGTTCCTGCAAAATATGCCTTGTACCGCGACCGGCAAACCAGATTATAAGGCGCTCGAAAAAATGCCATTTCAAGAAACACCCGCAACGGCGTCTGCGCCGCCGGAAAACGCGCTTGAAAAACAGATTTGGGAACTGTGGCGGGATATTCTCAGGCATGAAGACTTTGGCGTCACAGACGAATTTTTCCAAGCGGGAGGAGATTCTCTCGATGTCATCCGCATGACACTGGAGGCGGAACGGCGCGGGATTATTTTTTCCGGCGGCATGTTTGCAAGTGGCATGACGATCCGTGAAATAGCCGCAAACAAGGCCTCTGCGAATGTCCTGTCGGCCGATTGGCTGAAACGGGACGTCGCCTTCGATGACGCATGGCAGGCGTTCTTTGACCAAGCCAAAGACCTTTCGCCCGCCGCACCCGCACCGCAAAATATATTTTTCACCGGCGCATCCGGATTTTTAGGATCCCGTCTTCTGCACGAGCTTCTGACCCGCACGACGGCGGACATATACTGCCTTGTACGCGCCGGAAACTCGACGGGCGCCTTAAAGAAAATTGAAGAGACGCTGAAAAAATATGAAATCCTCCCTTCCGTAGCGGCGCTGGCGCGCATCAGGCCCGTTTGCGGCGACCTGGAGAAGCCGCATTTCGGTATGGATGAAAACGCGTGGCAGGCGCTGGCGCAAGAAACGGATGCCGTTTATCACTGCGCCGCAAAGGTGAACATGGTGCTGCCTTATAGCGATCTTCGCCCGGCCAATGTCGGGGCCACGCGGGAAATTTTACGTTTCGCCTGCACCGGGCGGCGCAAGCATATACATTATGCCTCCACGCTTTCTGTTTTTGTCGGCACAGACCGGAATAAAGGGCAACTTTTCGAGACGAACCGTCTCGAAAACGTAAAAAGAATATACGGCGGCTACGCGCAAACGAAATGGGCGGCAGAGTGGATGCTGTTGCAGGTGCCGCAAGACGTCTGCCGTATCACACATTACCGCTACGGGCTGATTACCGGCGACACGAAACACGGCGCTGGCGCAGAGAATGATTCTCTTGCCATGTTCGCCAAAGGCGTCAGCTCTCTCAATTGTGCGCCGCAAGGGTTTGATGACAAGCTTTATGTGGACATCACGCCTGTCGATTATGCGGCGACGGCAACGGCCTATCTTTCATTGAACGGAAATGAGGAAATATATCACATCGCTCACGGCCAGGGTCTTTCTCTCGGGCGGCTTCTGTCGGCGATACGAAGACAGGGCATCAGCCTTCGCGCCCTTCCCGCCGCGCGCTGGACGGAAGTCGTGGAAAACAAGGCGGTTAAGCCGGAAGAGGTGGCGTCGCATCTTGCGCTCTGCCGCTGCCTGCCGGAAGAGGAATTTGAAAGGCACCGGACGATGGACCTCTTTCAGGCGACAGGCGTGACATTCGATACCCGAAACACCGACAATGCATTGCATGGCACGAACATCTCTCACCCTGCCATCACCGACGATCTTCTTGATGTTTACCTGAACCAGATTCTGAAAGATAAAAAACATCTTATCAAGGTTTGCCTGTTCGGGCCTGAGTCCACGGGCAAATCAACACTTGCGCACAAGCTGGCCGCGCACTATCAAACCGCTTGTGTCGAAGAATACGCGAAAGAACTCATCTTCGCGCAGGACGGCAACATTTCCCTGCGGGATATTCCGCGCATCGCCCGCGGGCAGATCAAGGCTGAAAAAGAAGGGGAAGGACGCGCCAACGAAATTCTCTTCTGCGATACGGACCTCCTCACCACCACCATTTGGAGCGACCGGCTTTTCGGCACATGCCCGCAATGGATCAGGGATGCGTCTGCGCTGCAGACCTACGATCTTTACCTGCTGATGGACACAGACACCCCGTGGATTGCGGACCTGCACCGCTTCCTGCCCGATGACAGACCCCTATTTTTGCAAAAATGCCGACAGGTCTTGGAAGAGAATGATATAAAATATATAACTTTATCAGGCACTTGGGAAAATAAATTTGACACCGCCTGCGCTGAAATTGATATATTATTAAGGAAACACATATATACTGGAAAGACGAAAAAGGCAGGCAATGACTGACAAGACCCCCGACATCATAGAAGGCATCGAGAGCGAATTCGTCGGGCATGGTCTTGTCTTCGGCAAATTCATGCCTCCCACCAACGGTCACCTTTATTTTATCAATTTCGCCCGCCAGTCCTGCCGCAAACTGACTATCATGGTCTGTTCCCTGCCGTCCGAGCCCATTCCCGGCGAGCAGCGCTATAAATGGATCAAGGAGCTGTTTCCCGACGCAAACGTCGTTCATCACTACATCGATATCCAGCAGGAGCCAAACGGCCCGAACGACGCGGCTTTCTTCGAAACCTGGCGTGACAGCATTAAAAAACACTGCCCGGGAGAAAAATTCGACGCGCTGTTCGCATCCGAGGCTTACGGCTACGACATGGCCAAGGTCATGGGCATCAAACATATTCCGGTGGATATAAACCGCGAGATCGTTCCGATCTCCGGCACGGAAATGCGCAAAAACCCGTTGCGGCACTGGGAGCATCTCAATCCCGTCATACGCCCGTATTTTCTCAAGCGCATTGCCATTGTTGGGCCTGAATCCTGCGGGAAAAGCACGCTGGCAAAAGATCTCGCGGCGCATTTCGACACTGTCCATGTGGCGGAATACGCGCGCGGCATGCTGGAGAGTTTTGCCAAAAACATTCCCGGCTACGATCAGTCAAATCCATCGCTCAAGGACATCTCCACCATCGCGCGCGGACAAATCGCCAGCGAAGACGCCATTGCGCGGCAGGCCAATCGCGTCATGTTTTGCGACACGGAGCTGATGACGACGAAATATTGGTCGGACTTCTATCACAAGACCTGCCCGGACTGGATCGCCAAGGCGGCGCAAGAAAGAAAATACGACCTTTACATGCTGGTGGACCCGCGCGGTGTTGAATCATCCTATACGCCGGACGCCCAGAGGCCGATGGAAACCCTCCCCGAGCGTATCGCGATGTTCGAATGGTGGAAGGCAGCACTGACAAAACAGAACAAGCCTTTTGTGGTGATCGATGGCAACGACTGGAAGAAGCGCTTTCAAAAGGCGGTTGATGCCGTTCGCCAGCATATCCCCGTCCAGCAATCTCCATCGCCCCAGAAAAGGCAATTTAGAAACATTGCAGACCCGAAGAAACCTTCTTAGGACCAATCGACATATAGCACATGAGATTTTGAAGCCGCAAAATCCATGCGGTATATGTCGATTGGTCCTAGCCGTTTCGCATGGCCATAGCCCGAGTCGGGAGCCAGATGGGATGGCGCGGGCTGAAAAAATTTCGGCCTCTCAAGAATTTAGCACTCACTTGACAGGAGTGCTAATTTTGGATAGTCTGAAAGTGTAAGCCTTTGATTAGGTTGGCTCATTTTGAGTGACCGCACGATCAATAACGGCTTGTTTTTATTGTGGTCTTGCTTGTTCTTTAAAGGAGGCTCTGATGGAAACGCAAAGATCATATTCGTATTTGGAAACTTTGGGTGATGTCATTGAAGACCGCCCCGTCCTGACGTTCCATGCTGAGGATGCTCTACTGGACGTCCTATACCGGATGAAAGAGGCCGGTCAAAGCACCGGTGCCGCCGTGGATAAAGAAGGTCGGCTCATTGGCATGATTACTGAAGATAATATTATGCGCCGTGTTGCGCCGCCGCTGAAACGCCAGTCAATGCACATTGACGACCTTTGTCGGTTCAAGTCCATAGAGAACCTGATTGCGCTCGATGTCATTATTTCCGAACCTGACATGCTGCATAGAGATGACCGCATCGGGGATGCCGTGGATATCATGGAGCATCTCAATCATACATATATGCCCGTAATAGACTCGCACAAAAATCCCGTCGGTATTGTTGGCCTTGATGAGCTTAAAGACATTCTTAAAAATAAATACAGTGTGTTGAAAAGTGTTGATGCCACTATGGTTTTCAGCAGCGGTAAATTTTTGCAGCGCGTCAGTTTTTTGTAAGTGTTTAGGTATAAATTGTTCTTTAAGGATAACTTTTTCTTTAAAGGAGGCTTAGATGAAGACGCAAATATCATATTCGTATTTAGAAACTTTGGGTGATGTCATTGAAGACCGCCCTGTACTGACATTCCGTGCCGAGGATGCTCTGCTGGATGTGTTGCACCGGATGAAAGAAACCAATCAAAACGCCGGTGCTGTCGTGGATAAAGAAGGCCGTCTCATCGGCATGATTACTGAAGGCAATATTATGCGTTGTGTTGCGCCGCCGTTGAAACGCCAGTCAATGCACATTGACGACCTTTGTCGGTTCAAGTCCATAGAGAACCTGATTGCGCTGGATGTCATTATTTCCGAACCGGATATGCTGCACATGGACGACCGCATCGAGGATGCCATGGATATCATGGAGTATCTCGGTCACACATATATGCCTGTAACGGACTCGCGCAAAAAACCCGTCGGTATCGTCAGTTTTGAAGAACTCAAACATATACTTGAAAAGAAATACGGAGCGCTGAAGAGCCTCGACGATCCGATTTCCCTCTACATGATCCGGCAAAAATTGAACGACCTGAACCTCGGATATGCGAATACGTTCTGAGGGCCTTTGAGGGCAAGAAAGGAGGAGTAATATGAGTGTTGTCAAGGACAGTTTCACAAGAATGACCGACACGGTCGCAGGGATCACGGCAGGACGAAAACTTTTGACGTTCAGGCCGGAAGACAAGATCGAGCACATTGCCCGTGAAATGAACAGGCACAGACAGGGCGCGGTCGGCATTACCGAACCCTATTGCGGCGGAAGCGCGGCAATAGAAGCCCTGCGGTAAAAACACGAAAGGAGAAAAATATGCTGAAAGATTTTGAATATAGAAACTTGCGGGCCAAAAGTTTGTTATCCGATGTGGAGGCGACCATGCGCTACCTGCGCGGGAAGGATCAGCAGCTTATCAAGGATGACGACCCTGAATTTTTCTCTTTCCCCGTGGAGGGTGCGGGCAGTGTCTCCCAGATGTCGTCCTCGCGCCGGATTTTGAAAAAATTCCCTAGCCGTAAACAAAAGGAGGTGCATTGAAAAATATTAAGAACCATCCCGGAAGAATAGGCTCTCTCCGGCTCTGGCCTTGAAACAGAGCCGGACTGCAAGGCGCCTGACGTGAAAGGGCCTTGCGGGATAAACAACAAACTAACTTTTGATCTTGCTTAACAAAGGAGGTTAAAATGACAAACGTACTCTCATTAACGACACCCCTGATGCGTCAAACCGTCGGCTTTGACAGCCTGAACGAAATGTTCGACCGGCTGCTCAGCGACGCGAGCGAAGGGTTCGACAACTACCCGCCTTACAACATTGAAAAGATCGGTGAAGACGACTACAGGATCACTATGGCCGTTGCCGGTTTTACGATGGAGGATCTGAACATTGTTCTCGAAAACGGCGTCCTGACCGTTTCGGGCGTCAACAAGGACGATGGCGCGAAAGAAGGCGTCCAGTTCCTGCACCGTGGCATTGCTGCGCGGGCGTTCGAGCGGACGTTCCGTCTGGCCGACCATATCGAGGTCACCGGCGCGGAGATGCGGGACGGCCTTCTGACAGTCCATCTTGTCCGCAGAGTTCCCGAGGAGATGAAGCCGCGCGCGATCCCGATCAGCGCTGGAGGCTGCACAGCCCGGAAAACGATCGAGAACAAGAAGTCCAAGAGCTGAACCCTGTTCTGCCCTGAAAGCCCTCCGCCACCACTTGGAGGGATTAAAGCCCCGCGCCTTAAATGGCGTGGGGTGGGCGGAGCGCATTTAAAAAGGAGGATAAAATGAAAACGACATATAAAAACATATCAGTAAAATTGAAAGCCGGCGTCTGCGCATTGGCTCTGACAAGCGCGTTTCTGGTGCCGTCAACGCCCGCCTATGCCGCGAATACAAACAAGCCGACTGTGGCGACCAGCCAGAAGGTGAACAAGAATACTCTCTATAAAACGGCAGAAAAGCGCAAAAAACTTGTCTCGCAAGCCGTTGACGCGCTCGATGAAACGCGGGCGGCACTCAAGGCGCTGGATGACAAGGACACCAAAAAAGCCGTTTCCAAACTTGAGGATGCAACGGGCAAACTTGAAATTCTTCTCGCCCGCGATCCGGGTTTGCAGCTTGTTCCCGCAGCTATCAACGTCAGAACATACAGCGTTCTTGCAACGCCTCAAAATATCATGAAGATCCGCGATCAGGTAAAGACCCTGCTTGATGCGGGTAGAATACAGCAAGCGCGTCATATCATGATGGGTCTTGCCAGCGAAACGGACATCAACACGACCAATATCCCGCTCGCGACCTATCCCGCCGCGATCAAGCTTGCCGCAAGGCTGATCTATCAAGGCAAAATCGCCACCGCGAAAAATGTCCTGCAATCGGCGCTGAACACAACCGTCATCACGCAGGCCATTGTGCCGCTTCCGGTTGTAGCGGCGCGGATCAGCTTGCAGGAAGCGGAAAGACTGGCCGAGAATACACACCGCAATGACAAACAAAATCTGCGCCTGTCTGAACTGCTTGATAGTGCCAACGCATCTATCAAGATGGCGGAAGACCTTGGTTACGGTCAGAAAAAGGATTTCAAAAACTTCTATGCCGAGATTGCCAAAATCCGCAACAAGACGTCCAGCGGGCAATCTGGCACGGGATTTTTTGAAACCATCAAAAAGTATCTGGCTTCCATGACAAATGACAGCCAGTCGAGCCAATCTGCCGACATGATATGAAAGGAGCATGGTCATGAAGATCAAATGGACACAGTCACTACAGAAATCCCTGGATGAAACATTTGCCGACCTCGGCAAACTCAAGCTGATCCTGCGGAAAAATCTGAAACCAAAGGAGAAAGCTGGCAGTGCCGCTGGTTGCAAGGCCTGATTTTAGAGCAGAAAGGAGAATTACCATGAACATTAGCATTAAAAAACTGAACCCGTGGAACTGGTTCAAACATGAAAATGAAGAATGAAGGGCGTTCGCGTTATTCCGTGCACCGTCTCTCCGACTATGGCGGAAACGGGGGGCTACGCGGATTTCCCGCACAGGACGCTTTCTGGAAGATGCACTATGAGATCGACCGCCTGTTCAATAATCGTAAAATAGCCTATTTTAATTGAACTTCTGAGCAATTTAATGACAGCCTAACCAGCGAAGTGGCAAATTGAGAACATCGGGCTATTTCGCCAAAATGGGCCTGCTCTGTGTAGTTAGGCGGAATTTACGATGTGCGAAATGTGCGTCAACAGCGCGGATTTTCGCGCAAGTGTCTGTGAACATAGGCGGAGGGGGTATTTGGTGGTTGGCGCCGAAGTCGCATCGAACGGAAAGCTCGGGTTTTTACCCTGTTTTCGGATAAAAATATTGCAATTTTCGTCGGTTGACGGCGGCAATAAAATGATCCTACATGGAACAAATGCCCGATATATCGGGCTTATCTTTCGACGTCTGCGTCGGCACCTTTGCTACGGATGCCCTTGCAGCAGGGGCAGTCTGGCCGCGGCGGGTCGTTATTCACGACCACTTTGGACAGGTGGCCACGGTATTCCTGCAACCGAGTCGGCAGCCTCAGGCCGGTGACTGCTGCCATGAACTCCGTAGCCGCAAGCGCTGCGATGACGCCGTTGACGGGGGATACCGAAGGGCCCTTGATCTCTAGTGCTTCAAGCGGGATGCCGTAGATCTCATCTTCGCGCTGGCGCTGTTCATCGGTCTCGAAATAGCGCCGTACTGCCTTGCGATCCAGAAGATCGAAACAATCCAAGCACCCGTCGCCGACCGAGACGCACACACGGCCTCCGTAAATGCCGGGTGCCTTGGTCATCAGACCAACAACTCCTCAAAAGGATATATTCAACATTCCGGCATATGATCTGAAAAAGCTCATCCAGGGCTTTGTCTGGCGCGACGAACACTTCCACGGCATGACAATTCAAGACATCGCATTCAGGGAAAAAGTCTCCGATTCTTTCGTCGGAAAGCAGATTTTTCAGACATTTTCAATTATGGGATAATGTATAATGAAACTTCCAAGCAAGGGAAGAAAATCATGGGCAAGCCAAAAATTGATATCAGCCTCACTGACGACAATAGAGAGTTGCCCATTCTTAGATCACGTCAGTATTTATCCTTTCTGAAAGAAGGGGCTTCTTATCATGAAAGTCGTGATTCTAGGCATCCATTGGGGATCTACAATATATCGGTGGCAAGAATATGCGATAAAATCATTAAATGTGCTGACCATCTCTTCAAATATTGGGCTGAAGGTAAGCTGACTGATAACGGCGGTATTGTTATCGATTATCTAGAACTTGCCACATATGCCGCAGCAGAGCATGTCGATGATATTGGGCACATTGCCTATGCATTTTTCAAATCAGATAGAGAGGCAAGCCAGAACAGTAAGATTCGTCTTTTGAATAATAGAATAAAAAGTGTGCGTGATGAGATTGCAAGCTTTGCGAACACGGTCAAGCATTACCACGGACGTATAAGGCTGTTTGAAACAACATTTCGTCACGAAAAAGAAAGAATCAAGCTTCTGGGATTTTATGTGGAGGGCTTTAGGACCAATCGACATATAGGATTCCAATAGAACATTGGATGTGATTCACTGACCTTAACCGAGGGAGGTTTTGATGGTGAAGCGCTATGAAGTGTCTGATAAGCAATGGAAAAAGATAGAGGGTAT
>JAJZVA010000010.1 GCA_021845905.1 Pseudomonadota bacterium
TTCGGGCGGTCACTTCCGCCACGAATAATTCCGCCAGCCTAAACTGCGTCTTTTTATCGATTCTACAACGTCTTACTGACATTCGACCATCCTAAATAACCTCCGTTATCTAGGACAGCCCCTAAAAGAATCTCTTTTCGAAAAAACATTGTTGCACCCGTGTATGGAGTCGGGTGCAAATCTTTTATATGCTGTTTCCGGATTTGCGTCTCCAACCATGGCGTCATACCATCTGGAGGCTTTGAAGAAAGCGGGAAGGGATTCCGTCCACATCAAGCTGATCATGGGTATGGGTTCCCGCGGAGGAATACAAAAATCCGAGAGGGATGGCTTTCTCCGCCTTGCCGAGGAAAACCCCAATATAGATACAAGATACGTCGTTCACAATGCACCTGTCCATTCAAAGACCTACGCCTGGTATAAAGACGATGTCCCCATAGAGGGGTTTTCCGGATCCGCAAACTATACCCAAACGGCTTTTATTGGACGACAACGTGAAATTCTTTCTCCTATTTCGGCGGAAGATGGAAAGCGTTATTTCGAAGAGATCCTTCCTGACAGTGTGGATTTGGAAGACTATCGGGTTGAAAACCTGCTCGTCGTTCCACAAATCGAAAAGGCTTCCAGATCAGGGGGAGGCGAGAAACCAGAGATCACCTCCTATGCGGATAAAGTCACCATTAGCTTTTTAGGCAGAAATGGGCAACTTCCCTCTGGAGCATCGGGTCTTAATTGGGGGCAACGGAAAGGCCGCGAACCAAACCAAGCCTATATCAAAATTCCCGCCGACATTATCCGCAAAGGTTTCTTTCCCGAAAAAGCTTTCCACTTTCTTGTATTAACCGATGACGGAAAAGAGCTGATTTGTCACACTGCACAGAACAGTTCTATTGATCCAAACCTTGGAAAAGCCATTCATACACCGCAAAACAATAGCTTTCTTGGTTTATATTTCAGGAGCCGCCTCGGTCTTGCAAGCGGGCAAAAAGTCACGATTCAAGATCTTCTTAGATATGGACGCACAGATGTGACGTTCTCGAAGATCGATGACGAAACCTATTTCATGGATTTTTCCGCTCCTCCATAGGGAGAGTCGCCATGCAAGTGGCCGCTATTCTCTAACGCACCGTCACGCCGAACTTCAGCGGCTTGCCGTCGGAGGACGGATCCCACGGACGGCGGTAGACGGCTTCGATCTCGATCGTTCCGGTTTCCTTGGCCTTGAATAAAAAAACTTCCTTGCCGCCTCCGCCGATCTCGCGCGGATCGTCGCTGTCGGATTTGTAATCCCTGCGCGTCAGCACCGCCTTGCCCGCTTTCAGTTGCACATCCCACCAGTGGCCGGTCGTCGGGTTGGATGGCAGTTCGATGGCGAAGATCTCGCCTTTTTTGACGGTCGCGGTATTGAATTGTTCGGTGAGTGTCTTCATGTGTTTTCTCCTCATTTCGTATCCAGCGGCAAAACCCGCTGATATTGCGACGTGCTTCTGCCTTCGGCGCGCTGATAGGAACCGTCGGTCTGGATCATCACGCGCTGGCCGACGCCGAGCGGCTTTTCGTTTTTGTCGATGTTCTGGACGATGGAGACGGTCTCGCCGTCCTCCTTGCGGATGATGTATTCGATGCCGATTTTGTTGCGCAAGGCATGTTCCGCCGCGTCGCCCGCGATGCCGCCGGCGATCGCGCCCGCGATGGCGGTCAGGATCGCGCCCTTGCCGCCGCCGACGGCCGATCCGGCGACGCCGCCCGCCGCCGCGCCGCCGAGCGTGCCGACGCCGCTGTCTTTCGCCTCTATTTTCACCTGCCGCACGCCGATGATCCTGCCGAGTTCGACATCGGTCTGCTTGCCGACCTCGCTCTGGTTGTAAACGTCGCGGCTTTGCGATTGCGCGCAAGCCGCAAGCGAGAGCGCGGCGCAAACGATCATCACGGCGACAAGGGGTTTTTTCATCTGCTTACTCCTTCAGGGCTTTGCTTACGAATTCCGTTATCTTGTCGAGGGCGACGCGCTCCTGCTTCATCGTGTCGCGGTGGCGGATGGTCGCTGCGTGGTCGTTCGGCGTGTCGGTGTCGACGGTGACGCAGAACGGCGTGCCGATCTCGTCGTGCCTTGCATATCTTTTGCCGATGTTGCCCTTGGTGTCGTATTCGGTGACGAACGCGGCGCGCATCCCGTAATAAAGCTTCTGCGCGATCTCCGGCAGGCCGTCCTTGTTGACCAGAGGCAAGACGGCGGCCTTGACCGGCGCCATGCTGGGCTTGAACTTCATGTACATCTTGCTGGGGCGCAAAGGATCGGCGGTGTAAGCCTCCGCCAGCAGCACGAGGACGCCGCGCGTCAAGCCGGCCGCGGGCTCGATGACGTGCGGCATGAAGCGGCGCGGCGGCTGGACTGAATCGTCGAAATATTCCAGCTTGGTTTTGGAGTGCGTCTGGTGCGCCGTCAAGTCGAAGTCGCAGCGGTGGGCGATGCCTTCCAGCTCGCCGTAGCCCGGCGCGGTGAAGGGGAATTTATATTCGATATCGACCGTGCCGAGCCCCGCCTTCGCGTAGTGGCTGAGCTCGTCCTGATCGTGCTGGCGGAAGATCAGGTTGCCGGACTCGACGCCGACGGATTTCCACCAGCTGACGCGCTGCTCCTTCCAGAAATCGAGCCACTTCTTCACGTCGTCCGCGTGGCAGAACCATTCCATCTCCATCTGCTCGAACTCGCGCGAGCGGAAGATGAAGTTGCGCGGCGTCACTTCGTTGCGGAAGGCCTTGCCGACCTGCGCGATGCCGAACGGCACGCGCACGCGCATGTTGTCGACGACGTTTTTGTAGCTGAGGAAGATGCCCTGCGCGGTTTCGGGACGCAAGTAGGCCTTGTCGTCCTCCGTTGCCGTCGCGCCGACGTAGGTCTTGAACATCAGGTTGAATTGTTTCGGCTCGGTGAGCGTGCCTTTTTTATCCGTATCGGGGCCGACGACTTTCGCGTAATCAGCAGGCGTAATCTCCATGAATGAAACGGTTTTGAGTTTTTCAAGTTCGTCCGTGCCCGCCATCTTTTTCAGCTTCTTCAGCGCGGGTTTTTCCTTCAACGCGTCGGCGTAGAAAGCGAAGATCTGGTCGTTGCGTTCATCGACCACCGCGATAAGTTGATCCTGGCGGTATCTGAGCTTCGTCTCCTTGCAATCCACCATCGGATCATTGAAACCCGCGACGTGGCCGGACGCGACCCACGCATTCGGGTTCTGGATAATCGCCGTATCGACGCCGACGATTTGCAACGGATCGCCGTCCGGCCCGATCGGCGGGCAGAGCACCATGTCGCGCCACCACCTGTCCCGCAGGTTGTTTTTGAGCGCAATGCCGAGCGGACCGAAATCCCAGAAGCCGTTGATCCCGCCATAGATTTCCGACGCCGGGAAAATGAACCCGCGGCGTTTGCACAAGGCCACCAGTTCATCCATCGCCACCATGTCGTTATCTTCCATATTTTCTTTCTCTGCTGCCTGCGTATTGGTCATTGCGTCCTCGGTGTTCCGGATTGATTACAGTGGGTAAATATTATAGGATCATTGCGCATTGCACAATACACATAATGGAGAGCGCCGATGACCGCCAATCTGAAGGTAAAGCCTGCCGCAGGAAGCGAAAATGCAACCGAAAAGTGGGTTTACAGCTTCGGGAAGGAGCTGTGCGACGGCGCGGCCAGCCAGAAGAACCTGCTCGGCGGCAAGGGCGCCAACCTCGCCGAAATGAGCCGCATCGGCCTGCCTGTTCCTCCGGGCTTCACGCTCTCGACGGAAGTCTGCACGCACTTCTATCAAAACGGCAACAGCTATCCCGCGGGTCTGGAAGATCAGGTCGCGGGCGGTTTGGCTCAAGTCCAAAAAGAAACCGGATGCGTATTCGGAGACGCGAAAAATCCGCTGTTGCTGTCGGTGCGCTCGGGCGCGCGCGCCTCGATGCCGGGCATGATGGACACGATTTTGAACATTGGCCTCAATGACGAGACGGTGAAATCTCTCGGCGATGCGCGATTTGCATGGGATTGCTACCGCCGCCTCATCCAGATGTATTCCGACGTGGTGCTCAACGTCGCGCATGATCATTTCGAGGACGCGCTCGACACCTACAAGCGCCGCAACGGCCTTAAAGTCGATACCGACGTCGACGCCGGCGGCTGGCGCGAACTCGTCGCCGCGTACAAAGACATCGTGAAACGCGAAACCGGCCAGCCCTTCCCGCAGGATCCGCAGGCGCAGCTCTGGGGCGCGATCGGCGCGGTGTTCAAATCGTGGATGACGCCGCGCGCCGTCACCTACCGAAAGCTCAACGACATCCCCGAAAGCTGGGGCACCGCCGTCAACGTGCAGGCCGTGGTGTTCGGCAACATGGGCGACGATTGCGCCACCGGCGTCGCCTTCACCCGCGACCCCTCCACCGGAGAAAACGCCTTCTACGGCGAATATCTCGTCAACGCGCAGGGCGAAGACGTCGTCGCGGGTATCCGCACGCCGCTGCCTATTTCGCAGATGCAAAAAGACATGCCGGAGACCTATCAAGAGCTTCTCGCCATCCGCGAGAAACTCGAAAAACACTACAAGGACATGCAGGACATCGAGTTCACCATCCAGAACAAAAAGCTCTACATGTTGCAAACCCGCGCCGGCAAGCGCACCGCCGCCGCCGCGCTCCGCGCCGCGGTGGAGATGGTGGAAGAAGGATTGATTGACAAGGATGAAGCGGTCTTGCGCATTCCGCCGCAATCGCTCGACCAGCTTTTGCACCCGACCATCGACCCGAAGGCGGAGAAAACCGTGCTGACGCGCGGCCTGCCCGCCTCGCCCGGCGCGGCGATGGGCATCATCGTGCTCGACGCGGACGACGCGGAATCCCTCGCCGGAGAAGGCAAGAAAGTCATCCTCTGCCGCACCGAAACCAGCCCCGAAGACATCCACGGCATGCACGCGGCGCAGGGCATCCTGACGGCGCGCGGCGGCATGACCAGCCACGCCGCCGTCGTCGCGCGCGGCATGGGCAAGCCTTGCGTCGCGGGCGCGGGTGAAATCCTCATCGACTATAAATCGCAGACCATCACCGTCCACGGAAAGGTTTTGAAAACCGGCGACACGCTGACGCTCGACGGCGCGACCGGCGAAGTGCTGCTCGGCGAAATGAAAATGATCCAGCCCGCGATGACCGGCCACTTCGGCACGCTGATGGGCTGGGCGGATGCGGCGCGTCGTTTGAAAATCCGCGCCAACGCCGAAACGCCGCTCGACGCCGCCACGGCGCGGAAATTCGGCGCGGAAGGGATCGGCCTCTGCCGCACCGAGCATATGTTCTTCGATCCGTCGCGCATTCTCTATGTGCGCCAGATGATTTTGGCCGAAACGACCGAGGAGCGCCGCGCCGCGCTCGCCAAGATCGAGCCGTTCCAGAAGGACGACTTCATCAGCCTCTTCAAAATCATGAAGGGCCTGCCGGTCACCATCCGCCTGCTCGATCCGCCGCTGCATGAATTTTTGCCGCAGGAAGACGCGGAGATCGAACAGCTTGCCGCCGCGCTCTCCATCCCCTCAAGCCGCGTGCGTCAGCGCATCGCCCGCCTGCACGAATCGAACCCGATGCTCGGCCTGCGCGGCTGCCGCCTTGGCATCACTTACCCTGAGATCTACGAGATGCAGGTGCGGGCGATTTTCGAAGCCGCGCTTGGCGTCAAGAAAGAAACCGGCGAGGCCGTCGGCCTCGAGATCATGGTGCCGCTGATCGCCACCAAAAAGGAACTCGACATTTTGAAAGAGATGATCGACAAAACCGCGAAAACCCTGGGCGCGACGGATTATATGACCGGCACGATGATCGAGCTGCCGCGCGCCGCGCTCCGCGCCGGAGAGATCGCCCAAACCGCGGAATTCTTCAGCTTCGGCACCAATGATCTCACGCAAACCACCTTCGGCATCAGCCGCGACGACGCGGGGAGCTTTTTGCCCGACTACCAGAAGCAAGGCGTTCTGCCCGCCGACCCATTCGCTTCGATCGACGTCGAAGGCGTGGGCGAAATGGTCAAGATCGCATCCGAACGCGGCCGCGCGACGCGCGACAAACTCAAGCTCGGCATCTGCGGCGAGCACGGCGGAGACCCCGCTTCCATCGCGTTCTTCAATTCCGTCGGGCTGGATTACGTTTCCTGCTCGCCCTACCGCGTGCCGATCGCAAGGCTGGCCGCAGCGCAGGCTGCCCTGACGGAAAAGCCGAAGGCGGCACTGTAGAAATAGCCCGGGCGAACGGATAAAAAAACAGCCCTGCGCATGATCGGCAAGGGCTGTTTTTTTTATGCGCGATATCGCCAAATTATTGATCCAAATCAAAAAACAGTTTGATAATCCCCTTTAAATACAAGGACATTTAATAAAATTTTAGACGGTTTTTCTTAAAGATTTACGCCCCTTACATCACTTTTAGCTAAAATGGTTACTATGGCATGCAAAGAATAATGCCTGCAAAAAACGGGGGTTAAATGGATAGAAACATCAGCATTCTCGTCGTCGGCAATTACCAGTCGACCGTTCCCGTGGTCAAGGACCTGCTCAATCAGCTCGGGCTCAGCAACATCGACAAGGAATGCGACGGCGCCGTCGCCTTGAAAAAGCTCAACGAAACGCCCTATGAACTGGTGATCTCGGAGTGGAACATCGAATCGATGAGCGGCATGGATTTTCTCAAGGAAGTGCGCGCCACCGGAAACAACGTCCGCTTCATGATGGTCGCCGAACAGTGCGGCGTGCAGGACGTGCTCGCCGCCAAGGAAGCCGGCGTCGACAATTTCATCCTCAAGCCGCTCAATGCCGGCACCTTCCGCGACAAACTCCAGCAAATGCTCGGCATACAGGCCTTTAAAACATTCAGGGCGATGTGAGCGTCGCGGCGCCGTCTTAAAAAAAAAACAGCCCCCGCCTGCAAAAGCGGGAGCCGTTTTTATGCTTGCAAAACTTCAGTCTCTCTTCAGCCCCATATGGCTGGCGCGTTGCAGCGCGTAGAGAGCGGCTTTTTCCAAAGCGGCGCTCTGCCCGCCGCCTTCGATCATCTTGATGCGCGCGACCAGCGCCTCTTCGTCGAAAACAGCGGTCGGATCGATATGCTCCTTGTGGCGGATCTTACCGTCGGGCGCGGCCATTTCGTCGTAGCCTTTGCGGCGCTCGTCGGAGAGATGAAAGACGGCGGCATGAACGCGGTCTCTTTTTTCGATTTTGTAGTCCGGTCTCAGTTGGCGGCTCATGTATGAACTCCCTGATTGTTGAACCTGAGTTTCAGGATAACACGGGATCCGTATACAATGGCTTAACGCGCTTGAAATATCGTTTATTTTCAGATAGTTACCGGCTTCATGCCGAGGCGTTTGCGGGCTTCGATCTCGAGCGCCTTCAACTTATCGAGGCCGGGCTCAAGCTCCGTCATCACGAACTTGAGGCGCGTCGAAGGGCCGCCGACGTTGTTGTCGGGGAACTCTTTCTTCCACAAATGCATCTTGACGATCAGCCCGCACAGGACGGAGCCCATGCTGGCGTGGTTTTCCTCGATCTGCTGGCGCATCTGGTGGAAGGTGGCGACGTTGATGTCCTTCCAGAAGGTCTCGAAAACATACTGAAACTGCGCCAGACGCTCGCGGATGGAGTTCGAGAGAAAGCGGATCATCTCTTCCACTTCCTTGCATTGCGTCGCGGCCTTGGGCGATGCGGAGGTGTCGCGGCGCGCGCGCAAGTCCTGCACCCAGAAGAGAAAACGGTCGACATCCGGAACGACGCTCTCGAAACCATAGCGGTAATAGGCGACGGACAAGAATACGTCGCTGTATTCCTCCAGAAAAGTCGGGATCTCCGCCAGCGGAATGCCCGTTTTCTCAGCCATGATCTTGAGGTTCTGCCGCGCCTTGGCGATGTCGGGGTCCTTGAAGATTTTCTGCAGGCCTTCGACGCTGTGCACGCCTTCATAGCCCTGGCCGAAGATCTTCTCCACCAGCGGCTGGATGAATTCCATGCTGTAGATCGAAAGGCCTTCCTTCATGTCGTCGGAGAGTTCGAGCGCGTCCGTATTCTCGACCTCGACGCCGAGCTTCTTGAGGCTCGAGCGGAGCGAATAGACGTCGAAGCTGTGCAATCCGGCGAGGCTGTTGATGATCGCCTGGTCGCGCGCCGAGGTTTTCATGAAGTCCTTCACCGCATCGGGCGAAACCTGCAGGCTGCCCGAGAGCGGGTCGCTGTGAATTTCGACCGACGTTTCCATCCGCGCGTTCTTGATGAGCTTGGCGCCCTTGAGCGCGCTGCTGGCGAGCGGAATATTGGCAAGCGGCAACCTGTCGATCGCGTCCTTGTCGGCGTTTTTGTTCTGATCGGCCTGCTGGTCGTTTTTCTCTTTTTTGCTCATATCCGCTGTTCTCTCCAACCCTAGGGGTCAATCATATCTATAAATGGTAAAAATTTCCATGCAGATTGTTTTTATGGATTTTCCATTTTAAGCCATATTGGAAAGCGCACAGCGATTATGCCGCCGTCCGCCTGCAAAATAGGGGCTGTTTCCGCCACTGCGGCAAGCTTCAGCACAGCCAGCCCGCGTCCACGTTCCGAGGAAACCGCGCGGATCTCGCCGACGGCATGCTCGTTTTGGGTCAGCGCCGCACCCGCCGCAAGGTTTTTGCCCGAGACGGCGGCGAGGCGTTTTTTGACCAACCCCCGGTTTTTCATCCGCGCCGTGACCTCCTGCCCGACGAAGCAGCCTTTTTTCCACGAGACGGCGTTCAGCCGGTCGAGATTGACGTCCGCGAGCGTGTCGCCTTCGGGCTTTATTTCCAGTCCGCCCTCCGCCACGCCGCACGCGATGCGCCTGTCGCGATAGCCCGCCGACGGCAAGGCCGCCATTTCTTTTTCAAGATAAGAGCGATATCCAAGTTCCGGCAGGCGCGGATCGGCGAAGCTGCGTTTTGCGTCCGCGATCGCCGCGCCCGCATAAACCTTGATATCCGTTTCCGCGATATCGACTTTGGCGCGGAGTTTGAACATCTTGAGGCGGCGGATCAAATCGTCCTTGCGCGCGGCCTCGGCCTCAAGATAAAAATCGCCGCCGTCCCTGAAGATGAAGAAATCGTGCAAAAAACGCCCCTGCGGCGTCAGCAGGCAGCCGTAGCGCAGCTCGCCGTCTTTAAATTCCGCGACATCCTGCGTGACGATGTTTTGCAAAAAAGATTCAGCGTCCGCGCCGGAAACTTTCAGCGCGCAGCGTTCGTCGAGCCGGAAGACGGCGTTCGGCTCATTCTCCGCCATCATAACGAAATCCCATTTTCTTTTGCACGTCCGGCGGCAGTTGCGGCAAACCAGAGCGCGGGATCATGAAGGTCGAAAGCGCGAAAAAATCCTTGAAGATGCGGTTTTTCTGCGTCGTTTCGACCAGGTAATCATGCCCCGACGAGCCGCCGCTACCCATTTTCATGCCCAGCATCCGCTGCACCATCTGCGCGTGGCGGAAGCGCCAGAGCGTCATGGTCTCGTCGATGTCCATCAGCGCGCTCAGGATTTTGAACGGCGCCTGCAAGACCGGTTGGTCGCGGTAGAGCATGATGAACAGCGCCGCTTTCACCGCCTCATGCGAAAGCCGCCACGCGGATTGCTTGTGAGTCTTGCCGTCGAACAGCGCATCGAACTGCTTTTGCATGTTGTCGAGACGCGCCAGCGCCATGTCGCGCGCGGCCTTGCTCAGCGTTTTGTCCGCGGCGGCGGTTTTGCGGTCGGCGTCCAGCATCTCCGCGACGGCCCTGCCGTAGGCCTTCCAGAAATCGAATTTGCCCATGCTGACGAACGGCGTGCGGGCGAGCCATTTGTCCACCTGTTCGAACAGCGTTTCTCCCTTTTCGAGCTTGCTGACCGTCTTCCGGTCTTCTTCGGAAAGATAGGACGCGTAAGCCCTGCCGTCGTAGGACACGCGGTCTTCCGCGCGAAGGCCAAGGCTGATCTCCAGCGCGCGGAACTGCATGCTCTGAAAACCGGAGGCCGAGCGGAACACGTGGCGGAAATCGAGAAAATCCAGCGGCGTCATCGTTTCGAGCAAATCCACCTGCCGCACGAGATGCTTCAAAACCGCGTCGACCCGCGCCAGCGCCTCGGATACAATGCGCAAATCGGCATCCGCGAGCGTCCTGCGGGCGAAAATCTTTTGCACGCGCGCCACTTCGAACAGCACCTGCTTGAACCACAGTTCATAGGTCTGGTGCACGATGACGAACAGCATCTCGTCATGCGCCGCGCTGATCGGCTTTTGCGCCGCGAGCAAAGCGGGCAGTTGCAGATAGGTTTTATAGTCAATGTCTTTTTTCTTTTTCGTCATGCCGCCCTCCTCCGCCGGGCTTCGGCCCATACCGCGTGCGGGATTTGCATTTCCTCTTCCTTGAAATTCCCTGCCAGCGCACCGGCGCCGATATCGGGCACGCGCTTTTTCTCCGCGAACAGGCCGAGCGCCTCAAGACGCGCGAAAAAACCCTCCGGAAACCCGGCGCGGCGCTTCGCGTAATCTTCAGCCGTCACGCCGCAGTTGGATTGCGATTGCGCCGCCATGTTCGCCTCCTAAATTTCCCGCACATCGGCGACGCCAGCAATGGCGCGGAGGCTTTTCGGCATGCCTTCGGTCATTTGCCAGCCGCCGGGCAGCTCGATCTCCGCCTCGCGCGCGCCCGTATCGACGATCAGGGAGACTTTCATCCTGCCGCGCCCGCCCTGCCGCAAAATGGATTTTATGTTCCCGACCGTCGCCGCGTCGCCCTTCGAAATGCGGATGTCCATGCGGCTGGTGACGTCCTGCACCGCCTGCTCCAGCGGCTCGACGCTTTGCGCGAGGAAGCGCAGCTCGTCGTCGTTCTTTTTGTCCACGTCGACGGAGAGCAAAACGGCGTTGCCCGCGGCCAGCAATTCCCGCGCCTGCCCGAGAAGCTCCGAGAACACCATCACTTCATAAACGCCCTGCGCGTCCGAGATCTGCACGAAGGCGAAACGGTTGCCTTTTTGCGAGGTGCGCTCCTGCTTGCGCACGACGATGCCCGCCATGCGCAGGCGGCTCGACGCGCTCGACTGCAACGCCGCCTTCACTTCCGACGACGGCACGACGCGTAGCCGCTCGAGCTGCGAGGTCATGTTGTCAAGCGGGTGCGCGGAGAGATAAAAACCCACCGCGTCGAATTCATGACGCAAAAGCTCCAGCGGCTCCCATTTGACCGCCTGCGGCAAGGGCGGCGCCGGCAGCGATTGTTCCGCGCCGCCGAACAGGCTTTCCTGACCGCTGTTTTTTTCCTCCGCCGCCGCGGCGGCGTATTTCAGCAAAATCTCGCTTGCCGCCAGCACCGCCGCGCGGTTGGGGTTGAACGCGTCGAACGCCCCGGCCTGCGCGAGCGATTCCATCTGGCGCTTGTTGATGGTGCGCGCGTCGAGCCGCCGCGCGAAATCATGCAAATCCCTGAAGGGACCGTTCCTGTCGCGCTCCGCGACGACGACCTTCATCGCCTCCTCGCCGACGCCCTTCAAGGCAGCGAGCGCATATCTGATCGCCTTGCCGCTCCGCGGCGATTTTTCATCTTGTCCGTCCGGCATCTTCTCGACCGAAAACCGCGGAATGGATTTGTTGATGTCCGGCGGCAGGAGGCGGATCTTCATCTTTTGCAGTTCCTGCCTTGTGACGGCGAGCTTGTCGGTGTTGCTCATGTCCTGCGTCATGTTGGCGGCCATGAACTCGACCGGATAATGCGCCTTGAGATACGCCGTCTGAAACGCGACGTAGCCGTAGGCCGCCGAGTGCGCCTTGTTGAAGCCGTAGTCCGCGAACTTGGCGATGGTGTCGAAAATCTCGCCCGCGAGCTTCTCGCCGATGTCGTTCGCCTTCTTGCAGCCTTTGATGAAGATTTCGCGCTGCGCGTCCATCTCCGCCTTGATCTTCTTGCCCATCGCGCGGCGCAGCAAATCCGCGCCGCCGAGCGAATAGCCCGCCAGAACCTGCGCCGCCTGCATCACCTGCTCCTGATAGATCATCACGCCGTAGGTGTCTTTGAGCACCGGCTCGAGCAGCGGGTGCATGTAGGTGATTTTGCTCTGGTCTTTCAGGTTTTCGATGTAAAGCGGGATGTTCTCCATCGGCCCCGGGCGGAACAGCGCGACGATAGCGACGATTTCCTCGAAGTTGCGCACGTTCATCTGGCGGCAGAGATCGCGCATGCCGGCGCTTTCGAGCTGGAACACCGCCGCGCAATCGCCTTTCGCCAGCATCTTGTAGGTTTTTTCGTCGTCGAGCGGAAACTTGAGCGGATCCAGCTCCGCGCCCGTCGTTTGCTTGATGAGGCGGATGGCGTCCTTGATGACGGTCAGCGTCTTGAGGCCGAGGAAGTCGAACTTGACCAGCCCCGCCGGTTCGACGTCCTTCATGTTGAATTGCGTCGCCGGAATGTCGGAATGCGGATCGCGGTAGAGCGCGACAAGCTCCTGCAGCGGCCTGTCGCCGATGACGATGCCCGCCGCGTGGGTCGAGGCGTGGCGGTAGAGCCCTTCGAGCTGCACCGCCGTATCCAGCAATTTCTTCACCTGTTCGTCGGCGTCGCGCGCGTCGCGCAGAAGCTGCTCGCTCTCCAGCGCCTGCTCGAGGCTGATCGGGTGCGTCGGGTTTTGCGGGATCAGCTTGGCGATCTTGTCCACCTGGCCGTAAGGCATTTGCAGCACGCGCCCGACGTCGCGCACCACCGCGCGCGCCTGCAGCTTTCCGAACGTCACGATCTGCGCGACGCTGTCGTGCCCGTAGCGGTCGCGCACGTAATTGATCACCTCGCCGCGCCGCTCCTGACAGAAGTCGATGTCGAAATCGGGCATGGAAACGCGCTCGGGGTTGAGCATCCGCTCGAACAGCAGGTTCATTTCCAGCGGGTCAAGGTCGGTGATGCGCAAGGCCCACGAGGCGACAGACGCCGCGCCCGAGCCGCGCCCCGGGCCCACGGGAATGTCGTGGTCTTTCGCCCACTGGATGAAATCCGAACAAATCAAAAAGTATCCGCCGAAGCCCATCTTGTTGACGATGCCGAGCTCGAATTCCAGCCGTTCATGATAACGCTTGCGCGTTTCGGCCTTCTTTTTGTCGTCCCAGCCGGGCTTGAAGACGTAATTTTCGAGCCTCCACTCAAGCCCTTTGCGCGCGCGGTCGGTGACTTCCTCTTCCTCGGTTTTGCCGTTGCCCGCGTCGAAGCGCGGCAACAGCGGCTTGATTTCGCGCAGCAAAAATCCGCAGCGCTCGGCGATGACGACGGTGTTCTCGACCGCTTCGGGCAAATCCTTGAACAGTTCCGCCATCTGTTGCGGAGACTTGAAATAATGCTCCGGCGTCACGCGGCGGCGCGCCATGTCCTGCACGTAGGCGCCCTCGGCGATGCAGAGGAAAGCGTCGTGCGCCTCGTACATGCCGGGATCGGGGAAGAAGCAGTCGTTGGTCGCGACGATGGGGATATCGTGTTTATACGCCAGATCGAGCAGGCCGTCCTCGATCGCCACTTCTTCCGCAACGCCGTGGCGCTGCAACTCGACATAGAGCCGGTCGCCATACGCGCCTTTCAGCCACAAAAGCTGTTTTTCCGCCGCTTCCGCCTGATGCAACGCCAGCAACCGCCCGACCGCGCCTTTCGCGCCGCCGGTGAGGCAGATCAGGCCGTTCGCATGCGTCTTGAGATCATCCCACGCGACGGCGGGCTTGTCGGCGTGTTCCAGCGGCGTCAGATAGGCCTTGCTGGAAAGCCGGATGAGGTTTTTATAGCCTTCCTGCGTTTGCGCGAGCAGGACGATCTGGTCGGGCGTTTCGGTTTTTCTGTTGGCCTGCCCTAGCTGCTCCGGTTTTTCGACGAAAATCTGGCAGCCGATGATCGGCTGGATGCCTTCCTTGGCGGAGATGACGGAAAACTGCAACGCGCCGAACAAATTGCCGCTATCCGTCACCGCGACGGCGGGCATCTCCAGCTTCTTGCACAGCTCGGCGAGTTTTTTGAGTTTGATCGCGCCTTCGGCGAGCGAATAGGCGGAATGGACGTGCAGGTGGACGAATTGCGGTCTTTTGTCGCTTGCTACGGCCATTTTCAAACCGTTCCGTTTTCAAGCCGCAGCACGCGGTCCATCCGCGCGGCGAGGCTTTCGTTGTGCGTCACGACGAGCGCGCCGATCCTGAGGCTGCGGATGGTCTGCACCAGCACCTGAAACACGTCTTCCGCCGTTTGCGGATCGAGGTTGCCGGTCGGCTCGTCGGCCAGCAGCAAGGCGGGACGGTTGACGAGCGCGCGTGCGATGGCGACGCGTTGCTGCTCGCCGCCGGACATTTCCGCGGGATAATGCTCGGCGCGCGCCGCGAGGCCGACGCTTTCCAGCAGCTTCGAGGCGCGGTGCGCGGCCTCCTTTTTGCCGACGCCCGCGATATATTGCGGCAGGAGGAGGTTTTCCAGCGCCGTGAAATCCGGCAGCAGATGGTGCGACTGATAGACGAAGCCGATCTCGGTGCGGCGAAAATCCGTGCGCTGCCTGTCGGCGTCGCTTTTGACCTTTTTGCCGTTGATGAAGATCTCGCCGCTGGTCGGGTTTTCGAGCAGGCCCGCGATTTGCAACAGCGTCGTCTTGCCGCAGCCGCTCGGGCCGAGCAGCGCCGCGATCTCGCCGCGGCTGATCGACAAGTTCACGCCGCGCAGCACTTCCAGCGTCTTTCCGCCCTGCTCGAAGCTACGGCGGATGCCTTTTAATTGCAGGACTTCATTCACGTCTCAGGGCCTCCACCGGGTCGAGCCTTGCCGCGCGCCACGCGGGGTAGATCGTCGCGAGGAACGAAAGCGCGAGCGACAGCGCGATGATCAGCTCCGTCTGGTGCGGGTTCATCTTCGCGGGCAGCTTGGTGAGGTAATAAACCTCGGCGTTGAAGAGGTTGCGGTGCAGGAGATTTTGCAGCCATTCGCGGATCTGCTCGATATGATGGCAAAAGACCACGCCGATCAACGCCCCCGCAGCCGTTCCGCCGATGCCGATCGCCGAGCCGGTGTAAAGGAAGATGCGCACGATCATCCCCCGCGTCGCGCCCATGGTGCGCAGAATGGCGATGTCCGCGCCCTTGTCCTTCACCAGCATGATGAGGCTGGAGATGATGTTGAAGGCGGCAACGATGATGATCAGCGTCAAGATCAGGAACATCACGTTGCTCTCGACCTCGAGCGCGTTGTAAAAACCGGCGTTGTTGTCGCGCCAGTCGGCGACGGCATAATCGGCCGAGAGCGCGGCGCGGATCGCGTCCTCCGTCCCGCCGAAGTGCGACGGATCGGGCGTCATGATCTCGATCGCGCTGACCGCGCCCCCCATGCCGAGGAAGCGCTGCGCGGCTTTCAGCGGCATGAAGACGAAGCCGCTGTTGTATTCATACATGCCCACATCGAACACCGAGCCGACGATGAAGCTCTCGTCTCGCGGAACGGTGCCGAAGGGCGTCGTCTTGCCCTTGGGCGCGATCAGCACCAGCCGGTCGCCGACGTCGATATGAAATCGCTCCGCCAGATTTTTGCCGATCGCCACTTCATCTCCGCCAAAGCCTTTGTCATCCGGCATCTTGCGCAGGATGGAGGTCGAGAGGATGGGTTTTTTGAAGAAATCGCGCCGCGTGATGCCGCGGATGACCACGCCGCCCGCCATGCCGTTGGCCGTCAGCAGCGCCTGGCCCTCGATCGAGGGCGTCGCGCTCGTCACGCCGGGGATTTTTTTGATTTTTTGAATGAGCGGCTCATAAGGATAAAGCGGCCCGACGCGCGAATAGACGTTGATGTGGCCGTTCAGGCCGAGGATGCGCCCGATCAGCTCCACGCGGAAGCCGTTCATCACCGCCATGACGATGATCAGCGTCGCGACGCCGAGCAAAATCCCCAGAAAAGAGAATCCCGCGATGACGGAAATGAACCCCTCGCGCCGTTTCGAGCGCAGGTATCTTCCCGCCACCATTCTTTCAAACGCAAAGGACATTCAACCCGCTTTCTAATACGCCTTCGCCACGATGACCTTTTGCCCCTTATCAGAGAACGGCAGGCAGCGCGAAGTGACGGAGAATTCCTTCTTGATGGCTTCGAATTCTTCGGAACCTTTGATCAGGCTGTAATCAAGCCGCACGCCGCCGGTTTTTTCCGCCGCGAAGAAGTCGCGCATCTCCTTCAAAGACGCGATATCCGTGACCATGGCTTTCATCTTCGCCCGCGCGCGCTCCAGCATGTCTTTGTGCATCTGTTCCAGCACGCCGCCGACGGAAGAGAGGAATTCATCCACCGTCGCCGTCTTCTTGCCGTCCTTGCCGAGGTCGCGGCGGGTGAAAGTGAGTTTCCCTTCGGCGATTTCGCGCGCGCCGACCTCGACGCGCACCGGCACGCCCTTTTTGATCGCCGTCCACATTTTGTCCGACGAGCGGGCTTCGGTCTTGTCCGTCCGCGCCGTCACGCCATTGGCCGCCAGTTTTCTTTGCAGGTCGTCGCAGAAGGCGAGAATTTTGCCCGTGTCCGCGTCGTCGCGGACGATGGGCAGAATGGCGACCTGATAGGGCGCGAGTTTCGGCGGCATGACCATGCCGTCGTCGTCCGCGTGCACCATGATCGCCGCGCCGACGGTGCGCGAGGTGAAGCCCCACGACGTCGTCCAGGCCAGCTTTTGCGTGCCGTCCTGGCTGAGATATTTGATGTCGCAGGATTTGGCGAAGGTCTGTCCGAGGAAGTGCGAGGTGCACCCCTGCAAAGCCTTGCCGTCCTGCATGAAGGCTTCGAGCGTATACGTCTCGACCGCGCCGGGGAAACGCTCTTCCGGCGTTTTCGCGCCGGGAATGGCGGGAATGGCGAGATAGTTCTCGAACATGTCCTGATAGACGCCGAGCATCTGCCGCGCGTCCTTGTCCGCCTCCTCGGCGGTGGCGAAGGCGTTGTGACCTTCCTGCCAGAGAAACTCCGCCGTGCGCAAAAAGAGCCGCGGGCGCATCTCCCAGCGCATGATGTTGCACCACTGGTTTAATTTAAGCGGCAGGTCGCGGTAGGACTGCACCCAGTTGTGCATGGATTCGCCGATGATCGTCTCCGACGTCGGGCGGATGACCAGCGGCTCGGCCAAAACGGAGTCTTTGTCGGGCGCGAGCTCGTTCTTCTCGTTCATCGAAAGGCGATGGTGCGTGACCACGGCGCATTCCTTGGCGAAACCGTCGATATGCTCCGCCTCTTTGGCGAAATAGCTCAAGGGGATCAGCAACGGGAAATAGGCGTTTTCCACGCCCTCGGCCTTGATGAGACGGTCGAGCCCCTGCTGGATGTTTTCCCACATCGCGTAGCCATAGGGCTTGACGATCATGCAGCCGCGCACCGGCGCGTTCTCCGCCATGTCCGCGGCCTTGATGACGTTTTGATACCACTCGGGGAAATTCTCTTCGCGCGTGGGGGTAATGGCCGTGCGGGGGGGTTTGTTGCTCTTGGCTGCTGCTTCTGTCATAATACCGAACCTTTTTGATGATGGATCAGCTTACAGACAGGGCGGATTCCGGTCAATGAAATTGGGGGGAATGAAGGGGAATTTGCCGTCCAAAACCGTCTATTTTGCGGGCTTTCGCGCCTTGGCCTTGCCGGTTTTCGGCATTTGCCCCGCGCAGTAGGCCTGAAGCTGGGCCAGCGCCTCGCCGGACATCGACTGGCCGTTCCAGGTGGCGTTGCCGTTCTGGTCGACGGTCACCTGCCCGACCGGCATCAGGCCCTGCGTCCCCGGCGGCACGGTCAGGCCGAGATAGTTCGCGGCGTTCACATTCAGCGTGAAGCTGTATGTCCTGGGCAATGTGACGGGCGACGGATTGATGTCCGCGGGCACGACCGGATTGCCGTCCGCATCCACGCCCGGCACGTAATTGACGCCCGGCGGCGTGTGGTAAGCGACGATGCCCTGACAGTCCTGCCGCGTGATGCCAAGGTCGTTGCGATCCTGCGCGGCGGCGGCGGGTTGCGCGAAAGTCAGCGCGGCAAGGATGAACAGGATCTTTTTCATTGGCTAAACAACGCGCTCCAGTTGACGATGTGCAGATCGGTGACGGTCACGATCACCGCCATGATAACGCCGGAAAAAACCGTGTTCCAGAGGATTTTTTTGCCGATATCCGCCTTTGCCGGAGCGCCCGCGTCGTAGCCTTTGCCGTCTTCCGCGTTGCGCTCGACGCCGATGGGCAAAATCATGAAAAACGTCAGCCACCATAGCGGCAAATAGATGAAAAACACCGTCGAAAGCTTCATCATGTCAGATCCTCACCAGATGCACGCGGGTCTGCGGCTTGCGGTCGAAGCGCGCGTTGAAAAACCGCCGCGCCGTGACGCGGATCATCTCGGAGAGCGCGTCATCGTCCGCGCGCAATTCCTTCGGCGCGTTGGCGACGGCGTTTTTGATCTCCCTGACCGCGTCGGCGATGTATTGCGCGTCAAGGTCGCTGTTTTCATCGAGCAGGCCGAGCGCCGTGACTTTGGGCGGCGCGGCGAGCCTGCCGTTTGCATCGACCACCACCGTCACCACGGCGCTGCCGTTGAACATCATGCGCTTGCGGGTCAAAATCGCCTCGTGGTCGACGGCGACGACGCGCCCGCCCTCGACGGCGAGAATGCCGCTTTGCACCTCGCCCACATAAGACGCGATGCCCTCCGCCGCGATTTCCAGCACCTGCCCGTTGGCGGGCATGACGGCTTGTTCCACGCCGCATTCTCGCGCCAGCGCGGCGTGTTTTTCGAGCTGCATCTGCTCGCCGTGGACGGGGATGGAAATTTTCGGTTTCGTCCATGCGTAAAGCTGCTTCAGCTCCTCGCGGTACGGATGGCCGGAGACGTGTATCGGCGCCTCGCGGTCGGTGATGACGTTCACGCCCGCGGCGTAAAAGCGGTTTTTCATGCGGTCGATGGCCCGCTGGTTGCCGGGAATGGCGCGCGAGGAAAAGATGACCGTGTCGTCGGGCCGCAAGCGCACGCGTGGATGCTCCTCGCCCGATATTTTCGCCAGCGCCGAGCGCGGCTCGCCCTGCGAGCCGGTGCAGATATAGACGATTTCGTCGTCCTTCAACAATCCGGCCTCGTCCTCGTCGATGAACGGGCGCGTGTCCTTCAAATAGCCGCTCTGCCGCGCGACCTCCTCCGTCTTCCACAGCGAGCGGCCGACGAGGCACACTTGCCGTCCGTTGGCCTTCGCCGCGGCATCGATGCTGGAAAGCCGCGCGACGTTGGTGGCGAAGCAGGTGACGGCGATTTTGTCTTTAAATTCGCCGAAGAGATCGACGAGATTTTTCTGCACCGTGCGCTCCGAGCCGGAATGCCCCGGCACCATGGCGTTGGTGCTGTCGCCGACGAGCGCCAGAACGCCCGTTTCACCCAATTTTTTCAGTGCTTTTTCATCGGTCAGCGCGCCCTCGACGGGGTCGGTGTCGAGCTTCCAGTCGCCGGTGTGCAGAATCGCGCCGACGCCCCTGACGCTGATCGCCAGCGCGTTGGCCTCGGGGATCGAGTGCGCCATGGGGATATATTCGATATGGAACGGGCCGAAATCCAGCCTGCCGCGCGGCGGCACTTCATGGACGCGCGCTTCCGGCCCCCACTGCTGGTCGTCGATCGCCTTGAGAATGCGTCCTGCGGTAAACCTCGTCGCGTAAAGCGGCTTCCTCAGGCGCGGCCAGAGATGCGGGATCGCGCCGATATGGTCTTCGTGCCCGTGGGTCAGGACGATGGCGAGCAGATCGTCGCCCAGCTCTTGCGCAAAAGTCGGGTCTGGCAACAGGACGTCCACGCCCGGCATGGTATCGTCGGCAAACCCCAAGCCGCAATCGACCATGATCCATTTGCCGTTATGGCCATAGAGCGTCATGTTGGCGCCGAAGAAGCCGCAGCCGCCGAGCGGCGCCATATAAATCGAATCTTCCTTCATCTCGAAAGGCAACGTCATCAGGCGAACACCTCGCCGGTATTGATCACATGACGCTTGCCGTCCTCGCCGGTCAAAATCAATGCGCCGGTGGAATCAAGGTCCTCGAAAACGCCGCTCAGCGTTTCGCGCGGCAGGCGCGCGGTGATGGTTTTTCCCAGCTTGTAAGCGCGGCCCAGCCACGCTTCGCGGATATCGGCGAAGCCGTCTTTCTCCCATGCCGCGACGAGGCGCATGATTTCCGCCGCCAGCAGCTCCAGCACATGCCCCGCTTCCTTGTCTTGCACGCCCGCGTCGGCGAGTGAAATGGCGTTTTCCGGCGCGTGCCTGACGTTCACGCCGATGCCCACCACCACCCACGGCACCTGACGCGCGCCCTGGCTTTCGGTTTCGACCAGAATGCCCGCGGCCTTCCTGCCATCGATGAAAAGATCGTTCGGCCATTTGAGGCGGATGTCATGTTCCGGCGACGTCAGCGTTGCGAGCACGTTCGCCAGCGCCACGCCCGCGAGGAGAGAGAGCTGCCCGATCTGCGCCGCGTTCACTTTCGGGCGCAGGATGATGCTTGTATAGAGATTTCCCGGCGGCGAAACCCAGCTGTTGCCTTGCCGTCCACGCCCCGCCGTCTGCTCTTTCGCCCAGACAACGACGCCCGCGGGATGCCCGCTGCGCGCCAGTTCGCGCGCATGATCGTTGGTGCTGCCGACCGTCCGCAGCGCGACAAGGCTGAGCGGTTTGGCCAGTTGCGGCTTGTAAGCCATTACGGGATCAGCGCCAGCGCCGCGGCGTGGGCGCTCGCCAGCACCGGCGCGGGCATCACGATAAAGAACATGACCGCGAACGTCGAGAGAGCGAGAACGAACTTGAGGCCGCGGTCTTCCGTCGCGTCGAAACCCGCCTTCTTCGGTTCGTCGAAATACATCACCTTGACGATGCGGATATAATAGAAAGCCGCGACCACCGAGGTCAGCACGCCGACCAGCGCCAGCGTGTAAAGCCCTTCCGCCACCGCCGCCTGAAAGACGAACAGCTTGCCGAAGAAGCCCGCCAGCGGGGGAATGCCCGCCATCGAGAACATCAAAACCGACATGGCGAAAGCCAGCAGCGGCTGCGCCTTGCCGAGACCGGCAAGATCGGAGATATCCTCGACCATTCTGCCGTCCTTCTTCATCATCAGCACGACGGCGAATGCGCCCGCGCTCATCACCGCGTAGATCGTCATGTAGACGATGACCGCCTGCACGCCCGCCGCGCTCGCCGCCGCGAGGCCGACCAGGGCATAGCCCATGTGGCCGATGGAGCTGTAGGCCAGCAGACGCTTGATATTGGTCTGCGCGACCGCCGCGACGCCGCCGAGCAGCATGGACGCCATCGAAATCACCACGATCACCTGTTGCCACTCCTGCATCATGCCCCAGAACGGGCCGGTCAGCACGCGGGTCAGGAGCGCGATCGCCGCGACCTTCGGCGCGATGGCGAAAAACGCCGTCACCGGCGTCGGCGCGCCTTCATACACGTCCGGCGCCCACATATGGAACGGCACGGCGGATATCTTGAACGCCAGCGCCGCCAGCACCAGCACCATGCCCGTGACGATACCCGGCAGAGTGCTGGCATGACCTTGCAGGATGCCGGCCATCTGCGTGAAATCGACCGAGCCGGTAAAGCCGTAAACCAGCGACGCGCCATAGAGGAACAGGCCGGAGCTCAGCGCGCCGAGCACGAAATATTTCAGGCCCGCTTCCGTCGAACGCACGGAATCGCGGCGGATCGCCGCCAGCACATAGAGCGGCAGGCTTTGCAGTTCGAGACCCATGTAAAGCGAGATCAGGCTGTTGGCCGAGATCATCAGCATCATGCCGAGCGTCGCGAACAAAATCAGCACCGGATATTCGATGCGGCTGGCCTTCTCGTGCTCCAGATATCGCGTCGCCATGATCAGCGACGCCGCAGAACCCGTCACGACAACGAGCTTCATATAGGTCGAGAACGCATCGGAAACGAACATGTCGCCGAACGCCGTGCCATGCGTGCCGCAGGCGACCAGCGCGCCGGTGACGGCGAGAACCGCCACGGCCAGCCACGCGACCAGACGGTAGTTTTCCTTCTTCGACACGACGGCCAGCAACAGCAAAGCCAGCGACATCGCCGCCAGCTTCACTTCCGGCAGCGCCACGATCATGTCATGAAAATCAAAAGCGGTCATGGTTTAGCGGCCCTCCGGTGTGGCAATGCCTGTCGGCGTGTGCGGAACGATATGGTTGGCGCTATCGTAGCGCGTGATGACTTTTTCGATCGCGGGCGCCATCGGCGCGATGAAGCTGGTGGGATAAATCCCCATCCAGAACACCAGAGCGATGAGCGGAACGAAAATGGCGATCTCGCGCGGCCCCACGTCTTTCATTTTCCTCACGTCGTCGTGGACGATCTCGCCGAAGACGACGCGCTTGTAAAGATAGAGCATGTAGGCCGCGCCGAGCACCACGCCCGTCGCAGCGAGGAAGGTGGTGAGCGTGCTGACCTTAAACGCGCCGACCAGAACGAGGAATTCGCCGACGAAGCCCGACGTCGCGGGCAGGCCGACGGACGCCAGCATGAAGATCATGAAAATCGCGGCGTAAACCGGCATGTTTTTGACGAGGCCGCCGTAGCGCGCGATCTCCCGCGTGTGCAGGCGGTCATAAACCACGCCGACGCAGAGAAACAGCGCCGCGGACACGATGCCGTGCGAGAGCATGACGAACATTCCCCCCTCGACCGCCTGCGTCGTCATGGCGAAGATGCCGATGGTGACGAAGCCCATGTGCGCGATGGAGGAATAGGCGATCAGCTTTTTCATGTCCTCCTGCACCAGGGCGACCAGCGAAGTATAGATGACGGCGATGACGCTGAGGCCGAAGATCAGCGGCACGAAATAGTGCGACGCGACCGGCAAAATCGGCAGCGAGAGCCTCAAGAAACCGTAGCCGCCCATTTTCAGCAAAACGCCCGCCAGAATGACCGAGCCCGCCGTGGGCGCCTCGACGTGCGCATCCGGCAACCACGTGTGCACCGGCCACATCGGCACCTTGACGGCGAACGAGGCCAGAAACGCGAGGAACAGCCATTTCTGCATGTCAGGGGGAATGGCGGACGACATCAGCGCCGGAATGTCCGTCGTGCCGGTCTGGTGGTAAATGGCCAGAATGGCGATCAACAGCAACACCGAACCGAGCAACGTGTAAAGGAAGAACTTGAACGCGGCGTAGACGCGGTTTTTTCCGCCCCACACGCCGATGATGAGATACATAGGGATCAGTACCGCCTCGAAGAACACGTAGAACAGCACGAGATCGAGCGCAGAGAACATGCCGAGCATGGTGGTTTCGAGGATCATGAAGGCCATCATGTATTCGCGCACGCGGGTTTTGACCGAATCCCAGCTCGCCAGCACGCAGATCGGCGTCAGCAGCGTCGAAAGCAGGATGAAGAAGACCGAAATGCCGTCTACGCCCATTTTGTAATGGATGTTGAAGCCGGGCAGCCACGGGTGGTTTTCAACGAACTGGAAGCCGGGCAAGGCGCCATTAAAACCGGCATACATATATAAAGAGATGCCGAACGTGACCAGCGAGACCAGCAACGCGACGATGCGCGCGTTCGCCGCGACGGATTTTTCGTCCCCGCGCAGGAGGAAAATGAAAAAAGCCCCCAGCAGCGGCAGGAAGGTCATGAGCGAAAGAATGGGAAAAGTGATCATGGTTCCTTACCTTTGCACGCAGAAAATATAAGCGGTGATGAACGCCACCACGCCCAGCAACATGGCGAAGGCGTAATGGTATACGTAACCGGTTTCGACCTTGCTGGTCTCGCGCGAGCCTTTCGCGACGACCCTGGCGACGCCATCCGGCCCGAGCCCGTCGATGATTTTTCCATCGCCCGTCTTCCACAGGATCCTGCCGACGACGAAGGCGGGCACGACGCCGAGGGCGTGATAGATCTCGTCGAAATACCACTTGTTGAACAGCAGGCTGTGCACCGGCTTGAAGGCTTTGACGATCTTGCCCGGCACTTTCGTCGCTTTCATATAAAGCCAGAAGGCGACCAGAATGCCCGTCACGCCCACGACCGCGGGCGCATGGCCCGCCCACGAGGGAATATGCTCGGCCATGGAAATCACATTGTCGCCCTTGAGGACAAACAGGCTCTTGCCCCAGAATTTGAAGCGCATGCGCCCGACGAAGAACTTCCGGAACGCCCATCCGCCGAACGTCGCGCCGGTCGCCAGCACATAAAGCGGAACGAGCATCACCGGCGGGGATTCATGCACATGATCCATCGTGTGCTTGTCCGCGCGCGGCTTGCCGTGGAAGGTCATGAAGATCAGACGCCACGAATAGAACGCCGTCAGGAACGCCGCGGCGACGCCGAGCACCCAGGCGAAGTGCGCGACATGACCCATGCGGGCGAAGTCCGCCTCGAGGATCATGTCTTTGGAGTAGTAGCCCGCGAACAGCGGAATGCCCGCCAGCGCGAGGCTGCCGATCCACATCATGACATAGGTATGCGGGATCTTTTTATACAGGCCGCCCATCTTGCGCATGTCCTGCTCGCCGCCCATCGCGTGGATGACCGAGCCGGAGCCGAGGAACAGCAGCGCCTTGAAGAACGCGTGGGTGAAGAGGTGGAAGATCGCCGCGCTGTAAGCCGAAACGCCGAGCGCGAAGAACATGTAGCCGAGCTGGCTCATGGTGGAATAGGCGATCACGCGCTTGATGTCGAACTGGGTGATGGCGATGGTCGCGGCGATGAAGGCGGTCAGGCCGCCCATGATGGTGATGAACATGCGCACGTCCACGGCGTATTCGTAAAGAGGCGACATGCGCGCCACCATGAAGACGCCCGCCGTCACCATCGTCGCCGCGTGGATCAGCGCGGACACCGGCGTCGGGCCTTCCATCGCGTCCGGCAGCCAGGTGTGCAGGCCGAGCTGCGCCGACTTGCCCATCGCGCCGACGAACAACAGCGCGCAGATCAGGTTCAAGGCGCCGAAGCCGTGGCCGAGGAACATGATCGTCGCGTTCTGCATCTCCGCCGCGTGCGCGAAAATGTCCTTGAAATCAAGAGAATGGAAGAGAAAAAACGTCGCCATGAGGCCGAGCGCAAGGCCGAAGTCGCCGATGCGGTTCATCACGAAAGCCTTGATCGCCGCGGAATTGGCGCTTTCCTTTTCGTTCCAGAAGCCGATCAGCAGGTAGGACATCAGCCCGACCCCCTCCCAGCCGAAGAACAGCTGCACGAGGTTGTCCGCCGTCACCAGCATCAGCATGGCGAAGGTGAACAGGCTCAAATAGGCGGTGAACCGCGCGCGCGCCTTGTCGTGCGCCATGTAGCCGATGGAATAGAAATGCACGCAGGTGGAGACGACCGTCACCACCGCAACCATCACCGTCGCGAGCTGGTCAAACCGCAGCGCCCACGAAACGTTGAGCGCGCCGGAGGATATCCACGTGAACAGTTGAACCGTGCGCGGATCGTGCTTGAGCAGGATGTCGTAAAACAGGGCGATCGCGCTGCCCGCCGAGGCCAGCATCAGCGTGCAGGTGACGAAGTTCGCGGCCTTGTCGCCGATCTTCTTGCCGAACAGTCCGGCGATGGCGCCGCCGAGGAGCGGTGCGAATACGGCTACGGTCTCCAGTTGCAAATGCATGTTCTTTTATCCCTTCAGCGTGCTGATGTCTTCGACCGCGATGCTGTCCTTGTTGCGGAAGAAGCAGACCAGGATGGCAAGACCGATCGCCGCTTCCGCCGCCGCGACGGTCAGGACGAACATCGCGAACACCTGCCCCGTCAGATCGTGCAGGCGCGCGGAAAAAGTGACGAAGTTGATCTGCACCGCGAGCAGCATCAGCTCGATCGACATAAGAATAATGATGACGTTGCGGCGGTTGAGGAAAATGCCGAACACGCCGAGGGTGAACAAAACCGCCGACAGGCAAAGAAAATGGGTCATACCGATATTCGATAACATCATAATTCAACTCCCGCGCCGCTGGCGACCTTGACGACCTTGATGACATCCTTCGGATTGCGCGCCACCTGATCCGACACGTTCTGGCGGCGGACGTCGCCGCGGCGGCGCAACGTCAGCGTGATCGCGCCGATCATGGCGACCAGCAAGATCAGCCCCGCCGTCTCGAAGGGATAAAGATACTGCGTATAGAGCACCTGGCCGAGCGCGTGGGTATTGGTGACCCCTTCCGGCATCGGCGACGCGGCGCTCTGCTCCGCGAACATCGAGGGCGTCCACGACTTGTAAATCCACAGCAATTCGCCCAGCAGCAAAAGCCCGACCGCCCCGCCGACCGGCAGATGCTTCTTCATGCCCTTGCGCAGGGCGGCGAAGTTGATATCGAGCATCATGACGACGAAGAGGAACAGCACGGCCACCGCGCCGACGTAGACGATCACCAGCGTCATGGCGATGAATTCCGCCCCCAGCATCACGAACAGCGCCGCGGCGTTGAAAAAGGCGAGAATGAGGAACAAAACGGCATGCACGGGGTTCTTCGCCGTGATGACCATCAGCGCGCTCAGCACCAAGATCGCCGAAAATAGATAAAAGAAAATGGCTTCGATCATGCTCTGCTTCCTTTAATTTCATACTGCCAGCCCGGTTGCCACGCCCACGGCGCGGTGACCGCCGCGTGAACGGAAACGCCTTTCAGGCAATGTTCCAGCCCGTATTGCGTCGCTCTATGTCCCACGACAAGGATAACGTCATCTTCTTTATGTTTTTCGGAGACGTCATCCAGAAAACTTTTCACTCTCCGGCAGGTATCTTCATAACTTTCACCGTTCGGGAAAGGACTGGATACATGTTGCGCACGGGCTTGTTTTATTTCTTCCGCTTTTACTTGCGTCATGTCGCCGTAATCGCATTCCCGCAGACGGGCGTCGCGGACAATCGGCACGTCCCTGCCCGCAAAAGCGATTTCCGCAGTTTTATAAGAGCGCTGCAGGTCGGAACAATAAATGGCGACCACCGGAACGTCCGCATTCCGCCTCCCCAGCTCTTCTGCCTGTTTCAGACCTACCATAGAAAGAGCAACGTCGTTATGCCCCGACGCAAGACCCGCTTCGTTATCCAGTGAGGTAGAATGTGTTTCGAAAATCAGCATCATTTACCTGTACTTCTTGTCCGCTTCGAGCGTGGCGGCGATCTGCGCTTCCCAGCGGTCGCCGTTGGCCAGAAGGCGTTCCTTGTCGTAGAGCAGTTCTTCGTGCGTCTCGGTGGCGTATTCGAAGTTCGGCCCCTCGACGATCGCGTCCACAGGGCAGGCTTCCTGACACAGGCCGCAATAGATGCACTTGGTCATGTCGATATCATACCGTGTCGTGCGGCGGCTGCCGTCTTCGCGCGGTTCGGCCTCGATGGTGATGGCCTGCGCGGGGCAGATCGCCTCGCAGAGCTTGCAGGCGATGCAACGTTCCTCGCCATTCGGGTAGCGGCGCAAGGCGTGCTCGCCGCGAAAGCGCGGACTGATCGGCCCCTTCTCGAACGGATAGTTGATCGTGACTTTCTTTTTGAACATGTAAAAGAACGTCAGCGCGAAGCCTTTGATCAGCTCGAGAAGAAAGAAACTGCGGACTGTTTTGGTTGCAGACATATGATTACATTCCTGACAAGGTTTGGCCCGGTAAAGCGTGGTTATAAAGCAAGGCGCCCGCGACGATGACGACCCAGACGAGCGTGAACGGCAAAAACACCTTCCAGCCGAGGCGCATCAGCTGGTCGTAGCGGTAGCGCGGCAGCGTGCCGCGCGCCCAGAGGAACACGAACAGGATAAAGCAGACCTTCAGCACGAACCACAAAACGCCCGGCACGACCGCCAGCGCATGGATGCCGAACGGCGGCAGCCAGCCGCCGAGGAACAAGATCGTCGCCACGCCGGAGAGCAAAATCATGTTGAGATATTCGCCGAGGAAGAACAGCGCGAAGGTCATCGCCGAATATTCGACGTTGTAGCCGCCGACGAGTTCCGACTCGCCTTCCGGCAGGTCGAACGGCGGGCGGTTGGTCTCCGCCAGCGCGGAGATGACGTAGATCACGAACATCGGGAACAGGAGCGCCGTCACCCACAGCGGGCGATGCACGGTGACGATCTCGGTCATGTTGAGCGAGCCCGTCGCCAGCATCACCGCGACGATGACGAAGCCCATCGAGACTTCATAAGAGATCATCTGCGCGGCGGAGCGCAGGCCGCCCAGAAACGCGTAGCGCGAGTTGGACGCCCAGCCCGCGACGATGATGCCGTAAACGCCGAGCGAGGAGATCGCGAAGAGATAGAGCATGCCGACGTTGATGTTGGCGAGCACAAGTCCGCCGCCGACGGGAATCACCGCCCAGGCGACGAGACTGAGCGCGAAGGTGATCATCGGCGCGATGATGAAGAGCGTCTTGTCCGCGCCGGACGGGATGATGGTTTCTTTGGAGAACAGCTTGATGCCGTCGGCGAAGGCCTGCAGCAGGCCGTAAGGCCCGACCATCATCGGCCCCTGACGGAGCTGGATCGCGGCGAGGACTTTTCTTTCGGCATAGGTGAGATACGCCATGATGATCAGCAGCGGCAGGATCAGCGCGAGGATCTTCACCACGATCCACGCCACCGGCACGACATAGGTCGCTATGAAAGGATATTCCTTTAAAAAGGCCGCGACGGCCGCGATATGCAGGAACTGCTCAAGCATGCGCCACCGCCTTTTCTTCTTGCGCCTTCACGAACGCATCGGTGCAGGCTTGCATGGTTTTCGACGCGCGGGAGACCGGATCGGTCATGTAGAAGTTTTCGACCGTCGTGCCGAACGGTTTGCTCTCGCATTTTCCCGCCTTGCCGAAGGGCGTCCACTTGGCGGGCTGGATTTCGTCCACATGCGCGAAAGCCGCGTTTTCTTTTGCCAGACGCGCGCGCACCTGCGGCAACGTTTTATAAGGCAGTTTATGCCCCAGCGCTGCGGCGAGACCGGCGACGATCTGCCAGTCTTCCTTCGCGTCGCCCGGCGGGAACACGGCTTGCAGGCCGTTTTGCACGCGGCCTTCCATGTTCACGTAGGTGGCGCTCTTTTCGGTATAGGCCGCGCCCGGCAAAATCACGTCCGCGCGGTGCGCCGCCTTGTCGCCATGATGGCCCTGATAGACCACGAAGCAATCCGGCTTGATGTTCTCGACCGCCATCTCGTCCGCGCCGAGCAGGTAGAGCGCGTCCACTTTGGACCACGACGCTTCATCGCCCTCGACGAAGCCGAGCATCAGCGCGCCGACGCGCGCGGCTTGCGTGTGCAGCATGTTGTAGCCGTTCCACCCGTCCTTGACCATATTGAAAGTCTCGGCGACCTTGCGGGCGAGCGCCTGTATCGCGCCGCCGTCGGCACGGCGCAACGCGCCCGCGCCGAGGATAATCATCGGGTTCCTGGCGTTTTTCAGCACGGCGGCGAAAGCGCCTTTGCCTTCGCTCAGTTCCGCCAGCGTATCGGGGCCGGCGCCGAGGTATTGATAAGGGTAATTGAGGTCGATCTTCTGGCCGATCACGCCGATCTTGATATGCTTCGCCAGCCACGTCTTGCGGATGCGGGCGTTGACCAGCGCGGCTTCCGTGCGCGGATTGGTGCCAACGAGCAAAATCGCGTCTGCTTTTTCTATCCCTGCGATGGTGGTGTTGAAAAGATAACCCGCCGGATGCTTGGGGTCGATCTGCGCCATATCGGAGCGGCATTCGAGGTTCGCCGCGCCGAGTTCCTTCATCAAATCCTTCAGCGCGATGATGGATTCGCAATCGGCAAGGTCGCCGACGATCGCGCCGAAGGTGCGCTTTTTCGTTTCAGCCTTGATGGCGGCGAAGGCTTCATCCCATGTCGCGGCTTCAAGCTTGCCGTTCCTGCGCACGTAGCATTTGTCGAGGCGGTTGTTCTTGAGGCCGTCGACCGCGAAGCGCGTTTTGTCCGAGATCCATTCCTCGTTCACGTCTTCATGCAAACGCGGCAGGACGCGCATGATCTCGCCGCCGCGCGCGTCGATGCGGATGTTGGAGCCGACGGCGTCCAGCACGTCGATGCCCGGCGTTTTGCGCAGTTCCCACGGACGCGCGGTGAAGGCATAAGGCTTGCTCGTGAGCGCGCCGACGGGGCAGACGTCGATCAGGTTGCCCGACAATTCCGACGTCACCATCTGCTCGACGTAGGTGCCGATCTCGAGGTGCTCGCCGCGGCCGATCACGCCGAGTTCCGTCACGCCCGCGATTTCCTCGCCGAAGCGTACGCAACGGGTGCATTGTATGCAACGGGTCATCACGGTTTTGACCAGCGGGCCGAGGTTTTTGTTGGTCACGGCGCGTTTTTCTTCTTCATAGCGCGAGCGGTCATAGCCATAGGCCACGGCCTGATCCTGCAAATCGCACTCGCCGCCCTGATCGCAAATCGGGCAATCCAGCGGGTGGTTGATCAGCAGCATTTCCATGATGTTCTTGCGCGCCTGTTTGGCTTTGGGCGATTGCGTATGGACGACCATGCCGTCGCCGCAGGGCAAGGCGCAGCTCGCCATCGGCTTGGGCGATTTTTCGACTTCGACAAGGCACATGCGGCAGTTCGCCGGCACGGAGAGCTTGTCGTGATAGCAAAAGCGCGGGATCTCGATCCCCACCTGCTCCGCCGCCTGAATGATCGACGTGCCCGGTTCTACGGTGACTTCAATTCCATCTATGGTCAGTTTAGGCATCGTGAAGCTCCTTACGCCACCAGCTTTTTGCGGTATTCGTTGATCCGCCGTTCCAGCTCGGGGCGGAAGTGGTTGATGAGGCCCTGTATCGGCCACGCCGACGCGTCGCCGTGGGCGCAGATGCTGTGGCCTTCGATCTGGTGGCCGATGTCGAGCAGCATGTCGATTTCGTCGAGCCGCGCCTCGCCGCGCACCATCCTTTGCATGATCCGGTACATCCAGCCCGTGCCTTCGCGGCAGGGCGTGCACTGGCCGCAGCTTTCGTGCCAGTAGAAGCGCGCCAGACGCGCGATGGCGTAAACGATGTCGGTCGACTTGTCCATGACGATGATCGCCGCGGTGCCGAGACCGGAATTCTGCTCGCGCAGCGCGTCGAAATCCATCAGCACGTCGTCGCAAATGCTTTTCGGCAGCAAACGCGTGGAGGAGCCGCCGGGAATGACCGCCAGAAGATTATCCCACCCGCCGCGGACGCCGCCGCCGTGTTTCTCGATGATTTCTTTCAAGGGCACGCTCATCGCCTCTTCGACGTTGCAGGGCGTGTTGACGTGGCCGGAGATGCAAAAGAGCTTCGTGCCGCGGTTTTTCTCTCTGCCAAAGCTCGCGAACCATGACGCGCCGCGCTTGGTGATTTCCGGCACGACGGCAATGGTCTCGACGTTGTTGACCGTCGTCGGGCAGGCATAAAGCCCCGCGCCCGCGGGGAACGGCGGCTTGTTGCGCGGCTGGCCTTTTTTGCCTTCGAGGCTGTTCAGGAGCGCGGTTTCCTCGCCGCAGATATACGCGCCCGCGCCGCGGTGCACATATATATCAAAATCCCAGCCCGAACCGCAGGCGTTCTTACCCACCAGTTTGGCTTCATAAGCTTCTTCGATCGCGTTTTGCAGCGCTTCCGCCTCGCGCATGAACTCGCCGCGGATATAGATGTAGCAGGCGTGCGCGCGCATCGCGTAGCTCGCCAGCAACGCGCCTTCGATCAGGCGGTGCGGTTCGTGGCGGATGATGTCGCGGTCCTTGCAGGTGCCGGGTTCGGATTCGTCCGCGTTGATGACGAGATAGTTCGGGCGGCCGTCCTTGGATTCCTTCGGCATGAACGACCATTTCATCCCCGTCGGAAAGCCTGCGCCGCCGCGACCGCGCAAGTCGGACTTTTTCACCTCTTCGATGATCCAGTCCTGCCCCTTGGCCATGATCTCTTTCGTGCCGCTCCACACGCCGCGCGCCTGCGCCGCCTTGAGGCCGGCGGATTCGAAGCCGTAAATATTGGTGAAGATCCTGTCCTTGTCAGCCAGCATTTTTAAACCCCGTGTTTTTCGCCGCGGCGGGCTTTGATAAAGATTTCGGCAGTTCGAACGTGCCGTCCGCCTTGGGCGGGAAAGGATGGACGGTCACGACGGCGTCCAGGTTCAACCGCCCGTAAATATGCGGATAGAGATTTTGCGCGTCTTTGGGGTTTTCTTCGCGGATATCGGCCCTTACCTTTGCGCGGTCGATCTCCAGCAGAACGAGCCCCTGTTGCCCTTTGAAAATCCTGTTCGCCGTCGCGGCGACCTGCTCTTTTTTCGAGCAGTGGAGGAAGCCTTCTTCCTGCAACGAAGCGACCTCGTAATAGCCTTTCTGACGCGCGGCTTCCCAGTCGGATTTTTTGGCGATAATGAACATCATGAGTTTTCCTTGACGCCCGCCTTTTTGGCCTGATCGTGCAACGTCGTCGCGCCCTTGATGCTCATCGAGGTGACGCGGCCGGTTTGCGAGCCGGGCCTGGCCTTGCCCGCCTTCATGTCGTCAAGAACTTTCACCACGTTTTCCGGCGTCAGATCTTCATAAAAATCGTCGCCGTTGTGCTGGAACACCGGCGCATTGACGCAGGCGCCGAGGCATTCGACGTCGGACAAGTGGAATTCGCCGTCCGGCGTGGTTTCGCCGAGGTGGATGCCGAGGTGTTTTTCGCACGCGCGCACCACTTCCGCCGAACCGGCGAGCCAGCAGGGCGTGGTGGTGCAAAACTGGATGTGATGCTTGCCCTTGGGCGACAAATTATACATCGTGTAGAAGGTCGCGACTTCGAAGACCTTGACGCGCGGCATGTCGAGGATGCGGGCGATCTCTTCCATCGCCGCTTCGGGAATCCAGCCGTCGTGCTGTTCCTGCGCGAGGGTCAGCAGCGCCATCACCGCGCTGGCCTGACGCCCCTTGGGATATTTGGCGATATGCAGCTCGACCTTGACCATGTTCTCTTTCGAGAACTTGAAGTCTTTCGGCTGTTCGAAATCTTTTTTAACGGCAACGCTCATCGGTCAATCTCCCCGAAAACGATATCCAGCGATCCGATGATCGCCACGACGTCGGCCAGCATGTGGCCGCGGCTCATGAAATCCAGTCCTTGCAAGTGCGCGAAGCCCGGCGCGCGGATGTGGCAGCGGTAAGGCTTGTTGGAGCCGTCCGACACCAGATAGACGCCGAATTCGCCCTTCGGCGCCTCGACGACGGAATAGGTTTCGCCCGCGGGCACGTGATAGCCCTCGGTGTAAAGCTTGAAGTGGTGGATCAAGGCTTCCATCGAGTTTTTCATGTCGGCCCGGCGCGGCGGGGAGATTTTGTGGTCGTCCGCCAGCACGAGGCCTTCGGGCATCTGCGCGATCGCCTGCTCCATGATGCGGCAGGACTGGCGCATTTCCTCCATCCGCACGAGATAGCGCGCGTAGCAATCGCCCGTCGTGCCGACCGGCACGTCGAATTCCATTTGATCATACACGTCGTAAGGCTGCGACTTGCGCAAATCCCACGCCACGCCGCTGGCGCGGAGCATCGGCCCGGAGAAGCTCCAGTCCAGCGCTTCCTGCTTCGTCACGATGCCGACATCGACCAGACGCTGCTTGAAGATGCGGTTTTCGGTCAGCAGCGTCTCGGTGTCGTCGATGAATTTTTTGAAGTTCTCGACGAACTTCGCCATGTCCTCCAGCAAGCCGTCGGGCAGGTCCTGGTGCACGCCGCCGGGGCGGAAATAGTTGGCGTGCAGGCGCGCGCCGCAGACGCGCTCGTAAAATTCCATCATCCGCTCGCGTTCCTCGAAGCCCCACAGCGCGGGGGTGATGCCGCCGATGTCGAGCACGCCGGTGGTGATGCTGAGCACGTGGTTGAGCAGGCGCCCGAGCTCCGCGAACAGCACGCGGATATATTGCGCGCGCAAGGGCGCTTCGATCCTGAGCAGTTTTTCAACCGCCAGCGCGAAGGCATGCTCCTGATTCATCGTGCCGACGTAGTCGAGACGGTCGAAATAAGGGATGGCCTGCAGATAGGTCTTGTTCTCGATCAGCTTTTCGGTGCCGCGGTGCAACAGGCCGATGTGCGGATCGGCGCGCTCGATCACCTCGCCGTCCATTTCAAGGATCAAACGCAAAACGCCGTGCGCCGCGGGGTGCTGCGGCCCGAGATTGATGGTGTAGGTGTTTTTCTTTTCAGGGACGATGTCGGTTGTCATTTCGCACCCACTTTCTGCTTCACGGCTTTTTCGTCGCCCGGAAGCTGCACGGTCGTCATGCCCTCCCACGGGGAGATGAAGTCGAAATTGCGGTAGTCCTGCGTGAGTTCCACCGGCTCCTGCACGATGCGCTGTTTTTCCTCGTCGTAGCGGATCTCGACGAAGCCGGTCAGCGGGAAATCTTTGCGGAGCGGATGCCCCTCGAAACCGTAGTCGGTGAGGATGCGGCGCATGTCGGGATGGTTTTTGAACGGCACGCCGTATAAATCCCACACTTCGCGCTCGTACCAGCCCGCGCCTTGATAAAGATCGGTCACGCTGTCGACCGTCTCGTTTTCGCCGACCATCACGATCACGCGGATGCGGTGGTTGTGCGTCAGGCTGAGGAGATTATAGACGATGTCGAAGCGCTCCGCGCGGTCTGGGTAATCCGCGCCGCTGAGGTTGGAGAGCTGCTGGCAGGCGCACTTGTCGTCGGTCTTCAGAAAGTTGATCAGGTCGCGCAACGCGTCGCGGCGGACGGTGAAGCAAAGCTCTCCCAGCGCGATCTCATGCTTCAAAAGCACCTTGCCGTACACGGCGGCGACATGCTTTTCCACAGCGGCGAGGCGCCTTTCCGCGTCGGTCAAAATTCCGGTTTCGCCCTGATTTGCCGTTTCTTCGGTCATGAGCGCATCAGCCTTTTCTCGCCGCGCTGGATTTTCTTTTGCAGTTGCAAAATGCCGTACACAAGCGCCTCGGCGGTCGGCGGGCAGCCGGGCACGTAAATATCGACGGGCACGATGCGGTCGCAGCCGCGCACCACCGAATAGGAATAGTGGTAGTAGCCGCCGCCGTTTGCGCAAGAGCCCATCGAGATGACCCAGCGCGGCTCCGCCATCTGGTCGTAAACCTTGCGGAGCGCGGGGGCCATTTTGTTGGTCAGCGTGCCGGCGACGATCATCACGTCGGACTGGCGCGGGCTGGGGCGCGGAATGACGCCGAAGCGGTCGAGATCGTAGCGGCTCATGTAGGCGTGGATCATTTCGACCGCGCAACACGCCAATCCAAAAGTCATCGGCCACATCGAGCCGGCGCGCGCCCAGTTGAACAGGTCGTCCGCGCGGGCGACGAGAAAGCCTTTGTCTTTGATTTCCTCCGGCGGCGCCTGCACCGTCTTCGGCAGTTGCGTGATATTGTATTTTTCCATGGTTTCGCCTTTTATTCCCAATCCAGCGCGCCCTTGCGCCATTCATATATGAAGCCGACCGTCAAAACGCCGAGGAACGTGACCATCGACCAGAAGCCGAAAACGCCGATCTTGCCGAGCGAGACCGCCCACGGAAACAAAAACGCGATCTCAAGGTCGAAAATGATGAACAGAATCGAAACGAGGTAAAACCGCACGTCGAACTTCGCCCGCGCGTCGCCGAACGGCGGGAAGCCGCATTCGTAGGCCGAATCTTTTTCGCCATAGGGGTTTTGTTTGCCGACAAGATAGGAAGCCGCGATCATCAGAACCGCCATGCCGACGGCAAGGCCGAGGAAAACGACGATCGGGAGATATTGCGTCAGAAGCTCAGTGGCCATTGCTTGAAAGCCTTTCGCCGGAAGAACGGAATCGGGAACGATGGGGAATCGTCAGGAAACAATATTGCCGATTTGGCGGCCAAGGTCAAATGGCTTTATATTTGAAATGAAAAGGATTTTTTGAATGCCAGAACAGGCACAGGTCAATAATCGCGCAGGTTCAGGCAGTTCATAAATCATCTTGCGGGCATCGCGGTTGCGCCAAAGGCGCACATATCTCATCAGAGCGCGAAGCGCATATATTGCATTAGTGCGCAAAGCGCACAGAGCGGTACCCCGCCTGAAAACCTGCGGGCATCGCGGTTGTGCGCAAAGCGCACAGAGCGGTACCCCGCCTGAAAAAAGTACCGCGAGTGAAGGGACTTGAACCACGTGCGGCCAAAGCCGCACTAAACATAAATTCTGAGGGTCTCAAGTCCCCAGACGGAAACTCTTCAATAATGGCGCGAGTGAAGGGACTTGAACCCTCGGCCTCCTGCGTGACAGGCAGGCGCTCTAACCAACTGAGCTACACCCGCTTATTATTGAAGCGGATCCTGTTATGACGAAATTTTATCTTTCCGTCAATTAGTAAATTGCAAACCGGCATAAAAATTCCAGAATCTTCAAAAATCACCCGGGACGATATTATATTGCTTGTTTGGCGGCTATCCTTCTGTCATCGTCTTTGGCATGAAAAACAACTCTTTGCGCACCATCACGCTTGTTTCGGGTTTCGCCGCCGCGCTGGCATTGAGCGCCTGCTCGAACCCGACCGTCAAAAAAACAGCATCCAGAATCGAAAACGCCTCTATTTTCGACCTGCGGGGCTATATTCCCAAGCCATATCATGCGGTTCCGACGCCGCCGCCCGCGCCTGCTCCGGCGCCTGTTCCGATTCCCGCGCCCATGCCAGAGCCGTCCGTAACGCCGCCGCCTCTGCCGCAAACCGCGCCGCATAACGTCAAAAACGACGACATGGTCGTTCCGGATATCAAGCCGATGCCGCCCGCCAGAAGATTGCCCGATGATCTTGGCAATCCGACTGATGGCTCATGATTACATAATATAAAATCTTTTTATCATCAGCCTTTCTTTAACCTTTTGCGACTAGTCTGACGGTGAAAGCCGCGCGATTTCCGCAGGGAAGCGCTTTGGCCCGAAACGAGAGGAAAGCACCGTCTTTTTCAAAATGACTCCTTCCATCAAAATGCTCAACCTCTACCGCAACATCAGTGGCCGCTGGTCGCTGATGCTGTTTTTCTTCAAATGGGACAAGGACTACCGCAAGGACCTGATCACCACCGTTCTTGCCTTCGTCATCCTGATTTACGAGATCTGGTCGTGGATGACGATATACGACATCATCGCCGCCGCGCTCGACGCCACCATCCTCGCCGTCCAGCTCGGCGGAGACATGACCGTGATCCCAGCGGATTACCGTCCTTCGCACGGCGGCATTCCCTATACGGCATCGAACAGCACGTACGTCTCTTATCATGAGCTGAGCGTGCCGATGGCCGAGGTCCTGCCCGCGCCGGTCGAAGACGCGCTCGGCTTTCACAATCCCGTCAACGCCATCAAGACCTGCAAGGAAAGCCCGCTGGTCAGCGACCGGGTCGACGACGCGCTGATGCTGCGCGAGACCGTTCCGTGGCAGGAGGACAACACGCCGATCAACTTCGTCTTCTCCCGCCACCAGTTGCGCTATATCGCCATCCGCGTGCTGAACAAGCTGCAACACACCACCAACGGCGTTTTGCTCGCCTTTCAGGACACCGCCGACGCGCTTGTCGACGAAACGCGCCCGGCGACGCTGCGCAAGGCTTATTATTACGACGGCCTGCTGACCGTGGAAGCCTTCAGGAGCCGCATCTTCCGCGGCAACCTCCAGCACGAGACGGAAGTCTATACCGATCTCACCACCTACTTCCCCGTGGAGAGGGAAAGATCCGGCGGCAGGAGCTTTTTGCGCTTCCGTCCGGATTTCACCAACCGCGTCTCTCTGCATACCGGCATCACCTGCCTCCTGCTGACCGAGAACAACCGCGTCGCCCTGCTCTATCAGGGCACCACCAAGGCCGTGGGCGCGAACATGGTGTGCCTCGGCGGCTCGGGCTCGCTCGAATACAAGGACCTGAAACGCTCCGGCGCGCCCAAGGACCTGCGCAGCATCCTGGTCTATGCCATGGCGCGCGAAGTCTGCGAGGAAACCGGCATGGACAAATGGTTCGACGACGTCCGCGCCAACACCATCGTCACCGGCTTCTTCCGCTGGATCGACCGTTGCGGCCTGCCGGAATTCGTCGGCCTGACGCGCCCCGGCAACGTGCCTTTCTCCAAAGAGCGCAAGGTCGACGGCGACGAGGTCGTCCGCTTCGAGGAAGTGCCGGTGACGATCAGAAAGCCGGAAGATTTTCACGACGTGGTCGCCTACCTCCGCGCGCACAACATCCACACGGCGCTCTCTTCTTTCATGGCGCTGAAGCGGATGACGGTCATCGCCGGATACAACGCCGCCGATGCAACCCCCGAGCAAAAAGAAATCTACCGCCGCGTTTCGGCCTTCATCACTGGAAATTAAGGCTTTTTCGCCCGATTATTGTCACGTAAATATTTTCAGCGGGAGTTGACCGAAAAAACAGAGCCCGCGCCGCGCGGCCGCCAAACCGCAAACCGCGCCGCTCTTCAAAAACGGCTTGAAACAGGCCTTGCAGCCTCTTCACTGCAAAAGTTTTTCCGCCAGCTTCCAGTCCAGCTCCTGCGGCGCATCGATATTGGCGCACAGCTCTTCAAGAATTTTCGCCTGCGCGCTACCGCGCCGCTTCGCCTCGGCATAGGGAATTTCGGGATGGAAAATCACCATTGAATAGCGCGGGATGAATTTGTCCGGCCATTTCTGTTCGAGCGCGAAGCCGACCTGCTTTTTGAGCGCGAACTTCGGATCCGTCACCCCTGCCCGCATCTCGTGGAAATTTTCGACCGCCATGTCGGCGATCGCGTCCGCGTCGGCCTTGCGTTTTCGGCTGAAATCGGCAAAAACCTTCGCCCAGTCGGGATTTTCGCCGATCAGGCTGTTCAATAGCGCGCAATCCTCGAAGCCGCTGTTCATGCCTTGCGCGAAAAACGGCACGATGGCATGCGCCGCGTCGCCGATCAGCACGCGGTGGCCGTCGTTCCACGGCGCGCATTTGACCGTCACCAGCGAACCCGTCGGATTGGCGAAGAAATCCTCCGCCAGCGACGGCATCAGCGGCACGGCATCGGGAAAGTCGCGCTTGAAAAACGCCGCCACGTCTTCCGGCGTCTTCAGTTTCTCAAAGCCGTCATAAGGATAGAACAACGTCACTGTGAAACTGCCGTCGGTGTTCGGCAACGCGATCAACATGTATTGATTGCGCGGCCAGATGTGCAGCGCGTTCTTCTCCATGCGAAAGCCGCCCTTGTCATCCGGCGGAATCACCAGCTCTTTATAACCGTAGGCCTGAAAGCTCTGCGCGTAATCGAAATTATGCACGTTTTCCAGCATATGTTTTCTCACCACGGACCAGGCGCCGTCCGCCGCGATGACCGGCGCGTCTTTCAACGCCGCGAGATCTTCCGCCGTGAAAGCTTTGTCGAACGTCATCTTCACGTTGCCGCACTTGCCCGCGGCTTCCAGCAGAACCTTGTTCAAAAGCCCGCGCGACGCGGCATAAATCACCTCGTCTTCTTTCTGGCCGTAAGGCAGAAACGACGTTTTTCCTTCCGCGTCGTGAATCATCCGTCCCTTCATCGGGATGGCGATTTTCATCACTTCTTCGCGCAAGCCCACTTCATCGAGCGCTTTCAGGCCGCGCGCCGTGACGGCAAGGTTGATCGACCGGCCTGCGGGAACGTCTGCGCGGCGCATGTCCGGCCGTCGCTCGTGAAGCGCGACATCGAACCCCTTTTGCGCGAGATAAACCGCCATCAGCGGGCCGACCAGCCCGCCGCCGACAACATGCACCGTCATAATGGCGCCTCCGTGAAAATTTTCGCGAAACGGTAAACATCCGAAAAACCGTTGTAAAGCGGCGTCGGCGCGACGCGCACGCAATCCGGCTCGCGCCAGTCGCACACCACGCCGCCCGCCGTCAGCGCGTCATAGACTTTTTTGCTTTTCGCGCGGATGGACAACTGACAGCCGCGCCGCGCGGGATCGGCCGGAGTCATGATCTCCGCTTTTCCCGCGAGCAGAAACGCGAGGTAGCCGGTGAGCTTTTCGCTCTTTGCGCGGAGGTTTTCCATCTTCGCTTCATAGAAAATATCCAGCGACGCCTTCAACGGCGCGAGCCCGAAGATCGACGGATTGGAAAGCTGCCAGCCTTCCGCGCCGGGGATGGGCTTGAAATCCGGCGCCATTTTAAAGCGGTTTTGCTTGTCGTGCCCCCACCATCCGGCAAAGCGCGGCAATGTATTGTCGTTCGCGAATTTTTCATGCACGAATGCGCCCGCCACCGCGCCCGGGCCGCCGTTGAGATATTTGTAACTGCACCATGCCGCGAAATCGACATTCCAGTCATGCAGTTTCAGCAACGCGTTGCCGACCGCGTGCGCGAGATCAAAGCCTACGACACACCCTTTCGCATGACCGAGGCGCGTGATTTTTTCAAGGTCGAAAAGCTCGCCGGTGTAATAATTGACGCCACCCATCAAAATCAGCGCGACGCTGTCGTCGATCAGCGGCGCGATGTCTTCACCCGTTTTCAACTCGACCAAAGATGTCGCGGGGTCGAAGCCGTGAAACAGAATTTGCGATTTGACCGCGTATTGATCGGACGGAAACGCGCCCTGCTCGATGATGATTTTATGCCGTTCTTTCGTCGGGCGATAAAACGACACCATCAACAGGTGCAGGTTGACGGTGAGATTGTTCATCGCCACGACCTCAAGAGGTTTCGCGCCGACGATATGCGCCAGTTGTTCGGTCAGAAATTCGTGATAATCCTTCCATGGGTTTTTGCCTTTGAAATGCCCTTCGACGCCGAGATTTTTCCAGTCCTCCAGTTCTTGCCCGATTGCTGCCGCCGCCGTGACAGGCTGCAAGCCCAGCGAATTGCCGCAGAAATAAATGCAATCTTTCCCGCCATGCTGCGGGATGTGAAATTGCGCGCGGTATTTCGCCAGAGGATCCGCGGCATCCATTTTTTGCGCGCATTCGGCGCTGTTCTCGTAATTCATTTCTTCACCTTATATAAAACAGGGCGGCTGGGCGCGGCGTCCGCCTCGAACGCCGCCACTTGCAGGTTCAGCACATATGCGCCGTCCTTTACGCTGTTCGGCACATAAATAAATTCGGTGATCGTCACGCCGCCCCGCCAGAAAATGCGGTGGTTGGTCATCTTGGCATCATCCACGCGGTCGACCGACGGCAGATCGACCAGCAGATGTTTCACCCCCAGACTGACGATCCGCATCATCGCTTCGGGCGTAAAGGTCGGCCAGTCTTTATAGTGGCGCGTTTTCTTCGCGGGCGGGTTCGGCAGCGTGCGGATGATCAGCGCTTCGGCAGGCTTCGCCTTGATGGATGAAATCAATCCCCGCTCCGGCTTCACCGTGACAAGCCGCGCCTCCGCGAGCCCGACGTTCGGCGCGAAAATTCTTTCTTTCGTGATATGGCCGACGCATTCGGTATGCGTGCCGTTGAGATGCGGGCTGAAGGTATAAATTTCGCAGTTGCAGCTTGCGCCCTTGCGCGTATCCAGAAAAGTCTTTCGGCTTGCGGGTTCACCGCCGAAAGCCGACACCTGCTTTCTGCCGAACGAAACGGGGATGGAAATGTCGCAAACTTCCTGCAGCTTCAGCATCCCAGCCACTCCTTCGCCGTGCCGCTGAACAAGCGCTCCCGCACGGGCACGGCAAGTTTTTCGATGTATTTTCCCGGATGGCCGATCTCGCCCAGCGGATAAGGGTAATCCGTGCCGAGCGCGACGCGCTCCGCGCCCAGTTGCGCGATCAGCATATGCAGCACGTTTTCATCGTGCACCAGAGAATCCACATAGACGCCGCATGTTCTGACCGTATCATAAGGCGAAAGCTTGGACGCCGCCGCGAACAAATCAGGACGGCACGCCTGCCCGTGGTTCAACCGCCCGAGCATAGCCGGAAACGCGCCGCCGCCATGCGCATAAAGCACGCGCAATTTCGGCAGACGCTCATGCACGCCGCCGGAACGCATGGAATCGAACGCCAGCGCCGTCTCCAGCCCCATGCCGAGCAGCCACGCGCGCCAGTTGCGGTTCATGACCTTTTGTTTCATCAGCCCGCCCCACGGATGCACGAACACGGCCATGTTCATCTCCGCCGCCGCTTCGAACACGGGAAACAGCGCCGGATCGTCCAGATCCATGCCGTTGACGCTGGAATTGATCTCGATGCCATGCATGCCGAGTTTTCTGATGCGCGCCATCTCGGCAACGGCGCGGTCAGGGAAGCGCAGCGGCAGCGCGCCGATGGCCCGAAAGCGTTTGGGGAACTGCGCGGCCGTCGCGGCGTTGTCATCGTTGAGGATTTTGCAAATCTCCGCCGCATCATCCGCGTTGTCGACGTAATCGGGGATCATCATCGGCGTCGGCGACAGAACCTGCACCGTTATGCCGTGCCTGTCACAGTCTTCAAGACGCGCCGCGCCGTCGTAAGCGTTGGGCGCGACCTCGCGCTGCACTTCGCCTTTGGAATTCACCATCTCGGCGCAGCGGGGTTTCGCGGCATGCGCGCGCACGCGGATAAAATCGTCGTAATGCGTGAAGCGCGAGAGCGCGTCATACGTCTCGGGCGACGTGACGGTATGGGTATGGACGTCCCACTTCTCCATTATTTTCCATTCTCCGGCAGGGGCATGACATGACTGCACGACTTGCACGTGCGCGCCTTTTCATCGTTCCAAAAGCGGTCGAACAACGGCGGCAGATCCTTCACGATGCTCTTGAGCGGCAGAAATTCCTCATGCAATTTGGCGTGGCACTTGTCGCAGTACCAGAGAAAACCGTCCAGCTCTTCCGGCCGGCGTTTGCGCTCGACGACGAGGCCGACCGTATCCGGCTTACGCTGCGGCGAATGGTGCACGTGCGCGGGCAGCAGGAACATCTCGCCTTCCTTGATCCCGATATCGCGCGGCTTGCCGTCTTCCATGACGCGCAGCACCATGTCGCCCTCGATCTGGTAGAAAAATTCCTCGCCGGGATCGTCGTGATAATCCTTGCGCGTGTTCGGCCCGCCGATGGCCATGATGATGAAGTCGCCGTCGCTGAAAACCGTCTGGTTGCAAACGGGCGGCTTCAGTTTATCGCGGTTGTCTTCGACCCATTTCATGAAATTGAACGGCGGTTGCATTTAATCCTCCTTTAACGCGGCGATGCATTTAAGTTCGATGGAAATCGGCGTCGGCAGGCAGTTGATCTCGACGGTGGTGCGGCACGGCTGATGATCGGCGAAATATTCCGCCCACAGTTTGTTATAGACCGGAAAATCGTGTTTCATGTCGGTCAGAAACACCGTGACATCGACCAGATCCTCCCAACTTGCGCCCGACGCCTCGAGAACGTTCTTCACGTTTTCGAAAACGCTGCGGCACTGCGCCTCGATACCCTGCGGAATCTCTTTGCTGCCTTTGACGCGCGGGCCGACGCCAGAGAGAAACAGCAGGTTGCCCACGCGCTTTGCGTGCGGATAAAGCCCGACGGGGTCAGGCGCCCTCTCTGCATTTATATTTTCCGAATTGATACCGCTCATATGCACCTCGATACGGTTTTTTCCTCGGTGAAAAATTCCAGCGCGCGGCGGCCGCCCTCGCGCCCGACGCCCGATTTTTTGACGCCGCCGAAGGGCGTGTGCAAATCGCGCATGTTCCAGCAGTTCTGCCAGACGATGCCGCTTTCGATGTGCGCGGCGACGCGGTCGGCCTTTACCCGGTCTTGCGTCCACACCGACGCGGCAAGGCCGTATTCGACATTGTTGGCGAGCGCGACGGCTTCCTCTTCGGTTTTGAACGGCATGATGGTGACCACGGGGCCGAAAATCTCTTCCTGATTGGTGCGGCAGGTCATCGGCAGGCCTTCGATGATCGTCGGCGCGATAAACCAGCCGTCCTTGCAGCGCCCGTCGACAATATATCGCCGACCACCGGTGAGGATTTTTCCACCCTCTTTTTGCGCGAGGTCGATATACCCCAACACTTTTTCCATGTGCGTCTTGGAGACCATCGGGCCGTGCTGCGTTTCTGCAAGCAGCGGGTCGCCGATTTTGATTTCTTTCGCGCGGGCGACAAAAGCTTTTTTGAAATCTTCGTAAATCGCTTCCTGCACCAGCAGGCGCGAACCGCAGAGGCAGATTTGCCCCTGATTGGAAAAACCCGCCGTGATCGCGCCTTCGACCGCCTTGTTCAAATCCGCATCGTCAAAAACAATCGTCGGATTTTTGCCGCCGAGTTCGAGCGAGACTTTTTTAAGCTGCTGCGCGGCGCTTGCGTAAATCGTTTTGCCCGTCGCCGTGCCGCCGGTGAACGAGATGGCAGGGATATCAGGATGCGCGGTCATCTCCGCGCCGATGTTCGCGCCCTTGCCGTGCAAAACGTTGAGCACGCCCGCCGGGATCCCCGCCTCGTTGGCAAGCCCCGCGAGCATACAAGCCGTCATCGGCGTCACTTCGCTCGGCTTGGCGATGACGCAGTTCCCCGCCGCCAGCGCGGGCGCGAATTTCCAAGTGAAAAGCAGCATCGGCAAATTCCACGGCGAGATCGTCGCCACCACGCCAAGCGGCTGCGGCAAAGTGTAGCTTTCGATCTTGTCCGTCTTGAATTTTTCACCGGTAAATGTCACGGCCTCGTCGGCGAAAAAGCGCAGGTTGGCGCTGCCGCGCGCGATGTTGACCGCCGCGCACCCCGCGACGGGGCGGCCATTGTCGATACATTCCGCGCGGGCGAATGCGTCTTTATTTCTATCAATCAGATCGGCGAGTTTGTGCAGGGCTTTCGCGCGTTCTGCGGCAGGCATATCGCGCCACGCGGGGAAAGCTTTTTTCGCCGCCGTCACGGCCAGTTCCAGATCCTCCGCGCCGGAATCCGGCACCAGCGCATAAGGCGCGCCGACGGACGGATCATCGGTTTCGAAATACCGCCCCGAAACGGGTTCGCGCATCTCGCCGCCGATGAAATTGAGAATCTTCTGCATTACAAGCTCAAGGTCCGCCCGCCGTCGACGGGCAGATTGATACCGTTGATATAAGCCGCGGCGGGACTGGCGAGAAAGGCGACTGCCTGCGCGATTTCTTCCGGCCTGCCGTAGCGCCCGACGGGCACTTGCGCCTTTTCTTCGGCGATGATCTCGTCTTCGCTCTTGCCGGTTTTGGCGGCTTTCCCTGAGACAATCTCTTTCATCCGGTCGGTGTCGATCGGCCCCGGCAGAATGTTGTTGACCGTGACGCCGAAGCCGCCCAGTTCGCCCGCCAGCGTCTTCGCCCAGTTGGCGACCGCGCCGCGGATGGTGTTGGAGACGCCCAGCCCCTTGATCGGCTGTTTCACCGAAGTGGAGATGATGTTGATGATGCGGCCATATTTTTCCGCCTTCATGCCGTCGAGCAACGCCTGCGCCAGCGTATGGCTTGCCAATAAATGCTGGCGGAACGTTTTCTCGAAATCTTCAATGTGCGCCAGATGCGCCGGACCCGCGGGCGGCCCGCCTGTATTGTTGATCAGGATATGAAACGGCCCATGCTCTTTGACATGCGCGGTGATTTTTTCCTTCAAGCCCGCCGTATCCGACACATCCAGCGCCAGCGCGCGATGCCCCTTGCCTTTCAAACCGGCCTTCACCTGTTCGAGAACATCAGCCCGCCGCGCGACGACCGTCACCTCCGCGCCCAGCGATGCCAGCTCTTCGGCGATCGCCCGCCCCATGCCCTTGCTCGCGCCGCAGACAAGCGCGCGTTTGCCTGTTAAATCAATATTCATAATATAACCTTTTGCGATGTAACCGACTCTATCAGATCGCGCAAAGGCGTCCAAAAGAAATGTCGTCCTTCAAGCAAGTTCAGAGAGCGGCTTTTGCCGCTTTCGAGGATGAAAGGTGATTGGCAATGCCGTTCGCGCCCGAGGCAGCAAGGTGCGCGACACCGCCGCCGACGAGAGAAACCGCCTTGCCGAACGCCAGCACAAGACCGCCGGCTGCAAGAGCCGCGAGAGCCGCAGGCGCGGCGCCGCCAAACGCCATCGGCAGGCTCACGAACATCAAAGCCCCGCCCACGACCAGCGGCTTCAGATACAGCACGCGCTCCGCCAGGCGTCCGGCGCGGTTGAATTGAAAGCTGACGCCGCTTCCGCCCAGCGTGAACTGGCTTGAAGGTTTTGCCGCCGCCCAGTTGAAGAATTTCCTGATCATGATAAAGCCTCCTTGAACAGGCGATGATTCCGTTAACTTGTGATGGCTCTCAGCATAACAAATCCACCCGGATTTGACAAAAATTATTCAGCGCCGCTAAATATGACATAATTTCAACATTGTTTTTGCCAATCGCGCGCAAGCCTGTATATATATCTGAATTGACCGGAGGTTCCTCATGAGTGATTCATCGTCGTCGCCCAAACGTTTCCTTGTCTCGTGGGATCAGTTCCACCGCGACTGCAAGGCGCTGGCGTGGCGGCTTGTCGATAAAAACCCCCACTGGAAAGGCATTATCGCCATCACGCGCGGCGGCATGATTCCCGCGGGCATCGTCGCGCGCGAGCTGGAGATCAAGCTGGTCGAAACCGTCGGCGTTTCGAGCTACGACGACAAAACCCAGCGTCAGGCGAACATCATCAAGAGCTTCAATGCGAACATCGTCGGCGACGGAGATGGCTGGCTGGTCATCGACGATCTCGTCGACAGCGGCAATACCGCCAAAATCCTCCGCAATATGCTGCCCAAAGCGCACATCGCCACCGTCTACGCCAAACCCACCGGCGAACCTCTTGCCGATACTTATGTCACATGGGTCAGTCAGGACACGTGGATCTATTTTCCATGGGACATCGACATCCAGCCCATGGATCCGATTGCCTCCGTCCGCAAACAGGGCTAATCTACCCTATTGATAAAAAATAATTAAAAAAGGCTCGCCACAATGGAAACAAACAAGATCCTCGCCGCTATCCTCGTCGCCGGTATTGTCGCCATGATGTCCGGTTTCATCGCCAAGGAACTGACGCCAACCCAGCACCTGAAGAAAGACGCCTTCGCCATCGCCGTGCCCAAGCAGGCGACGACGGCCGCCGCCGCGCCGAAACTCCTGCCCTTCAAGGATTACATGGCCAAGGCCAGCCTGACCAAAGGCCAGCAGACCGCGCAAGTCTGCGGCGCCTGCCACGTCTTCACCAAGGGCGGCGGCAACGGCATCGGCCCGAACCTCTTCGGCGTCGTCGGCAACAAGCTTGCCGACGTTCCGGGCTTCGCGTTCTCCGACGCCATGAAAGCCAAGGGCGGCGTCTGGACGCCCGAACGGCTCAACGACTGGCTGACCGACCCGCAGAAATTCATCCCCGGCACCAAGATGACCTTTGCCGGCCTGCCCGATCCGCAGGACCGCGCCGACGTCATCAAATATCTTGAATCGCTGAAATGAACGCGAAAAACTTCGCCGCCGCCGCCTTTCTCCCGTGCTTTTTCTGCACGGGCCCGGCCGGCGCGGCGGAGAACGGCAACACGCTTCTCGACCTGGCGGTTCACGCCTCCGTGCGCGTCGTGCCGGACATGGCGACGATCGGCGCCGGCGTATCCGACTCCGCCGCTTCGCCGGACAAGGCCATGCGCGACAACGCCGCGAAAATGGCCAAAATCATGCAGGTTTTGAAATCCAAAGGCATTGCGGACAGGGACATTCAGACGTCAGACATCAACGTGCGCCCGCAATACGACTACAGGAACAACGCCGCGCCGCCGCGCATCGTTTCCTACGCGGTGAGCGACGATGTCGATGTCGTCCTGCATGACATGAAGGATATCGGTCCCGTTCTCGACGCGCTCACGGCGGCTGGCGCAAACCGGATCAGCGGGCCGTATTTCTCCGTCGCGCATCCCGGTACGTTTCTTGACGCCGCGCGCAGGAAGGCCGTCGACAAGGCTCAGAAACGCGCCGCTCTCTATGCTTCCGCCACCGGTCTCAAAGTCAAACGCATTGCAACGATCACCGAGCAGGACGGCGGCGGCTTCGTTGCGCCGCGCCCCGTGATGATGAACGCGATGTTCGCCAAAGCGGACGTCGTAACGCCCGTGTCGCCGGGCCAGACGACTCTGTCCGTGACGCTCGACGTGAAATACGTGCTTGCTCCATAAAATTCCGCCCGTTCAGACCTGCGTCAGGCGACGCTGTATTTTTGCGTCAGGCGACGCTGGACTTCGCCGCGCCGGAGGCCATCAGCTCGGCACAGGCGTCGGCGATGCGCGCGCAGGCCTTGGCGAGCGTTTCCTTCGACAACGCATACGAGATGCGGAAACACGGCGATGCGCCGAACTCCGCGCCCGGCACCACGGCGACGAGATGCTTTTCCAGCAAAAAGTCGCAGAAATCCGCGTCGGACTTGATCACCTTGCCTTCGGCTGTCTTCTTGCCGATGACGCCCTCGATGGTCGCGAAAACATAGAACGCGCCCTGCGGCACGTCGCAAGACAGACCTTCGATCTTCGACAGCGCGGAGACGACGGCGTCGCGGCGCTCCTGAAAGCTCTTGCGCCACTCTTTCAGGAACGACTGATCGCCGGTCAGCGCGGCGGCGGCGGCGGCCTGACTGATCGAGCTTGCGCCCGAGGTCGTCTGCCCCTGCACTTTCGACATCGCCTTGATGACCTCGACGGGCCCGCCCGCGAAGCCGATGCGCCAGCCGGTCATCGCATAGGCTTTCGAGACGCCGTTGACGGTGAGCGTGCGGTCGAAGAGTTTCGGCTCGACTTCCGCGATGGTGGAGAATTTGAGCCCGTCGTAGATCAGGTGTTCGTAAATGTCGTCGGTCAGCACATAGACCTGCGGGTGCTTCAGCAACACGTCCGCCAGACCCCGCAGCTCCTCGCGGGAATAGACCGCGCCGGTCGGGTTGCCCGGCGAATTGAGGATGAACCATTTGGTCTTCGGCGTGATGGCTTTTTCAAGCTGCTGGGGGGTGATTTTGAAGCCCGTCTCCGCCGTGGCGTTGACGATCACCGGCGTGCCGCCCGCGAGGTTCACCATCTCGGGGTACGAGAGCCAGTACGGCGCGGGGATGACGACTTCGTCGCCCGCGTCCACCGTCGCGAGGAAGGTGTTTGACAAAACCTGCTTGCCGCCGGTCGAGACGATCACCTGATCCATGCCGTAGGTCAGGTTGTTGTCGCGCTTGAACTTGGCGATGACGGCCTTGCGCGCGTCGAGCGTGCCGGGCACCGGCGGATATTTCGTCTGACCCTTGTCCATGGCTTCCTTGGCGGCTTTCTTGATGTAGTCGGGCGTGTCGAAATCCGGCTCGCCGACCGAAAGGCCGATGACATCCTTGCCTTCGGCCTGCATTTCCTTCGCGCGGGCGGCGAGGACAAGCGTGGCGGACGGTTTGATTTTTTCGAGGCGTTTGGCTGCGATGCTCATTTCAATGGACTCCTGATGTCTATGTGATGATCCCTGAACCACCTGTCGAGCGGTTGCAGGATGGGATTGTCGAGGGATTCGACAAAAAGCTTGTGCACGTGCGGGATGAACTTGAGATAGCGCGCCTTGCCGTCGCGCGCCGCGAGCCGGACGAAGATGCCGAGCACCTTCGCATGCCGTTGCGCCGCGAGCACGCGGAAGGAATAATCGAACCCCGCGCGGTCGAAACCGCCATTGCCGTTATTCGGCTCCATCGCGGTCATGTAGCGGTCATAGAGATGTTTTTTCAGGTCGGCGGGCACGTCGCGCCGCGCGTCTTCGAGCAACGACATCAGATCGTAGCTCATCTCGCCGATCAGCGCGTCCTGAAAATCCAGCAACCCGCAGGACTGCAAGCCCCTGGTGTCCGGCACGAGCATCAGGTTGTCGACGTGGTAATCGCGCAGCACCAGCGTCTTCTGTCCTTGCGGGAATTTCTTCAACAGCCCCAGCCAGACGTTGGAGAAAGTTTCCTTCATCTCCGCCGTCGGCTTTTTGCCGGTGAGGCGCGGATAATACCAGTCGAGCAGCAGCATGGCTTCGTCGATCAGGCGCGGCGCGTCATAGTCCGGCAGGTCGATGGCGTTGCGCTCGGGGTGCCTGTGCAGGTGCGCAAGCACGTCGACCGCCAGCTCGTAAAGCGGCTTGGGATTGAAGCCGCGGTCGAACAGGCGCGTGTAAGTGTCGTCGCCGAAATCGTCGATCACCAGAAGGCCGTTCGGAATATCGCTGAAATAGACCATCGGCGCGCTCAGGCGCAACGCGCGCAAATGCGCTGCGATCTTGGTGAAAGGCTCGACCATCACGAAAGGCGGCACCGGCGGACGGTCCGGCGGGTCTTCCATCAGCAACATGGGATAGACCATCGGCGCGCCCTCTATCCTGTAATAACGGCGAAAAGAGGCGTCGGACTGCATCGGATCGAGAATGACGTGCTCCCAGCCGAGGGATTTTATGAACTTTTCCCGCCGGTCGCGCCGCAAGGTTTCCGTCTTGTCCGGCGATGTCTGTCCTGCCTGTTGTTGCATCCGCTTTCGTTCCGTGATTGAAAAACAAGGCAGAGTAGCATTTCCTGCCTTAAGGACGCAAAACTTAGTTGGGGATTTATTTTTTCATAACAGTATAAAGACCCCATGGATATTCATCATTTTCTCGTGTATCAAGGAGATATGTCTTTGATTACCAGCCAAAAAGACCTGAAATCGCTCTGCACGCGCCTGAAAAAGGCGGAGTTCATCACGGTCGATACCGAATTTATCCGCGAGCGCACTTACTGGTCGCGCCTGTGCCTGATACAGGTGGCGGGGCCGGACGACGCGGTCGCCATCGATCCGCTGGCGGAAGGCATCGACCTTGCGCCGCTCTACGAGATCTTCCTCGACAAAAAAATCCTCAAAGTCTTCCACGCCTGCCGTCAGGACCTCGAAATCTTCTTTAAAGAGATGGACGGCAAGCTCCCCGCGCCGATTTTCGACACGCAAGTCGCGGCGATGGTCTGCGGCTTCGGCGAACAGGTCGGCTACGAGGCGCTGGTGGGCGCGCTGCTTAAAAAGACGCTCGACAAATCGAGCCGCTTCACCGACTGGGCGCAGCGCCCGCTCACCGCCAAGCAGCTCAAATACGCGCTCGGCGACGTCACGCACCTGCGCTCCATCTACGAAAAGCTCAGCGCCAAGATCGAAAAGCACAAGCGCGGCGCGTGGATCAAGGAAGAACACAAGAAGCTCATCGACAAGGAAAATTTCATCACCCGTCCGGAAGAAGCGTGGGAGCGCATCAAGATCCCGACCCACAAGCCGCGCGCGCTCGGCATCTTGCGGGAGATCGCGGCGTGGCGTGAAATTCTGGCGCAGAGCGCGGACGTGCCGCGCGGCCGCATCCTCAAAGACGAAGCGCTGGCCGAAATCGCCCTGCACGCGCCGTCATCGCAGAAAGCGCTCGGAAAAATGCGCGGCATCCAGCAGGGCTTCGCCGACAGCGACAAGGGCGCGCAACTAATCGAGGCCGTGAAGCGCGGGCTCGACATGCCGGAAAAAGACCTGCCGAAACGCGCGCCGCGCCAGCATCTGCCGCCGGGGCTCGCGCCCACCATCGACCTTTTGCGCGTGCTTTTGAAGCTGAAAGCCGAGGAGAACGAAGTCGCCAGCCGCCTGCTCGCCTCCGCCGCCGATCTGGAGCTGATCGCCGCTTTCGGCGACAAAGCCGAAGTGCCCGCCATGTCCGGCTGGCAGTTCAAGGTCTTCGGCAAGGAGGCGCTGGACTTGCGCGCGGGCAAGCTCGCCCTCGCCATCGAGGATAACAAGCTCAAGCTGGTCAAATCGGCGTAAATTTTATATTACAGGAACAAGACGCACCGGCCGGCAGGAGAGCCGCCCGTAATCCTCATGGCAACGGCTTTCTATGCCGCGCGTCAGCCAGACGCTCCGCCGATGGCCGGGATATTTCCCGTGCAGGGTCGCCGTCCAATACCAGCCCGCATAACCCGCCCCCGCGGATTTGAAGGTGCCGCACAGATAACCGGCGTTTTGGTTTTTGCGCAAAACATGCAGGTTTTCCACCGACGGAATGCGCCAGTCGTCGTGACCGTACGCGTTGCGCGCGTTGAGCGCGGCGACCGCCTTCGCCGCCGCGTTGAAGCTCCCCGCCATGTCGAGGTCATGCGGCAGGACGAACATCCGCGCCGCGCCGTCGGCGGTCAGACCGGCATAAACGGTGCCGTCGGCGATTCTCATGCCGGGTTTCAGTTCCGCCGCGGGCATGATTTGAATTTTTCCGCCGGTGGAAACAGACAGCCCGCCGTCCGCGTCTAGCGCGACTTTCACGCCGTTGATGGAGATCGCCTTTGAATCCCGGGCGACGCTGATTTGATTGTCTTCACCGGCGGCAATGGCCTGTGCGGCTACGCGCTTCAGCGTCACGCCCCTGTCCGTGAAGATGACGGCGTCGCCTTCCCGACTGACCTTTATTTTTAGATCATCCAGCACCGCCGTGACGCCCGCGTCGTCCAGCGTGATTTCAACCACCTGCACCATTTGGATTTTCTTTACGGATTTGGATTTTTACGGACGCACCGGCTCCAGACGCACCGCGCGGCAGGAAATTTTGCTGGTGTGGTTTTTATGCAGGTTGCTCTTAAAGCCGTCGACGGGACGGAAAATGGCGACCCACCCCGAAGGATCCATGTCGTCGGCAGGCGCCGTGGAATACCAAAGGGGGTGGCCTTCGAGGCCTTTGCATTCGGACCTGAAACTGTTTTTCAACTTGCCTTCGTTGCGGTTTTTGTAGAGCACCTCGAAGTTTTCCAGCGTCGGGATCCGCCAGTCGGAATGGCCGAGCGTTCTTTGCCGGTTGAGCTTGTTGACCGCCTTGGCGGCTTCGTTGAATGTCATCGTCATGCTGAAATCTTGAGGCATCACGAAGATCCGCGCCTTGCCGTCAGGCGTCAGGCCGCCGTAAACCGAGCCGTCCGCCATTTCCGTGCCGGGTTTCATCGTGTCTTCGACGGGCGGCTTTTCTTCCGTTTTTTCCGGCTGCCGGTTATGGACAGCGGTCACCGCCGCATCGCGATCAACGTTGCACATCGTATCGGCAGCCTCTTCCAGAGCGGGAACGGGCTGCGTTTCAACCGGCTCTTCTTCAACAGGCCGGGGGGCGGCGTCCGCCGTTTCCTGCGCGGGTTCCGGCGTATCTTCGGCATGCGCAGGCTTGAGACGGATCTTGCCATGGGCGGAAACGACAAGATTGCCTTCGGCGTCAAGCTCGGCTTTCACGCCGTTGATGGAAACCGTTTTTGAATCCCGGGCGACGCTGATCTGATCTTCCGTACCGGCGGATAAAACCATGTTTGCGGAGGGCTTCAGCGTCACGGCCTTGTCCGTGAAAACAACTGCATTGCCTTCCGGACTGACTTTTATTTTTGCATCGCCCAGAAACGCCGTGATGCCCGTGTCATCCAGCGTGATCTGGACCGCTTGCCTTTTACTTTTTGCCGTTGCTTCAGTCATTGATATTTACTCCATTTTCTGTAAATTTTTAAATCACCGGATCCGTTGGGAAACTGGAACCATTTTTATTGGACGTCAGCAGAACGCCGGGGTCATTGGACATCGCGAAGATCCACGCTTTTCCATCGGCGGTGAGTCCCGCGTGCAGCAAACCATCGGGCATTTTCGCAGTGGTTTCAAGGGCGTTGGACATGGCTTTTTTGCCTTTTGAATCCTTGCATTATACGAAATCTCCATATGCACAATATGGCAACGTATTTATTCTGTCAATGTAAAATAAAATATATAAAATTCAATGATATATTAAAAATTACTCAATCACAGCTTCACGCCGCATCTTGTCGGCCAGCGCATGCATGGCGTCCTTAATGACGTCGGCGTTCAGCGTATCCGCGCTCTCGTTTAACTTTAAGATAAGCTTCTTATCGGTTAATTCCAGTTCCGTTTGCCGAAGCAGTCCCAGCGCTCCGCCCGTCAGCAGATAGCCCATGCGCTGGGCGAGGCCGATGATCGCGGCGCGGTCGATGACGCGGTCGGCAAGCAGTTTCAAGGCCGGTTTGATGACGTCTTCGTAATGCCCCTCGCGGCGGACGAAACCCTTGTAGCGGACATACTGCGTCATGGCCAAAAACGCCCGCCCCGGATGATCGATCCCGTAAAACGGCATCACCAGAATGCGTTCGAAAGCATGCGCCGCCTGATATTCCTCGTGCTCGAACCAGCCGGTATCGCTGAGCAGGCAGCTTGCCTCCATCAGCCGCATGAACTCCGCGTCTTCGCCCGCGAACAAAGGCGACATCCAGCGCGACAGCGTCTTGAAGGCCTTAAGGTCGTCGAAGCGGCTGATTTTGAGCGCGATCTTCGCGCACCCGGCGATCAGCGCGTCCTGCTGCTGCAAGGCGGGCGGAAGCTGGTCGTAAACCAGCCCCTCGCGCAGACCGGTGCCGGAGAAGATCAGCCGCAGCGGCTTGATCTTTTTAAACAGGCTCTCCATCGCCAGCGCCGCGACGCAGATATCGCGCAGGCGCTTTTTCGACATGCCGACGGTTTTTTCCAGCGCGGCGGGCGCGCCTTTCGCCAGAAACGACGCGAACTCCACCGCTTTTTTGCCGTCCATTTGATAGTGATCGAGCAGGCGGAAAGGATAATGCGACATATGCATGTGCGCCGTCGCCATCGAGCGCCACGCCCCGCCCATCGCATAAAAATCCTTGCCTTCGCAACTTTTGAGGAAATCGACCTTGTTCAAATGCTTCTCGACCATGTCCATCCGCGCGGCGCGGCCCTTTTCCGCCTGCAAGCGGTGGGAGCCGAGCGGCAAACTGGCCTTGTGCTTCACCTCGCCGTTTTCGACGACGATCAGCTCCATCGAGCCGCCGCCGAAATCGCCGATCACGCAATCGCGCCCGAAACCGTTGGCCAGCACGCCGAGCGCGGACAAACGCGCTTCCTCTCCGCCGTCGATAACCTCTATTTTGAGGCCGAATTCCTTCTGCACCGTATCGATGAAATCCCTGCCGTCCTTGGCGTCGCGCACCGCCGCCGTCGCCACCGCGCGGACATGGCTGACCTTCATCGCCGCCAGCAGCCCTGAAAACCGCCGGATGCTGCCGAGCGCTTTTTTGACTGAATCGGGGTTGAGACATCCCGTCCGCCCGAGGTCGGCGCCGAGATTGCAGATATCGCGTTCATTATGGATTCTAAACGGCGCTCTGTTCAGTCCGTCATACACCACCAGCCGGACGGCGTTCGACCCTATGTCTATGATGGCGACATAGTTTTTATCGGAATTTTTATCGAAGGTCTTGGCAGACGCCTGCTGTTCGGACATGATAATTCGGTTTTGTTATTTTATAGTTTTTATAATGCAAAAGGGTACTCCATGAAAACACTTTATTTAATGCGCCATGCCGCCGCCGCCAACGCCACCCCGCCCGCCATGAGCGACTTCGACCGCACACTGTCCGGAAAAGGCGTCATCGAAGCGCGGATTGTCGGCCGTTTCATGAAATCCAACCGGATGCAGCCGCATTTCATCCACTGCTCCGCCGCCGTCCGCACCACGGAAACGGCGGAAATCGTCGCGCATGAGATATTCGGGAAGAAAACGCCCGCGCACAACCCCGACAAAAACCTCTATAACGCGCCGGACGACAAGCTCCTCGCCGCCATCCATGCCGCAGACCCCGCGCTGAACAGCCTGATGATCGTCGCGCACAACCCGGGGATAAGCGAACTGCTTTGCCTGCTCGGCAACATCAAGCATTATTGCGAACCCGCAACGCTCGGCGTCTTCCGCCTCAACAGCGACAGGTGGGCGGAACTCGGCCCCAAAACCACGAAACTTGAAAAGATCTTCGTGCCCGAGGGGTGAAGCGCGGCATTGCTCCTGTCCGTTTTTTCCATGTTAATTTGATAATATGGATATAAATGCGGCATTATTATTTTTCAAATGCATATTGCATATAAATTGGAAATTGATATACGCAGGCCATTAATACATTTTATCAATTCAAGGAGAATCAATATGGCTTCACAATTCAACAGCGCTTTCAACGACGTCGCGGATAAAATCGTCGACTTTGAGGAATTGAAGAAAAAAGTAAAAGAAAACTACAAAAATAACCTGTCGCGCGGCGAAAAAACGGTGATGACATTGACAAAACCACTGTCTTTCACGCTGGGCATCGGTTTGGCGTTCAATAAAGCTTTTAGAAGCGGTATGTATAAAGATTACTCCGGTGGAACCTACGTGAACGGCGCAACCGTGCAAATTGTAACGGAATACGCCAACCGCTTCTCTCTGAGCAAGAAGTTTCAGGCTAAAATAAACAGACTCACAGTCAGCGCATTTGAAGAATGCAAAGACCACAGCGATAAGCTCGCAACGGGTAAAATCAGACCGCTAAGCTGGATATAAAAAGAAAAATTCTCAATCAAAAACGCCCGTGCCGCAAAGGCCGGGCGTTTTTTCATTCCAGCTCCGTATCCCAGTAGAGATAGTCGTTCCAGCTCTGGTGCAGGAAGTTGGGCGGATAGGAACGGCCGTTCATTTGCAATTCGTAATTGGTCGGCTGGAACGGCCTTCTGATCGGGAACATCCGGCATTCCTCCGGCAGGTAATTGCCCTTGAGGAGATTGCACGACTGGCAGGCGGTGAGAATGTTTTCCCACGTCGTCGCGCCGCCGCGCGATTTCGGAATGAGGTGATCGAAGGTCAGCTCGTGCGTCTTGTGCTTCTCGCCGCAATACTGGCACGTCCAGCGGTCGCGCAGGAAAACGTTGAAGCGCGTGAAGGCCGGGCGTTCTTTCGGCGTCACGTATTCCTTGAGCGCGATGACGCTCGGCACTTTCATCTGGAAGCTCGGCGAGTGGATGAACTGATCGTATTCGGAAACGATATTGACCCGGTCAAGGAACACGGCTTTCACCGCTTCCTGCCACGACCACAACGAGAGGGGAAAATAACTTAAAGGCCGATAGTCCGCATTCAAAACCAGCGTAGGACAGCTATCGAGGTGAGCGTACACGAGAGAAAAACCCCTTTCTTGTCACGCGCCGCCGTCCCTGCCACCGGAAGACGGGATCGATTATTACTCACACCCTCATTATACCACAAAACCCGTGTAAAACCGGCATAAATGCGCGAGAAAATTTTCCGCCGCGCCGCAACAAAAACAAGCCCCCGCGCTGAAAATATCGGTTCCGGCTTATTTCTCAAGGACTTCTTTCGAGAAATCAAGACCGCGCATGACGCCGAAAGCGTCTATGCCATGGCCCAAACCGGGGCGCATGACGGTTTCCACATTAAATCCGGCGGCATCAAAACCGCTTTGCACGTCGGCGAGAAAGCGCGGCGGCACGATCTCATCCGCATCGCCATGGATCGCCAGAACGGGCATTTTGACGATGTTTGCGCCCTTCAATCCCGCCGCGTCGACCAGCAATCCGGAATAGCCGATCACGCCCGCGCATGCCGTCTTGCGCCGCGGCATCGTGTACATCGCCATCATCGCGCCTTGCGAGAATCCCGCGACGACGAGGCGATTTTCCGCCACGTCCCATTTTTGCAACTGCGCGTCGATAAAGGCGTTCAGCACCGGCACCGCTTTCTCCATCTGCTTTTCGCGCTCGAGCGCCTTATTGTCGATGGCGCGGATCGAAAACCACTGGTAGCCGGAAGGCGACATCTCGCACACATCCGGCGCGTCGGGCGAAAGAAAAACCGTATCAGGCAGCGCCTCCGCCCATTCTTCGCCGAGGGAAAGCAGATCGTCGCCGTTCGCGCCGTAGCCGTGCAGGAAGATCACCATGCTTTTCGCCGCGCCGGAGCGCGGCGCTATAAAGTTCGCATCGAGCTTTTTCATCAAAACTGTCCCCTTGTCCTCTGTTTCAACGGTGCCTATAGTACAATCTGGGATCAGAAAAGGAATAACCTTTCATGGACAAGTTCTTCCTCGCCATCGCCTGCATCGCCGTTCTCGGCGTTCTCTTCGCGCTTTTCAACGGCCTGCGCGCCATGGCCCGCGGCAGCGAAGAAGACCACAAACTCAGCCAGAAAATGATGCAGATGCGGGTTATTTGCCAGGCCATCGCGCTGGTATCGCTGTTTTTGGCCTACGCGGCGAAGCACTAAAGTTTTGCCCCTTCACTAATTCTTCATAAATATAATATATTATTATGATAATGAGTGAGGAGCGCCCATGTCCAAAAACAAGTGCGGACTAACCCCGCCCCAACGCGAAAAAATATTGCGCGATCATGGCTTTGCGCGCGCGCGCGACGCCAAAGGCAGTCACGAAATGTGGGAGCACACCGATCTCAAACTGCTCGCCCATACGCACAGGGTCGATCCGCCTGCCAATCTGCGTTCACCCGGATTCGCGCAAGCCGCCTGGCAGGTGACGTTGCCCGACAATCCCGCCAACGGCACGTGGAGCAATATCGTCAAATACGCAAAATGGTGCCAGAAGACCGTCGGGGACATCAAAGCCCGCTCGGCGCACGACCGCCTGCGCGTCGCTTTCGCCGGCGCTTTCAACGGCGCGGCGCGCGCGCCGTCCAGACATGAACGCAAGATGGCGCGCAAGGCCATGATTCATGCCCGCATGAATTCAGGTGTCCACAGCGCCGCGCCCGTGTGATATCCTCCCCCGCATGAAGAAGATCCTGTTCATCACCTCGACGCGTCTCGGCGACGGCGTTCTCTCCACCGGCGCGCTCGCGCATTTGATCGGCCTTTATCCCGACGCCGAGATCACCGTCGCCTGCGGGCCGCTCGTCGCGGGGCTTTTCAGCGATGCGCCGCGGGTCGTGCGCGTCATCGCCATGAAAAAGGAACCGCTGGCGGCGCACTGGGTGAAGCTGTGGCGCGTCGCCATCCGCACGCCGTGGGACATCGTCGTCGACCTGCGCAACAGCCTGATGACGCGCCTCGTCTTCGCGCGGAAAAAATATATCTGGAACGGCGCCGCGCCGCGCAAACACAAGGTCAGCCAGATCGCGTCGGTGATCGGGGCTTTTCCGCCGCCCGCGCCGCGCCTTTGGTTCAGCGACGACACCATCCGCAAGGCCGCCGCGCTCGTGCCCGAGGCCGGAAGCCGCCCCGTGCTGGCGATCGGCCCCGCCGCCAACTGGCCCGCGAAAACCTGGCCGGCGGAAAATTTCATCGCGCTGATAGAACGCCTGACGGCGGAAGACGGCATCCTGCCGCGCGCGCGCGTCGCCGTCTTCGCCGCGCCCGGCGAGGAGCAAACGGCCTATACCGTCCTCAATGCCGTGCCGCCCGACCGGCGCATCGACGTCATCGCCAAAGCGGAGCCCGTGGTGGCCGCCGCGGCCATCGCGCGCTGCAAGCTTTATATCGGCAACGATTCAGGGCTGATGCACTGCGCCGCCGCCGCGGGCGTGCCGACGCTCGGCCTTTTCGGCCCGAGCTGGCCGGAACTCTACAGGCCGTGGGGCGACCATTGCGCTTATGTCTCCACGCCGGAAAATTTCGACCGGCTGACAAGCTATCCGGGATACGACCCGGGAACGGCGCCATGCCTGATGACGTCGCTCACCGTCGACAAGGCGTGCGACGCCGCAACCGGGCTGTGGAAAAACCGCTGAAGGCCTACTTGTTCAGATCGGCGTAATCGGAATTGGTTTTGGTCATCGCCGCCTCATTGGCCGCCTCCGCCGCAGGGCCCATCAAACCCGTCTTCCAGTATTGATGCGCCTCGGTGTAGGTTTTGTTCGCGTTGGCCAGCGTCGTGTAGCGGATATAGCGCACGCGCTCCCACCCCTTGTAGCGCATGCACCCTTCATAGTCGTGGAAGTTGGCGTCCGCCACCTTTTTATCGCCGAAGCGGGTCGGCGTGTTGTAATAGGCCAGATCGCCGGAGGCTTTGAGCGCATGTCGGTAATCGCTGTAGGTATCGGGCGGCAAGGCTTCTCGCACGGCGTCAAGCTCGACCAGCTCGTCAACCTCGTTCACGCAGGAGGCGATATCGTCATTGAGTTGTTGCTGCGCCTTCGGGCCCGTCATGTAGAGCGCGGAATCCGCATCGACGCGCTGCCAATAAGCCTGTCCCACCGGCGGCGTCTGGGCGCAAGCCGCCATCATCATCACGCTGCCGAGCGCCAGAACCGAGGCCGTTTTGAATCTCATTGAAGCACCATCCCTTGTTAACCCCTTCGGACTTATAAGTTATCTTATTCTAGCATGAAAAAAAACAGGAATTGGTTAACGTTTTTCATCCTTTTGCGGCTGCATCCACCACGACTCCAAAACAATTCCATAAATTGGCGTTTTTTTCGGCCTGCGGAGATCGGCATCATGCGCGACCATGTCGTATCCCATATAATAGAGCGGTATCATGTAATCGCCCCACATGATGGCGCGGTCGAGCGCATGCGCGCGCGCCATCAGGCCTTTGTATGTTTTTGAAGAACCGATGCTTTCCGCCAGCGCGTCGATGGCCGGGTTTTCGATGCCCGCGTAATTGCGCCCGCCGCGCATTTTCGCCGCCGCAGTACTCCAGTAAGCGACCTGCTCGTTGCCGGGCGAGAGCGAATTGATCCAGCGCCAGATAACCATATCGTAGTCATAGTCGTTGAGCCTGCCGGTGAACTGCACCGCGTCGACCTTGCGCACATGGGCGGTGATGCCGATGCGGGCGAGATCGCGTTCGTAAGCGAGGGCGATTTTTTCATCCGACGGGTCGGCGATCATGATCTGGAAGCTGAATGGCTGGCCGGTCTTCGCATTGACGAGCATTTCGTTTTTGTAAACCCACCCCGCCTCTTTCAGCAACGCCATGGCTTTCGCCTCGCGGGCGCGCATGTCTCCAGACGGCGCCTGCCACGGATCGCCGAACACCTGCGGCGGCAGATATTTCTTGTATTTTTCGAGCAAGGCCAGCTCCTGCCCTTTCGGCTTGCCTTGCGCGGCGAGCACGGAATTGGGATAAACGCTGGTGATGCGCTTGACCTTGCCGTAGAAATAAACCCGGTCGATCCAGTTGAAATTGAACACCAGCCCCAGCGCCTCGCGCACGCGGCGGTCATGGAACATCGGGCGGCGGGTGTTGAAGATCATCGCGCGGAGCCAGTCCGGCCTGTGATGCGGGATTTCCTCCCTGACGATCTCGCCGTCGCGCAGGCGCGCGCAGTCATAGCCCGTCACCCACTTGCGGATGCTGTATTCGCGCCGGAGATTGTAATCCCCCGCCTTGAAGGCTTCCAGCGAAACGCCGTCGTCGCGGTAATAGGTATAGGTGATGGTGTTGAAGTTATACAGCCCGGCGTTGACCGGCAAATCCTTCGCCCAATAATTCTTCACCCGCTGATAAACGATCTTCCGCCCCGGATCGACGGAGACGATTTTATAAGGCCCGCTGCCCAGGGGCGGGGTGAGCGTGGTTTTTGAAATGTCGTGCTTGACCCAGTAGTGCTCCGGCAGCACCGGCATCAGCGCGAGGATCATCACGTCCTCGCGGTCATAGCCCTTGCCGAAGGTGAACCTGATATCGTGCGGGGAGATGATCTGCACGCTCTTCACCAGTCCGTAAACACGGCGGCGCACCGGCAGGCCGTATTTTTTCAAAGCCTCGAAGCTGAACTTCACGTCCTCGGCCGTCATGGGCACGCCGTCATGAAAGCGCGCTTTCGGGTTGAGGTGAAACTCGATCCACGAGCGGTCGGGCGCGACATCGACGCTTTCCGCCACCAGCCCGTAAAGCGTAAAGGGCTCGTTCCACGCCCGTTCCATCAGCTTGTCGTTGATATAATCCAGCCCCGCCGCGTCGTTGCCGAAGATGATGTTGCCGTTGAGATTGTCGAACGTGCCGTCGACCGCCATTTTCAGCGCGCCGCCCCTGGGCGCATGCGGATTGACGTAGTCGAAATGTTTATAGTCCGCGGGATAGAGCGGCTTGCCGTTCATGGCGAGGGCGTAAGTGTGCATGCCGCGGCTCGCCGCGCGGGCGGCGCAGGGCAGAAGCGCAAGCATAAACAGCAGAACAACCGCCACGCCGGACTTGTTCCGGCGTCCATATGGATACCGCAATAAATGCGGCATGGCGTGGAGCTTAAGCCGCATCCTTTTCCTTCAGCAGTTCCGCGAGGCTGCGCTGCGGCCTTGCGCCCACTTGCGCGATGATCTCTCCCGCCGCGACCGAGGCCATGCGCCCGCAGGTTTTCAAACCGCGCTGGCGGGTGTAGCCGTGCAAAAATCCCGCGGCGTAAAGGTCGCCCGCGCCCGTCGTATCGACGACTTTCGCGACGGGCTCCGCCCTGATCTCGATCGTCTCGCCGGAGCTGACGATGACCGAGCCTTTCTCGCTCCGCGTGATGGCGCAAAGCTCGCTCTGCACGCGCGCGGCGGCGACGGCGCCTTCGAAATCGCTCGCCTTGTAAAGCGACATGATCTCCGCCTCGTTGGCGAAGAGGATATCGACGTGGTCCTTGACGAAATCGAGAAACTCCTCGCGGTGCCTGTCGACGCAGAACGGATCGGACAGAGAAAGCGCGACCTTGCGCTTCGCCTTGTGCGCCATCTGCGCCGCCTTGTAAAACGCGCGCTTGGCGTTGTCGCGGTCGAAGAGATAGCCTTCGAGATACGTCACCTGCGCGCCGGAGATCATTTCCTCGTCGAGATCCTCCGGCGACAGATAAACGCAGGCGCCGAGATAGGTGTTCATGGTGCGTTGCGCGTCCGGCGTGATGAGGATCATGCAGCGCGCCGTCGGCACGCCCTTGACCAGCGGCGCTGTCTCGAACGTCACGCCCGCCGCGCGGATATCGTGGCGGAAGACGGAGCCGAGCTGGTCGTGCGCCACCTTGCCGATGAACCCCGCCTTGCTGCCGAGCGACGCCAGCGCCGCCGCCGTGTTCGCCGCCGAACCGCCGGAAACTTCCACCGCGGGGCCCATCTTGGCGTAAAGGTCTTCCGCCTGCGACGCCTCGATCAGCGTCATCGTGCCCTTGCGGATGCCGTTATTTTGCAAAAAAGCGTCGTCCGTTTTTGATAAAACATCCACGATCGCGTTGCCGATGCCGACGACGTCCAGATTACCTTTGCTCATGCGCGAAATCCCTGTTATTGAATGGACAAGAGACAAAACAATGGCACAAAAACGCAAAACAAACCATAAGAAATCCGCCTCCGGAAAGCCGGGCGCCAAAAAAACCGGGCGCGGGAAACGCGCGGACAACCTCGATTCCGCCCTCGATGTGCTGGAAAAAATCGAGAACGAGACCGCGCGCGCCGTCAAGGACAACCTGACCGGCGACTGGCGGGACAACCTGTTTGAAATCGTCATGACGCGGGTGGATTTGGCCGCGCCGCACAAAAAACTCCTCGCCCGCCTGCCGGAGTTCGCGCGGAGCGAACCTTCCGCCGTGCCGGGGATGGCCCGCGTTTATTGGGGCACGATGAAACGGATCCTGCAGCTGGCCGACGCGCCCGCCCGCCCGCACCACGTCGCGGCGTTCGGCGTTTTGTACGCCAGCATCATCGATACGTTTTTCAAGGACGACACCCGCGACCATGCCAAAACCATGGCGGCGCTCGACAGGCGGCTGGGGCTGTTCGAACAGTTTGCGGATTTCAGTTCCTGCGCGCGCTGATCTTTTCCTCAAAATCCTTTCACCTCCAATAGCAAAAAGACCCGCAAGGGCAAGTGCCGAGCGGGTCTTGTTATGTTGCACAGGGATGGTTTTCACCACCGCAAAAGCATGTTTATTTAATCATATGTGGCGCGAAAAGTCAATAAATAAAGGGGTTTTTGCGCGTCAAACCTTGTCCGCATTTGTCCGTATCCGCATCGCATTTGCCCATATTTGGCTGGATCGTCATGCCCGCTTCACGCGGGCATCCGGTACGGCGAAGCCGCAATTTATAAATGCGATGCAGAGCATCGCGGCCAGACCCCCGCGCAAGGCGGGGGTGACGAAATATTATACTGATTGAAAAATACAGTTTTTAAGTTTGTGCCGATTGGCATATTGATCGATAAAAATCAGTGAAACCTTTAACGGTTTTCCTTTTTGGGTTGCTACCTGTTTAACGAAGAAAGTAGCGCTTAGATCGGCAGACTCGCGCGGGGCTAAAATCTGAGGGCGTCTACCATCATTGTTGTTACTTATTAAAACTAAATCAGCATATGCCGCTGGCTTCAAAATCTCTGCTCTTAGAACTCTATTTGTATCTCCGGATATGTTTGTAACATGACCTCTAAACGACACTTGCACTTGTGGCGTACCATTGGCACTGCCCAAGGACCAAAAACTTTGCTGAATATTTTGAACAATCCGGAATGTCTCGCTTGGAACAATAGATTTTGAGCGAAGTCGTACCCATAAATTTGACCAAAATAAGCGGACGGTTTTAAACATTGGACTAAAAATTACTACTATAGCCGCCAGCACTTCAACGGGGCTGTGAACAAACTCCTTCAATACACTTGCAAATGTTTCCATCAAAATCCTCAACTTAAGCTTTAAATAGCGAAGACATAAACTACACCAAAACCCCGATTTAAAGAAATCCGGTTTTGTGGTATATTCTGCGGACGCACATGCTCCCGCCCTTATGAATAACGGAGACAGCCCCCGGAGATAAAATATGTTCCGCACCGAAAACGCCCCGCAGCCGAAATACCTCAAAGACTACAAAAAACCGGATTTCAAAATCGACAGCATCCATCTCGATTTCAACATCCGCCCGGGCCGTTCCGGCCCTAATACTGATTCAGGCGCGGGAGCCGCGCCGGGCGTGACCACCGTCACCGCGACGACGAAATTCCGGCGCGTCAATCCGGCGGCGCAAGACCTCGTGCTCGACGGGCAGAACATGACGCTGCGCTCCGTCGCGCTCGACGGCGTGGCGCTCTCGGGCAACCTTTTCACCGCCGACGACGACACGCTCACCATCGCAAGCGTGCCGGAGGTCTTCACGCTCGAAATCGTCACCGACATCTGCCCCGAGAAGAACACCGCGCTCGAAGGGCTCTACAATTCCGGCGGCAACTATTGCACGCAGTGCGAGTCGGAAGGCTTTCGCAAGATCACCTATTATCTCGACCGCCCGGACGTGATGACCACCTTCACCACGCGCATCGAGGCGGACAAAAAGAAATGCCCCGTGCTGCTCTCCAACGGCAACCGCACGGACAAAGGCGACCTCGGAAACGGCAGGCATTTCGCCGTGTGGCACGACCCCTTCCCCAAGCCGTGCTATTTGTTCGCGCTCGTCGCGGGCGATCTCGCCACCGTGCACGACACCTTCAAAACCATGAGCGGGCGCAAGGTGGATTTGTACATCCACGTCAACCACGGCAACGAAGACAAATGCGCGCACGCGATGGAATCGCTCAAAAAAGCGATGAAATGGGACGAGGAAAAATACGGGCGCGAATACGACCTCGGCCTGTTCAACATCGTCGCGGTGAACGATTTCAACTTCGGCGCGATGGAGAACAAGAGCCTCAACATCTTCAACGCCCGCCTCGTGCTGGCGAAGCCTGAAACCGCGACCGACGCGGACTTTCTCGCCATCGAGGGCGTGGTCGCGCACGAATACTTCCACAACTGGACGGGCAACCGCATCACCTGCCGCGACTGGTTCCAGCTGTCTTTGAAGGAAGGCCTCACCGTGTTCCGCGACCAGAGCTTCTCCGCCGACATGAACGACGCCGCCGTCTGCCGCATCGACGACGTGGACCATCTGCGCAGCGCGCAGTTCGCCGAGGACGCGGGGCCGATGGCGCATCCGGTGCGCCCCGACAATTACATCGAGATCGGCAACTTCTACACCATGACGGTCTACGAAAAAGGCGCCGAGGTCATCCGCATGATGCATACGCTGATGGGCGCGGAAAACTACCGCAAGGGCACCGATTTGTATTTCCAGCGCTTTGACGGCCAGGCCGTCACCTGCGACGATTTCGCGCAATGCATGCAGGAGGCCGCGGGCGTCGATCTTTCGCAGTTCAAGCTCTGGTATTCACAGGCCGGCACGCCGGAGCTGACCGCGAAGCAAAGCTACGACGAGAAGAAAAAAATCTACACGCTGACCTTCACGCAGCATATTCCCGACACGGCAGGTCAAACAGGCAAGCAGCCGATGCACATGCCGATACTGGTCGGCCTGCTGGGCCGCGACGGCAACGACATGCTGCCGGAAAAGACGCGCCTGCTCGAACTGCGCGCGAAACAAGAGACGTTCTTCTTCGAAAACGTGAGCGAAAAGCCCGTGCCGTCGATTCTGCGGCAGTTCTCCGCGCCGGTGAAGCTGAAGACGAACCTTTCCGACGACGACCTGCTCTTTCTCATGGCGCACGATTCAGACGGTTTCAACCGCTGGGACGCGGGGCAGACATATTTGCAGCGGCTGATCCTTTCGAAGCCGCACCGCCTGCCCGACGCGCTGTTCGACGCCTTTGGCCGGCTGATCGCCGACAAGCGGGCGGGCAAGGCGCTGATCGCCAAGGCGCTGACCCTGCCGTCGGAGAATTATCTCGCGCAGCTGCAGGAGGTGATCGACGTCGACGGCATCCACGCGGCGCGGAAACTGATCCTCTCCGGCGTCGGCAAAAAATATCTCGCCGAGTTCAAAAAGCTCCATGAAGAAAACGCCGATGCCGGGGCTTATTCCGTCGCGCCCGAAGCCGTCGGCAAACGCCGCCTTAAAAACGCCGCCCTGCGCTACATTCAGGCGGCGGACGCCGGCCTCGGCGCGGAGCTCGCGCTCGCGCAATATCAATCCGCGCAAAACATGACCGACAAGGTCGCGGCGCTCGCCATCCTCGGCGACACCAAAACGCAGGCCGCGCTTTATGCCTTCGACGACTTTTATAAAACCTGGAAGACCGATCCGCTGGTGATCGACAAATGGTTCGGCTTGCAGGCCGTCGCCGACCGCGCCGACGCGCCGGAGATCGTCACGCACCTCTTGCAACACCCAGATTTTACTTATAAAAACCCCAACCGCCTGCGCGCGCTGGTCGGCAATTTTTCGAACGGAAACCAGAAATGGTTCCACCGCGACGACGGCGCTGGCTACAGGATCCTCGCCGAAACGGTGATCAAGCTCAACGCCATCAACCCCTCCACCGCCGCGCGGCTGCTCACGCCGCTCCGCCAGTGGCGCAAATACGACGCCGAGAGAAAGAGCTTGATGGAAAGCGAATTAAAACGCATCCTGTCGGAGAAGAACATCTCCAACGACGTTTATGAAATCGTGTCGAAAAGCCTGAAATGAACGAGTTGCCGAAAACCTGCCGCCTGTGTCTTGCGCCTTTCGACGGATTGCCGATGGGCAGCAAGCATGATTACACCTTCTTCGCCTGCAAAGCCTGCGGATCGATCATGACGAACCCGTGGCCGACGCAGAAAGATCTCGATGCGTTCTTCGGCGAGATCCAGCCGGAGATCGTCCACGTGCCCAATCCGCAAGGCCGGATCTACAAATATCAAAAACGCATCCGCAAGGTCATGCCGGAAAGCACGGGCAAGCGCTTTCTCGACGTCGCGGCGCGGCAGGGCTATGCCGTCCTCGCGGCGCGGAACCTCGGTTTTCAGGCCAAAGGCATCGACGCGCACGCATTCTTCGCCGCCTTCGCGCGCGACAAGTACGAGCCGCACCTCGTAGAACATGAAACCGCAGAGGCCGCCGCCGCGCGCGGCGAACAGGCGGATCTCGTCTACGTCGCCGAAGGCTTTTGCGAGCAGCCCGATCCGGAAGCCTACATGGCCGCGCTCGCCAGGCTGATCGCGCCCGGCGGAAAAATGTATATTCAGGAGCCGGACGGCAACCACTTGCGCCTGCCCGCCAACTTCACGCGCTGGAACTTCGTCGAGCCGCCGCTGAACTTCTGCTACCCCTCGAGGAAAGGCATGGAGGCGCTGCTCGGCCGCCACGGGCTGAAAGTGGAGAAAAGATTCTTCTCCTGGACGCCGTTCCTCAAGTTCGTGGCCGTGCGCGCATGAGCGGCGCGGGAGCCACAGCCGCCATCCTGATCATCGGCAACGAAATACTCTCCGGCCGCACGCAGGACGTGAACGTCAAATTCATCGCCGGGCGTCTCTCGGCGCGGGGCATAAAACTCCGCGAAGTGCGCGTGGTGCCCGACGAGGAAGACGCCATCATCGCCGCGGCGCGCGCGCTTTCCGGCGCTTATACTTACGTTTTTTCCACCGGCGGCATCGGCCCGACGCACGACGACATCACCGCCGCCTGCATGGCGAAGGCCTTCGGCGCGACGCTGGAGATCAACGCCGAAGCCAAGGCCCGCATGGCCGCCCGCTGCGCCGAAAGAGGCGTTCCGCTGACCGAAGGCCGCCTGCGCATGACGCGCGTGCCCGCCGGCGCGGCGCTGATCGACAACCCCGTCTCCATCGCGCCGGGATTCAAAATAAGCAACGTTTACGTCATGGCGGGCATCCCCGACATCATGCAGGCGATGTTCCTGACGCTCGAGCCGGGGCTCGCGCAAGGCGCGCCCGTCCTGTCGCGCAGCGTTTCGGGCAGAATGCTGGAAAGCGAGATCGCCGCGCCGCTCGAAGAGATTCAAAAACAATATCCCGACGTCGATATCGGCAGCTATCCCGCCCTCGGCAAGGACGATCCGCATGTCAGCATCGTCCTGCGCGCGGTTGACGAACAAAGGCTTTCCGCCGCCATGGAGCTGGTGCTGGAAATGGCGAAGGGATTTGATCCGGCTGTTGCGGTTATATGATTTATATAAAATTATAAATATAAAAATCCATAAAATGTATTGTCTGAATATAAAAATTCCGGCAATTAAATATGAATAAAATTTACACCCGATCACACACCTCATTAAAGGATGAAAGCCATGGATCCATATCTGGACAAAATTTTCGATCAGGCCGCCGAACAGGGCCGCGCCACCATCCCCGTAGCCTCTAAATTAAAGGACATATGGGATCGTGTTGCGCATAAATTCAACGATGATGAAAGTTTTATTGCCACCGTCAACGCAAGTGGCGGCGCAGATCGGTTACCAGAGGAATTTTATAAAAAGACAGTCTTCATCGTTGCCAAAAAAGAGGACGCATTTGTCTCTGTAAGAGAGCGTCAGGACGGACTTTTTGACATCACGATCTCAGGTGAAGATGCCCGCACGGGACGCCACGAAAAAGACGTCGTCGAAGCGCTGGGCTATTTCTATGGCCGTTACGCCAAGCCGCCCAAGCCGTAAAACAGACTTTTAAACCGTTGAAAAGCGAGCCCGCGCCATAGGCGCATTTCGACCCGCGCGCCTTAGGCGCATTTCAAAACGTTTTCTTTGAGCGCGCGGACGCCTGGCAGGTCTTTGCCTTCGAGCCATTCGAGGAACGCGCCGCCCGCGGTCGAAACATAAGTCAGCTTGTCCTCCACGCCCGCGTGCGCCAGCGCGGCGACGGTATCTCCCCCGCCCGCGACGCTGACGAGTTGGCCTTGCGCCGTGAGATCGGCGACGACCTTCGCCAGCGCCGTCGTGCCCGCATCGAACGGCGCGATTTCGAACGCGCCGAGCGGGCCGTTCCACAAAACCGTTTTCGCGAGACGCAACTGGTCGGCGATCACCGCGACAGAGCCTTTGCCAATGTCGAGCACCATGCCGTCTTCGGGGATGCCGTCCAGCCCGACGGTTTCGCTCGCCGCGCCCGCCTTGAATTCCTTCGCCACCACGCCGTCGACCGGCAGGCAGATCTTGCAGCCGTGTTCCTTCGCGGCGGTGACGATGTCGAGCGCTTCCGCCGCCATGTCCTTCTCGCACAATGATTTGCCGACGCTTGTGCCGAGCGCGTTCAAAAACGTGTTCGCCATGCCGCCGCCGAGCACCAGCACGTCTATTTTGGTGACGAGGTTGTTGAGCAGGTCGAGCTTGGTGGAAATCTTCGCGCCGCCGACCAGCGCAACGACAGGACGTTGCGGATTTTCAAGCGCTTTGGCGAGCGCGGAGAGTTCCGCTTCCATCAGCCGCCCGGCGTAAGCGGGCAAAAGCCCCGCCAGCGCGTGCGTCGTGGCGTGGGCGCGGTGCGCGGCGGAGAACGCGTCGTTCACGTAGACATCGCCGAGCGACGCGATTTTTTGCGCGAAGCCGGCGTCGTCTTTTTCCTCTTCCGGATAAAAGCGCACGTTTTCGAGCAGCAACACCTCGCCCGCCTTCATCTTCGCGATCGCCGCTTTCGGCGCGTCGCCGATGCAATCGTCGGCAAAAGCCACGGGCATTTCCAGCGCGTCGCTGACCGCCGCGCAGACCGGCGCGAGCGAAAACGCCGGATCCTTCTTGCCTTTCGGGCGGCCAAAGTGGGAGAGCAGAACGATCTTCGCGCCCTTCCCCGCCAGTTCGCGGATCGTCGGCACGAGACGCGTGATGCGCGTCATGTCGGTGACTTTTCCGTCCTGCATCGGCACGTTGAGATCGGCGCGGAGCAGAACGACCTTGTCCTTGCAGGCAAGGTTGTCGAGCGTCTTGGGGCCGGACATGTCAGGGGAAGTCATGGGCAGTCTGTTCCGCAGGCGTCAGTGTGGTGGACGTTGCCGGCGCGGGCGCGATGGTTCCGGATGGCTGAACGGGCGTTTGCGCCGATGATGCCGCCGCGGGAGAAGACGACACAGGCGCGACAGGCGCCGCGGCGGGCGCCGGCGCCGCGGAAGCGGAGGGAGACACGGCAGGCGCACTCGCCGGTGAAACATCAGGCGCGCTCATTCCGTGCGACGCGCCGGAAAAGAGGTTGAACGGGCGGGTGTAAGTCAGAGCCAGCATCTCCGTGCGGTCGTTCGCGCGCAAGGACTTGCCGTTGGTGATGACGTCGAAGTTGAGGCCGAGGCGGCTCTTGTCGTTAAACTGATAGGCGATCTCCGCGCCGAAACGCCCGACCACCGTGCGCCCAAGATCGTAGCCGCCGCCCGCCCTGTAAAGGCCGAGCGCCGCCGACGGCATCAGGAAGATATGGCGCGTGATATGAAACGGCACGCCCAGACCGGCATACGCCATCGCCGAGCCCTTGGTCGTCGCCATCGCGCCGAACAGGGGTTGCAAAACGCCGAGCACCTTGATGCCCGGCTGGAGTTCCGCATTGAAGGAGGTCGCGTGGTCGCTGTGACGAAAAGGATCATATTCGCCGACGCTCAACCCGAAGAAGGCCGTGTTGGGCTGAACCTTCACCACGCTGTCCGCCGGAACGGGCGGCAACGGCTTGGGCAGTTGCGCGGGCGTGAGCTGACCCGCGCCCTGCGCGGCGTTGCTCGTCGCAACATTCGTGACGCCGGTCGTGTTGATGGTGTCCGTATTGTCCGGCGTGTCGGGAATGACGGAGGACGTCGCTGGCGGCGTTACGCCGTAGGGCATGCCATCCGCGCGCGCGGTGGAACTCGCCATGCACAACACAGCGAGCGAAACTCCGGCAACGAGCGCTTTTGTCCTGCTGTTCACGAGGAAAACATGCTCCTGAAAATTAAAAATCCCTTAACATCACTATGAAGCCTGCGCCGCATCGAGGCAAGCAAAATCATGCTGTTATCGCACGGAAGCCGTCCGCCGCCGCCAGCAGTTCGCGCATCGTTCCCGGCTCCGATGACGAATGTCCTGCATCCGGCACGACGATGAATTGCGCTTCCGGCCAGGCCCTGGCGAGATCGTGCGCCGTGACGATCGGGCATACGATGTCATAACGCCCTTGAACAATCACGCAAGGAATATGCCGGATGAGCCGGATATTTCTCAACAAATAATCATCTGGCGTAAATCTGTTGTTGACGAAATAATGGCATTCCAGCCGCGCGACCGCATAAGAATAAGCGACCTCCTCCGCCGACGGCGCGGCGGCCGTTTTTTCCGGCGCGTCGGGGATCAGCCGCAGGCACGCGCTTTCGTAGCCGCTCCATCTTTCCGCCGCGGGCAGATGAACCGCGCGGTCGGGATGCGTCAGCCGTTTGTAATAAGACGAAAGAATGTCTTTACGCTCGGCTTCGTCGAGAAGCGAGACGAAATCGTCCCACGCTTCCGGAAAAATATTCCGCATGCCGTAAAGAAAATGATCGAGCTCGCTCTGGCGCATCATGAAGATGCCGCGCATCGTCATGCTCAGCACGCGTCCGGGATGCGCGATGGCGTAAGCGAGCGCAAGGGTCGAGCCCCACGATCCGCCGAAGAGATGCCAGCGGCTTATCCCGAGATGTTCGCGCAAAAGCTCCATGTCGGCGACCAGATCCGCCGTCGTGTTCTCGCGCAGTTCGCCGCGGGGCGTCGAGCGTCCCGCGCCGCGCTGGTCGAAAATGACGATGCGGTAATGCGCGGGATCGAAAAACTGCCGGTGCTTGGCTTGCGCGCCCGCGCCCGGCCCGCCGTGCAGGAACACCACCGGAACGCCTTTGGGATTGCCGGACTGTTCGTAATAAACGCGGTGGAGGCCTCCGGCTTTCAGAAAGCCGCTGTCGTAAGCCTCTATCGCCGGGTAAAGCCGGGGCGCGACGTTAGTTTGCTCCTTGCGGAATAACATCGACCTGTTCCTTGTCCGTTACCTTGATGATCGGCTTGCCGTCCGCCATGGAGCCGATCAGCCCGCGCACGCGCACGATGCGCCCTTTCCATTTGGTGACATCGTAGTCGGGCGTGAATTCCGGAGTCCCCTTGCGATACCACATCGGGAACTGCAGCGGCATCAAAACCGAAAAGCCCGTCTGCCAGTCGTCCGTCATGTTGAGGAAGACGTATTGTTTGGAACTCGAAACGCTGGCCACCTGCCCCTGCACGATCTGATAACTGCCCGTATAGGCGCCCGCTTCATAAGGCGACTTGATTCCGTGCGCCGAACCCTGCCAGAGCCCTATCTTTTCATGCCGGGCCAGTTTCTCGGCGCGCTTGAGCGCCGCCAGCACATCGTCAACCGCGGCGGGAACGGCGGCGGCGCCGTCTTCCACACCGGACATATAAACCCGCGCCAGCCCTTTCGAGACCAGATCCTTTTGCGCCCAGAACCCGTCGTCCTGCCGGACGATCTGCCCATAGGGCACGCCGAACTTGTCCGCCGCCGGGCTTTGGTCCGTCGCGGGCGCATAGGCGTAAATCGCGACGCTCTTGCCGACCAGCTCTTTTTGCAATGCGGCGATGGCCTCCCGATCCTCGTAAGGCGGCACGAGGATGTTGGCGAGCTTGTAGCGCATCTGGTTGTCGAGCATCACCATGTCGGAGGAAAGGATCGTCTGCACCTTGCCGTTGCCGAGGAACTCCATGCCCTTTCGGTCCGCGAAAGACTGCGCCCGCGCGGAAGAAAAGAGCGCCAGCGCCATCATCGATGAGAAACAAAAAACGTAAACGAAACGCTTCATGCACTATTGCTAGCACATTCCGGAGGGAAATGCGCGGCGAAACTGCGCATTCACGGCGACGCGCAGACGGGCGGACAGGCTATGGCGAAATCAGGCGACGTTGCCGAGGACGGCTTCGAGTTTTTCAGCGGCTTTTTTCTCGTCGATCTTCTCGATCGCGGCGACTTCGCGCGCGAGGCGCGCCAGCGCGGCCTGATAGATCTGGCGTTCGCTGTAGGACTGTTCGCCCTGATCGTCGGCCTTTTTCAGATCACGCAGCACTTCCGCGATGGAAACCGGATCGCCCGAATTGATTTTCGCTTCATATTCCTGCGCGCGACGGCTCCACATGATGCGGCGCACTTGCGAGCGGCCCTGCAACGTGGAGAGCGCGTCTTTCAGGCGGTCCTTGGAAGAAAGTTTCCGCAAGCCGGAAGCCTTGACCTTTGTAACCGGCAGCTTGAGGCGCATGCGGTCTTTTTCAAAACAAATCGTATAAAGGGTAATGGAAAGCCCGGCGATGGTCTGCTCCTCGACGCCTTCGACCTGACCTACGCCGTGCGCGGGATAGACAACGAAGTCCCCGGCGACGAAGTCCAGTTTTTCGACTTTCTTTTCTTCAACCGGCGCGGCAGGTTGCTGCACGGCCTTGGCGGCGCTTTTTTTGGAAACTTTAACAGCCTCTTTTGCCGGAGCCGTCGTGGCTTTCTGCTTGGCGGGTTTTTTGCTCTGGGCGCCGATCGTAACAGTGGATTTGCCGCCTTTTACAGTGACCTTGACGGACGTTGCCGCCTTCTTTGAAGATGCGACTTTAACATCAACAGCCTTTTTTGTTTTCGTTGCCGCTTTCGCTTTTGCCGTTCTTGTCATTGGTAACCTCTTTCCTGCACAGAAAACTCTGTCATTTCATAGAGATAAAAACTCTTCCATCAGCGTCCATAAAAGATATTATGCTTTATCTGTCGAGTTGATACCTGTCATGACTATAGTTGAAATATCACAAAAATTCAAGCATTTATTAAAAAAAAGTTAATATATGCATATTATATGAAAATCAAAGACTTAACCTCATGAAAAAGCAACCGGAATAGTCCTCCCTTCGCATGTGCCGCGATGGCGGCGATATGTTTTTAAATTCCATATTGACAAAGACTCGGCTTTCTTTAAGATAGGCCTTTATTTGCAATAATTCAAAACCGTCAGGAAAAGTCATGGGGCTCAAAACATTATTTAACAAAATAAAAGCGCGCGTAATCCACCCGAAAGAGCGCTTCGAAAAGGTCAACGACACCACGCTTGGACATTATACGTTAAAAACGCCCTTCATTTCCTGCATTGACCTGCGTGAGAGCTATGACTTCGCCGCCATGGAGCTTCTCGCCGTCAGCATCGTCTACGGCGTCGTCACCTCGACGACCACGCCTTTCTCGGAGATCGACCCGAAAATCGTCGCCGCCATGCGCGACAAGCTGGTCGCCCTCGGCGGACATCCGCCCGAATCGCCGCAAACCGCCGCGAAAAACGCGCCCAAACCCCGCTAAAACGCGCCGGAAACAGCTTGTTTTAGGCGTAAAACTGTATTAATTTGCGGCCATGTCCCTGCCCGATGCCTTTAAGGATGAACTGCGCGCGCGCGTTCCCTTGTCCGATATTGTCGGCAAGCGGATGAAGCTGACCCGCGCCGGTCACGAATACAAGGGTTGCTGCCCTTTTCATAAGGAAAAAACCCCGTCTTTCACCGTCAACGACCAGAAGGGTTTTTATCACTGCTTCGGCTGCGGCGCGCACGGGGATTCCATCGGCTTTCTGATGAACCATGACAACATGAGCTTTATGGACGCGGTGGAGCAGCTTGCCTCCATCGCGGGCATGCAGGTGCCCAAGTCCAGCCCCGCCGACGAACAGCGCTACAAGCAGCAGTCCCGCCTCTATGACCTGATGGAAGCCGCTGCAACTTGGTACGCGCAGCAGCTCCACGCCAAGGAAAACAAAAAAATCCTGCAATATCTGATGGAACGCGGATTGTCTTCAGAGATCATCAAAAGTTTTCACCTCGGCTATGCTCCGGATGGCGAGACGGCTGATCTGAAGAAATCTCTGCTCGCCGCAGGCTTCAAGCCGGATGACCTGATCAAGGCCGGACTGTTCAAGGAATCGTCGCGAAAACAAGGCGATATCTATCTATTCTTCAGGGCAAGGATAATGTTTCCCGTTCTTGATCTTCAAGGCCGCACAGTCGCTTTCGGCGGGCGCGTGTTGCCGCCGTCGCACGGCGGGCCACAGGAGAAGTCCGCGCCCAAATACATCAACTCGCCCGAGACGTCCATCTTCCACAAAGGCCGCGGGCTTTACGGCCTCTCCCGCGCGCGCAAGGCGCTCGGCGACGGCAAGGTGCCGGTGGTGGTCGAAGGCTACATGGACGTGATCGCGCTGGCGCAGGCCGGATTCAAGGCGCCGGTCGCGCCGCTCGGCACCGCCCTGACCGAAGAACAAATCCAGACGCTCTGGAAAGCCATGCCGGACGACAGCAAAGCGCCCGTCCTCTGTTTTGACGGCGACGCCGCGGGGCAGCGCGCCGCCGCCCGCGCAATGGAGCGCGTCCTGCCGATTCTCAAGCCAGACCATTCCGTCAAATTCGCCTTTTTGCCGCCGGAGCACGACCCCGACAGCCTGATCAAGGCAGAAGGCCGCCCGGCGATGGAGCGCGTGCTCAAAAACGCCATCAGCCTCTTCGACATGATCTGGCAGCAGTCCGCCAAGGGCCGCGACATGAGCCAGCCGGAGGTCAAGGCGGGTTTTCGCGCGGCTTTGGAGAAACGCGCCCGCATGATCCCCGACCTGTCGGTGCAGAATTTCTTCCTCAACGACATAAAACAAAGAATCAGCGAGACGTTTCTGGCAAAAAAGCAGGACGCGCAACGCTTTGAAAACAAACCCTTCCGCAAAGGCAAAACCCCGCCGACAGGTCTCGATACGCCCGTCCGTCCGCCGGGCGCGAAGGTCGCGCCGGTCAGATCGCGCGGTTCATTGCAGCGCGACCGTGTGCGGGTTCTGCTGGGGCTGATGATCAGCTATCCCGCCCTTTACAACGAATTCGGCGAGAGCCTTGGCATGGCGCCGGTGGCGGACGAAGAATATGACAATCTGAGACGGGCGCTGATTAATCTGCTGGATACGCAAAACAATCTTGACTATCAGGCGGTTAAACAACATCTTAGGGAGCAGGGACACGAAAAAACTTTGGAGAACATATTCAACACCGCACTGCACCTTCACGTCAAGCCCGGGCAGCCGCTCGACGACGCGCGCCGCGCATGGCAGGACGTATGGAACAGAGGCTTCAGAAACGCGAAGACGGCATAACAGGACAGGCGCGCCCCTGAAAATCAGGGTCGCTGAATTTTTTACCCAGGAGAGACTCCGCGCATGGTCGCAAAAGCAAACGAAGAGATCGAAACCGAACAGAGCGAAGACAGAGACGACGGCGCGTTGCAGGGCGTGCTCGCAAAAATCGTCAAGAAGATCATCGCCAAGGGCAAGGAGCGCGGCTACGTCACCTATGACGAGCTGAACAAGGCGCTGCCCGCAGGCGAGTTCACCTCGGAGCAGATCGACGAAACGATGGCGACGCTTTCCGACATCGGCATCAATCTCGTCGAGGACGAGGACGACGCGGACGAAGACTCCTCCGCCGTCGCCGACAAGACGGAAAAAGACGACGAGGACGAAGTCAACGGCAACCTCGCCAAGACCGACCTCGGCCGCACCGACGATCCGGTGCGCATGTACCTGCGCGAAATGGGCTCCGTCGAACTGCTCTCGCGCGAGGGCGAAATCGCCATCGCCAAGCGCATCGAGGCGGGACGCGAAATGATGATCGGCGGCATCTGCGAAAGCCCGCTCACCATTCAGGCCATCATGAAATGGCACAAGGCCCTCGAAAACGGCGAGATGCCGCTGCGCGACATCATCGACCTCGAAGCCATGTACGGCGAAGGCGGGCCCGACTCCAACGGCTTCGACGAAAAGAACAAGGCCATTCAGGCCGCTGTCGCCGAGAAGCTCGACAAGAAGGAAAAAGAGCGCGAGAAGGAAGAAGCCGCGCGCAAAAAAGCCGCCGCGAAAAAAGCCCGCGGCGAAGACGACATCATCATCGAGGATGACGAGCCGCAGAAGCCCGCGGAAGACGACGGCGATCTGGATGAAAGCACCCTCTCCCTCGCCGCGATGGAAGAGGAGCTGAAGCCGCAGGTCATCGAGACGTTCAAAAACATCACCAAGGCGCACAAAAAACTCGCCAAGGTGCAGGAAGAGCGCCGCGAACTGCTCGACGCCGGCAAGGAAGTGCCAAAGCGCGTGCAGGACAGCTACCGCCGCGCGCGCATCGCGCTCGTCGACCTCATGCAGTCGGTGCGGCTCAACGTCTACCGCTCGGAGCAGCTCATCGACCAGCTCTACTCCATGAACCGCAAGCTCATCGGCTTCGAAGGGCAGATCATGCGCATGGCGGTCGATTGCGGCGTCAGCCGCGAAGAGTTCCTGAAGCAGTGGCAGAGCGGCGGCGACACCGATCCGCGCCTCATCACCAGAGTGGCCAAGCTGCCGGGCAAGGGCTGGAAGAAATTCGCCGAAAAATGCAAGGACGACGTGAAAAACGTCCGCGACGAGATCGACAACATCGCGCAGGCCTTCAACCTGCCCCTGAAGGAATTCAAGCGCATCGTCCACACCATCCAGAAGGGCGAGCGCGAAGCCGCCCGCGCCAAGAAGGAAATGGTCGAGGCCAACCTGCGTCTCGTCATCTCCATCGCCAAAAAATACACCAACCGCGGCCTGCAGTTCCTCGACCTCATTCAGGAGGGCAACATCGGCCTGATGAAGGCTGTCGACAAGTTCGAATACCGCCGCGGCTACAAGTTCTCGACCTACGCCACGTGGTGGATCCGCCAGGCGATCACCCGCTCGATCGCCGATCAGGCCCGCACCATCCGCATTCCCGTGCACATGATCGAGACGATCAACAAGCTCGTGCGCACCAGCCGCCAGATGATGCACGAAATCGGCCGCGAGCCGACGCCGGAGGAACTCTCCGAACGTCTCGGCATGCCGCTCGACAAAGTGCGCAAGGTGATGAAGATTTCCAAGGAGCCGGTCTCGCTCGAAACGCCCGTGGGCGACGAGGAAGACAGCCAGCTTGGCGATTTCATCGAGGACAAGAACGTCATCCTCCCCGTCGAGGCCGCCATTCAGGCCAACCTGCGCGAAACCACCACCCGCGTGCTCGCCACGCTGACGCCGCGCGAGGAGCGCGTGCTGCGCATGCGCTTCGGCATCGGCATGAACACCGACCACACGCTGGAAGAAGTCGGCCGCCAGTTCTCCGTCACCCGCGAGCGCATCCGCCAGATCGAGGCGAAAGCCTTGCGCAAGCTCAAGCACCCGAGCCGCTCACGGCAGCTCAGGAGCTTTTTGGATACATGATTTGTTTTTCCCCCGGGAAAAACGGGGGCCTGTAGCTCAGTTGGTTAGAGCAGGCCGCTCATAACGGTCTGGTCGTAGGTTCAAGTCCTACCGGGCCCACCAATACAAAAGCCCCCGTCGGGGCTTTAGCGGAGCAGGCCGAAAAAGAAGACACAGGCATTACGCGCACCTGATCAAAAGCAAAGCATGTTTTTGCTATTCCTGCTGGGAGGATCATGTTTGTTAGTAAAAAATCCTACAACTTCTATAACAGATTATCTTAGCATTTATGGAGCCGTACTCTCCACCCTGCTAGCGATTTTCAAAATATACGATATTTATCAAAACAGATTTAGACTGGAAGTCAGCCATTCTTTTACAACGTCTTACGAAATAGGCAACTCTATTGGCGTATATAATGCATCCGGAAAACCTGTAACCATTACGGCATATAAGTTACAATTTTTCGATAAACAGAACGTCATTGGATGGAAAATCGCACATACGATCAACGTTCCTGACGATGAAGATTTGATTTCAATTAAGATTAATCCTTACACCCAAACTACCTTAAACTTCAGAGATCAAGATCACTTTGATTGGGGAACTCAAAAAATCTGCATACTCTTCCATATCGCAGGACGGAATAAGTCTGTTTCTAAAACCCTCTATACGCCTGAGTAAAGCACGGCAAAAAATATAAAACCCAATCTTACACCAAGCCAAATCTTCCCTTATAATCACCCCATGACCCAAGCCCAACAACAACCCGCATCCCCCACCGCCGCGCAAAATCAGGAAGCGCGCGCGCGGTGCGACCGCGGCATAGAACTCCACAGGCAGGGCAAGACGGGCGAAGCGGCGGCGGAATACGCGGCGGCGATCGCGCTCGATCCCGAACTGGCCGCGCCGTACATCAACCTCGGCCTTCTCGCGCAGAAAAGCGAACTGCCCGACAAGGCGCTGGCGCTTTACGCGCAGGCCTTCGCGTTGCAACCAGACAATCCGCCGCTGCTGGCGGAAATGGTCCTGCTGGCGCAAAAAGCCTGCATATGGGACAAGACAGATGCCTTGGAAGCGCTCCTCCTCGACATGGTGCGGCGAAAACGTGAAGGCATCGTGCCTTTCACCATTCTCGGCACGGCGGCGACGGCGGCGGATCAGCTTCTCGCCGCGCAAACCTTCTGCCGCGCGATCGCCCCACCGGAAAAAGACCTGTTCAGGCACGACAAGCGCCGCGCCTCCGTCGAAAACGGAAGCAAAAAAATCAAAATCGGCTACCTCTCTTCCGATTACCGGTCGCACGCCACGGCGCACCTGATGGCCGAACTGTTCGAACGGCATGACCGCGCGCGCTTTCACATCGCGGCCTATTCCTACGGACAGAACGCCGAAGACGCGATGCGGCAAAGGCTTGTCGCGGCGTTCGACGATTTCACGGAGGTGGGGCATCTCGACGACCGCGCGGCGGCGCAAAAAATTTACGACGACGACGTCGACATTCTGGTCGACCTCAAGGGCGGCTTCACGCCCGGGGCGCGCATCGGCATCGCGGCCTTTCGCCCCGCGCCGGTGCAGGTGAATTTTCTCGGCTATCCCGGCACGATGGGGGCGGACTTCATCGACTACATCATCGCCGACCGCTTCATCATCCCTGAAAGTCACGAAAAATTTTACAGCGAAAAAACCGTCTGCCTGCCGAATTCTTATCAGCCGAACGACACGCGCCGCCAAATCGCGACGCCGACGCCTTCGCGCGCGGATTGCGGCCTGCCGGAAGGCGCGTTCGTCTTCTGCTGCCTCAGCGCTGCCTACAAAATCACGCCCGACGTCTTCGCCATCTGGATGAACCTGCTTGAAAAGGCGCCGGGCAGCGTGCTGTGGCTTTTTGAGAGCATCCCTTCGGTCAAAAACAGCATCCTGCAAGCGGCGCAAAGCCGCGGCATCGGCGCGGAGCGGATCGTCTTCGCGCCCAGGGCCGCGCCCGCGCAGCATCTGGCGCGGCAAAAATGCGCCGACTTGTTCCTCGACACGCTGCCCGTCAACGCGCACACCACCGCGAGCGACGCCTTATGGGCGGGCTTGCCGGTTTTGACGCGCGCCGGGGAAACATTCGCGGGACGCGTCGCGGGCAGCCTGCTCTCGGCGGCGGGATTTCCGGAGCTGATCGCCAAAACGCCGGAAGAATATGAATCCGTCGCTCTGCGTCTGGCGCGAAACCCCGCCCAATGCGCCGCCTTGCGCGAAAAGATAGAAAAAACCCGCGCGCAAATGCCGCTGTTCGACATCGCGCGCTACGCCAAAAACCTCGAAAGCGCCTATCAAACCATGTGGACTGCATGGCGGGCGAAAGAACAACCCCGCGCTTTCACCGTTGCAGAAGAAAGGCCGCCCGCATCATGAGCAAAGACAAAAAACCGCCGCGGATCAAAAACATCATCTTCGACCTCGGCGGCGTTCTCGCCGATCTCGATTTCGACAAGGGGCTCGCCGCTTTCGCCGCGATCGGCGTTCCCGACCCGAAAAAAACCCTGGGCAGCGACGAGAGCAAGCAGCTCTTCCGCAAATACGAAACCGGAAAAGCCGAAACGGCCGAGGTCTTCGCGCATATCCGCGCGCTTTCCGCCGCCGCGCCGACGGATGACGAGCTCACCGTCGCGATGAACGCGATGATCACCGGCTTTCCGGCGGAACGCGTCGCGCTGCTGGGCGTGCTGAAGACCAAGGCGCGGCTTTTCCTCCTCAGCAACATCAACAGCGTGCACCACGCCTATGTGCAAAAACTCTACCGCGATCTGCACGGCGGCAACCTCGACGACCATTTCGAGAAAGCCTACTATTCGCACCTCGTCGGGCGGCGCAAGCCCGACCCCGCCGTTTTCATGCACGTGATCACCGATGCGAAAATCAACGCAAAGGAGACGCTGTTCATCGACGACATGCCAGACAATCTGCGGAGCGCGGGCCTCGCGGGGCTGCATACCGCCCATGTCGCGCCGGGCACGAGCGTGCTCGACCTCGGCCTTGATAAATTACCGCTTGCCGATTAACCATATTACTGATAGAGTCGCGCCATGTCCGATTCTGTCCCAGAAAAGCCGGATGCGACCGCATTGCTCGGCCATGTAGAAACCCTCGCCCGCCGGGCGGGCGCGGAGATCATGCGCTATTACAACGGCGAAGCGCAGGCCGGCATCGCCATCAAGGACGACGGCAGCGAAGTGACGGCGGCCGATCTCGCCTCCGAGAAAATCATCCTGCCCGCGCTGGCGAAACTGACGCCGGATATCCCGATCGTCTCCGAAGAGCGCGTCGCCGCCGGCGACATACCGGACATCGGCGGCGGCACCTTCTGGACGGTCGATCCGCTCGACGGCACCAAGGAATTCATCAAGCGCACGGGCGCCTTCGTCGTCGCCATCGCGCTGATCGTGGAGAACAAGCCCGTCCTCGGCGTCATTTATCATCCCGCGAAGGGGTTGCTCTATTCAGCGGCAGGCCCCGGCACGGCGACGAAGGTCGACGCAACCGGCGCGCGCGCGCAGATCGGCGCGGCCGCGAAGAAAAACAGGCGCGCAAAAATGCGCGTGCTCGTCAACAGGCCTCACGCCAACATGAAAAACATCAAAGGCTGGCTCTCCGGACAATTCGGCAACGCGGCGCGCATCGACACGCGCAGCGGCGTCTTCCGCGCCTGTCAGGTGGCGGAAGGCCGCGCGGACATGGCTGTCTACGAAGGCGCCAAACGCGAAGGCCGCCAGAAATGGTGGGACGCCGCGCCCGGCCATGCCATCATCGAAGCCGCGGGCGGGAAAGTCAAAACGCCGGACGGCAAGCCCCTGCTCTACAAAGACGCCGATCTCTGCGTGCCGCCATATGTCGCCACCGCGCCGCATTTCAAAAAACCCTCCGCCGTCAAAAAGACCCCGAAGACCTGAACCTTTTAAAAAAAAGCCGGCCCCGAAAGGCCGGCTCTCTTTCGTTTCATGCGCGCAAGGCTCAGCCGCAACCGCAGGATCCGCTGTCGCAGGATCCGGATTCGCTTTCCTTTTTCTCTTCTGTTTTGCAGCAGGCTTCGTCTTTTTTCGCCATGCCGCCGCAGCAGCCTTCTTTTTGCGTTTCTGTCGCGTGTTGATTTTCTTCGGTCATGTTTTTTCTCCTTTATGCAGGGTTGTCAAACAGTCCACAACTTGTCGTGAATAATTCATTATATCATGCGGCGGCGCGAAATGCAAATCGCCGCGCGCAACAGGCCTAGGACGGGGGTTTTTCGTTTTCGACCGCGCAGATCTCCGCGCAGTTTTCGCCCTTGTGCGCTTCGCCCGCCATGCGGAACGCGGCGGTGACGGCGAACGGCCCGACGGTTTCGAACAGGGCCACCATCGCGTAAACCGTGTCGGCGATGCGCACGCCCATCTCCGGCACGAGGTTGCTGGTCGTGGCGACAAGGCCGATCGCCATGCCCGCCATCGGGATCAGCAACAGGGTCGTCGGCACGGTTTGCGCCTTGTCGGCGCCGGTCAGCCGCGCGGCGATGAAGATCCCGGCGAAAATGCCGGCGCAACGCGCCAGCGCCAGAAACAGCGGCGCGAACCCCATTTCCGCCAGCGCCTGCAAATGAATCTCCGCCCCCGCCATGACGAAAAGGATGATGTAGAACAAATCCCCGCCCTCGCCGAGGCCGACGCGCGACAAATTCACCTGCCGTGTTTCAAGCCCGCGCGTCGTGATGCCCAGCACCAGCGGCGCGAGCAGCGCCGACGCGCCGAGCGACGAGGACAATCCCAGCGTCAGCATCACCGCGCCGACGACGATGGCGAAACGGTAATGCTCGTCTTCCGGTCCAAGCAGCCGCGCGATGCGGATGGCGAGAAAGCCGATGCCGATGCCGACCGCCGCCGCGACCGCCAGCCGGAACAGCGGCACCAGAAAAACGTCGCCGAGCGATTTCTCGTGCGTCACCATGGCGAAAGGCAGCGCGACAGAGAAAATCAGGAACGAAAAAAGGTTGTTCAAGGCGACGAGCGATTTGGCGCGCTCGCTCACCGGCCCTTCGGCGTGCAGCTCTTCGGACACGTGCACCAGCACAGCGGGCGACGACGAGACGACGATCCCGCCGATCAGCGCCGCCGTGGCCGACGCATTGCCGCTGAGGCGCACCAGCACGAAACCGGCCAGAAACGTCAACGCCGTCGAGAGCGCCGACGTGACCATCAGCCGCTTCGAGCGCAGCATCGCCTTGGGGTGCAGCATGTTGCCGAGGCGGTAGAGGATCAGCCCGAGCGCGATATCGACCAACGCCGCGGATTCCGACAGCATGGTTTTCGAGATCAGCCCCGCGCCATCAGGGCCGATCAGCGTCCCGAGCAGCATGAAGGCGGTGATCGTCGGCATCCATTTGATCCGGTTGGCGATCATCCCGCCCGCGACGCCGAACAGCAACAGCGTGCCGAAAACCATGATGACGTTCGGATGGAAATGCGAAAAATGCGCGTGTATGGCGTCCATGTCCGTCCCCTGCCGTTCGACAAACGCATGATAGCAGGAAAGTTGAAAATCCGCGAGACGGAAAACGCTTAAAATGCTATATCATCTCTCATGACAGGAGAAGCACGATGACAAAAAACCGCATGGAAGCCTTCAGCGACGGCGTGATCGCCATCATCATCACCATCATGGTGCTGCAAATGTACGCGCCCGCAGGGGCGGCGCTGAAATCTCTCCTGCCCGTGCTGCCGGTTTTCATGAGCTATGTTCTGAGCTACGTTTTCATCGGCATCTACTGGAACAACCATCACCACCTGCTGCAGGCGACGCGCAAGGTCAACGGCGCGGTGCTGTGGGCGAACCTGCACCTGCTGTTCTGGCTGACGCTGATCCCCTTCACCACGCACTGGATGGGGCAAAACCACCTCGCGCCGGTGCCGGTCGCGCTTTACGGCGGCGTCCTCCTGATGGCGGCCATCGCTTATTACATTCTCGCCCACGCGCTGATCCGCCTGCACGGCGACGCATCGCCCATCGCCATGGCCATCGGCAAGGACGGCAAGGGAATTTTGTCCGTCGTGATTTATCTCGCGGCCATTCCGCTCTCGTTCGTCAATATCTGGATTGCGCTCGCGCTTTATATCGCCGTCGCCATGATGTGGCTGGTGCCCGACAAGCGGTTCGAGAAGGAATTTTAATATCCGAACTTGCGGCGCGGCGGTGGCTTGCGCGTTTGCGGCTTTGGCGCGGAAAGTTTCGCCTTCACGATCGCGACGCCTTTTTCCAAAGCCTTCTCCGGCGTGTCGTTGGTGGTATCAAGCACATGGGCGTCGGCAGCCTGACGCAACGGCGAGGATGCGCGGTTCATGTCGTAGCGGTCGCGCCGGTTGATGTCTTGCAGCACCATCTCCGGCGTCAGTCCGGGATTGGCGTCTTTTTGCTGCATGTAACGGCGGCGCGCGCGCTCTTCCGGCGTGGCGGTGATGAAGAACTTGACCACGGCGTCGGGAAAAACCGACGTGCCGACGTCGCGCCCGTCCAGCACCGCGCCGGCGGCGTTGTTTGGCGGATTTTCCACGAACGCCTCCTGATAGCCGCGGACGACGGCCTGCGCTTCCGGCATCGCGCCGACAGGCGGCGTCGCTTCCTCGATCTGCGGCGCGCGCAAGGCGGGATCCTTCAGCGCGGACTCCGGCAAGGGATATTCCAGCGCGCGCAAAACCGGCAAAACGTCGGCGGGATCGGCAGGGTCGCCGCCGCGTTGCAAAACCGCGTGCGCGATAAAGCGGTAGATCGATCCGGTATCGAGATAGGCATAGCCGAGCTCTGCGGCGAGCGCCTTGGCGAAAGTGCCTTTGCCGCTCGCTGCGGGGCCGTCGACGGCGATGACGGTTTTGCGTGTCATGACGTGATTTTAGACGAAAACGGCGCGCGCCCGCCAGATTTTATACGCGGCGTGACAGGTCGAGCAGCAAGGCCTCCGTCTCGTCCCAGCCGAGGCAGGGATCGGTGATCGAAAGCCCCCCATGGTCGATGGCTTCGGGCTTGCTTTCATCCACCTTCTGGTTGCCGGGCTTGAGAAAGCTCTCGACCATGAATCCCTTGACCAGATGGCGCAGATCCGGCCTGTCCTGCAAGCCGTCAAGAATTTCGCGGCAGATGTCGGGCTGGCGCGTGGTGTCTTTTTTGCCGTTGATGAGGCAGTTGTCGTGGCTGACGTCGACGACGACGGCGGGGTTCTTGATTTTATGCTTCGCCATGCCGCGCATCACTTCCTCGATATGTTCCGGCGCGTAATTCGGCATTCCGTTGCCCCCGCGCAAGACAAGATGCGCGTAGGCATTGCCGTCGGTCTGCACTTCGTGCCCTTCGAACACGGCGACGTGCCTGTGCTGCGCCGCGACGATGCCGTTGATGCCGATGCCGATGTTGCCGTGCGTCGGGTTTTTCATGCCCACCGCGCAATCGAGCGCCGAGGCGAAGATGCGGTGTTCCTGATCCTCCGCGCTGCGCGCGCCGATGGCGACCCACGAGAGCAGTTCGATGAAGCCGCGCGCGTTGTGCGTGAACAGCGCCTCGTCCGCGATCGGCAGCCCCGCCTCGACCACGCGCGTCATCATGCCGCGCGCGTAGCGGATCCCCGCCTCGATGTCCGGCGGCGCGCAAGGGTCCGGCTGGTTGACCGGACCGGACCAGCCTTTGGTGGTGCGCGGTTTCTGGATGTAGCAACGCATCACCAGTTTCAGGCGGCCCGAAACCTTTTCGTTGAGGCGGCCAAGCTTCTCCGCGTAATCGAACACCGCCTCGCGCGGCCACGCCGAGCACGGCCCGACGATGATCAGCAGGCGGTCATCCGCGCCGCCGAGGATGTTCTTCACTTCGCGCCGGTCGCGCATCACTTTTTCCCGCGCGCTCTCGGACAACGGGAATTCGCGGATGATATCGTCGATCGGCGGCAGCTTTTTGAGGATGGAATAGCTCAACGTTCTTCTCTCTTGCAAAATGCGGAAATGCGGCGGTGCACCACACCGAAATCATACGCATGCGCGCGCCCAAGATGAAGCCCTAAAATGCCATCGTCGCCTTTACAGGGGTGAAAAACTATGTTCTGATTGGTTTTATTTAAAAAAATATGGAGTTTGCCATGCCGAAGGAGCGCCTGACCGACGGATTTAACCGTTTTCACGAAAAATACTACGAAAACGGCGCGGATCTCATGAAAAAGCTCGTCAAGGACGGCGCGAGTCCTGATTTTTTCATCGTCAACTGCATCGACCCGCGCAACGGCGCGGGGGTCGTCTTCGACGCGCCGCCCGGCCAGCAGTTCCAGCGCCAGCAGATGGGCGCGATCATCCCGCCTTACGATCCGGACAAAACGGCGGAACTCGTCGCCGCGCTTTCTTACGCCATCGACACGAAAAAAATAAAATATCTCGTCATCATGGGGCATTCGCAATGCGGCGCGGTGCAAGCGCTGATTGAAGGCACGGATGACGCGCTGATCGAAAACTGGGTCAAAATGGCGGCCGGCGCCAAAAACGCCGCGGAGAAAAAACTCGGGACAGCCGACAAGGAAGAGCTCTTGCGCGAAACGGAGCGCCAGACCGTCATCATGAGCCTCAAAAACGCGCTGGAATACCCGATGGTCAAAAAAGCCGTCGCGGAAGGCCGCCTCTCGGTCGATGGCTGGTATTTCGACATGGAGCACGGAACGCTGCATGAATACCGGCCCGAAAAGGACGCCTTCACGCAAATCGCGCCACAGCACGGCAAACGGGCGAAAGCGCCGCGCCGCAAGCCGCCGCACGATCCGGCGCGCCGTAAATCCGATTCCGCGGCGCACCGCAGGGCCGCATAAGGACAGAATGCCCAAAGCGAAGCCGCTCATCGCGTTTCAAGGAATTTCCGGCGCTTACTCCGGCATCGCCGCGCAAAAGCTCTATCCCGGTTGCGGCAAACTCTATTGCCCGAGTTTCGAGGCCGCGCTTCTCGAACTCGACGCCCGCCGCGCCGAACGCGCCGTCATCCCCGTGACCAACGCGCTCGCCGGCCCCGTGACCAACGCGCTCGCCGCCCTGCGCAAAGGCGTTTACGCCGTTGAAAAGACATTGTGGCTGCCGGTCGATCATTGCCTGCTCGCCTTGCCGGGCGCGAAGATGGAAGACCTGCGCGCCGTTTACAGCCACTGGCAGGCGCTGGAGCAATGCAAGAAGAACATCGCGAAACTGAAGCTGAAACCCGTCGTCGCGGGCGACACGGCAGGCGCGGCGAAACAGGTGGCGGAGGAAAAAGACGCCGCGAAAGCCGCCATCGCCTCATCCGCCGCCGCGAAGGAATACGGCCTCTCTATTCTGAGGAAAAGCTTTCAGGATCTTGCCGACAACAAGACGCTGTTTTTCGCCCTCTGCCTCGAAAAAAAAGGCGCGACGCCGCTCGAAGAGGCGCTGAAAAAGCACGGGCTTTAGGTTTATGCGGCTTCAGCATTTTCGCCTAACGGTTAAACCTGATTTTTATAATGGCACTCTGTGAACCATAGTGACCCCCCCCCACAAATAAGACCGAGGACTTCATGATGAGCATATAGTAGTAGGCGTAAAGGCCAACCATTCCGTAATCGCGCATCGGGTCATTTGGGCTTGGAAAAAGAGCTGCAAGATACAGGTCAGGGTTTAATCCGTGCCAGGCTAGATACATAAAGTAAGCAAACAGAGAAATTCCAAACAAAAGAGCAATTCTAAAAATGACCAGTCCAGCCACTAACATGAGATAGCCAGAATCATCTTCACATGACTTAGCCGTCCCAGGCATTTTTCCGGCCCATCCTAAAAATTTCACCCTCTCATCCACTGTCGGCAACAACGGAAACATCTTTTGTAGCTTCTCCCTTAATCCTTTTTTATCCGTCACGCTGTTTATATCCTGCGGCATCTCATCACTCCCATTACGGTTAAGATTTCATACCGCATGATTCTAACCCAAAAGATTCGTAGCAGATATAAACAAAGGATGTACCTGTCCGTTTGGACAGGCTTTCGGATTTCGCCTAGCAATGTCCGAAAGGCTTGTCGGAAAGGTTTGGCTTCGGCCTTTTTTCGAACAGCGCCTTTTCGCCGGCCTGCCAGAATTCGAGCTTGAGCTCGATGCGGCGGCTCCGCGCCTTCGACGGCAGCATGGAGTTGAACGAATAGCCGCCGACGAGGAAGAGGTCGCGCATCTGCTCGAGTTCCTGATGCGTCATCGCCTGCTCGCCCGGCGCGGGCGGCGCGAACAGCGCGCAGACGACCTTGCGGCTGCGCTCGAGGCTGAGGTTGAGGTTGAAAAGATAGCTGCCGTCCGTGTCGGTGAAGCCCTCGACGACGACGCGCTTCAGCCATTTTCTGCCGAGCGGCGAGTCGGCGGCGTCGAGCAAAATGGGCAGGTAGCCGCGCAGGAAGCGCGAGCCCGCGTCGGTGATCTCCGACGAGCCGGACATGAAGTTGACGTCCGCGCCGAAATCGACCTTCACCGTGTCCTTGATGATGTCGACGGTGACGTTGGGATATTTACGTTCAGAAGCGACGCGTAGCCGCTCGGCGAACTGCTGGATCTCCGTCTGGCGCGCGCGGGTGATGGCGGTGAGCTTCTCGATGCGCGCGATCTCGTCCTTCATCGTCACGACGGTCACCGCCATGACGATCAGGAAGACCGTCATGCAGGCGGTCATCAGGTCGGAGAACGAGATCCAGAACGGTTTCTCTGCCTCGTCGCGGTTCTGCCGGTGGCGGATGACGGCGCGACCAAACATTTACCCCGCCCTGCGCAGTTGCGCGGTGGATGACAAAAGCTCCTGCATCTGGCCGACGGTTTCCGACAAGACGTCGGTTTTCTCCAGCGCTTCGGACAGCGTGTTGCCCGCGGCGGCGAACCTGTCGGCCGCCATGCGCATGACGACGGCGCCGTTGTTCATGCCCGAGATCGCGCCGCTGGCGGTATTCTGCAGGACGCCGATGCTTTCCGCCGTGCGCTCCGCCGAGGCATCGACGCTTTGCACCAGCTTCGCCACGGCGGCGGTGAGTTCCTCGATGCGTTTTCTGTCCTGCTCGACCTGCTCGCCGCGATCGACCGCGAGGCGCGTCATCGCCGCCTGCAATTTCGCCAGCACCGCGCGCATGGTGACTTCCATGACTTCGGACGTCTGGTTCTGGTTGTCGAGCAAAAGCCCGCGCAATTCCCCGACGAATGCGCGCATCTGTTCGTTCGCCGCGTCCTGCGCGGCGGAGGCGTCTTCCATGGCTTTCGCGAGCGTGCCCGCCATCTGGTCGACGGCGTTGATGCCGACCGAACCCATGTCGCCGAGCAGCACCGTCATGGAATCGCGCACCCGCTCCATCGCTTCCGTCGCGTCGGCGAAGGAGTCGTTGACGCGCTTGATCTGGTTGCCGAAAGCCTCGTCCAGACGGGCGGAGAACGAGACCAGCACCTGATCGAGAATCCTGCCGAGGGCTTTCTCCTGATTTTCAGACACGCGCTCCACGACCGCCGAGAGCTCCTGCATCGGCTGGGCGAGCGCGTCGCGGATCGCCGCGCCGATCTGCCCCGCGATGGCCTGATGCTGGCGTTCCTGCGCGGCGACGCCGTTTTCCGTCGCGGCGACGAGGCGCGCGAGATATTCCTCGCCCGCGCCGGTGCCGTAAAGCGCGTCGATCTCGCGGTTGAGCTCGCCCACGGCGCGGTAGCAGCGGTTGAGAATGGATTTTTCCTTGTACGTCACGAAGATCGCCGACAAGATCGCGAAGCCCGAGCCGATGAAGGCCGACATCACCTCCTGCAACAGCAGCGGCAGCGAGGCGACCGCGTCGTTGGTATCGGGCGTGAACTCGTGCAGGCCCCAGACGAGGCCGGAAAACGTGCCGATGATGCCGATCCCCGTGAGGATGCCCGGCAGGTGACGGTAAAAATCCGCGTTGATGTGCAGGTCGACGACGTTGTCGCGCGAGAAATAAGCCTCCGCCGGGGCGGTGGCCAGAACGGCTTTTTTGCCGTCGGCGCTTTGCACGACGTGCAGCGAGGCGCAATATTCCACCCACAAATCCTTAAACGGCGACAGGGCGAAAATTCCATCCAGCGCCCCGGCCAGCGTGTCCGCCCGGTTCGCCTCCATATCCGCCGCGTCCCTGTGTTGCAGGCGCGCGCCATGGATGGCGGCGGTCACTTTTTCCAATGCGCGGCAGATCGCCCGCGCCGGACGCTGATAGCTCCTGTAATAGCCGATCAGCAACAGCACCGTGACGACGAATACCGGCACGAGGATGTAAAGGTTCAAACCCGACGTAATGCCGTCCAGCGCATGCTCGGACTGGCTCATGGACTGCATCAACTGCGCGACCACGTCGGCGGGCGTACTTTGCATTATCGAGACCATGATCCGAACCTTCTCCTGCTCTGGTTATAATGATCCTTATTTCTATTTTGTTTCTATAATGTTAGCAAGAGCCTATTTGTCCCGAAAATCCATAATCACAGACATTCATTGTTTATTCAGCATGCCTTTGCTACAATCAGCCTTATGAAATTCAACAGCATAAAGGGAATCGCCTCATGACCGCCGCACCGAAAAGCGCCTATCAACACCTGCAAGAGCGCTTCGCCAAGATCATCGATATCAGCAATGCCTCGGCAATCCTCAGCAAGGATAAGGAAACCGTCATGCCGAAGAACAGCGACGAAGACCGTACCAGACAAATCATGGCCTTGGCGGATGTCGCTCATAGTTTGATAAAAGATCCGCAGGTCGAAAAATGGCTCGACGCGGCGGAGAAAGACAAGCGAAACCTTCCCAAAACCGACCAGCGCAATCTTGTTTTGATGCGCCGCGCGTGGGTGTCGCAAGCCGGCCTCTCCGACGAACTGGCGACCGAACTCGCCCGCATCGGCAGCGAGGGCCAGAAACTGCACACCGAACTGCGCAAAACAGGCGACTGGTCGAAAATGAAAGACTGGTACAAACATTCTCTCGACACCCTGCGCACCGTCGGCGAGATCCGCAAAGAAAAGCTCGGCGCCGCCTCGGTCTATGAGGCGCTATTCAACAGCTTTTCTCCCGATCTTGCCGAGGCCACCGTCGCGCACGAGTTCGCCGCGCTGGAAAAGGCCTTGCCCGGGCTGATCCGCGAGGCCGTCGACCGGCAAGGCAAAGGCCCGCAGCCGCTCCCGCTCAAAGGGCCGTTTCCGCCCGAACAACAGGCCGAGCTCAGCCGCCGCCTGACCGAAGCCATGGGGTTTGATTTCACGCGCGGCAAGATGTTCGCCATCGACGCGCACCCTTCGACAGGCGGCAGCGCCTCGGACGTGCGCTTCACCACCGACACCAGCGATGAAGAATCTTTCCTCTCCGCCGTCTACTCAACCGTGCACGAGGCGGGACACGCGCTTTATGAACAAAACACGCCTCTCGCGCACCGCTACCAGCCGGTCGGCGGCTCGATGGGCATGGCGGTGCATGAAAGCCAGTCCGGCATCATGGAGCGCAACGCCGCGCACGAGCCGGAATTCTTCCAGTTCCTCGAAAAACAGGCGCGCGAAGTCTTCAACCGTCCGGACGATCCCGCGCTCTCCGCCGAAAACCTGCAACTGCTGGCCAACCGGGTCAATCCGTCGTTCATCCGCATCGAGGCGGACGAGCTCACCTACCCCGCGCATATTCTCCTGCGCACCAAGCTGGAAAAAGCGCTGATCGAAGGCACGCTTTCCGTCGACGACCTGCCGCAAGCGTGGAACGACGGCATGAAAAGCCTGCTCGGCATCACTCCGCCCGACAACGCCAAGGGCTGCATGCAGGACGTGCACTGGCCGACCGGCGCGGTCGGCTACTTCCCCGCCTACGCGCTCGGCAACATGATCGCGGCGCAGCTTTACGCCGCCGCCGTCAAGGCGCACCCCGAAATCCCCAAAGAACTCGCCACCGGCAACTTCACCCCGTTGCGCCTGTGGCTGAAGGACAACATCCATTCCAAGGGCTCGATGCTCACCACCGACGAACTGATGGTCGCCGCCACCGGAGAAAAGCTCAACGCGAAATATTATCTCGACCACCTGAGCCGCAGATACGCGGGCAAGCCCTATGCCCCGTCCGCCGCCGCGAACACGAACGCACAGCCGAAAGCCAGAAAACCGGGGAATTAAACCCTCACCCAAACACCGCCTTCAACAGCGCGTCGCCCTGCGGCAGGGTCGGATAGATGCCGCGCACCGTGCCGTCCTTGCCGATGATATAGATGCGCGGAAAGGTCTTGGGCATCGTGAAGCCGTTTTTTTCCGCTTTTGACGCGATGACGACCGGATAATCCACCATCGCCGAATCTTCCTCCGCCACATATTGCAACTGCGGCGGATCGGCGGAGAGCGCGACGACGGCAAGGCCCTTGTCTTCATTGACGTTGTAAAAATCGCGCAAGCTCTTCAAATCCGCAACGCAACTCTTGCACTGCGTTTGCCACAGGTAGACGATCACCGTCCTGCCTTTCAGCTTCGCGAGATCGACCGCGCTGCCGTCCAGCGCTTTCGCGACCAGGAGCGGCGCGGGATCGCCAACGGTCACATCCGCCCGCGCGGAAAAAGAAAACGCGCACAAAACAAAACACGCAACGATAAAGCTTTTATAAAACATGGCGCACCCTAACAAAAAATCCGCATGCAAAAAAGCCTGACACATAAAATGTGCCAGGCTTGATTGTTTTTTTTCAGTGTCCTGAAAGGCTTAAGCGGCTTGCAGGTTTGCGGCTGAATTGCGGCCTCTTTCAGATACGATGTCGTAGCTGATTTTTTGACCTTCGTTCAGGCTGCGCAGACCCGCGCGCTCGACAGCGGAGATGTGAACGAACACATCCGGACCGCCGGCTTCCGGCTGAATGAAGCCGTAGCCTTTTTGCGCGTTGAACCACTTAACTGTACCTTGTGCCATACTTTTGGCCTCCTTTAGAAAACGCACTCTTCGTGCCCGCGGCTTACACAACCATTGTGCAAGCCGTATATCCGAAAAACCGTTTGTCTTGGGAGAAAGCCTCTAAAAGCCGCACGCAAGTCAGAACCGACAGATCTCGAACTCCCTTACCATATAGGTATTGTGGATAAAATTCAAGCATTATAAAGATGCTTTATTTTATGTAATTTTATTACAAGAAAAATTGATTGACACGGAATTAATATACGTTAATTTATTTTCGTAGTAATTTGACAGAAAGGTTATAATCCCATGAAAAATGGCAAACTCAGAAAAATTTTCAACGCTCTTGTTTTAACAGGCTTCGTCGGTGTAGCCGGCACGCTGAGCGTCGAGACTATGATCGGCCATGAAAACGCCCCTGCCGCCACGCAGACCCTGAAGCAAATGGGCTATCACGATATCAAGATCACCGGGAAAGGCTCCTATTGGTCTTGCTCGCGCGATCGCCTGTGGTACCGCACAGCCTTCTCCGCCGTCAACGGCAACGGCGTGAAGGAAACCGGCACCGCCTGCGCGGGCTTCGTCTTCTATCCCGCGACCACCATCAAGCTCAATAATTAACCCATAAAGCGGTTGACGCGGGCGGCCATCGGGAGGAGATTATGCCCATGACAAACACGACTCACGCCTTGAAAGCGACCCCCGCAGAGACGACGCAGAGAGATTCCGCCGTTCTCCGCACGCGTCTCCGCCGCAACCGCCGCAGCGCATGGCAGCGCCGCCTTGTGCGCGAAAACGCCGTTTCGGTGGATGACCTCATCTGGCCGGTGTTCGTGACCGAGGGCAAGGGCGTGATCGAGCCCGTCGCCTCCATGCCGGGGGTGAGCCGCTTTTCAATCGACGTGCTGCTGAAGGAAACGGAAGCCGCGGCCAAACTCGGCATCCCCGCAGTCGCGCTCTTCCCCGTCACGCCGGCCGAGAAAAAAACCGCCGACGGACGCGAAGCCTTCAACCCCGACAATCTTGTCTGCCGCGCCGTGCGGGCTTTGAAAGACGCCGTGCCGGACGTCGGGCTGATCTGCGACGTCGCGCTCGACCCTTACACCAGCCACGGGCATGACGGATTGATGGGCGAAGACGGCTATGTTCTCAACGATGAAACCGTGGACGTGCTGGTGAAGCAATCTCTCGTGCAGGCGGAAGCGGGCGTGGATATCGTGGCGCCGTCGGACATGATGGACGGGCGCATCGGCGCTATCAGGGATGCATTGGACGAACAGGGCTTTGCCAATACCGGCATCCTCGCCTACGCGGCGAAATACGCTTCGGCCTTCTACGGCCCGTTCCGCGACGCGGTCGGCTCTTCGGGCGCGCTCAAGGGCGACAAGAAAACCTACCAGATGGATCCCGCCAACTCCGACGAGGCGATTCACGAAGTCGCGCTCGACATCGACGAAGGCGCGGACATGGTGATGGTCAAGCCCGGCCTGCCCTATCTCGACATCATCCGCCGCGTGAAGGAAGAATTCCGGATGCCGACGGCCGCCTATCACGTCAGCGGCGAATACGCGATGCTGAAGGCCGCTGCGCAAAACGGCTGGCTCGACTACGAGAAGGCGCTGATGGAGACATTATTGTCCTTCAAGCGCGCGGGCTGCGACGCCGTGCTGACCTATGCCGCGCGCGACGCGGCGAAGATTCTCGCTAAAGCTTAGGACCAATCGACATTTGAATTATCCCCAGATATGAGCGGCGGCGAGATAGAGAAAGGCCATAAAATAAAGGGCTTTTCGGTCATATCTAGTGGCGATGCGACGGCAGTGCTTCAGCCTGCAAAA
>JAJZVA010000011.1 GCA_021845905.1 Pseudomonadota bacterium
CGTGGACAAGACCGGCACACTGACCGAGGGAAAACCGGCAGTGACCAAAATTATAACCGCCGAAGGCATAAGCGAGGATAAACTTCTCGCTCTGGTCGCCGCGTTGGAACGGGGCAGCGAGCATCCGTTGGCGCAGGCCGTCCTGAAAACAGCTGAGGACAAAAACCTGTTCGTGCAGCCGGTTGAGAATTTTTTCTCATCAACTGGCAAAGGCGTCACGGGAGATGTCGGCGGGCAATCCGTCGCCGTCGGAAATATCGCCCTCATGGAAGAATTGAAAATCGATACATCGGCTCTAAAGGAACAGGCTGATGCCCTGCGACAGGAAGGCGCGACCGTGGTTTTCGCCGCCGTGGATGGTAAATCCGGTGGATTACTGGCAATCGCCGACCCCATCAAGGCCACAACGCCGCAGGCGCTGAGAGAATTGGAAAAGCTCGACATTCACATTGTCATGCTGACAGGCGATAACGAAACGACGGCGCGGGCCGTGGCCGGAAAGCTGGGTATCCATGAGATCGAAGCGGGCGTCCTGCCTGAAAACAAGGCGCAAAAAGTCAAGCAATTGCGTGATCAGGGCCGTATCGTCGCTATGGCGGGCGACGGCACCAACGATGCCCCCGCGCTGACAGCTGCTGATATCGGCATCGCCATGGGCACGGGAACGGATGTGGCGATGGAAAGCGCCGGAATTACCTTGCTCAAAGGCGATCTCACTGGCATTATCCGCGCCCGTCACCTTTCGCGCGCGGTGATGAAAAACATCAGACAGAACCTGTTTTTTGCTTTTATCTATAATGCGGCTGGCGTGCCTATCGCCGCTGGAGCGCTATATCCGTTTTTTGGAATTTTGCTCAGCCCCGTCATTGCCGCAGTAGCCATGTCGTTCAGTTCTGTTTCTGTCATCAGTAACGCATTGCGGTTAAGAAGAGTAAAGATATGATCTTTGCGGGAGGTTCAGAATAGAATGAGCATTGGAAAAATATTTTTTCTTGTTGTCGCCTTTACGGTTCTGTCTGGCAGTATTGCGTCTTTCGCAAGTGGACAGGACATGAAAGATCAAAACCGGCATAGGGCTGCCATAAAGACTGACAGCCGTCAGGCAGTTTATTTTCCGGCAAAGATGCAAAAGCATATTCTGGCTGATATGCGCGATCACTTACGGGCCTTGTCTGAAATTCTGACCGCTATGTCAGTAGGTGAGTACACCAATGCAGCGCATATCGCCCGCGCACGGCTGGGGCTGAACTCCCCGTCAGCAGCGGGCTGCACGGGCAGTGGAGCTTCCGTGCACGCCTGCACTGCGCCGTCGGCTGATATGGTGCGGATGATGGAACGGTTTATGCCGAAAGGGATGCGCAAGATGGGACGGGCGATGCACAAATCTGCCAGCGCCTTTGCGGCAGTAGCAGCACAAACAGAAAAGTCCGGAGATGCCAAAAAGGCTTACGCGGCGCTGGCGCGCGTCACGCTGCATTGCGTGGCTTGCCATGCGGTTTATAAAATGCGCTAATTTGATAATTTAGAGTTTAACTTTGATTGGGTGGAATGGACACGGTGTCTAGCATGTTATGGTGCGAAAGGTTGTCTCACACTCGGTGATGACGGCGTCCATAGGAATATCATGCGGCTGCGGGTGTATTGTATGCAGAGTGGCTTGCGAATACCGACTATGATGTCGAAATCCTTCCTTTAGGGCTTCGCATTTCCTTTGAAAACTATGGCCAAAACAGTATTATAAAGCACGATAGGCTATATTCTCCCCGTAGCTCAGCAGGATAGAGCGGCAGTTTCCTAAACTGCAGGCCACTGGTTCGAATCCAGTCGGGGAGGCCAAATCGCCCCGAATCACGCAAAATTTACACACTTTCTTACACACTTCAAGAAAAAATAAAATATTTTATAATAATATCAGATATATATAGATAGTACTTGTTGTTTCCTAAACTGCAGGCCACTGGTTCGAATCCAGTCGGGGAGGCCAAATCCCCCGAATCACACAAAATTTACACACTTTCTTACACACTTTAAGAAAAAATAAAATATTTTATAATAATATCAGATATATATAGATAGCACTTGTTGTTTCCTAAACACTAGGTCACATGTTCGAATCATGTCGGGGACGCCAACCATCTCCCTACAAATACCATCTCTCTGATGTGACTGCACAAAAAGCCCGCTAACAGCGGGCTTTCACGCGATAATGGGTGCTATTCAGGCCTCTCTCGCGGGGCGGATTTCAGCCCATTTTCAGGTTTTGGGCCGATTCATCTCTCTCGGGAAATTTGGGCAGCCTAGTCTTTCTGGTCAGAATCCGTACAGCCGTTGCTGTTCCCGCCAACTGGGTGGAACCCCGTCCATGAGACGGGACAAGGTCAGGGTCCTTGGCTGGGTTCCGTCAAGGATTGCTTCCTTGAGCTTCGGGGCAAGGAAGTTAAGGCGGTAGATCTGGGTAACGTATTTTATCTGCAAACTCTCTGTTTTGGAGATAGTACCGAGACTTCTTTCTTGATTGGTCGCCAGCGCCTTTTCCCATTTGTGTGCTCTGACCAGCGCCCCGATCAAAGCCGGATCCTTATTGGTGAGACCAGGGACTATGTCTTTGCCTTCCGGGCTCAGTATAATTTTCTTATCTCCAATTTTCTGGAGCTGCACTGGGATAGATTGTAACTCTGGTCCGTTATCTGTTTTCAGGAGAATGTCGATCTTGTCAGTATGTAGGGTGACGCGCTCTATATGCCGACGTAAGGTAGAACGTCTTTCTTCCATAGGTATACTGCGCCAGCCTTTCGGGAGTAGATCTTGAATACGGCTCAGAACCAGTTTATCGACATCTTCTATGCGGACGCTTTTGATCCCGTCGACAGAATCATATCCATCTCGTATATTTTCGACTGCATGAAAGATCAGTATCCTAACTTTGAAGGATTTGACAAACTGTCCATTCTCTTCAGGTTGTTCAAAACGGATGATCAAGAGACTATTGAAAAAATTGCTCTATCAACCAATCGACAAAATAGAATACAGCCGCGCGATTTACGAGCAAATGACGAATATCAGCTAAAATTAGAAGCAGCCCTTGCCGAGCACGGAATACATTACGTAAGGAAGCGGGGCGGCTTTGAGACTCAGAAAGATGCGCGTCCGAAGCTTGATGCCCTGAAAGCTGGACAATTGCTTCTGTCCTTTATTCACGGCGACCCTGCGGGAGCTAAGAAAGATTCTGATCATATCTTCAGCGACCGGTATCATGGCATTTTCGGAAGTGTAGATGTCCTTAAACTAGTTCGGGCTTTTAAGCTTTATTCAAAGATTGAGGGCCTACAAGAGTTCATCTCTGACGAAGTAAGGATACGTGGAATATCCAGAACCGAGAATACATTCGTAACATACGGCGGGTTTCATATACTTACGCTTTGCGGGACGCTGGAGCAGATAATGCCGGGAAGGGCAGACGAAGATCTAATCAACGAAGCCGTAAGTATTATCTCGCAGTCACTCGCGGAAGCCGGGCAGCCTGCATATTACAGCTTCTTTAGAAACCCAATGATGACCAAGAGAATGATAGAAAAGTGTGCGCAGCCTACTCTTTTCCCACTATTAAAAACCGGTACATAAGTGGGGGGCCTCTTTTTTTTGAGAGGCAGAGAATTACTTCTTTTCCCGCTTACTGTTAGCCTGAACCGTTTTCTTAGGCGCATAAAGAAAGACTACATTGTCAACTTGAGCAGACTTCTTCTTGCTTTCAGACCAGTTATCAATCTCAAAGTGGGTATCGTGCACGATTTCTTTTAGCCAGCCCTTTTGCATGTCCATCCTCAAAATTCCCCCTGTGACCCTAGATGATTCTATCATACTAAAGAAAGGTTTAGAATGACTTTATGCCCAACTGAGCAATTCTTTCAGTCAGAAGGGATAGTAATTTTGTTTCACCATCAACATACGAAGATACGTAAGTTTTAACCTTGGGTTTTCCCATAGATTTCGTCCACTTAGTAGCAGTTCCTTGAGCATCTTTCCTTTTTGTCATGCTAAAGAAATCTCGGAATCTTCTGGGGGCAACCCCTACAAAAGGTTCAAACGTTACGAAGCCCTCAACAGCTTCCTCTGGGTCTTTTTTGATGGAGTCTTCATATAGATCGGTGGCTTTGCTTTTTGGGTAAGGCTCTACATACAAAACCCGTTCTATACCTGAAGCAATTATGTGCCTTGCGCAAATGTGACAGGGGAAGGTGGTGCAATGTAAGGTTTTTCCTTTAAGGGCAAGCCCTCTCTTCGCTGCATCCGTAATAGCGGCCATCTCGGCGTGAATAATTCGGCCATATTCAAGAATGTCGGTGACCGGTGCGTCATCAAGAACTGCCTTCTTCTCCCCGAATAGTAAATCATCAGTTAGCTTCTTATATTTGTATTCTGGTCTAAGAATTTTAGCCTCTTGTAGTCTTTCTAATAAGTCTTCGACGATCTCCCTCTTCATGTAAGCGCTGCTATCGTATTCGGTTAAAATAAAATCCCGACCGTCTTTTATACCGTTATTAATATCATCTTCCCAATACATGCCGCCACCAAATTTGGGAACTTCATTGCACCCAATTGTGACAATGTCTCCTTCTTTGTCGACTATTGCTGCCCCTACTTGTCTAGAGAGGTCTGCTGAACGGAGGGCAATACCGAAAGCGTTGAACATACCCATCTCGTCCTTGGTTGGGGTAGAAAAAGGGTACCCAAACAGGGTATTTATAAACCTTTCAAGGCTTTCGTCTATTAGCTTTGGGCTGTCTCCCCTAATAAATAGATCTGCCAAAGGAAAGGCGCCTCGTACGTTTTGTCCATGTGTGATCTCTTCTTTATAGTCTCTTTCTGCAAGTTCGGTAGCGATCTTTTTCGTTCTACCCGTCTTGTCTTTCTTCTTTCCGCTAATTCTTTTAGTGAGATACTCGATCCTTTTCTCTAGGGGGGTGTAAATAGAGACTAAGAAAAAGTTCTCCCCATAAATATTCCTTAAGGTTTCGGCTTCTTCTTTGTTCTTGATAGAGCGCAGAACGTATGCAGCTTTAGTCAGCGTTTGGTTTCCATTACCTGTCTGATCTTTGCGAATTCTTTTAATTGCACCCATTGCTAGGATAGCTAATGCATCTTTGCTGCTTGTTTTCTCGCGGAGGCTGTTTCCAGCATCCATAAGGATCTTTACTCGGCTATCTTCGGAAGCCTTCTTAAGTTTTTTCTCTAAAGGATCAAAGATCTCTGATAGGATTTTACTCAGAGTAATAAGATGGGATTTATAGCCAACTTGATCGAGTCTTGTTTCAAGAGATTTGTATGCAGTCTCTAGGTCTGTTCCCAGAGGGCCCACTAAGCCAATAACTATCTCTGGATAGTCTATGGCTTTAAGAGAGATATCCGGTAGCTTTTGGGAGGATTTTTGTTTGGCTTTCATATATGGCCGTATGCAGAATCACAGAGGTTAATATTACTTTCTTACTCTATAATAGCCGCAAACGATTATCTACAGATGTTGGTGAGAAAGCCACCTGCGTAGTAAGAGCCTCTGTTTTTAAACAGCTTAGAGAACCATTCCTTTGACGAAATGCTCGGATGCTATAAATCCATTTACTCTCACCTCGAAGGAATTGATAAAAACAACCCAGGTACGAACGAAGACGAACAGGGAAAGGTTTATTCCCAAGCCCCCAAGAATGCTCTTTTTATGAGCGATGACCCAAAACATGAACATGTTGACGTCATGAGTCAGATCGCTAGTGCCGCCCATCCAAAGGCCCTTCTGACGAGAAGCTGCAATTTTGTCCCGCACGCGCTCGCCGATGACCTCACGCTCAAACTGTGCAAAGCTGAGAAGAATGTTCAGCGTCAGCCGCCCCATGGAGCTGGTAGTGTTGAACTGCTGCGTAACGGAGACAAAGGACACATTGTCCTTTTCAAAAATATCGACCAGCTTGGCGAAGTCATGTAAAGAGCGAGACAGTCGGTCATGCCGCCATATTTCTGTTCCTGCAGGGCATATGCGATCTGGCTGATAATAATATCATTGCTCTGTGACCGCCTACGACCTTGGAAAATTGCTGCCCAAATGGCTTGTAATTGGGCAGTATCAAGGTCCTTTAATACCTCAGGATTGTTACAAAATTGCTCGTATTTACCGCTCTTCATACCTCCAGTAACACTCTGTTCTGCCTAGAAGTCCAGTCAATAAGACCGCACGGCCGGTAGAGGTTTAAAATGCTTCCATTACGGACGATGCGTGCGATATCGCATCAATGACGTTATTGCTTTTATAGATGCGAATACACGGTAACCGGTATCTTTGTTAGTGCGCAAGGTTACTGCTGAATCTGCCTTTTGGAATGTGTGCGGGCGTTGGTGGGATAGGGCTTTAGCTCGGCAATATCAATGAGACGGACGTCTGTGGTTTGCATGGCGCATTCTCCTTCGGTTGAGGAGCCGCGCTAAAAATAAAAAAAACGGCTCCGTGTTTTACGAAGACCGCGCTTACTTCCCCGAAGGGCGCTAGACATTCACTGTATGTGGCGGCGCGCTATCCCGGATCCGCTTTCCGTCGGGTATTTACCCGCACCGCGAATAAATACCTCGTGAACGCTTCCAGTATATCAAAACCGAAGAAATTTCACAACAAGATGAAAATGTAGCCGATTCATCGACTTATATTTCACACTAATTTTTCAAGAATTTTTTGTGGGTCTGTTTTCAGGAGCTTGGTGATTTCGAGCAATTCTATGATATCAAGGCGCCGCTCGCCGCGCTCGTATTTGGCAACGAAAGACTGTGGCTTGCCCAGTTTTTGCGCAAGCTCCGTCTGCGTCATGTCCGCATTTTCGCGCGCCCTCTTCAAAAGGTCGCTGAGTTTTCGCTGTTTCTCCGTATAAATGCTCTTTTTCAAGGAATAGGGCGCTTTTCAGGTTGATAGCTTCGCCCTCTAGAGCTAATCCTTTATTGGGATTATCCCAAAATAGGATAATTATATGACAACAGAATGTGACGCGGAAAATCCGCGGAAAACCTTCCTAGAAGACCAGTTTTTCACGCTGTCCCTGATGGCTACGAGTCAGCGCGCGCGGCTTTATAAGCCAGACAGCCCTGAAAAGAACCGAAAGGCTTTCCACGATGCGCTGCAAAAGAAACTGTGGAATTTAGGGCAAGAATATCGGGAAGCTGTGCCGGAAGAGGGGCATATAGCTAACATTCAGGTTTTTTCCGACTATTTATCGCGGGAACATGCAGGCGTACTGCGCGATGGAAGATTCCGCATTGGACCGGCACAAAAGGCCCTGAACATGTACCTCAAATATCTCTGGTGCGCAGGCTGGATTCCGGAGCCACCGCATTGCCCAAGGGATATGACAGCCAGTTGATCGTTGACGCGATCATTGCGGCGGGCGCAAAGCCCTGCATTCCATCCAGATCGCATCATATCAAGGCGCGACGCTACTCACACAGCATCTACAAAAAGCGCAATGTCGTGGAGCGCGCCTTTTGCAGGCTGAAGCACTGCCGTCGCATCGCCACCAGATATGACCGAAAAGCCCTTTATTTTATGGCCTTTCTCTATCTCGCCGCCGCTCATATCTGGGGATAATTCAAATGTCGATTGGTCCTAAATCGGATTGCTCCTGCATTACGAAAGGCGGGCGTAGAAATCGTGCGTGAAAGCGGCAAGAATCACCAACGGCTAATAAACCCCCGAAGGGCTTAAAACTGCGCCCGCTGCGCCCTCTCCGCCTGCAAAAGCAGCGGGCAATAGTGCTTTATCTAAAACCACGGCCAATAGCGGCAAAATAAACCCTCCAAAGTACGGCCCGTAGCACTCCAAACAAGTAGGGCGCAGCGGGCGCACAGGGCGCAATGGGGCATCATGCAGGGGGCGGGGTAAAAAGCCCCGCCCTTTTGGTGCTACTAAAGGGGGTGTTTGTTTTGGCTTGTTCGTAGCGAGCCAGAAATATTTAGGGGGTTAATTGGGGGGTTAGACAAGACCGAAAAATCTAACCGACTCCAATATAAGGAGAATTAGAAAAAAATGGCGGACAGGGTGAGATTCGAACTCACGGTAGAGTTGCCCCTACGACGGTTTTCGAGACCGTTACCTTAAACCACTCGGTCACCTGTCCATCAGCGCATTTATAGTCATGGAATCATAGGTTTTCAAGGCAAATCTTCATCCTTGTTTTTAACTTCTTTTTCCTTTGCTTCCTGACTTTACCTTGGAGCACGCACGGCTTTTCGAAGTCCGTTGCGCAAGATCAGAAAAATCTTCGCCGGCGGGAAATAAACCCGCCGGCGAAAGCGAATAAAATCAGACAAATTAATGGCAACAGCCTTTTTTGTCGCTGTCTTTTCCTTCACCGCAGCAACCGGACTTATCATCGCCCTTGCCGCCGCAGCAGGAATGCCCCATCTTGCATCCGCCCGTTTTCAGGACGAGGCTGGCGATGGCAAACCCCGCCAGAGACAAGGCGACAAAATCATTAAACATGCCGGCCAGCGCGTTGTGGAGCGGCATGTGAAAGTAGATCACATTCGGCATATGACCGAAGATCGCCACTAAAATCCCGATGAGCATGGATTTATAAACCGGGCATCCAGCTTTTTTGATGATGTGCGTCAGCACAACCGCGCCGACAAAACACAAAATGAAGTATTGGATATCCGGCGTATGCGACTGCGTTATAGAAGCCTGCATGTGGCCAAAGGAAATGCGCGCATTGGCAAAGGAAATAAGCTCCTTCTCGTGCCACGGCAGGAAACGCCGCGCCAATAAATAATAAGCGAACATCACAACGCCGCCGACGAGCCCGCCGAACAACAATTTCGTGCACGTGCCTTTTTTGATGCAGCATTCTTGTTTTTTATCCCCGCCACCACAACATCCCGTTTTTTCAACGGCATCCGAAGTTTTGTTTTCGTTTTCCATGAATAAAGTCTCCCTTGGTTGAAACAAACTGTACCGTACCGATTATAGCTCAAAACCGCGCGCTTATGTACACTTGTTTCCGTTCGGAAAACAGGATACAAATGGATTATGCAGAACGGTGCGGATCTTTGGAAAACAACCGAACGTAAATCCCATGTCATTGTCATAGGCAATGAAAAGGGCGGTTCCGGCAAGTCGACGGTGGCGATGCATATCGCCATAGGCCTTTTACGCCTCGGCTACAAGGTCGGCACGATCGATCTCGACAGCCATCAGGCGACGTTTACCAACTACATGAAAAACCGCTGGCAGCACTTGCGCGAAACCAAAGACGGCGCATTCCCCTGCCCCGAGCATGTGCATATCGACCGCGCCGACGGCGCAAGCACGATGGAAAACCGCGATCAGGAACGCTGGCGCGTCGAAACGGTGGTGCAGGAACTTGCGGAGAAAAACGATTTCATTGTTATCGACACGCCGGGCTCAGATCGCTATATGAGCCTTATCGGCCATGCGCTCGCCGATACGCTGGTGACGCCAATGAACGACAGCTTCGTCGATTTCGACCTGCTCGCCAAAATCGATCCGCATTCGCATAGAATGCTTGCCCCCAGCGTCTACACGGAAATGGTCTGGGATTTGCGCCGCCAGCGCGAAAAGCGCGACGGACGCACGATCCGCTGGTTCGTCATGCGCAACCGCCTTTCGCCCACCGAAGCGCTCAACAAGCAGCGCATGGGGCAAATCGTCGATGAACTGCAAGGCCCACTCGGCTACAGGGTTGCGCCGGGCTTTGCCGAGCGCGTCATCTTCCGCGAACTCTTTTTGCAGGGCCTTACCCTGCTCGACTTGCGCGAAGGCGACCGCAACGCGCTCAGCATGTCGAACATCAACGCGCGGCAGGAAGTCCGCCACCTCATCCGCATGCTTTTGCCGCAAAAGGACGTTTCGACGCTGTCGCTGTTGAAGACGTATTGATTACAGGACTGGCATAGATGAGGGCATTACATCTTGGACAAAAAAAATAACTTCTATATTTCAGCTACTAGGTTCAAAAGAAAATGACATGACTTTTGCGTTTGGTTGGTGTTTAGCAAACAGCGAAAGCTTTCTTTGCAAGATATGCAATGAACTGGGGTATGAAGGAGATATCAAAGATTGCAAAATAGACTTACAAAGACACGATGCTTTTGCCACTGGATTTACCGATGTAGAAATCATAATTCCAGGAAAATTCGCATGCGTTATTGAAGCAAAGAAAAGCTACACACTACCAGATATGGTGCATGCTGGACACTCTTTTGACCTGCCCATCCATAAAGGCGGCCAATGACCTGACGAAGAAACGGCAAAACGAAGCTCAAAACAGCTAAACCAATAAGGACTTTTTATATTACATATGGGATAAAATAACCATGAATAATCCAAAGCACACCTTCGACAAATCCATCCTGCGCGAATACGACATTCGCGGCACGATCGGCGAAACTTTGAAAGAAGCCGACTGCTATAACGTCGGCCGCGCTTTCGGCACGGTACTGAAGCGCAAAGGCTTCAAAACCGTCGTCGTCGGCTATGACGGGCGGCAAAGCTCTCCCGTGTTCGCAAGCGAAGTCATCCGCGGACTTAACGCCTGCGGCCTTGACGTCGAAAACATCGGCCTCGGCCCCACGCCGATGGTCTATTTCGCCATGAAATCGCGCGGGATCGACGCCGCCGTCGCCGTTACCGGCTCGCACAGCCCCGTCAATTACAACGGCATCAAAATGGCGCTCAAAACCGGCCCGTTCTACGGCGACGCGATACAGGAGCTCGGCATGCTCGCCGCCAAAGCGGATTACGAGAGCGGAACGGGAAAAACCGTCGAAGTCGATATACAGGACGATTACGTCGATCGTATGTTGCAGGATTATACCGGTCCGAAAGACCTCACCGTCGCATGGGACAACGGCAATGGCGCGGCGGGCGAGATCATCCGCCGCCTGACGAAAAAACTGCCGGGCAAGCATATTCTGCTTTACGATGATATCGACGCCACCTTCCCGCACCATCACCCGGACCCGACCGTCGCAAAAAATCTCGTCGATTTGCAAAAAGCGGTCAAAGACAACAACTGCGACATCGGCGTCGGCTTCGACGGCGACGCGGACCGCATCGGCGCGGTCGACGAACACGCCAATATCATCTGGGCGGATGTCATCATGGCGGTTTACGCGGCTGAAGTCCTGAAAAAATTCCCCGGCGCGCCGATCATCGCCGACGTGAAGTCCAGTCGCGTGCTATTCGACGAAATCGCACGCCTCGGCGGCAAGCCTGTGATGTGGAACACCGGTCACTCGCTCATCAAGGCCAAGCAGCAGGAACTGAAATCCCCGCTCGCGGGCGAACTCGCGGGCCATATCTGCTTTGCCGACCATTATTATGGCTTCGACGACGGCGTTTATTGCGCCGTGCGCCTGCTCAACATCCTCAGCCACGCGGGTAAGCCCTTGTCGGCGCTGGTGTCTCATCTTCCTAAAATCCATAATACGCCAGAAGTGCGCTTCCATGTCCCTGCCGACCGGAAATTCGACATTGCGCCGGAAATTAAACACCGTTTACAAAATGCTAACGAAAACGGCGTTACAGTAAACGATATCGACGGCGTGCGCGTCACGACGCCGGATGGCTGGTGGCTGATCCGCCCCTCCAATACCGAAGACGTGCTCACCGTCCGCGCCGAAGGCTTCACGACAGACGGTCTCGACCGCCTGAAAGGCCAGATGGTCGAGCAACTGAAATCAAGCGGCATTTCTTCGCCGTTTTAAAAGGCGCGGCATTATCGCCGCTCTCACGGGGAGATAAAAAATGTCTGTAGAACTCAGCCCGCGCGTCCTGGAGCTCATCTCGTCGCGCATCTGCCACGACCTTGTCAGCCCTGTCGGCGCGATCAGCAACGGCGTCGAGTTGCTGGAGGAAATGGGCGAGGAAGCGGGCGACGAAGCCATCGCTCTCGTCTCCACAAGCGCGCAACAGGCGGCGCACCGCCTCAAGTGCTTCCGTCTCGCTTATGGCGCCGCAGGAACGGACAAGAACATCGGCCTCCGCGACATCAAGGAGGTTTTTATCGGCTGGCTCACCTCCGGCCACGTGCAGTGTGAATTCGATCCCGCGCTGGACGGAAAATTCGGCATGCCCCCGCGCGGCTTTTTCAAGTGCGTGCTCAACCTGATGATGTTCGCCGAAGAGTGCAACCGTGGAGAAGGAAAGATATTCGTCACGCCGCTGGAGGACGGTACAGGCATCAAAATAACCGCCACTGGCAAAAACGCCGCCTTTCGCGAAGGCGCGGAAGCAGCGCTGGAGGGAAAAACCGCTGTCGACGACCTCGACGCGCGCGCCGTCCATGCTTATATCACCGGCCGTTTCGCGGCGCATTTCGGATTTAAACTGCTTCACCAGGCCCACTCTGATTTTGGCCGTCTTGACCTAAAAATTTCCTTTTGAATACAAGGATATGCCGTATTCACGCGTTAGGTAAATTTATACGTCAATTTCTTACCCGGTACTAATAAAACCTTAATCACTTCAGTGCATTATAGTACTAGCATAGTGACGGGTTTGTTTATTTGCGAGGGGACGGAAATGGATGATCTGATTCAGGAATTTTTAGCCGAAACGACGGAAAGCCTCAATGCGCTCGACAGCGACATCGTCAAGCTTGAGCAGAATCCCGACGATAAAGATTTGATAGGCCGTATTTTCCGTCTCGTTCACACCATCAAAGGCACGTGCGGATTTCTTGGATTGCCTCGTCTCGAAGCCGTCGCCCACCATTCCGAGAATATCATGGGCCGCTATCGCGACGGCAGCCTGCAAGTGACCGTTGATTCCGTTTCTCTCATTTTGGAAGCCTTCGACTGCATCAAGGAAATCGTCGCCGGCATCGCCGAAACGGAAAAGGAACCTGAAGGCGACGATAGCGACCTCATCGCCCGCCTCGACGCCGTCTTCGAAGGCAAAGATGCGCCATCTGCGCCAAAAGCAGCAACGTCGGAGCCAAAGGAAAAAGCAAAGGCAGAAAAAAAAGAATTTGTTCCGACGCCCGAACAGCTCTTTGAGCCCGTCAAGGCCGAAGGCTATTCACCTGCGGCGCCCGCTTCTGAAGAAAAAACCGCCGCGCCCGCAAAACCCGCGGCCAAGCCTGCAACCGCGGCCAAGCCCGTAGCTCCGGCCGAGACCGCCCATCCCGCCGCCAATACAGCCACTTCCGCGACGCCCGCGGGCGAAAGCAGCCTGCGCGTCAACGTCGAGGTGCTGGAAAACCTGATGACCATGGTCAGTGAGCTCGTCCTGACCCGCAACCAGCTCCTGCAGATTCTCCGCACGCAAAACGACAGTCCTTTCACGCCGCCGCTGCAACGCCTGAGCCATGTGGTCTCCGACCTTCAGGAAGGCGTCATGCAGACGCGCATGCAGCCTATCGGCAATGCCTGGAGCAAACTGACGCGCATCATCCGCGATATCTCGGTGGAACTCGGCAAAAAAATCAACCTCGACATGCGCGGTAGCGAAACAGAGCTCGACCGCCAGGTGCTTGAGCTCATCAAGGACCCACTGACGCATATGGTGCGCAACTCCGGAGACCACGGCATCGAACCACCCGCCGAGCGCCTTGCCGCCGGAAAACCGGAGGAAGGCACGATCCTGCTCAATGCCTTCCATGAAGGCGGGCACATCGTCATAGAAATTTCCGACGACGGGCGCGGCCTCAATACGGACCGCATCCGCAAAAAAGCCGTGGAAAAAGGCGTCGCCACGGAAGAGCAGGTCAAAAACATGACCGAGCAGCAAATCCAGCAGTTCATTTTCGCCGCGGGTTTCTCGACGGCGGAAAAAATCACCTCCGTCTCCGGACGCGGCGTCGGCATGGACGTCGTGCGCACCAATATCGAGAAAATCGGCGGTACCATCGAGATGAAATCCGTCGAGGGCAAAGGCACGACCTTCACCATCAAAATTCCGCTGACGCTGGCGATTGTGTCTGCCCTGATCGTCGAGGCGAGCGGCGAGCGCTTCGCCATTCCCCAGATCAGCGTGCAGGAGCTCGTGCGCCTCTCCAAAACGGGGGAAAACAAGCTTGAAGAAATCCACGGCACGCCGGTCATGCGCCTGCGCGACAGACTTCTGCCGCTTGTCTCGCTTACCAAAATCCTCAAACTGGAGGAAGCGCAAGGCCAGCGGATCAACAAACAAGTCATCGTCGTCGAAGTCGGCGCGCAAACCTTCGGCATTATCGTCGACCGCGTCTTCGATACGGAGGAAATCGTCGTCAAGCCGGTTTCTCCGGTTCTGAAGAACATCCGCCTTTTTTCAGGCAACACCATTCTCGGCGACGGCAGCGTTATCATGATCCTCGATCCGAACGGGATAGCGAACGCGGTCGGAAAAATCGCCGATGTGCATAAGGAATCCGGCAAGACACATGAAGGCGTGCGCGCGGTTTCAGATAACGAACGCAAAACATCGCTCCTGATCTTCAAGGCAGGCCCCGGGGCGCCGCGTGCCGTACCGCTGTCTCTCGTCTCGCGCCTTGAGGATTTCGAAGTCGATAAGATCGAAATTTCCGGCCAGCAGAAAGTGATCCAGTACCGCGGCGCGCTGATGCCGCTTATCCCCTTCAACGACAAGATGATCCTGAAGGAAAAAGGCAGTCAGCCCGTGCTGGTCTTTTCCGACAGAGACCGTTCGATGGGACTGATGGTCGACAGCATCGTCGACATCGTCGAGGAGCGCATCAATGTGCAAATCACCTCGGAAAACAAGTTCGGCATGCTCGGCAGCGCTATCATTCACGGTCAGGCCATGGACGTGATCGACGTCGGTCATTTCCTGTCCATCGCCCACAACGACTGGTTTGGCGCCAAATCCGACGGCCAGTTCCAGAAAAAAGGCAAGCCGATGAAGATCCTGCTGGTGGATGACAGCCCCTTCTTCCGCAACATGCTGTCGCCGATGCTGAGCATCGCCGGTTACGACGTCGTCAGCACGCAAAGCGGCTTCGACGCGATGGATCTTTGCAACGCCGGAGAGCACTTCGATCTCATCATCAGCGACATCGAAATGCCGGGCATGAACGGCTACGAATTCGCGCAAAGGGTCAAGTCCAGCGACAGCAAATGGAGAAACACGCCGCTCTTTGCCTTGTCCTCGCACGCAACGGCGCAGGATCTCGACCGCGGCAAGGCCGCAGGCTTCAATGACTATATAGCTAAATTCGATCGGGAGGCCTTGTTGCGTTCGATCGCCAGCCTGGGAGAAGCCGCATGACGAAAACAGACAAGGAAAGCACCGCAAACGGCGGGAACAAGGAATTTCTAACGGCCACGATTGCCGGGCAGACGTTCGGCATACCCGTATTGCAGGTGCAAGACGTTCTCGGCGAGCAAAAGGTCACGCGCGTGCCGCTGGCCAGAAAAGAAATTGCCGGATCCCTAAATCTCCGCGGGCGCGTCGTTACGGCGATCAACCTGCGCCACAAGCTCGGCATGCCAGAAAAACCGGCTGAGTTGAAAACCATGTACATCGTCGTAGAGCATAAAGGCGAGCTTTACAGCCTGATCGTCGACAGCGTTGGAGAAGTTCTTTCCCTTCCGGACAAGGACTTTGAAAAGACCCCCGCCACGCTCGAAGCCTCTTGGCGCGCGCTGGCGATCGGCATCTACAGGCTGAAGGAACAGCTTCTTGTCATTCTCGACGTGCCGGGAATGCTGGAAGGTTTGTTCACAAAAGACGACGCGGCCTAAACTTATTCAATAGAAGGGTTTCTGACATGAATACCTGCCTGATCGTCGACGATAGCCGGGTTGTCCGGAAAGTCGCCCAGAAAATATTCGAAGAACTCGGATTCACCTGCAATGAAGCCGAAGACGGAAAGCAGGCTCTTGAAGCCTGCGCGAAATCCATGCCCGAGGTCATCCTGCTCGACTGGAACATGCCCGTCATGAGCGGCATAGAATTTCTCCAGGAGTTGCGCAAAACCGCAGGCGGCGACGCGCCCAAGGTCGTCTTCTGCACCACTGAAAACGATTTCGCCTTCATTCAAAAAGCGCTGGAGGCCGGCGCGAACGAATACATCATGAAGCCATTCGACAAGGAAATCGTCCAAAGCAAGCTTCTGCAAATCGGCGCCATCTAGGAGAATGCCGGCATGACACTGACCCCTGACATCATGCCTTTGTCTTCCGACCCCATCCGGGTCATGGTCGTCGACGATTCAGCAGTCATTCGCGGTTTCTTGACGCGTTTCATCGAAAGCGACCCTGACATAAAGGTGGTCGCTTCTGCCTCCAACGGCCAACTCGCGCTCAGCGCCATGACGTCGGGAAAATTCGACGTCATCGTACTCGACATAGAAATGCCGGTGATGGACGGCATCACAGCCCTGCCTTTGCTTTTAAAGGCAGACCCCAACGCGCAGGTCATCATCGCCTCGACGCTTTCGAAAGCCAATGCCGCCATCACGCTGAAAGCTTTCGAGCTCGGTGCCGCGGAATGCCTGGCAAAGCCCACATCGCAGGAACTCGCGGGCTCCAACGACTTTCGCAACAGCCTTGTGCAAAAAGTCAGATCTCTCGGCCTTCTGGCCAGAAGAAAACGCGGCATAACAGAAAAACCACATGCGCCCGCGCAAAAACCAGCAACGCCCGCGCCAGCCGTCGCTGCAGTTCCTAAAAAATTCACATTGCGCCCTGAGCTCATCAAAACGGCGCCGGACGTCATTGCCATCGGCAGTTCGACAGGCGGCCCGCAGGCGCTATTGCAGTTTTTCAGCGATCTTAAAGGACCTTTGAAACAGCCCGTGTTCGTCACACAACATATGCCACCGACCTTCACCACCATTCTCGCCGAGCATATCTCCAAGCAATCCGGCCTCAACTGCCGTGAAGCAGTTGATGGCGAAGCGGTAGCGGGCGGAAACATTTATCTTGCGCCCGGAAACTTTCACATGACAGTAAAGGAACAGGGCGGCCGTAAAGTCATTTCGCTCAATCAGGACGCGCAAGAAAATTTCTGCCGCCCGGCCGTCGATCCGATGTTGCGGAGCCTGATCAATGCGTACGGAAAAAAAATCCTTGCCGTGATATTCACCGGCATGGGCGCGGACGGCATGAAGGCCTGCCAGCAGCTCGTCGAAGCGGGCGGAACCGTTCTCGCACAGGATGAAGCGACCAGCGTCGTATGGGGCATGCCGGGCGCTGTGGCCATGGCCGGCGTCTGCACGCGGGTCTTGCCTCTGGGCGATCTCGCGCGCGCGGTACGCGAATATGCCGACCGTGCAGCAAGCAACGCCTTTGTCGCGGGAGGCGCGCCATGAAAGATACGGATTTCAAATTTTTCGAGGAGCTGCTGAAGAGGGAATCCGGCCTGATCATCACACCTGAAAAAACCTACCTGCTTGAATCCCGCCTGTTGCCGCTCGCACAGAAACAAGGGATACAAGGCGGCCTTGAAGGGCTGGTGCAAAAAATGCGCGGCGGCAACGCGTCTCTGACCCGCGCCGTCGTTGAAGCGATGACGACCAACGAAACATCGTTTTTCCGCGACAATACGCCGTTCCAGAAACTGAAAGAGGATTTGTTTCCTGCCTTCATAAAATCGCGCGGCGCGCAAAAAAGCCTGCGCATCTGGTCCGCCGCCTGCTCCAGCGGACAAGAACCTTACTCCATCGCAATGATGCTGAAGGAGGCTCCGCAATTCGCGGGGTGGAGAATAGAAATCGTCGCCACTGACTTGTCGCAAGACATCCTCGCCCAGGCAAAAGCCGGCGTTTACTCCCAGTTCGAGGTCCAACGCGGGCTGCCCATTCAGATGCTGGTCAAATATTTCACGAAGCAAGGAGAAAACTGGGAGGTCAAGCCCGATCTGAAAAGCATGATTTCCTTCAAGGAAGCAAACCTTCTTACCGACCTCCGCCATCTTGGCCAGTTCGATATTGTCTTCTGCCGCAACGTGCTGATTTATTTCGACGTCCCCACCAAGGGAAAAGTGCTGTCAACCATCAAGGATATCACCAAGCAGGACGGCGTACTGTTCCTTGGCGGCGCGGAAACCGTTATCGGCATCTCCGATGTTTTCAAACCACTGACCAACGTGCGCGGCGTCTATGTGCGCGCGGATTCGACCTTCATGGCGGAAAAATCCCCGGTAGCGCCCGCGCCGCCCCTCAGTGCTGTGCAAAAGTGAAGAGCAACGGCAAGGTGAACGGCAGGGCCGCGAATGAAAGTAGCGTGGTCAGAAAAACCACGGTCGCCGCCTGTTGCGGCTTGAAATCGAGTTGCGCCGCGAACGCCGCGGTATTTGCAGCCGTCGGCGTGATGACCAGAATGGCGATCATGGTGTAAACCGACGTGCCGTATATTCTCAGGACGTGCCCATCGAGCCAGACGAAGCCAGAAACCGCGATGGCCCAGAGAACGTATTTGCCGAACATGACCAGCGCAATGAAATCGAAATCACGCGAGAGTTTTTTATGCCTTGCCAGCGCAAGGCCGATGATCATCATGCCGAGAGTCACATAGCAGCCTTTCGCGACATCGCACAACTTTACCAGCCCCGGATCGAGACGGACATGAAACGCGGAAAGAAAGAGTCCTGCCGTGATGGCATAGATAATGGGCATCCCCGCCGTGCGCTTCAGGGCATCCATGACCGACATGTTTCCGCGCCCCACGAAATAATAGCCGAAAGTCGCTTCAAAAAGAGAAGTGCCCATGATAATCAGAAAATAAATACCCACCTGTCCGGGCGGAAACAGCGCCATCGCCACGGGCAATCCGAAATAACCGTTATTGCCGCATCCGGTCGCTTCGGGCAAAAGAAAGCGCAACTCCTTCTTTTTCAGCAATACACGCCCCAGAGCAAAAGACGTCAGCCCTGAAAATGCGGCCAGCATATAAACAATGAACGGCAACAAAACAATTCTGCCGTGAAAGGCGAGTTGCGCCGTCGTTCCGAAGGCCACCACCGGCGCGACGGCATAGATGAGGAGCGTGGATATCGGCCTGACGTCAATGCTCCGCCAGCGACCGACTCCCCAGCCGAGCACGATCAGCATCATCAATGGCACAAGCGTTGTCTCGGTATTGAAAGATGTCATGCAGCTGTTCTAGGGGTATTTTACTCGCCGCACAAACTCTTCTTATAAAAAAGTTGACAAGGCAAAACACTGGAAATACACTTATGGAATATTATTTTATAAGGAACAGATAATGGCGCTCAAAAATCTCACACCCGATGTCAGAGGCTTCCTCTACACCCTTTTCAACGCATCCGCGCAGACTTTCAGTAGCGCATCAACCCCGATTTCGTCCGGCCTGTCTAAAGCCGTAAAAGCACCACAGGGCAGTCTCGCCGCCGCGTTCCAACGCGCAAGGTATATGGCGCGGAATGGCACAGCTCAGGACCTCAACAACGCCATTGACGACCTGCTGGAAAAAATCAATGCAGAAACAAATCCGGACACGAAAGAAGAGCTGGAAAACGCACGCCTGAAGCAACAACTTCTTTATAGGGGGCGGGTAAAAAATAACCCAAGCCTCAAATCAGATCTCGGCTCTTTTTCCGCAGGCGTCTTTTAAATCAACCCGAGACTGATTCTTTCGGAGTCGGTTGCGCCGCGCCGTTCGGGTCGCGCAACACGTAGCCCCGCCCCCATACGGTTTCGATACAAGCACCGCCATCGGCGGAGAGCTTGTCGATTTTCTTGCGCAGCTTGCAAATAAAAACGTCGATGATTTTGACTTCCGGTTCGTCCATGCCGCCGTAAAGATGGTTGAGGAACATTTCCTTCGTCAGCGTCGAGCCTTTGCGCAAGGAGAGCAACTCGATGATGCCGTATTCCTTGCTGGTCAGGTGCAGTTGCTTGTTATCAACCTCGACGGTGCGGGCATCGAGGTTGACGGTGATCGGCCCCGTCTTGATCACGCTCTGCGCATGGCCCTTCGAACGGCGGACGATCGCCTGGATGCGCGCCATGAGCTCGCGTTTGTCGAACGGCTTGGTGAGATAGTCGTCGGCGCCGAATCCGAGGCCTTTGAGCTTGCTGTCCAGCTCCGACAGGCCCGAGAGAATCAAAATTGGCGTCTCGACCTTCGCGGCGCGCAGGCGCTTCAATACTTCGTAGCCGTCCAGATCTGGCAACATCAGATCGAGAATGATGATGTCGTATTCGTAGAGCTTGCCGATTTCGAGCCCGTCTTCGCCCATGTCGGTCATATCGACCACATAGCCATCTGATTTCAGCATGAGTTCAATACTTTTGGCCGTGGACTGATCGTCTTCTACAAGTAGAACCCGCATGCGCTTATTCCCTTTTTTGCGTTGCACCCTATCCCTTAACTTCTATTATACCAATAAAATTAACCTTGGTTAACTTGAATCGTAATTTATTTTTCATAATTATTAAAAAACTGTTTAAAAAAGCGGATTTCAGTGCTTCTGGCGCGTATTTTTTCTTGCCAGATCAGGCATTTTTGCTTATGTAATGAAGCTGATCAATTTACGAGAGAGTATACAAACATGGCTGTTCCAAAAAGAAAAACATCGAAGTCGAGACGCGACATGCGCCGTGCGCACCACGCCCTGAAGTCTCCCGCTGTTGTCGAAGACAAACACACCGGTGAAATGGTGCGCCCGCACCACGTTTGCCTCAAGACAGGCATGTACAAAGGCCAGCAAGTCATCGACGTTGACTAAGCCTCTTCTGCCGCGATAACTCACCGCAATAACAAAGGCATCCCCTTTGCAAAATGGATTGGTCATATCCCTGGACGGCATGGGCGGCGATCGTGCGCCTCATATCGTCGTTGAGGGAGCTTCTCTTGCGCGCCGCAAATATCCGCAGGCGAAATTCATCATTTTTGGCGATGAACAAAAGATCGGCCCGCTGATCAAAAAACACCCGGGTCTTGAAGCCGTGATGGAGTTGCGGCATACGCCAGACCGCGTCACCAGCGAGGACAAGCCTTCAGCGGCGCTCCGCAGCGGTCGCAATTCAAGCATGCGTCTTGCGATCGACGCAGTCGGCAACGGCGAGGCGCACTGCGTCGTCTCCGCAGGGAATACCGGAGCGCTGATGGCCATGGCAAAGTTTGTTCTCAAAGCCTTGCCCGGTATCACGCGCCCCGCCATCGCAACCTATATGCCGACCAAAATCGCCGGACAGGGCGTCGTCATGCTTGACCTCGGCGCGAATGTCGAATGCAGTCCTAAAAACCTGCTGGAATTCGCGACGCTTGGCGGCGTTTTCTCACGCGAGATCATGAAAGTTGCGGAACCGCGCATCGGCCTGCTCAATGTCGGCTCCGAGCAAATGAAAGGCCATGAAACGGTCAAAGGCGCGGCGGAGTTGCTCGATGCCGCCACTCACCTGCCCGGAAAATATATCGGCTTCGTCGAAGGTGACGATATCTGTAGCGGCACGGTCGATGTTGTTGTTACAGATGGGTTTACGGGAAACATTGTGCTCAAAGCCATCGAAGGCACCGCAAAGCTGATCGGCAGCCTTGCCAAACAGACTGTTCTCTCTTCCTGGCTGGCAAAAATGGGCACCGTCCTTTCCCTGCCGGGAATCGCCCTCGCCCTGCCTGCCTTCATCTCCCTGAAAAAAAGGCTCGACCCGCGTTTTTATAATGGCGCGAGCTTTATGGGTCTGAAAGGCCTCTGCATCAAAAGCCATGGCGGAACGGACGCCATAGGATTCGCCAACGCCATTGGCGTAGCAGCCGAAATGTCTCTCATCCAATTTAATAAAAAAGTGGCTGAAGAGCTTGAAAATATGGGCATTGGATCCAATCAGACAGATTCACCTCCCCTTGAAGATGAGATTTCGGCATGAGACGCGCGCGGATCATCAGTTGCGCTTCATATTTGCCGGAAAGCGTTATAACCAATGACGATCTGGCAAAACGCGTCGATACCACGCATGACTGGATAGAACAGCGCACAGGCATAAAATCTCGCCATATCGCTGCGAAAGACGAAACGACATCTGACATGGCGACCCGCGCCGCGCAACGCGCACTGGAAAAAGCAGGTTTGACGGGACAGGACATCGATGCGGTGTTCCTCGCCACGACCACGCCGGATCAAACCTTTCCCGCCACTGCCGTCACCGTGCAGGACAAGATTGGCATGGGCGACAAGGGATTCGCTTTTGACATTCAGGCCGTCTGCTCCGGCTTTATATATGCCTTGGCGACGGCGGATAATTTCGTCAAATCAAGACAGGTGAGCCGCGCGCTTGTCATCGGCGCGGAGCGTTTCAGCAGCTTGCTGGACTGGAACGACCGCACGACCTGCGTTTTGTTCGGCGATGGCGCGGGAGCCGTTATTCTCGAAGCGGACGATAGCGCGCAAGGAACAAAAGAAGATTCCGGCATCCTCTCTACCCATCTGCATTCAGAAGGCGCGCACCGCGGACAGCTTTATGTCGACGGAGGCCCCGCGACAACTCAGACAACAGGACATGTGCGCATGAACGGACGCGAAGTTTTCCGTCACGCCGTAACACGCATGGGTGAAGTTGTTGTTGAGGCTCTTCAGGCTAACGGTCTGGAAGGAAAAGATATCCAATGGCTCGTGCCGCATCAGGCCAACAAGAGAATCATCGACGCGACCGCCCAAAAACTCGGCCTGCCGCCGGAACGTGTTGTATTGACGGTTGAAAAACACGGCAATACATCGGCCGCATCGATTCCACTCGCGCTTTGCACCGCGGTTGAAGACGGACGAATCCGCTCCGGCGATCTGATTCTCATGGAAGCCATGGGCGGCGGCTTCACGTGGGGCGCCGCGCTTGTTCGCTACTAAAGCTCTAAGCCCTTGTTATACGCGGGTTTCAAACCCTTCAATACTGTAACTTTATTTCTCAACGCTTTGTATTGACTGCCTTATTGTGAATCGATACTGTGTTCCCACGTTGATCTTTTATTGAGGTGCAACATGAACAACCAGACAATTACCCGCGCAGACTTAAGCCAAGCCGTTTACGAACAAGTCGGTCTTTCCAGAAATGAATCCGCCGACCTGGTGGAAACTGTTCTCGCAGAAATCTGCAAGGCTCTCCAAAAAGGTGAAATGGTCAAAATTTCTTCCTTTGGCACATTCCAGGTTCGCAGCAAACGCCAGCGCATCGGTCGCAATCCCAAAACCGGCGAGGAAGTGCCTATTCTTCCACGCCGCGTATTGACCTTCCGCGCCAGCAACGTCCTGAAAGAACGCATCAACAACGAAAAACACGCAGAAGATTAATAGTAATAAAAAAATACAATAAGGAACATCTCCCCCATGTCCTCGACAACGTCATCCGTCGCAAGCAATACCTCAGAACCGAAAACCTCCCCGAAAACCGAACGGCAGACCGTTCAAAACATCCCCAACCGCCGTCCTCTGAAAAAAAACGCCAAAGCGGCGCCGGAAAAAGCCCCCTCCGCTTTCCGCACGATCAGCGAAGTGGCGAATGAACTGAAAGTTCAGCAACATGTGTTGCGTTTCTGGGAAAGCAAGTTCAACCAGATCAAGCCGTTGAAACGCGGCGGCGGGCGCCGCTACTATCGTCCGGAAGATATTGAGTTGCTGAAAAACATCTATCACCTGCTCTACCAGGAAGGCTACACCATCAAGGGCGTTCAAAAGCTTTTGCACAGCACGCGCGGCAACCTCTCGCCCCGTGTCGCCAAAGCGCCTGAAGTGCCGATGGACGAGCCGGAAGACGCCTCGTCCGCGACCAGCAAAAAGCGCGACGAGCTTCAGTCCATGCTCAACGAGCTTAAATCCATGAGAAACCTGATCGGCTGATTTTCACCGGCTTTTCGTAGCAACAAGCTCCATTTTAGTGGCGATCACGGTCATGATTGCGTGCTTCTTTGTGCCCGGATTTTTTCTTGGCATGATGATCGCGCTCATGCCTGTCTTCATGCCTCTTGGCCTCGTGTCCGTATTTTTCGTGCCTGTCTTCTTGCACGGCTCCGGCTTTCACATGAGCATCAGCGACTACGTCCTCATGGATGTCATGGCTTATATCAGCCACTTTTTCCGGTTGATCCGCCATGGCGACATGCGTTTCTTCAATACCGCTATGAATACCTGATTTATGTCCCGCATCTTCGGCATGCTCAAGGGCCGTACGCGCCTTGGCCGCGGCTTTTTCTTCGGCCCGTTCTATCCCGCGGAAGAAATCGTATAAACTATCGTCATAACGCCGGTTATGACCGTCTTTGGCGTGGTCGCGGCGGCCGTCATGATCGTAGTAATGTTCCTCATGATCGCGGTCTTCTTGATGATGGCGATCTTTGTCATGCCCATAGTGATGCCCGTGATCATGATGATTGCCAGATCCCTGCCCGTTACCGGCCTCGCCACCGGATCCATTCCCGCCACCGCTTCCAGGTTTCGGCACATTAATATAAGAGTTCGACGCAAGCGATACATTCGTGGATGTCGGTGTCGAAACGCCGGTGCCGGAGAAGCCGTCGAAAGTATTGTGGTCAACGGCCAGGCTATCCACACCGCTGGCATAAATGCCGTAAGCGCTGTTTGCGAGTGTTCCGCCGCTCACCTGCGCGTTGAGATGGAATCCGTCTATCGTCACGTTATTGGCGGCGACAGTGATGATGTTCCCGCCCGCAACCGTACCAACAAGCTCCGGCGCCGTCGTGTCTGCGCCCGCGCCGCCGGTGGTATTGACAATGCCGTTGAGCGTCAGTCCGGCTTTGCTGATGTTCAGGTTTCCATTATATGTGCCTGACGCAACATCAACCGTCACCGGTGCCGTCGCCGAAGAGAGATCGATACCCTGCTGGATGTCGGCAAGATTGCTGAGGATATTGACCTGTGTCGCCGTGCCAGATGCTTGCGTCAGTGGAATATCTGCGCCACCTGCCGTAATGCGTCCGTTCAGGTTCATTGTCGAAAAATCAAGATGCAACGGGCTCGTCGCGCTCATATTCATGTTGTAATTCAAATCAAATACAGGCGCACTCAGCGTCAGCCCGTAAGAGGGCGTTCCGTTCGCGCTTGCGGAAAGGTCGATATTGTTGATGACGTCTATGTTGCTGGTTGCCTGAATATTAATCGACGTAAACGCAAGGGTGTTGGCAAGATTCTGCGCGTTAAGGTATGTGCCGGAACTTACAGTCTGGCTACCCGTGCCGATGGAGACCGACGTCGGATCGATCAGCAACTGCCCGACCTGCCCGTTTGCCGCGGTGGTATTGACGATACCCGCGAAATCGACGCCCGCGCCGGTGGATACTTCCACCATGCCGCCGTTGCCGCCGCTCGCTCCGCCACGCGCCGTTGCCGTGCCGTAGAAACCTGTATTCTGACTGCCCCAGACGACGACCGTACCGCCATTTCCGTTATCCGTCGCATCGGCATCTATCACGCTACCCGAAGAAACATTCGTTATGGCGGCCGGCGCATCCGCGCCATCCTGCGCGCCACCGACGCCGGCGCCCAGATAAACCTGTCCGCCAGCGCTTGTGCCGGAAACATTGATTTGCGCATTATTGACGGCAATCTGGTTGCCCGTCACGTCAACGCGCCCGCCGGTCGCGCCGCCCGTGGCGTTCACCTGACCCGTAACATTGACCGTGCCCGCATCGCCGCCGCTCAGAACGATCTCTCCGTTCTGAGCGCCCACCGTATTCGCCTGCACAACGCCGGTCATGTTCACCACATCGCTCACCACGCCCGCCGCCGCGCGCGCCGTCATGGCCACCCGCCCGCCATCTGCCGTAATCGTGCCGGAATTCTCGACAAGCGCGTTAGCCAAAGGCCCGCTGACGGCCATGGAGACAAGATTATCTCCCGAAAGATCAACTGTCACAGCGCTACCCGAAGCCAGCTCGACGCGCCCGAGATCAGCCGTGATCACGCCACTGTTATCGACATAGGGCGCGACAAACGCCGCAAGGCCGCCCTGCGCCACCGTGATTTGTCCCTGGTTGATGACCGAACCGCCGTCGATATTGGTGATGTCTATGCTGTTGGCACCCGACATGACTTGCGAGTCATCCACATTCCCGGTCGTGGCAATAATGCCGCCGACGTCAATGCGGGAATTAGCCCCGAACAAAACCCCGTTCGGATCCAAAATCATGATCTGACCATTGGATTTGAGAGAACCGAGAATCTGGGTGGGATCCGTCGATGTGCTGACAACGCGGTTGACGGCAAGCGCACTGGAACTCGGCTGGACAAACTGCACCGATGCGCCGCTCCCGATGTTGAAAGACTGCCAGTTGATAACGGCGCGCGACGTACTTTGATCGATCGTCAGGCTCGTCGACGTCGGGGTGCTGAAAGTCGCGGCGCCGCCGACTACCGTCGCGCCCTGAGGAATAGCCCCCGCACTCAGAGCGTAAGCGGCATGGGATGAAAAACCCGCAAACAAGGTGACCAGCGCCGTCGTCGCGGTCAGTTTCGTAAGCTTGTGCATTTGCCCCCCTGACATTCTGGCTTTGCCAATATGCGCCAAATATTATTTTTTAAAGGAACCCCATTTTTTATTATAAAGCGACATGATTAACGTTGAGGAAAAGTTGTCTATAATTTTAGAAAAATTGAAGACAACCATTTCCCATCTTTTTAAAGGACAGAAACGGCAGACCTACAACAAGTCGTTGATGTTGCGTCCGGTTTTCCTGATTTCACGCGCCCGCCGCAGGTAAAAACCGGCTTTTGAAAGATGGCCTTGATAATTATATATCTCCGCCAAAAAGACATCCGCCCAGTAATAATCCGGATCAATCGCCAGCGTTTTTTTAAACTCGGAAATGGCGGCCGAAATATGCGGCGCATCCGGCAGTGCCTGTTTAATCTCATGCGGACCGATAATCCCCTGCCCGTTCGGGCGCACATTCAGGGCGATAAACGCCAGATGCATGTGAACGATGGTCATTTGCAACGATGGAAGCGGCGATGGATGGGCAACCGCCTTTTGAAACTGTTCTTCGGCTTTTTTATATGCGCCGATGTCGAAATAATATTGCCCGAAACTGCTGTATGCGCGGCCGGATTTCACGCCGCAATCGATGATATGCGTGTAAAACGTTACTGGATCGCGCCATACCCGATTCTGGCGGAACGTGACAACGCCAAGAGCCGCCGCGGCAAAAAAAACAGCGGTGGCGATGCCCGGGCGCAGATGCCGGGATTTATTTTTTTCGACACATAAAGCGATGGTCTGCGAAAAACCGAGGGCGAGACCGATGCACGGAAGATACATCCAGTGCTCGGCGATCAGCGCATTGATCGGTTTAATGACGCCACTATAAGGCGAGAACGCGGCTGCAAACCACAATAGCCCCCATGTCAAGGCAAGACCTCGTTTCCCCCTGCCCCACGCCATCTGCACCAAAGCCGCGCCGACAAGCGCCAGCCCCGCCCAGACGCTCGGAAATGCGATGACTCCCGGATAAACAAGGAATGTGCGCTCCATATGGAGATTGTGCGGCCAGAGCATAAGGCCAAGATATGTCGGCAAAGTGGCGATGCTGGTGAATACGCGCATGGCAATGTCGTGCGCATAAAGAGAATTGCCGGAAGCATTCGCCGCCATCATGCCCTGTCCGCCGTAAACAATATGCAGCAAGACGAAATACGCCGCCATGATGACCCACAAGGGCCATGTCCGTATGTATGTCGCGGGTTTGAGGCGCTCTTCACTGACCAGAAACAGCGTAAAAACCGCCAGCGCGGGAAAAACAACGGCGGACTCTTTACTCGCCAGCGCAAGAATGAAAAATGCGCCCGCCTTCAGGAAGTTACGCGGCGCAAAATCCGGAAAAAGCGACAACAACCCCAAAAGCGTGAAGATGACGTAAAGCGGATCAGCCGAGCCGCTGATATAAGTGATCGCTTCCGTATTCAGAGGATGCACGCCCCATATCAGCGCCGCTGAAAAGGCCGTGAATATCCCGCAACCGAGGCGTCTGCCAAAGGCGTAAACAAGGCATGCCGCACAGGCCTGCAACAGCACGTTGACGCCATGAAACGCCGCCGCCGAAAATCCGAAAACCTGATAGACGAGAAAGAACAAAAATTCCTGCGCCGGACGAAAGAACCCGCCCGGCAGGCCTGTACCGTAAAGGCTTAAATGCCCGAGCAACTGCGGAAGATCGCGCCACTGGAGCAAAAGCCGGTTCTGAACGGCCAGAACCAGGTCATCGAGGAGAAAACCATTGCCGTATACATTGGCATAGGCCGCAAAAACGGCCATGATCAAAACGATATACGGAAGGCTCTCCCGCCGCAGCTGCATGATTGACACTCCCTGTTCCCACAGTCTAGATTACAAGGAAACTCCGCGCAATAAACGGAAAAGGATTTTGACAGTCATGGACAAAGGAAATCCGGACGGGGAAAAGCCGGCCATCGCGGTCGTTGTTCCGTGCTATAAGGTCAAAAGCAAAGTCCTTGACGTTCTGCGCCGCATCCCTGCGGATGTCGCGTATATTTTTTGCGTTGACGACGCCTGCCCCGAGCAAAGCGGCGACTTTATAAAACAGTCCTGCGAAGACAAGCGGGTGCGGGTTCTGCATCACGAACAAAATCAAGGCGTCGGCGGGGCGATGGTCACGGGATACAGGGCCGCATTGGAAACAGATGCCGCCATCGTCGTCAAGCTGGATGGTGACGGTCAGATGGCGCCAGAAATTCTTCCGTCTTTTGTCGCGCCCATCACGGCGGAGCTCTGCGACTACACCAAGGGCAACCGGTTTTTCCGCCCCGAGGACGTGAAATCCATGCCGCGCATCAGGCTCTTCGGCAACGGTCTTTTAAGCTTCGTCACCAAGCTTTCCAGCGGCTATTGGAATATCTTCGACCCCAACAACGGCTATACGGCCATACATGCCGACGTGTTGCGCCGCATGCCGTTGCATAAAATATCCCGTGGATATTTCTTCGAAAGCGACATGCTCTTCCGTCTCAACCTATTGCATGCCGCGGTGATGGACGTCCCGATGACGGCTGTCTACGCCGATGAAACCAGCAGCCTTGACATCAAAAAGATCCTCTGGCCTTTCTTGCGCGGCCATGCGCGTAACCTCTATAAGCGCATCGGATACAACTACTTCCTGCGCGATTTTCACCTTGCCTCTCTCGAACTTCTTCTTGGCCTTGTTTTTATGATTTTCGGAACCGTTTTCGGAATTGTGGAATGGAGCGCCGGAGAAGCAGTGCATATGCCTGCCAGCGCCGGCACGGTCATGCTGAGCGCCCTGCCGGTGATCTTGGGCTTTCAAATGTTGCTCTCGTTCCTGCAATTCGATATCCAGTCAACCCCGAGACATGCCGTTCACCTGGGTTTGGCGCGCCAACCGGACTGACAACTCGTAATAATTCAAAAGTTGAATATTTTCAGAAATATGCTATCAGTATGGAGAGGCCTCAAGGCTCCGCGCGCCCTTAGCTCAACTGGATAGAGCAGCCGCCTTCTAAGCGGCAGGTTGCAGGTTCGATTCCTGCAGGGCGCGCCATATTTTCATGCTATGCACGCGCATCCGCGAAGATGATTTCCTCAGTTTTTGGCAGCCTTCGATACGACGGCAACGATCGAATCTCTGCTGGACATGGCCGCGGTAAGTTGGTCGACCGTGCCTTCCTGGGTAATGACGTTGAACTTTCCCTGCCCCGCAACAAAAAGAATAGCGGCGGCGGCATTGTTCTTGCCGTCAATGCAAGTGACATCCGCCTTCAATACTTTGAAGGCACCGGCATTTTCAGCCCCGTATACTTTTTTCGCATATTCCCCGGCACAGAGCGCCGCAGTTTTCTTTAAATACTTTCCCGCCATCATTTTCAGGCTTGCGCCAGAAGACATGGTCAGTTGTTGCGCCGAACCGAAAAGGCTGCCTGACGACCAATGGAGCGCATCACGATCTGATGACGCTTTTATCTCGGCACCAGAGGCAACATGCGCGGTTTCCAGCAACTCCTTCAAATAAGCATTGCCCGAAACAACCTGCGGCGCGGCAGGCGTCGCAACCGGTTCTTGTTTTGGCTGTACCGGAGCCGGAACAGCTTGCGAAGCGACGCTTTGAGGAACGACCGGCGTGGAAACAGGCTTCTGTGCTTGCGGCAACGCGGCGGCGGAGGTGAGCAAAACAGGCGCCGGCATCGGCGGCGGCGGGGCAATGGCGGAAGATAGCGGAGGAACAGTGGCAGGAGCCGCTTTGGCAACAACGGCAGGTGCAGGAGCCGACTCGGGTGCAGAAACCGCAGGTGCCGGCTTGGAGGCAACGGAAGGCGCGACGGAAGCTTTTGCCACGGGCGCTTTCAAAGCAACGGGCGGCGCGGTAACGACAGGCGCGGCAACAGCTTCAACCGGCGCAACAGGCGCACTTGGCGCAGGAGTGGGGTTCGTCAGTTGCAGAACCTGCTTTGCGATTTGCGCTTTCGCCTCATTTTCAGGTGAAGGCGCATTCACGCCCTTCGCCGCCGCCTGTTCTTGCGGCGCTGGCATTTTCGGAGTAGCGCGCGTCAGCTTTTCCCGCCGCGCAAGCGGAATTGTCATGGCGGAGAACGCCGCGCCGTTTTGCAGTGCGTCCGCGCAATGGCCGAGCGCCGTCAGCCCGTCCGCGACACTGGCGTTGAGATCGAACGCGTATCTTCTGTGGCTCACGGAAAACGAAATCTCATGGCTGGCAGAGATGGCGTTATATAAAGCCGTATCTACGCCGGTTTCCATGACAAGTATCTGCGATGATGCGGCAAGAGCGACAAGGCGGCGCGTCGCGTGCCCGGCGCGAACCAAAACGCTGTAGCGACGATTCCCGCGAAAGAGGTTCCTGTTGAGGTTCACGGCGACGGAATTATTGCCCTGATTGTCGCGGGCGAAAACGATGGTCCGGCCTGCGGCATAGGTGTTTTTCATGGAGCAGTACGTGACCCCGCCGAGAGACTCGGCCGCGATGGGGCCGACCGCCCACGCCGCCTCCGGATGGAATACAGACGCGGAGGCCCTCGAAACGCAAAAAAACTGCGCAATAGCGCACAGGAAAGCCATCGCCGCGACGGGCTTCAGGAAATGCCGTTTGATCATCATTAAGCCACTTATACTCTATTAAAACAGTTAAACGCCGTTACTGGATGATAACCGTCTTCCAGTTCGCCAAGGGATCGGCGGCGCTGGCGGCCCCGGCGTCGGATGCATTCAGCACAGATACGCCGGGAGACAGACCGTTTTGCCCTTGGGACGTGGGCACTATAGCAGGCGCGTGGCTGTTTTTGCTACTGGAAATATCGTGCCTGTCGTTTCCATGGTGAAACAAAGAGAATGGAAAAAACGAGAAAATACCCGACGACTTGGCCGATTTATGTGAGAGCGTCGTATCAGTGCCGCCATTCTGGCTGTTACTGCCTTGTGAAAACCCGTCCGCAACAGGCGGCTGCTCAACAAGCGGGGTTGGCGGCAAATTCACCGATGATATTCCGGAAACACCAACTGACTGAATACTCTTATTGTTTATGTCAATACTTGAAGGATTCACAACGGCTTGCGCTTCTGCTGACGTGACCTTGCTCTCCAGCCCTGCAATCTTCGCGCGCGCCTTGCTGAGCTGTTCTTGCAAATTGCGGAATGCCGTCTCGTTTTTCTGCGTTTGAGAAGCCATCTGGCTGGTCAGGTTCTTTTTCTCCAGCTCGACAGCCACCAGCCGCTCCTGTGTCTGCGCAAGTTGCTGACGGATAAAGGCAAGGTCGGCTTCGTCCTGCGTCTCCTGATCCCGGGCGGATTTCGCCGTTGCTTCCGCGACGATGAATTTTCTCTCTATGTCGTTATACTGCGCAGATTTCATCTTCAACTGCGCCTTCAGAGCCTTCACCTGATCGGCGTTCTCCTGCCGCAGGCTGGCAAGTTCGCTCTTCACTTCCTTCAGCGCCTTGCTGTTTTTTTCGGAGAGCGAACGGGCGGACATCAAATCCTTTTCTTTGCCCTGCAACGCCACTTGCAAAAGCTGGTACTGCTTGTTCTGCATATCAAGACGCGTGGCGAGCTTGCTTTTCTCCGTTTGCAGGATGCCGATTTTGTCGCCAAGCCCCGTCTCGTCCCGCCGCGCGCGCGCAAGTCTGTTTTGAGCTTCGCTGGCTGCTTTCGTCAGCTGCCGTGCCGCAGCGTTGCCAGAGGGAACGTGCGCAGCGCCGCCCGACAAGGCCGTTGCGGAAACGGGTTGCACGGGCACGGCCGCCGTCCGCGGACCATCGTCATGGTGCAACTGGTCGGCGCAACTGATCAGCGATATGTAGGAGCCTGCAAAGCGGCTGAGATCAAACCGCATGTCCATCGTCGGCAACGATATGCGCAAGGTTCCGTCGCCCGCAAGCGCCTTGTAAAAAGCGCTGTCGCGCCCGATCTGCACGATCAGCGAACGCGCGCTGATCGCATGCACGTTATATTGGCGCACGCGCCCGTCATCGACTTGCAGGGCAAGCTGGTAGATTTTTCCCGCCTCCAGAATATCGCCCGGGAAATCGATGGCGAGAGAACCGTATCCTTCGGGACTGCGCGCGAAGGCAAGCGATATCTGCTTGCTGAACGTATCGGCCATGGCGCAATAACGCGCATGAGGCACATAGATGGCATTGACTCGCCAACCGCTTGCCGGGCGCAGCAACCCCATGTCCGTCACAGATGGCGAAAACTCGAAAGCGTGCGAAGGCGTTGCCGACGCGAGCAAACATGCGCCCGTCAACAGTGCGGACAGAAATCCTGCCTTCGAATAACGCATAATCTTTCCCCCCGGAATGATTAACCCCGTTAAGAGAATCTTATATGTTTTGTTTTTGAGTGACCAGTATTTTATTGATTCCGTAATATTAAGCGCATTTTAACGATTGCCGGAGATAATGGACTTCCTCAACGGAAAACTTTCGATTCTTAACAACATTAACATTGAATGGAGAAAGAAATTATGACGAACTTCAACGCATATGCGCCCGACAACGCGCCCGCACAATCCAGAGAGCTGCTTGGCCACTGGCAGGAAAAAATGGGTTTCGTTCCGAACGCCGTCGGCATTATGGCTGAATCTCCCGCTCTCCTCAAAGGTTACGCCGAATTGCGCGACGCCTACGCGAACGGCCTGTTTTCTCCGACCGAGCGCGCCATCATCCACATGACAGTCAGCAGCCTCAACGGTAGCGAATACTGCATCGCGATGAAATCCGCCTGGTGCGAAAAATCCGGCGTTTCGAAAGATATCGTCAATGCCCTGCGCGATGAGCGCCCGCTGAAAGAACCGAAGCTTGAAGCCTTGCGTCTTTTTGTCATGGCCGTCATGAAAAAGATGGGGCGCACAGATGCACGCGATCTCGACGCGTTCTACAAGGCCGGCTATTCCAAAGCGCATGTGATGGAAGTCATCCTCGGCGTGTCGCTCGGCACGATCGGCAACCTTGTCAACCATATCGCGCAACCCGAACTCGACAAGGCCTTCCAGCCGCACCGCATCGATCTCGGCAAGAGAAAAGACGCACGCTCCTCGCACGCGGCTTAAGAGACTACGTTTAAACAAAGACAGGGCGGCGTTTTCAGGGGCGCCGCCCTGTTCTTTTTATGAACCTCTATACGTGCTGTAACCGTAGGGTGAAACCAGCAGCGGCACATGATAATGCGCCTTGGCGTCGGCGATGCCGAAATCGATCGTCACCACGTCCAGAAACGGCGTTTTGGGCAATTTTGCCCCTTTGGTTTTGAAATAGGCGGCGGTCGAAAATTCAAGCCTGTATTTTCCGGCTTTGAAATCCCTACCCTCCAGCAACGGCGCGGCGACGCGGCCATCGGCGTTGGTTTTCGCTTTCAAAAGCAGCTTGCCTCCCCTGTAAAGGCGCAAGATCATGCCTTTGGCGGGGCATCCGTTGGCCGTGTCCAAAACGTGCGTTGTCAGCTTGCCCATTTTTTGGCTCCTTGCTACTCTTAGGCGTTATTATAGGGCGTCCATGAAAAAAAGCACCATCAAAGATCCGCGCAATTATGTCGGCTACGGCGAAAACCCGCCCGACCCCCAATGGCCGAACGGCGCTCGCATCGCCGTGCAGTTCGTGATGAACTACGAGGAAGGCGGCGAAAACACCGTTCTCAACGGCGACGACGGATCTGAAGTCTTTTTGTCCGAGATCATCAACGCCGCCAAGGTCGAAGGCGCGCGGCATATCTGCATGGAGAATCTTTACGAATACGGCTCCCGCGCCGGCGTATGGCGGCTACTGCGTTTGTTCCGCAAGCACAAGATTCCCGTCACGATCTACGCCGTGGCGCTGGCTTTGGAAAAATATCCCGACATCGCCAAGGCCTTCCTCCGCGACGGGCACGAAATCGCCTCGCACGGCTACCGCTGGATCAACTATCAGGACGTGCCGGAAAACATCGAGCGCGAACACATGCAAAAAGCGGTCGAGATCATCACCCGCATCACCGGTGAACGTCCGCTCGGCTGGTACACCGGCCGCACCAGCCCCAACACGCGTAAACTCGTCAAGCAAGTCGGCGGGTTTTTATACGACGCCGACGATTACAGCGACGACCTGCCATGGTGGGATGAAAAACAGCTGATCGTCCCCTACACGCTCGACACCAACGACATGCGCTTTGCCACGGCGCAGGGGTTCAATTCCGGCGAGCAGTTCGCAACTTACCTGAAAGACGCGTTCGACACGCTCTATGAAGAAGGCGGGCGTATGATGTCGGTCGGTCTGCACTGCCGCATCGCTGGGCGTCCGGCGCGCGCCGCGGCGCTGGAACGCTTCATCGAATACATCAAAGGACATGACAAAGTCTGGATCTGCCGCCGCATCGACATCGCGCGGCACTGGCATGAGCATCATGCGCGATAAAACCGCGTTCATTAAAAAATACGGCGGCGTTTACGAGCATTCACCGTGGATTGCGGAAGCCGCTTTTGACGCAAACGCGAAAACACCGGCACAAATCAAAGAGGCCATGAAAGCCGCCGTGGAGGCCGCTCCACACGACAAACAACTCGCCCTCATCCGCGCCCACCCCGATCTGGCCGTGGCGCAGGGACTCACCGCCGCCTCGACCTCGGAGCAGGCAGGCGCGGGATTGAACCAGTGCACGCCGCAAGAACTGGCTGAATTTCAAAAGCTGAACGCGGAGTATAAAGAAAAATTCGGCTTCCCGTTTATCGTCGCCGTGCGCGGGTTGCAACGTGCAGAGATCCTCGAACAATTCCGCCAGCGCATCAATAACAACACGGAAACGGAATTTTCAACAGCCCTTGTGCAAATCCATAAAATCGCAGGCTTCCGGTTATCGGCAATTTATTCTTCTTGAGACAATGCCCACAACGTCTTATCCTTGATAATATGAGGAATAAGCGTACATATTCCATACAGGATCTCGGCCTGACACGCCGCGAAACAAACATCCTGCAAGGCCTCAAAACCCCCGAACAAATACAGGACTACGTCAGCCGCCTCAAAAACAACGAAGAGCCTGACGGCGATACCTGCCTTTCGGTGCGGCAAGTCCTGCGCAAAAAACACGCGCATTGCATCGAGGGCGCGTTTGTCGCCGCAACGGCGCTGTGGATGCAGGGTTATCCGCCATTGCTGATGGACATGAAAGCGAAAAACGACGACGATCATGTGGTCGCACTTGTCCGCCGCGGGCGCTACTGGGGCGCGGTTTCAAAAAGCAACCACGTCTGGCTCCGCTGGCGCGACCCGGTTTACCGTTCCTTGCGCGAACTGGCGATGTCATACCTGCACGGTTATGTTTCCGCCCGCAATCATATCGCGCTACGCTCCTATTCGCGTCCGTTCGACCTGAGAAAGCGCGACCCTGCGCAATGGGCCACGAACGAAGATTCCTGCTGGGATCTCGCGTGGGACCTCGACCAGTCGCGTCATTACGATCTCGTGACGCCGGAACAGGCGCGCAAGCTCCGCCCGCACGACAAGGTGCAGCTCCGCGCCGGTGAGATCATCGAACACCCCTGAATAAAATCAGCCTAAATGCGGCACTGTCAGCTCGTTCTGGCGGCAGGCTGCGATCAGCGTATTGCCGAGCAGGCAGGCGACGGTCATTGGCCCCGCGCCGCCGGGCACCGGCGTGATATGGCCGGCGACTTTCGACGCGGATTCGAAATCGACGTCGCCGGAAAGCTTGCCGTCCGCACCGCGGTTAATGCCGACGTCGACGACGATCGCGCCCGGCTTGATCCAGTCGCCTTTCACGAAACCCGATTTGCCGACGGCGGCGACGAGAATATCCGCCTCGCGCGCGATGTGCGGCAGGTTCTGCGTGCGCGAATGGCACATGGTCACCGTACAGTTCTCGCGGAGCAGAAGCTGCGCCACCGGCTTGCCGACGAGATTGGAGCGTCCGATAACGACGGCATGCAACCCCGTCAGGTTCTTTTCAACTTCCTTGATCATCATGGCGCAGCCGAGCGGCGTGCAGGGCACAAGCCCCGGAAGGCCTGCCATCAGGCGCCCCATGTTCGCGATCGTCAGCCCGTCAACATCTTTCGCCGGATCGATCTCCTTCAAAACCGTGTCGGCGTCGATCTGCTTCGGAAGCGGCAACTGCACGAGAATGCCGTGGACTTTCTTTTGCTGATTGAGCGTTTTGACAAGCTTCAGCACTTCATCCTGCGAGGTCGACTTCGGCAAGATATGAACGAAGCTGCGCATCCCCGCCTGCTCCGCCGCTTTTTTCTTCGATGCGACGTAGACCTGACTGGCCGGATCGTCCCCCACCAGCACGACGGCAAGGCCGGGCATGATCTTGTGGTCATCCACCAGCACGGAAACGTGGTGCGCGATGGACTCACGGAGCCTCCCGGCGAGTGTTTTTCCGTCGATTATCTTCGCTTCAGCTTCATTTCGCTTTTTTTGCACCATCTGCATTTTCACCCCAACAGGCTGACAAGAAAGTTTTGTACGATATAGATCAGGACGAACATCACCATCGGCGAAAAATCTATCCCCCCCACCGACGGCAGGAACCTGCGGATATAGCGCAGCCCCGGATCAACCACGCTGTTCAGCATGGCACAGGCTTTATAGACCCATTTGTTGCGCATGTTCAAGACATCGAACGCCACCAGCCAACTGATGATGGCACTGGTAATAATCAGCCACAAATAGATGTTCAGCGCCTTTATCAGCAGAATGATGATCAGATCCATAAAAACCTCGCCTGGTTCGTGAAATCACGGAATATTTAAGACCGATACTACGAAATTCCCGCTTGCGCGGGAACAGGCGCAATGCAATATTGCGTTTATATTTTCTAACATAAACACGCAAAAAGAGAAGCATTATGACAGAAGATGACGATATCGCCTATCTCGATCTCAAATCCGGACGCGTGACGATCCGCCTGCGGCCCGACCTCGCGCCGAAGCACGTCGCCCGCATCAAAGAACTCATCGGCGAAGGCTTTTATGACGGGCTGACATTCCACCGCGTCATCGAAGGTTTCATGGCGCAAACCGGTTGCCCCGAAGGCACGGGCATGGGCGGCAGCGGCAAAAAGCTCAAAGCGGAATTCACCGACGAACCGTTCGTCCGCGGCACCTGCGGCATGGCGCGCGCGCGCAATCCGGACAGCGGCGACAGCCAGTTTTTCATCACTTTTGGCGAGACGCCGCATCTCGACGGAGAATATACCGTCTGGGGCGAAGTGGTGGACGGCATGGACCATGTCGACGCGATAGAAATCGGCGAACCACCGGAAGAGCCAGACACAATCATCAAATTCTCGCTTGCATCCTGAACTTTCAAACCATAGGAGACATCATGAAAAAACTTATACTCTCTCTCGTTCTGGCCTTCGGCATTCTGGCGATATCCGCACAGGCCCAGGCCGCCAAGCTCGACCCGAACAACACGCTTTATCTCAACCTCAAATACGGCCGCGTCGTCATCCAGATGTTCCCCAAGGTCGCGCCCAAGACCGTCGCGCAAATCAAAACCCTTGTGCGACAGGGCTTCTACAACGGCCTGAAATGGCACCGCGTCATCGCGGGCTTCATGGCGCAAACCGGCGACCCGACGGGCACCGGTTGCTGCGGCAGCAGCCTCCCGAACGTGCCTGCGGAGTTCAGCTCGATTCCCTTCACCCGCGGCATCGTCGGCATGGCGCGCTCGCAGGATATCAACAGCGGCAACAGCCAGTTCTTCATCATGCTTGACGATACGCCGTCGCTGAACGGGCAATATACCGTCTGGGGCAAAGTCGTCTCCGGCATGCAATACGTCGACAAGATCAAAAAAGGCGACCCCAACGACAACGGCAAGGTGGCCGATCCGGATACCATCATCTCGATGCAGATCGCCGCAGACGCCGACAAGAAGAAATAATACATAATAAAAACGACTTGATTTGCCGTTTATAAGCCCCCATGGAAATGCTAGGATATTGGCACTCCATGGGGGTTTCTACATGAGGAAGAAAATATGAAAATTTTAGTGCCGGTCAAACGCGTCGTCGATTACAACGTCAAAATCCGCGTCAAATCAGACCAGAGCGGCATTGAGCTCGCCAACGTCAAAATGTCGATCAATCCTTTTTGCGCCATCGCGGTCGAAGAAGCGGTGCGCATGAAAGAGCAAGGCATCGCAACCGAAATCATCGCCGTGAGCATCGGGCCGAGCCAAGCGCAGGAAACCTTGCGCACCGCCCTCGCGATGGGCGCGGACCGCGCCATCCTCGTGCAGACGGATGAAAGCGCCGAACCGCTGGCCATCGCCAAAATTCTCAAGTCGATCGTCGACAAGGAAACGCCAGGACTTGTCGTCCTCGGCAAGCAGACGATCGACGGAGACAACAATCAAACTGGGCAAATGCTCGCCGCCCTGCTCGGCTGGGGGCAAGGCACTTTCGCCTCCAAGGTCGAAAAAGACGGTGACTCCCTCAAGATCACCCGCGAGATCGACGGCGGGCTGGAAACGCTCACGCTGAAACTGCCCTGCATCGTGACCACGGATCTTCGCCTCAACGAGCCGCGCTACGCTTCCCTGCCCAATATCATGAAGGCCAAGCAAAAGCCGTTGGAAACAAAAACGCCTGCCGATTTTGGCGTGGACATAACCCCCCGCGTTGTAACATTGAAAGTCTCAGAGCCGCCAAAACGCAAAGCGGGCATCAAGGTCAAGGACGTGAGCGAACTCGTCAACAAACTCAAGAACGAAGCAAAAGTCATATAAAACCGCCACGCCGCACTTGTTGCTGCGTCCACGTGGATGCCGGAACGGGTCCGGCATGGTGTACAAGGAGTAAACAACATGCCCAAAGTCCTTCTCATCGCCGAACACGATAACGCGAAACTGAAACCCGCGACGCTGAACGCCATGACAGCCGCAAAAAAACTCGGTGACGTCGATATTCTCGTGGCCGGGCAAGGTTGCGCCGCGGTCGCGGAAGAAGCCGCCAAAATCGACGGCGCCAAAAAAGTTCTCTGCGCGGACGATGCCGCTTACGCGCATTTTCTCGCCGAAAACCTCGCCGCGCTGGTCGCCAAACTGGGCGCGAATTATGATTACGTCCTTGCCGCTTCCAGCACGACGGGCAAAAACATGCTCCCGCGCGCAAGCGCCCTGCTCGACATGCAGATGATCTCCGACGTCAGCGGCATTGAAAACGCCGACACGTTCGTGCGTCCTTTCTACGCAGGGAACGCTTTCGCCACAGTGCAATCCAAGGACAAAATCAAAGTCATGACCGTCCGCACCACGGCCTTCGATCCCACGCCCGCGACCGGCGGCGCGGCTACGGTTGAAAAAGTCGAAAGCGCTGGCGACAGCGGACTTTCCGGCTTTGTCGGCCAGCAACTCACCAAATCCGAACGGCCGGAACTCACGGCGGCGCGCGTTGTCGTCTCCGGTGGCCGCGGCATGGGAAGCGGCGACAATTTCAAGCTGATCGACGCCCTCGCCGACAAGCTGGATGCCGCGGTCGGCGCGTCGCGCGCGGCCGTCGATGCGGGTTTCGTGCCGAACGATTATCAGGTCGGCCAGACCGGCAAGGTCGTCGCACCGGAGCTTTACATCGCCGTCGGCATCTCCGGCGCGATCCAGCACCTCGCCGGGATGAAAGATTCCAAAGTCATCGTTGCCATCAACAAAGACCCTGATGCGCCGATTTTTCAGGTCGCCGATTACGGTCTCGTGCAGGATCTTTTTGTCGCTTTACCGGAATTCACAAAAGCCATCTAAAATTTCACCATTATGTAATAATGGAAGCGGATATGTTTTGCGTCCAATCGGCTTCTATAGCATCATGGATACAGGGGGATTTGGGATAAACGTGAGTAAAGCATTCAAAAGACTGCCCGTAGTTCTGGCCGCACTGGTTCTGCTGTCCGTTCCCGCGTCAGCGCGTGCCGGCGGCATCGACCCCGGCGTATTGCAAAAATTCCTCGGCACGAAACCGGCAGTCGACAACAGCCCTCTCTATCTCACAGACAATGAAGATAAAACCGTCCGGCTCAGCCAGGACGCCGCGAGCGTCATCGTCAACAATCCGGCGCATGCCAGCGTCCTGCTCGACTCCCCGCGCCTGCTGATCGTCATGCCGCGCGCGCCGGGCGCAACATCCTTCTCCGTGCTGGACGCAAACGGAAACACCATCCTGCATAAAGACGTCATCGTCAGCAACGTGCAACGTCAATATGTGCGCATACAACGCGTCTGCGACGGCAGCACGAATTGCACGCCAACGTCCTATTATTACTGCCCGAACGGGTGCTATCAGATAACCCCTGTCGCCTCATCCGGAAACAACAACGTCAACGTTCCGCCCCCGCCCGCGGCGCCGTCAGCTTCCGGCAATGGCGCATCAGGCAATAGCAGCATGCGCGCGCAAGCACAGGACATCATGCATTCCACCGGCCAGCGCGCCAATCCGGGGGTCATTCCATGAACAGGATTATACGCACATCCGCGATTGCTCTTTCATTGACGGCATTGCTCAGCGTCACCGCGTGCAAGCTGAATAACGCCCCGGTCGTCGGCAAGGCGATAGACGGCATCGACGGCATGCATGACGAAACCGAAGCAAGGCTCGCCACCTCCGCCCAAAACGCCATCGCCGCGGGAAAGACCCGTCAGGCGCTTGCGCTTTACACGAAACTTTACCTTGAAAACCATTCGGCGGAGGTGTCGCTCAACTACGCGCAACTCCTTCGCAAAACCGGAAACACCCAAAAAGCGATTTCCATTCTCAAGCCCTTCGTTCTTGATGACAAAGGCGCCATTGAGGATAACGCCGCCCCGATCATGCTCAACGAATATGCCGCCGCGAACATAGAACTCGGCCATTATCACACGGCCGAAATCGCCCTTGAAAAAGTCCTTAAAAGCAAACAGGCCTTCGGCTTCCATGCCGATGCTTACGATCTGCTGGGCGTCGCGCTGGATGCGCAAGGATGGCATCAGGAAGCAGAACAGGATTACAAACGCGCGCTCAAGAGCTGGAAAGGCGATCCGACGTCCGTCATGAACAACCTCGGTCTCTGCCTCGCCGCGCAGGGCATGTTCGACGAATCCCTCACCATCCTGCGCCAGGCGCTCATCAAAGCGCCGCATAACACGGAAATCGCCCGCAACATCGGCATGGTCAGCAGACTCAGGAAAACTTTTGTTCCGACCGCACCCATCACCATAGCGCCGCCGCCCGCGAAACAGCACAAAGCCGCCGCGAAGAAATAAAGAAATCCCACAAACGGAAGATTACAAGTGCCCCGGCATACTGAGAAATGCCGGCCCCAGAATGATGATAAACAACGGCGGCAGAAAGCACAAAATCATAGGCACTGTCAGTTTGGGCGGCAAAGACGCCGCTTTTTGCTCCGCCGCCGCCATGCGCGCCTCGCGCGATTCATCCGACAATACGCGTATGGCTTTGGAAACGGATGTTCCGTATTGTTCGGCTTGCAGCATCGCCGTTGCAAAAGAACGCGCCGGCCCGCTGCCGACGCGCGCCGCGAACCCTTGAAAAGCCGCCTTGCGGTCGTTCAGCATACCAAGCTCGGCGCTCAAAATACCAAGTTCCTCGGCCAGGGTTTCCGAATGCTCCGCGATGGTTGAACCGATGCGGCTGATGGCCGCCTCCACGCCGATCCCGCCTTGCACGCAAATCAGCAACATGTCGAGCGCGTCCGGAAACGACAGGGAAATTTCCTGCTGACGCTTGTCGGCTATATTTTTAATCAGGATGCGCGGCAACATAAAACCCGAAAACGCCGAACTCAGCAGAATGAATATTTTCGCGTGCTGTGAAATCTCCTTGTGCGACAAGGCCATGAACAATATGCTCAAAAGCACAAAAACAAACGGTAGCGCTATGCGGGATGCGAGATAGATCAGCGGCGCCGTTGTGCTGCGAATGCCCGCCTGAAGCATCTGCGTGCGCGCCTTGATGCTGGCCGCGCCCGCCAGCGCCTGCAACTTATAAAGGGCGGCTATTGACTGCGCCGCCGATCTTTCCTGCGTCTTAACCGGCCCTTTTGCCGCAACCTGCTCGCGCGCCTGATCAAACAGCGCTTTTCTCTTTTTTTCAATGACGTCCTTATAACGCTCTTTTTTCTCCGAACGCACAACCATCGGCAACGCAAAGGCGATGAACGACGCGGCGGCGGCGATCGCGCTGATCAACACGATATAAAAGCTGGAATCAAGATGCGTCAGCGCTTCCATTTTCTAAATCCTGAAATTGATCATCTGCCGCATGACCAGAACGCCGATGCCCATCCAGACGACGCAAATCCCCAGCAGAACTTTTCCCGTCGGGTTGGTGAAGAGAATGCCGATATATTCCGGCCGCGCCCAATAAAGGCCCAGAATAACGACGACCGGCAACGCGCCGATGATCGCCGCGGACGACTTCGCCTCCGACGACAACGCCTGAACCTTGCGCCGCAACCTGAAACGGGCGCGGATCACGTTGGAGAGGTTGTAAAGGACTTCGCTCAAGGAGCTACCCGTTTCGCTCTGAATCTGCAATGCCGTGGCGAACATTTGCACCTCTGCGAGAGGAATGCGCCGCGCGGTCATCAAGGTCGCCTCGCCGATCGGCACGCCTATTTTCTGGTTCTCGTAAATACGCAGCATTTCTTCCTTCAACGGCCCCTGAAACTCGCGCGAAGTCATGGCAATCGCTTCCGACATCGGCATGCCTGCCTGCAACAGGCGTCCCATGGCGTCCAGCGCGTCAGGAAACTCCTTGAGGAATTTTTTCTGTCTGCGCTTGCGCTTCCATTTGAGGAACATTTTAGGCACGCCCAGAAACGCGAAAATAGCGCAGAAGAAGCGCCCTGCCGCCGGCCATTGGGTCAACAGCGACAGCAACACCCAGACCACCACCGTGAATACGGCGGAAAACGTCCAGTAGCGCGACAACGGCGCCTCTATTCCGGCCTGCTGCATCAATTCACGTATGGTTGTCCGGTCTTTTTTCTTTTCCTGCTGTTCGCCGCCTGCTTCCTTGAGCTTGCGGGCGATATCGGCGCGCTGACGCGCAAGATCCTTATTGCCTTCATTTTCCTTATGCGTGCCGCGAGTAATGACCGAAAAAACGCGCGCGCGGCGTTGTTGCCGCTGATTCATGAAAACTGCCAGAGCCACGGTGCACATGAGCAGGACAACGACAAGGATGATGACAAGCGTGAGATTCATGTTAGCCGCCGTATGCCTCCCCCATCGCGTCAAGAAGGCGTTTCTCCAACCCGTACTGCCGCGCGCGTTCATAAAGAATGGGGCGCAGACCGGTGGATTTCTGCTTGCCGATGATGCGTCCGTATTCGTCCTCGCCTTCATATTCGAAGCGGAACAGATCCTGCATGGTGACGACCTCGCCTTCCATGCCCGTGATTTCGGTGACATGCGTCACTTTGCGCGATCCGTCTCGAAGGCGCTGCACCTGAATGATGACGTTGACGGCGGAGGCGATCTGCTCGCGTACGGCGGCAGACGGCAAATTGAGCCCGCCCATGGCGATCATGTTTTCCACGCGGGTCAGCGCCTCGCGCGGATTGTTGGCGTGAATAGTGCCCATCGAGCCGTCGTGGCCTGTATTCATCGCCTGTAACAAATCGAACGCTTCAGGCCCGCGCACTTCACCAACGATGATGCGATCAGGGCGCATACGCAGGCAGTTCTTGATCAGGTCGCGCATTTTGACTTCGCCCACGCCTTCAAGGTTAGGCGGCCGGGTTTCAAGACGCACGACGTGCGGCTGCTGAAGCTGCAGTTCGCAGGCATCCTCGCAGGTGATGACCCGTTCGCCCTGACTCATGTAGCGCGTCACGCAGTTCAGCATCGTCGTTTTTCCCGAGCCCGTGCCGCCGGAAATCAGCACGTTGGCGCGGCAGGCGCCGATAATCTTGATCATCTCCGCGCAGGCAGGCGTCATGGCGTTGAATTCGAGCAATTTGTCGAGCGTCAGTTTCTCTTTTGTAAACTTGCGAATGGTCATTGTGCAACCGTCGACCGCCAACGGCGGAATGATGACGTTGACGCGCGATCCGTCGGGCAAACGCGCATCGCAAATCGGGCTTGATTCATCGACGCGGCGGCCGATCACGCCGACGACGCGCTGGCAGATGGTCAACAAATGCTGATTGTCGCGGAACTCGATCGGCGAGCGCTGGATTTTTCCCTTCAATTCGATATAGACCGTCTTCGGCCCGTTGATCATGATGTCGGCAATGCCGTCCTGCGCGAGCAATTCCTCCAGCGGCCCGAAACCGAGCATATCATCCGCCGCTTCCTTGGCGATCTGCGCAAGTTCGGCGGGCGTGACGTCCAGACCGCGAAACTGGCCGATTTCCTGCACGGCCGAAAGAATTTCCGCGCGCGCCGCTTCCGCATCCATCCGCGCCAGAGATTTAAGATCGATGCCGTCGCGCAAATCCGTCCAAATTCTTTTGCGCGCCCGGTCCATGCGTGGATTGGGAGGCGGTGCGGAATGCGTATGCTGCGTCGGAGCGGATTCCGGTTTTGGCTTAGGCGACGGCGCTTCGGGGGCGGCAACAGGCGCGGCGTTTTCCGCTGCCGGTGCAGGAGAAGAGGCACTCTCAGCAGATTTTTGCGTTGTTTCAGAAGGCGCGGCAACATCCGGCGCAGTCGGCTGCGCAACCGGTCTGGCGGGTTGTTGCGCATTTTGTGGTGTGTCTGGACGCTTACCGAACATCAGCAGCTCCCGCTATTTGCCGAGTATTTTTTTTAGAAATCCCGCAGGGCCGTCCTTGTTTTCCGTCGCTACGGTCTTGTTTTCCACCCCCGCGCCCTTGGCCGCGATCTGCATCAACGCGCTCATGATATCCACCGCGGCTTTATCCTGGCCCACTGGCTTTCCGGATGTCTCGCTGGCGGCAAAGATTTTAGGCTGATAACCGATCACTGCCGCGGGCTCGATGCCGAGCACTTCTTTCATGTCCTTGACGGGAACTTCTTCCGAAGGCGCCATGCCCTGCATGTTGACGATCAGGCTTGCGCTTTCCGTGTGGGTTTTTAATGTTTTTATTTCATTGAGCAACGTGCGCGCGTTTCTGAGCGACGAAAGCAACGGCGTCGTCACGAGAACGATTTCCGTTGCGCGCGACAGCATGCGCTTCTGCACGGGTTGCGACGCATGCGACAAATCGAGAACCACCACAGGGAATTTTTGCATCAGGCGGTTGACAAGCGTCTCGACAGCGTCCGGATCCGCCTGATCCGCCAGCATCAGTTCACCGCCGCATACCAGCAGGGTCAGATGTTCTGTCACCGCTTGGCAAATGCGTTTGACGTCGTCGTCGGAACCCGCGCCGCCCAGCCTGATCGCCTCGGCAAAGGAGGCCGTCGGCTCAAGACCGTGCGATATGCCGATGCTTCCCGCGCTGCCCGCGACATCCAGCAACATTGTTTTTTGCTTCAGCGCTTCCGCCATGTTCCATGCAAGAATCTGTGATATGGCGGATGTACCGACGCCTCCCTTGCTGCCGATCACCGTGACAAGGCGGCTGCCGGACAATCCGCGCTTTTCCACCAGCGTGCGGGCAATGACCTTGACGAGATCGTCTTCCGAAACCGGCCTGACCAGATAATCCTTGATGCCCATTTCCACAAGGTTGCGATAGAGATGCACATCGTTCTCGGGGCCGATCACGACAGCGTCCGTCGAGGACGCGCATACGCCCGCGAGATTTCCGAGCTGCGCGATGAAAGCTTCGCTGATATCGTTCGTTTCGATGATGATCAGCTCAGGCGACGCAGATTCTCCATAACGGGCGATCGCGGCGCCGATGTCCGCGCGTTCCGTCTGCATGATCACGCGCGCGAAGCGCCAGTCCTCTGACAGGTGCTTCGCATGCGCTTCCGTGGCGTCGTCGAGTATGAAGAAATCGACCAGCGCCGTCGGCAAAAGTGTTGATGTGATATCTTCGCTCATGCTTCTTATCCGCCTATATTGCTCGCCTGATACCCTTGAAGCGGCTTGTTCGGCGTGCCTTTCATGTAGTTGTCGATGATGGCGCCGTTCCGCCGCGAATTAAATTGCGTGCGCGGCGCCTGCCCCAGAAGATCCGCTGGATTTGCGATTTCCCTGCCCAGTTCGATCTGCGTCGCGCAACCATACTGATAGGTTTCCGCATCCTTGAGGTTTGTCGCGCCTTCGTGGCCCGGCATTTGCGTGCAGGAGGCGGACGGAAGCGCGACAAGACCGTGATAGGACAAGACAGCATCACGCGTATCCCGCAGGTCATCGACGATAACGGGTGCAACTGAAAAATGCGTGACTCCCCGCGCCGCGAAAGCACGCCTGTAAGCCGCTCCCATTTTGACCGCTGTGGCGTAGCGGCCGTGCATGTAGGGCATGGTGAGAGAGACCTCAGGATTGCCGTTCTGCAATATACTCTCGGAGAGCACGGCAACACTGTTCTCATCAAGCTGCTGCGCGTCTATCGTTTTCGTAATGACTTGACGTCTCACGCGCATCTCCGCCGTATTGACCCGCGATGGAATCACAGGATCGCAAGCCGATGCCATAAGCACGAGACCCAACGCTCCCGCTAGAAAAATCAATCTGTTCGCGCGCATACCCGTATCCCCTTTTCCCTACTCTACAATATATCCAAAACCGGCGCCCGTGCCAACTTTCTGCATGGCGCGTCCCCCATATATTTTCCGCATGTTATTGACGAAACTTTGCGTCAGAGGCGTGACGCCATTGTCGCTGATGGCAGTCTCTTTTACAGCGGCGACCGGCACAGCCTCCGCCTTAAGGCTCTCGGCGGTCTTCTTCGAGATGGTCAGCGGCACACCGTGCGGAACAGGTCCCGCGGATCCCGGCAACAGCGGCGGCGCCGGTGGAGAAACGGCCACGGCCGCGCCCTGCGCATAAGGCTTCACCAGATAAGGCGTGACAATAATCACAAGTTCCGACTCGTTGCGCGAGAAAGACTTGGATTTGAACAACTGGCCGATAATAGGCAAGTCTTCCACGCCCGGCAGGCCGTTTAGCGCATGCAACGTGTCGGACTTGAGCAGGCCGGCAATCATCAGCGAGCTGCCGCTCCCCAGCTCCACCGTCGTTTCGGCGCGGCGCACCGAAAGGCCGGGCACGGTGATGCCCTGCAGCGTAACGGCATTCGAATTGTCCTTATCGGAAACCTCCGTCGACAATTCCAGCGCAATGCGGCCCGCACTCAAGACGGTCGGCGTGAAATTGAGCGAGACGCCGAACTGCTTGAAGGTCAGAACGACGTTGCCTTGCGCGTCCTTGCTCGTCGGCACGGGGAACTCGCCGCCGGCGAGGAAGCCCGCCGTCTCGCCGGAGATCGCCGTCAAATTCGGCTCGGCCAGCGTATTGACGAGGCCGTGGCTTTCAAGGCCGCTGATGTTGGTCACGAAATTGGCCAACCCGTTGCCCGTAATGAGGGAGCCTGTGGCGAAAGGCGTCGATCCGGAAACACGGCCGACATCGTTGCCCGTCATCTTTATATCTCCACCTCCTTGCCAGCCCGTCTGGACGCCGTATTCCTTCAGCACGCTGCGGTCGGCTTCCAGCACCTTGACCTTCAGCATCACCTGCTCCTCGCCACCGACTTTCATCAGGTCAACCAGCGTCTGGCTCGAACTGGTCAGAAAACGCGACGCCAGATCGCGAACGCGGTTGGCGACTTCGGGAGAAGAAACGATGCCGCTCAGGACGATATTGCTCTGCACTGTCTGGGCGTGAACTTTCTCATTGGGGAAGAACTCGCGCAAGGCGTCCTGAAGGCTTTTATCGTCAAGCCGCACGTGAACGGTGATATTGGCGAGCTGATTGCCGTTATCGTCATAAACCAGAACGTTCGTATCGCCGACCTTTTTGCCAACGATGTAGATCCGGTTGGCGCGGAGCGTCCCGACGTCGGCGACGGAAGGATCAGCCACGAGAATATCGGAAACGTTGCCGCGCAAGCCAACCGTGCTCGCCTTGCCTGCAATCAATCGCACGGTTTTGTTGTAGCTTGGCGCGCTCTGTGCCGTGTCGGAGACGGAAAGACCCGCCGCCACCAACATCAGGATCAACAAACCTTTCAGAAAAAATCTTTTCATGGTCACTACTCCGCTACTCGACTTTCAAACGCTTCGCATTGAGAGAAAACTTCAGTAATATTTTCTATCTCTCTATCAAGAAGCGTTTTATTCAGTTCTTTTCTTTTATTTTTTGAATCCACAAATATTCCCCACATGAGCGATAGCCCATGTGTTCATACTGACACATAAATTTGATTTGCAACAGGAAAAATCTAATGTTCTTAATGAATTATTTTAGTTAGTTAAATTAATTAATGAAGTGTTAATACTGTATGAAAAAAAACGACCCAAGCGCCGAAGCTTATGGCAACGCCATATGGAATCGCATCTCTTCCAGCCTGCACCTCTCCAATCCAGCCGCCGGGGCGCGGATGACGAAACGGTTTCTTTTTCCGGATGATAAGCGTAAGAACGCCAAGCACGCCGCCGACAATGGACATAGAAAAGATAAACGGGATCATGCCGCGTAGCCCGATCCATAACGAGAGTGCCGTCGCGAGCTTGACATCGCCTCCTCCCATCATGCCCTTGTAGAACATGGCATAGGTCACGATGAACACAATGAAGAACGCCGCGACATGCTGCCACAAGGGCGCAAAGACAGATGGCATCGCAATCCACGCGGGCACAAAGCATAACAAAATCGCCAGTGAATAGGCATTGGGTATGCTGAGCGACCTGATGTCCGACAGGCAGCTCAACAGCGTGATGACAAGAACCGTTCCAACCATGACAGACGCGATAACGGCCATCATATCTCTCCTCAAAAAAAGAAACCCGCCCTTTTGAAGGGCGGATTTCTTTGTGTAAGCAACAGTACCAGGTATTAGGCCGGCGCAGCAGATGTCGCCGCGGACGAAATCTTGAGGCCGATATTGGAAAACAGCGACACAAGGTCCGTACCGACGACGAACACGATCGCACTAATGGCAACCGCGATACCCGCAGCAATAAGACCGTATTCAATAGCTGTCGCGCCCTTTTCGCAGCGCATGAAAGCTTCCTTCTTGGCAAATAAATTCAAAAGCATGTTACCCTCCATTGGATGTGTTGATAGCCAAACGAACCAGTTCCCTTACACTTTCAGTTTAACCCCTGAAAATTTAAATTTCAGTAAAAAAAGCATGTTTGAATAGTTAACTTAAACCTTTTTATGACATTGATTCAATTTTATGTTTTTATAATAGTCCTGCACGCAACAGGATTTCTTAAAAACCTCACAAACGTGCAAAAAGCGACAAGGCACTTGTGATGCGTAAAGGATAATGATCTCTTTCAATGAAGAATCGATGTTCAGAGAGGAAATGTGATGAACGCTGGAATTGTCAGTTTAGAGGATGGCACACCCTGCATCGTTTATGATGAAAAGTTGCCGCACTCCGTCAGCCACGTCTCTTTTAATGAAGATGGCTACCAGATTACGCTTGTTTACAGCGACTCAGGCGCTGCGGAAGCAAAAGGATATACCTTTGAATTTCCGCTGGATCCGCCTTTTGCTGAGGTTCTGCGCGCGCGGGGAGATGTTGCTCTGGCTTTCATGAAGGACAGGCAACTCGTTGATATCAATATATATCCTGTCGTATTCCCCGCTTCATAAGCGCAAAATAAGCACAATCTCCTTTTTTATGCTATAATCGGCATTAAGATCATTTTATACAAAGGAGAGCGCCATGGCGAACGATCAGAAACTTAAAAAAGGCTATGCCGCACCGCTGGAAGGCATCAGCGTTTCCACTCTGCTCAGTCTGGCTTTCGCCGGTATTGGTTTTAAGGCGCTCGCAGACCTTTCCAACAAACCCAAGCTCAAACGGTCGAATACGCCGGAGGCGACGGCCTCCAAGCCGGACGCGCCCTCGATCACATCCGGCTTCATCGCGCCCCGCCCGCCAACCATGATCTAAAATCATGAGTGCGCGCCCGCATCATTCCATCCATCACAAGACATGGGAGGACAAGGTTCTGGATGCGGACCTCCTCTGGGCGCAGGTCAAATCGTTGCTGGCCCATCAATCGCTTGAGCTTCCCAAAACGCCGCGCCGCCCGGACGTGCGGCTGATCGTCAAAAACATCTCCGGACACGACATCAGCTTTCAAAACCCGGGCAATCATGCGAACGGCAAGCCCGAGCATATCCCCGCGACAGGCGACAGCACGGCTGCGATGCTGATGATCAAGGGCTCAACACTCGATGAACAGCATAAAAACGCCGAAACGCTTTTCAAAAAATACGACCTCGGCGCGCGCGGCCTCAGCACGGAATTCATTGAAGACCTCATGCAGGGCAAGCTGGCCAGCCTCGTCGATGAAGCTTACGGCCCCGCGCCTTTCGAAACCCAGACGGCGAAACTGGTTGACGTTTCATGGGCGGATGCGGACGGCAAGACCAGCGCCATTTCTCCCTGCAAAGGTCTGAATGCCGCTTTCGGCGCACGCGCCGCGACGGAAGAAAACGTATTCATGGCGCAGTTTCACATCTACGTCAAAGGCACGGGCACGACGGCGGAGCTTGTCGAAAGCGAAGGTATGGCCATCGCCGTCAGCACGGACTGGCAGACGAAAAAAGAAACAACGCGCCCCATCGTCGCGAGCGTTGCGCGCGCATACTATGGCGACCATTTTGAAGCCATACCGGTCGCCATCGTGCATCCGGACGGACTCGTCAGGGAAATCAATTTAAAAAAAAAAAAAGCGGCGTGATGACTGCGGATAAAAAACCGCCGCGGCGCAAGAAGCCAGGCGGCAATCCACACCCTTAAATCTTCTGCCAGTCTATCGGCGTTGCGCCGTTTGCAGCGAGATAGTCGTTGGCTTTTTTAAAATGCCCGCAACCCAAAAAGCCGCGATGCGCCGACAAAGGCGAGGGGTGCGGCGCCTGCAACACCAGATGTTTGCTACGGTCGATCAGCGCGCCCTTCTTTTGCGCGTAGGAGCCCCAGAACAGAAACACCACATGTTCGCGCTTTTCGTTGATGGCGCGGATGACGGCATCGGTGAATTCCTCCCAACCGCGGCGCTGATGCGATCCGGCATTCGCCTTCTGCACCGTCAGCGTCGCGTTCAATAACAACACGCCCTGCTTCGCCCATCCCGTCAAGTCGCCGTGCGGTGGCATCTTCACGCCATATTCCGCCTCGATCTCCTTATAAATGTTGATCAGGCTCGGCGGTATGGCGACGCCCCTGCGCACCGAAAAGCAAAGACCATGCGCCTGCCCTTCGCCGTGATAAGGGTCCTGCCCGATGATGACGACGCGCACGCCGTCAAAAGACGTCGTGTTCATCGCGTTGAAAATCTCCGCGCCCTTGGGATAGATGATTTTGCCGCGCGCCTTTTCATCCTGCAGGAATTGCCGGAGCTGCGCCATGTAAGGCCTGTCGAACTCGCCGCCGATGACGTCAAGCCAGCCTTGAGAAAGTTTGATGGCGGAAGAGTCCGTCATACGTTCAGCAACAGGTTCTCGCGTTCCCATGAACTGATCACGGCATTATACGCCTTGAACTCCGTTTCCTTGATGCTGACCAATGTGCGGACGAACTGCTCGCCGAGCAATTCGGAGAGCGGCTTGCAGCCCTTGAATTTCTTGAGCGCGTCGGTCATGTGCACCGGCAGGCTGTTGCCTTTCTTGTAGGCGCTTCCCTTGACCTGCTCGGACGGATCCAGCTTCTCCAGCAACCCGAGAAGGCCGCAGGCCAGCGTCGCGGCGACAGTCAGATAAGGGTTTCCGTCCGCGCCGGACAGGCGGTTCTCGACGCGGCGGTTTTCCGGCTTCGACACCGGCACGCGCAGGCCCGCCGTGCGGTTGTCCAGCCCCCATTCGACATTGATCGGGCTGTCCGTCTGCTTGTGCCCGAAGCGGCGGAAAGAGTTCACGTTCGGCGCCATCAACGGCAGGGCGCTGGGCAGATATTTTTGCAGTCCGCCGACATAATGCCGGAAAAATTTGGTATCCTGACCGTCGTCGGTCGAAAAAAGATTGCGGCCGGTCTCGATGTCCACGACGCTTTGGTGGATGTGCATCGCGCTTCCCGGCTCCATTTGCATCGGCTGAGCCATGAACGTGGCGTAAACCCCATGGCGCATGGCGACTTCTCGCGCCGTGCGTTTGAAAAGAAACGCCTGATCGGCGACTTCCAGCGGGTCGCCGTGGTTGAAGTTGACTTCGATCTGCGCTGCGCCCGCTTCGTGGCTCAGAGTGTCGATATCGATGTTTTCCTCCTCGCAATAGTCATAGACGTCCTCGAAGATCGGGTCGAATTCGTTGACGGCATCGATGCCGTAAGCTTGTCGTCCGCTTTCCTGCCGTCCGGAACGCCCGACCGGCGGCTGCAACGGAATATCCGGGTCGGTATTGACCGAAACGAGATAAAACTCCAGCTCCGGCGCGACAACGGGCTTCCATCCGCGCGTTTCGTATTCCGCCAGGATTTTTCTGAGCAGATAGCGGGAAGAAATCATCACCGGCGTGTCGTCGCTGTAATAAGCGTCGCAGATGATCTGCGCCGTCGGCTCCTGATACCACGGCACAAGACGCATGGTATTATGATCGGGCACCATATAAACGTCGCTCACAGAAGGGCTGATCAGATCTCCGTCGGGATAGTCGCCGGTGACCGTCTGGATAAAAACGGTTTCGGGAATGGGCATGCCGCGCTCGCGCAATATCCGTAACAGCTTTTCCGCGGGGATAATCTTGCCGCGCGCGATGCCGGACATGTCCGGCACAAGGCATTCGACTTCCGTTATCTCGTGTTCTCGGATAAACTCTTCTAACTTGTCCATTGCAGACTTCTTTTCCCGGTAATGATAAATGCCAACGGTGACGCCGAAAGACCAAGTAGAAGATCGAAATTATAGAAACTCGTGGTACGCCGTGACCCCGAACAGGCTTCTGGTGACTTTAGGCGCGCTCAATGAGGAAATCAACTGCGATATTTGCGTGATTGGCGCAGGTTTTACCGGCATTTCAGCGGCTTATGAGTTCGTGCAGAAAGGCTATTCCGTAACATTGCTGGAGGCGAAAAACCTGCTTGATTCCTCCACCGGTAAAAACGGCAGTCACCTGCTCCGCGGCTATCAGCTTTCTCCCGACCATATGGCAAAAAAATACACGCCCGGCAACGCGCGCATGCTCTGCAACCTGACGCTGGAAGGCCTTGCGCTGATCGTCGGGCGCATCGCAAAGCACGAGATAAAATGCGACCTCAAATTCGGCCATATCACAACGGCGCTTGACCGCGATAATATCTCTACAATCATCAAAAGGATTAAAGAGTGGAACAAGCTCGGCCACACCGATATGCAATATGTTTCGGCGAAAGACATCCCCGCCTATGTGGACAGCAAAAAATACGCCGGCGGATTATACGACCCCAAGGGCGCCCATTTTCATCCGCTCAATTACGCGCTCGGCGTCGCGCAAACCGCCCAAACCGCGGGGTGCAAGATATACGATGAAACGCCGGTCGTTAAAATCGAGCCCGGCGCCACCGTTAAAATCCGAACGCAGCAAGGCGTCATCAATGCAAAATTCGCCGTGCTCAGCGGCCATATCAAAATTCCCGGATTGCCGAAACTCGGGCAAAAAATTCTTCCCGCCGCCATGCCGATGCTTGCGACGCAACCTCTGGATAGCCGTATTTCCTCTAAAATTTTGCCCAAAAACACCGCCGTGTCGGATATGTGCGGCATTATGAACTATTTCAACCTCTCCAACGACGGCAGGCTTTTATTTGGCAGCATTTGCCCCGATATCGACCTGCAAAAACGCATGACGGCCATTTTTCCCGAATTGAAAGACGCAACCATCGCCCACCGGTGGAACAACCCCATGGATTTCACGCTCAACCGCATGCCGCATTTCGGCCGCCTGAGCGATAATATTTTCTATGCGCATGGATATTGCGGTCAGGGCATCATTTTGGGTAATCTGGCAGGTAAGCTGATGGCGGAAGCCGTCAGCGGCACGGCGGAGAGGTTCGACGTCTTCGCCAGAATGAAACACCTTTCCATTCCCGGAGGGGACGCTTTTAAAAAACGCTTGCTGGCCTTCGCGATGGCATGGCACCGCTTGCAGGACACACTTCTATAAGAAAGGCACAAAAGACATGTCACAAAAATTCCGCCTCATCACCCGCAGCGACCTCGATGGAATCGTCTGCGCGGCCCTGCTCAAGGAAGCCGGCATGATCGACGAGGTCACTTTCGCCCACCCGAAAGACATGCAGGACGGGTTGATCCCCGTGACGGGCAACGACATCATCACCAACCTGCCTTACAACCCGAACGCGCACATGGTCTTCGACCATCACGCCAGCGAGACGGAACGCAACAAGACGCCAGCGAAGAACATGATCAACGACCCGAACGCGCCCTCCGCCGCGGCCGTGGTTTACAAGCATCTCGGCGGCGCGGCGAAATTGCCGAACATCTCGAAGGAACTGATGGATGCGGCCAACAAGATCGACGCCGCGCAACTGACGGAAGCCGAAATCCTCGATCCGAAAGGCTGGGTCCTGCTCGGCTTCATCATGGACAACCGCACAGGACTCGGGCGGTTACACCAGTACCAAATCTCCAACTACAACCTGATGCTGGAACTCGTCGACATTCTGCGCAAGGAAAAGTCCATCGACGACATCCTCAAAAACCCGCACGTCGCCGAACGCGTCAAGGTCTACCACGAGCATGCCGAAATGGCCCGTCACCAGATCAAGAAATGCGCCACCATGCATGAAAAGCTGCTGGTCATCGACCTGCGCAAGGAGCCGATGATCTATTGCATCAACCGCTTCGCCGTATACGCGCTCTATCCGGCCGCAAACATCTCCATGCACATCCTGCCCGGCAAGAAAAACACCAACACGGTTTTCGCCGTCGGCAAATCTGTTCTCAACCGTTCGGCAAAGGTCGACGTCGGCAGCCTGATGCTCAAATACGGCGGCGGCGGACACAAGGCCGTCGGCACCTGCCAGATTCCGCATGACGATGTCGACACCGTCAAGGAAGAGCTCATCCGCGAAATCGTCAAGGCGGGCTGACCCTACATGACCTACGTCGTTACCGACATCTGCATCAAATGCAAATACACCGACTGCGTGGAAGTCTGTCCCGTGGACTGCTTTTACGAAGGCGAGAACATGCTGGTCATCAACCCGGACGAATGCATCGACTGCGGCGTCTGCATCCCCGAATGCCCGATCGACGCCATTGTCACCGATATCGACCCGCGCGCCGAACCGTTCCTCGAGCTCAACCGCGACTATTCGATGGGCAAGTGGCCGAACATCACGCGCAAGAAACCCGCATTGCCCGACGCCAAAGACTTCGACAACGAACCGGGCAAAATGAAATATTTCAGCGAAAAACCCGGCGAAGGGGATTGAGCTCCCCTGCCCGCACCACCTGCGCATAGCAGAATTTTAAAGATTTAGAGTAGCGAGGGCCGGGATTGACCGCCAGCTTCGCTGGCTTAATATCCATTTATGGTTCAATCCCGACAATAGTTCGAGCAGGTTACAGGTTAATGGTAGCGAGGGCCGGGATTGAACCGGCGACACAAGGATTATGATTCCTCCGCTCTACCGCTGAGCTACCCCGCCATATTTAGGTTTGAGGCACTTTATGCCTTTTTGCAGGCGTTCTGTCAAGCTGATTTAAGTCTTTGCTTTAAAAGAAAATTGCGTCAGTTCCCGCAAACAGGGCCTTCGCTTCAGGCGGCAAGCGCTATTTTCGCGTTTTCCGTGGCCTTGATCCATCCGCCGCCAATGACGCGCGCGTCAACATAACAAACACAGGCTTGCCCCGCCGCAATACCGAAGGCGGGCTCGTTCAGGATCACCTTATCACCGAATAACGTGGCGGGCATGGCGGATTGCGTCGAACGCAACTTGACCTCCACGGCAAGCCCTTCCGATGGAATTTCTGCCAGCCAGTTGCAGTCTTTCAAGTGAACCGTGTCGCGTGCCAAAGCTTCATACGGCCCGACGACAACCTGATTTTTATCGGGGCGCAGGCCGACGACGAAGAGCGGCGTATTGTTCTCCGTATGGCCGCCGCCGATGCCGATGCCGCGGCGCTGGCCGATGGTGTAGTTGATGATGCCGTTGTGTGTTCCAAGCACGCGCCCGTCGATATGCACGATGTCTCCGCTTTGCAGCGCGCCGGGGCGGAATTTCTCCACCACGCGGGCGTAGGATCCGTTCGGCACAAAGCAGATATCCATGCTGTCCGGCTTCTCTGCAACAACAAGACCGAGCCGTTCCGCATGTTGGCGCGTCACGTCCTTGCTCCAGCCACCCAGTGGGAAGCGCAGGAAATCAAGCTGTTCCTGCGTCGTGGCAAAGAGGAAGTAGCTTTGGTCTTTGTGCGCATCGACGGCGCGGTGCAGCTCGGCCTTGCCGTCGGCGTTGACGACGCGCTGGATATAATGCCCCGTCGCCATGCAGTCCGCGCCGAGGTCGCGCGCGGTCGCCAGCAGGTCTTTGAACTTCACATTCTGGTTGCAGCGCACGCAGGGAATCGGCGTCTCGCCGTTGAGGTAGCTGTCGACGAAATCCTCGATCACGCTGTCCTGAAACTTGCTTTGATAATTCAGTACGTAATGCTCGAAGCCCATTTTTTCGGCGACGCGCTTGGCGTCGTGGATGTCCTGACCCGCACAGCAGGCGCCTTTCTTTTTCAGCGCCTCGCCGTGGTCGTAAAGCTGGAGGGTAATGCCGACGACCTCGTAGCCTTCCTCGTGTAGCAACGAAGCCACGACCGAACTATCAACGCCGCCCGACATGGCGACGACGACGCGGGTATCCTTGGGAGCTTTGGCAAAACCGAGGCTGTTTGTCTTTGGCGTGTTCATAACTCCGGAACTATACATTTTTTGCACAAAATTGCAAATATTTTTCATATTTTTTGGATCAATGTAGCCTCCATGTGCTACAGTTAAGTAATGCGTGGCACCGGATAAAGGGGGCTTGATGTCAGGTGACGACAAGGAGAACGTGCTGGATTTCACGCCGCAAAGCGGCTTTGTCATTGAGAAACTTGCCGTTTCCATTGTCGACATGATGCGGGAAATGGATATGGACGCCCGCATCAACCTGCCGGACGGCACCGTTATCGACATAGAAAAAGAATGCACCACGAAGGACATTATCGACGGGTACAAGGAGTACATGGCAAACAGCATATCCGCCCGCCCGGCCAGCAATAAAAACGAAAAAGAGCCCGTATAAGGCTGACAGCCCCCTGCAAACATGCTAGCTTGCGAAAAGTTTGGTAAAAAATCGCGTCTTAAGCCTGCCTTCATAAAAGCGGGGTACATTCGGCGTCAGAAAATTGCCATCTTTCATGGTTCGTCGGCTCGCGTGGTTGCATGCGGGACTGGGTTTCAACAAAAACCGTAAGAAAATTGTAGACACGAGAAAACAGCACCCGATGCCCAAATCACCCTTCCCGCTCTCTGCCCTTTTTATTGCAACGATATCGTTCTGTTGCCTTTACAGGCCGGGCATTGCCCTTGCGCAAGATGACGCGGCGGCCTACGGCGTGCAGGACTTCAACAGGCGCGACCCGTACAAATCCGTCAACAAGGCCATATTCTCCTTTAACCTCAAGGTCGACAAAGCAGTCCTCAGACCCGTCGAACGGCAGTATGCCAAATTGCCGCATGTCGTGCGTCACGGCGTGGACAACTTCATGAAAAACCTGACCGAGCCGCTGAATTTCGTGAACGGCGTGCTTCAGCTCAGCCCGCGCGTCGCCATGACCGCGGCGGGAAGATTTTTCCTCAACACGACCTTTGGCATCGCGGGCTTCCGCGATTACGCCGGAACAAAAGGCTTTGAATACGAGGATGAGGGGTTTTCAAAAACCCTCGCCCGCTACGGCGTTGGCGAAGGGGATTACGTCGTTCTCCCTGTCATCGGGCCTTCGACCGTGCGCGGAACCGTGGGGATGATCGCCGACTACATCATCGACCCCGTGGGCTGGGTCGCCACCACGCCGGAAAACGTCGCCATCGGCACGGCGACAGCCGTCAACGACCGCTACCAGAACAACGACGCCATCGACGAGTTCTACTACCAGTCGATCGCCCCCTACACCATGACGCGCGCCGCATACCTGCAACATCAAGCCTTCAACAAAAATTAAAAACGAAAAGGAAAAAACATGAAAACCTCGAAAACCCTGCTCTTCGCCCTCGCCCTGGCATTGTCCGCTCCGACGCTCGCCAACGCCGCCACGCCCAGCGCCTGCGAAGCCTTCTCCACGACGATGACGTCGCGCATACTTGGCATCTTCCACAACAAAGCGGAAACGCAAGACCAGAAGCAGGAAGCCTTGGCCCAACTGTTTCAGGAAGCCGTCGACACCAACTGGATCGGCAAGTTCGCGCTCGGCCCCTATTGGAGGACCGCGCCGCAAACGGAAAGAAAAGCGTACCTTGACACCTTCCGCGACTATCTGACCAACATCTACATCTCGAAATTCCACGCCAAGACAGCCATGGACATCACAAACATCAAGCTGCTCTCGATCGTGCCGCGGCAGGACAACCTGATCTTCGTCAAATCCGTCATCATGAGAAAACCCGGGTTTGGCAACACGCAGGTCAACTATATCCTGAAGCAAACGCCGCATTCCTGTCAGGTGCATGACATCAGAGTGGCCGGCGTCAGTCTGCTCGTGACATTGCGCTCCGAGTTCGGCGCCGCCGCCAGCGCATCCGGCGTCAAAGGCGTCATCGCCCAAATGAAGAGCCGCCTCGCCGCCAACGAGTAAAGCCGATGATCGTTGAAATACTGGCAAAAGCGCTGCGCAATCTCTTTTTGCCGGGCATTCTCAAGCTTTTCCTGCTGTGCCTGCTGGCTTACGTCATCGGCTGGGGCGCGCTGGCGTGGGGCCTTTCAGGACTTGTCGGCCTTTATATAGGAACGGCGAGCACGCAGGGCTTCATGATGCACCTCGTCGCCAGCATGGGCGGTGTGGTTGTCGCGTGGTTTCTCTTTCCGCTTTTATATCCTATCCTGATCAGCTTTTTCGACGACCAGATCGCGAACATCATAGAAAGAGAGGACTACCCGCATCTCAAGCCGCCCGAGCCGCCTTTCTGGCCGACCGTCATGCACGACATCACATTCTCGATCAAAGCCATCGTGCTGAACATCCTCTGCCTCGCGCTATGGCTGATCCCGCCCGTCTATATCGTCGTTTATTACGGCATGAACGGATATCTGCTCGGCATGCAGTTTTTCCGCATGATCGCGGGACGGCGCGTCAGCGTCGCGGAAGCGAATGTGCTGAAAAAAAAGGCGCATTACTCCATCCTCATGATCGGCGTGTCGATCAGCTTTTTTTCAACAGTGCCGTTTCTGAACCTCGCGGCGCCGCTCATCGGCATCGCCGCGATGGTCCATCTTTTTCAGTCCCTGCACGATCAGCCGCAACAAGACATATTCCCGCCCGGCGTGTCCTGACGTCTTAACGCAGATCGAGCGGAATCACGATGTTGAACCCGGACGGAGCCACGGGGCGCTCGACAATCACCGGCGGCGCAGGGCTGTAAAAAACCTCAAGGCGCCCGTCTCTGTCGTAATAATAGTGACGGTATTCGACGGGGCGTTGATAGCGCCAACGCGCGTCATGGTCGTAATGCTCTCGAACATATCTCTGATGTTCGTACCTTTCATGATGGCGCCAGCCGTCATCGTCCGCGCGCGCCGTGCCGGAGAACATTCCCGTCAATCCGATAACTGCCGCCATGACAAATACGGCCCGCGCGCGTTTGCATTGTTTTTTCATTTTTCTTCTCCTTTATTTCACCGTTGCCCTGACGGCAACCATACTTCCAGCATGACAGCGCCCGTCATGTCCGGATATGGCGCGCGCATTAAAAATATTTAAGGTCTTTTACCTTTAAAAACACAGGCATTTTTGCCGGATTATGTTTTCAGCAGCCTTTTCATGCATGACTCGTCCCTTCCGGAATGTTACTAAATAAAAAACCCAGAACAGCAGGAGACACCATGCAAAAAACAAAACACATCGCGATAGCTTTGCTCGTGACGTTTGCGGCGCTTTTTCTTTCCAAACCGGCACAGGCTGCGGCGATGCCGCAAGCCGGCATGCAGGCGCCCGGCTTTACGCTCCCCGATCAGGCAGGCGATAAAATTTCCCTCAAGCAATTCCGCGGCAAATGGGTCGTCCTTTATTTTTACCTGAAAGACCTCACGCCCGGATGCTCGATCGAGGCGCACAACTTCCAGCGCGATCTGGACAAATACAAAGCCGAAAACGCCGTCATCCTCGGCATCAGCGTTGACAGCGCCGCGTCTCACAAAATCTTCGCGGAGAAAGACGGCCTGCACTTCGACCTTCTCGCCGACACCACCCATGCCGTCAGCGAAGAATACGGCTCGCTCATGACCTTCATGGGACATGTCATGTCTGAGCGCAACACCTTCCTGATAGATCCCAAAGGCGTCATCCGCAAAGTCTACGTCAAGGTAAACCCGATCACGCACAGCGGCAACGTTCTGGCGGATCTCGCCAAGCTGGAAAAATAGACATGAGCCTGACCCTGTCGGCAGGGCGGATGTTCGCGGGCATTTTTTCCTGCGCGCAGCCGCATGCGCCGCCCGTGACGTTGATTTTTCACGACAACCCGCCGCAAATCCGCACCGGACAGCCGCCCACCCGCATGATGTCCTTGCGCAAAAAGTCCATCTCGCCGGATTACGGCGGCGCGTTCCCCGAGGTCGACGGACTGACCAGCGGCACGTTCAAGATCAAATACAGCCTCAACTTCACGGACGAAGAGCAAGTAATGCGCGACAGCGCCTGCGTGTGGACGAAAAACGCCCGCATCAGCGTCACCTACACGCCCGTCATTTATATTAGTAAAAAAGCCCCTCCGGGCAGCTGCCGGTATAAAGAGACGATCGCGCATGAAATGCGCCATGTCGGCGCAGACTTAAGCAGCATCAACGAATTCCTGCCGGAAATAAGATCTTCGGCCGAAGCCGCACTCGCGCCGCAACACGATCCGAGACCCGTCAGGAAAAAAGAAGTCGATGCGTTTCAGAAAAAAATATCAAACAGGCTCTCGCGCACGATTGAAAAAATAACCGCCGCGCTGCAACGCACGCGCAAGATCCGCCAAATGAAAATCGATACGCGCCAGGAATATGAACGCCTGTCGCACGCCTGCCCGCAGGAACGATAGATTTTAACGCTAGATGATCTCGCGCCGCGCTTCCCAGCGCACCGTCGTCGGCGACATGCCCGTGCGACCTGACAAAACGATTTGCAATGTCAGCACGGGATTTTCATCCGACCCGACATAAACGCTCTCCTCGATGGAAACGTCCGCCCCCGAAGCGCTGAACCGCCAACACAGGCCGCTTTTGGAGCAAAGCACCAGCGCAGCGCCTTCCAGAGAGGCATGGATATCGGGATGCAGGTGGAACCGCACGGCAAACGGCACGCCCGTGCGGCCCGCGAGCTGCTCTTCCCCGCGCAACGTCTCTCCTGTATCCTGCAACTGCACGCGGCGCACGCAATTCAACCCGAAGCGCGGCGCATAGCCGTCATGAGAGGCTTCTATTAAAGCCATGTCGGCGCTTTCCTGACGGCTGGCGCGCACATGCGGATAGCTGAACAACGGGCTTTCGCCGTCGAGCGGACAGGCATTACGGTTGTCCACGGCCAGCGCCGAATGCGCAAGCGTGGAGCGCAGGACGCGCCGCCACTTTCCATCGACGCCTGACGTGCCGCAGTTCACGAACACGCGCTCGCGTCCGTAAGAGTATTCAATGCTCAGTAACCCCGCATGAGCGCGGTCGCTGTAACCGGAAGACAACGGAACGCCGGTATCCATGATCAGGCTGGAGCGTCCCTGACAAATGCGCTCGTAGCCCCCCTGCGGCAGGGATTTCATCGCCCTGCCCCGCGCGGCGGAACGCATCAGCGTCACGTCGCAAAGATGCGCGTTCCCCTCCTGCCCGCCGTTGAATTGCGCAAGGGTTCCGTCGCCATGACGGAAGAACTTGACCGCAGGCGTGATCCTGTCGATCGCATGCTGCAATTCTTCGGGCATTTCGAACTTCGCCGCGATCAGCGCCGTGCGCAAATCCACAAGGCACTGCAAGAAAGCGAACGTCTGCTGCGGACTGCGCGAAATGTGCGACCCGTCCGGCAAAATCTGCTCCTTGATCTGCCCGATGATGAGCGCAAAAGCCTGTTCCAGACGCGTCTCGCCCCCTTCGATCGCAAGGCCGGCATAAGCAAGGCCGCGGAGCGCATGCATCAGCGGCAACCCCGTAAGGGCGCCGGGCAAGGCTTTCGCAAGATAACGCGTCTGGCGCGCAAGGCTGGAAAAGTAATTCTTGCGGAACGTTTCATCTGCCGTCGCGCAGAAAAAATCATGAAACGCGATCCATGAAGCGACACGCGCGCCGGTGATGTCCGCCCGCCACGCCATCTGCTCGAATTTGGGATAGGTTTCGATCCACAAGGCGACCATCTCGCGCGCCATGCGCCGCGCGCGCTCGCCGCCCACGGAGCGCAGGTCGCGCAGCCATTCGAACCCGTGCAACGCGGCAATCCACTCCTCCGTCGCGCCTTCAGGAGCCCACGATAAATTTTCTTTTTCGATCGCCTGACCGGCAAAGCTGAAAAGCCCGGAAACCATGTCACGCCCGCGTGCCGCATCGCCCGGCCAGGCATCGGGAGGAATGGTCCGCAACTGGTCCGGCACGCGCGGCGCCAGAGCCAGTTGCGGAAGAAAGTCGCCGAACGCCATGTCTTTCGTGATGGAACCCAGACGCAACAATGGCTTCACGCCCCGAAAGACAAGGCCGGTTTCAGTCAGTATCATCCGTTCATTTTGCCCTCCGGCCCCCGCCGGAGAACACTCCCCTTGATATCGTCAGCCGCAGGCCCATTCCCGCGGCTCCCCAAAGTTTAGTTAAGGAGACGTTGTATCGCCTCTCTATAGTCTTTTTCTTTGAAGATCGCCGTGCCTGCCACAAGCACATCCGCCCCATTTCGGATGACTTCCGGTGCCGTTTCGGCGTTTATGCCCCCGTCGACTTCCAGATCAATCGCGCGGCCGCACTTGCCTATGCGTTCGCGCACAGCCCTGATCTTGTCGAGCAGAGGAATAAATTTTTGCCCGCCAAATCCCGGATTGACCGTCATGACCAGCACCAGATCGATCTCCGGCAGGAGATGATCGAGCACGTCGACGGGCGTCGCGGGATTGAGCGCAATGCCTGCCTTCTTGCCGAAGGACTTGATGAGTTGCACGGTGCGGTGCGGATGCGCGCCCGCCTCCGGATGAAACGTGATGATGTCCGCTCCAGCTTTCGCGAAGCCTTCGATGAAAGGATCGACCGGCGCGATCATGAGATGCACGTCGAAAATCTTTTTTGAGACCTTGCGAATCGAGGAGACGACGACGGGACCGATGGTGAGGTTCGGCACGAAATGTCCGTCCATCACATCGATGTGAATATAATCTGCGCCAGCCTCGTCCACGGCGCGGACCTCTTCTCCGAGCTTTGAAAAATCCGCCGACAATATGGATGGCGCTATGCGAACCCCTTGACTCATAAGAATTTTATATCAGACTCTGGCGAATCGGGCAACAAAGAAACCGTCGATTCCGTTAAAATCCTTCCACTGATTCGGCAAACAGCGGATTTCGCCGCGTTCAGCGATCATTTCTTTGAGTTCTGGAATCCCATTATGAGTCACAGGCAGGCGTTGCAATGGCAACCCTTGCGACAAAACCCACTCCGCCTGCTCTTCGCTTTCGGCTTTCTGAAGCGAACATGTGCAATAAACGAGCGTGCCGCCCGGCTTCAGCATCTCCGCCGCGTTCAGCAACAGGCGGCGCTGAAGCACGACAAGCTTCTCCTGATCTTTCGGTTCCTTGAGATGAAGAATGTCCGGCTGGTGGCGGATCGTGCCCGTCGCGGTGCAGGGCGCATCGAGCAGGACGGCATCGACGAGTTGCGGCGGTTTCCACGTCGCGCCGTCGGCGATCACTGTTTCAACATCATCGAAATGCAAACGTTGCATATTTTCTTTCAAGCGCATCATGCGTTGTGCGGAACGGTCGACAGCGGTCACTTTCGCGCCAGCATTTGCGAGTTGCGCCGTTTTTCCGCCGGGCGCGGCGCACAAATCGACAACCGTTTTGCCCTTCACATCGCCGAGCAGCTTCGCGGGCAGCGCTGCCGCCGCGTTTTGAATCCACCACGCGCCTTCCGCATAGCCTGTCATATCGGGAATAAAGCCGCCGACGGGTTTCCTCAAAGTTCCGGTCGGGAGCAGTATCGCGCCGAGTTTTTCCGCCCAGCGTTGCGCATCGCTTTTCACCGAGATATCCAGCGACGCGTCGCTCAAATTCGCCGCCGCGATATCCAGCGCCGTCTCGACGCCGTAATCTTTCATCCATGCGTGCCACAACCATTCCGGCGTGTTGAATTTTCCGGCGTCGCGGTCTGTCATGTCGGGAAAACCCTCGCGCGCAAGGCGCCGCATCACGGCATTGACCAGCGCTTTCTGGTGCGCCATCCTCTCCGCCGCCGCCAGCTCCACCGTCGTGTTGACCGCCGCATGCTCCGGCGTGCCGAGGAAAACGAGTTGCGCGATGCCGAGACGGAAAACATTGGCGAGCGTTGCCGGTTTCAGCGCATCGAGAGGCTCGTGCAAAAAATGCGCCAGCACGGCATCCATCTGTCGCGCGCGCTTGAGAACAACGGCGACCAGCAACCGCACGAAGGCGCGGTCCCGCCCCGCCAGACGATCGAAGCCGCGCGCGGCAGCCAACCCTTCATCAAGACTACGGCGGTGAAAGAAAATATCATTCAAAACCGAAAACGCCACTTGCCGTGCGGCAAGACCATCCAACTTTCCATTCATGCATTCTAAATTCTTATCCATGCCCCATGATAATTTAAGATATTGGAATTTAAATGAATTTTTTATAATAATTTAGTTGACGTAATAATTAATTGCGCATACATTGTCATACATTACTTTTATAACAATTGCACAGCACATGTAAACAAAAAGGACATTACCATGGATGAACAACTGAAACGCCAGATTGAATTTCACCTGGCCAACAAAAAACTCGAACGCTTGGTCGAGCTCAGCATAGAATTTAGAAAGGCGGTAGAGTCCGCCCTTGAGCAGGACGTACAGATTCAACAGAAAATTTTAGAAAGCGTGAAACCTGAAGAGATGAAATCAATCCAAAGTCTGCTTCAACAAGTTGCATCTGAAAGCCTCGACTTTATGCACGACAGCACCCTCGGCCTCAATCACAGCCACAGTTTTCTGAAGAAAAATCTTGAATTGAGTGAAATCACCGCCGATCTCTTTTTACGCGTTGAACAAAAAGAAACAGTTGCCTCCTTCATTCCAGCCGCGCTCAAAAATGAAAAAGATGCAGAAGCGTTGAAAAAAGCTGGTGCGCCGAAAATCGCCAGCCTCTGCGTTTAATGCATAAATGCAAAAGAAACCCAGCTCAGGGGGCTTTTTTATTTTTTGCGCACTTTTGCTTTCGACTTGATCTCGTCCTCAAGCCCGCAGGACTGGTAAATAATGGCGGAATAAAGCGCATAGAGGAACTGCGGGTTGAGGCCGAGCTTCTTGCCCGCGGCAACGCGCGTATTGCGCACTTCCTCCACGCGGTCATGCAGAAAGGACGGCAAGCCGTATTTCGTCTTGATCTTCGCCACCTTGGCCACGACGCCAAAACGCCGCGCCAGCAACTTCAGAATCCGCGCATCGATATCGTTGATCTCCTTGCGATAGGGCTTGAGAAGCTTCGCCGCGCGTTTTTGATCGTCTTCTTCCATGGCTTTTCACATCGGCGCGACGTTGACGTTGAAGTCGCGCGCGATTTTGTAAAGCCCGCCGTTGCTGCCTTGCCCGACGGCCTTGAACTTCCAGCCCATGCCGATGCGGTTTATTTCTCCGAAGACATAGGCATTGTCGCTCGCCGCGCCGTCCGTAAGTCCGAACCGCGCCAGCTCCTCTTGCGTATCGAGGTTGACGATGCGGATGTAGGCGTTTTTGACAAGCCCGAAATTTTGCTGCCGCTCCTCCGCATTGTGTATGGTCACGGTGAAAACGACCTTCTCGACATCGAAGTGCAACGCCTCTAAATCGATGTCGATCGTTTCGCGGTCGCCCTCGCCGCCTTCCAGCGTGTCGCCGTGATGCTTGACGATCCCGCCGTCCGTCTCGAGGTTGTTGTAAAAAACGAAGTCCTTGTCATTGCGTACTCGGTCGTCGCGCCCAAGCAGGAAGCAACTGCCGTCAAGATCGACTGGAAATCCCTGGCTTTCCTCCGGCGCTTCCCAGCCGATGCAGACGCGCACACGGTGCAAGCCGGGATCAACCTCGTGCAGGTTGACTTCCTGCCCCTGCAGCAGTTCGCGCCATAGCTTGTTATTCGTCATCTCAATACGACCGTTTCTGTTTATGTTTCCTTTAGAACACTGAGCAGCCTTTGCATGTCCTCCGGCAAAGCGCATTCCAAACTGACTTTAGTTTCGCTGATCGGGTGGATAAATTCAAGGGCTGCGGCATGCAGCGCCTGCCGCGGAAAATCCAGCAAGGCCTCGGTCACGGCGGGAGCTGTCTTGTTGAGACGCAGGAATTTCTGCGCCGACGCGCGTCCATAAACCGGATCGCCGACCAGCCAGTGTTTTATATGCGCCATATGAACGCGGATCTGATGCGTGCGCCCCGTTTGCAGGCGACATTCAACCAGCGACGCCATAAGGCCGAAATTTTGAAGTTTTTTATAATCCGTCACTGCCGTCTTGCCGCCGGAAGCCAGCACGGTCATTTTCTTGCGGTTTGTCTTGCTGCGGCCGATTTGCGTTTCAATATGCCCCGTCGCCGGCGACACGTCCCCCCAAACGATGGCCTGATACGTGCGCTTGAGCGTGCGCGCCGCAAGCTGCTCCGAAAGCCCGTGATGCGCCGCGTCGTTTTTGGCAACGACCATCAAACCCGACGTTTCCTTGTCGAGCCGGTGGACGATGCCCGGGCGCTTCACCCCGCCGATGCCCGAAAGCGTATCGCCGCAATAGGCCAGCAATGCGTTGACCAGCGTGCCTTCATGGTTTCCCGCCGCCGGATGCACGACCATGTCCGGTGCCTTGTTGACCACCAGCAGATCGTCGTCTTCATAAACGATATCGAGCTTGATTTTCTGCGGTTGCGGCGTCGCCTCGACCGCGGGCGGAATGACGACGGTGAATGCCTCGTCGCCCTTCACTTTATAAGCGCCGTCATCGAGCGTTTTGCCAGCGCAGGAAACATGCCCCGCCGCGATCAGCGCCTGAAACCGCGCGCGTGAAATTTGCGGCGCATGCGCGGCCAGTACCTTGTCGAGACGCTGTCCCTTATCCGCCGCGCTGACGGAAATAATCAAATTTTCCATTGTTTCCACGGACATGCCCTTTTATCGTCAATATACCCCGAAACAAGCGGGCAAGGCCATGCGCTGTCTGCTTTGTCGAATTTGGAAGAGCGAGGCTCAGATCCGGCGACGAACAGGGGTCTGGCTTGTAACAGCACTGCTGGTTTCCTGCCAGAAGCTGGCGCCGGCATCGCTCAGGCGGCGTTTGGTCAGATTGTCGATGGACGGCGTCTTGATGCAGTGGTTGACAAAATCGACATCAAGGACGCGCGACGACATCACCAGCATGCAGTGGACGTCTTCAAGATTCTCTTTCGTGCACTGCACGACATAAAGTTGGTTATCGTTGCTATTCATTTTTGTGGCTACTTTTTGTGTTTTGTGAATTGTCGGCAGAATCTATCCCTCAATGAGAAATTTTTCAAATGTTTCCGATAAAAAAATAATATATGCATGATTTTATTTAATAAAATATATTATTATGTAAATATAAATGCTTATTCTTCTTGCCCGGAGAGGCTTCCGACAGCCTGCATTAAGAAAATGTTAAATCACACCCGAGTATGATGGGCTGTGTTTGCTTTGACTAACAAGGAAAAGGTGCATACCCATCATGGATATCAAAAGGTTCAGCAGGAGCTTGTCCGTCCGTCTTCAAACCATCGCCATCACCCTTTCGCTGGTCGGCATCGCTTTCGGCGTCAAATCATACCTGCATATTCACCATACTTTGGGCGCCGTCCACAGCCGGGGATTGTTCATGGATCTGGAGTTGCAGATCGTCATCAGCATCGCCCTCAACATTCTGGCCTCCTATATCATTTACCACATCGCCACGAAGCCTATCCGCGTGCTGGGTGAAGTCATGCGTTGCCTCACGGAAAACAAGCTCGATCTTGACGTTCCCTACGTGAAACAGGGAACGGAAATCGGCAGCATGGCCCGCAAAGTGGAAATTTTCAAGAAAAACGCCATCGAGAAAATACGCCTGGAGGAAGAACAGAAAATCAACGAAGAGCGCTCCAAACACGAGAAAAAACGCGCAATGGACAATCTGGCCAATAGTTTCGAAAGCTCCATCGGCTCGGTCGTCAACGTGGTTGGCACCTCGGCGACGAAAATGAGCAATTCAGCAAACTCGCTGTCCGCCACGGCGCAATCCACGACCCGTCAGGCAAAAGCCGTTGCAGACGCCATGAACGAAGCCTCGTCGAACGTGCAAACCGTCGCCTCCGCGACGGAAGAGATGTCTGCCTCCATTAGCGAAATCTCGCGCCGCGTGCAGGAAGCATCCGCCATCGCCGCGGAAGCGGTGGGCGACGCGAAACTGACACATCAGCAGATGCAGGAACTGGTCGAAGCCTCGGAGAAAATCGGCCATGTCGTCAACCTGATCTCTGAAATCGCCGCGCAGACCAACCTGCTCGCCCTCAACGCCACGATCGAGGCGGCACGCGCGGGCGATGCCGGCAAAGGTTTTGCCGTCGTGGCTTCGGAGGTCAAGAGCCTCGCCAGCCAGACCGCGAAAGCCACGGAGGAAATCCAGCAAAAGATTTCCGACATTCAAAACGCCACGCATACGGCCGTCGGCAGCATCGACAAGGTCGGCAACACCATCGAGCGCATCGACAACATCCAGTCCTCCATCGCGGCGGCGGTCGAGCAGCAGGGCGCGACCACCAAGGAAATCTCGCGCAACGTGCAGGAAGCCGCTTCGCGGACGCTGCTGGTCTCGAAGAACATCACCGATGTCAGCAAGGCGCTGGAAAGCACCGGCATGGCGGCGGCGGAGATGCTGACCGCTGCGAAAGGCCTCTCCGAGCAGTCGGGAAAGCTCAAGGACGAAGTGAATAACTTCATAGCCTCCGTCAAAAAGGACGACGCGCCGCAAAAGGAAGAAGCGAAACACGCCGTGAAGCTCGATGTTGCTTCAAATGACGAAAAAGCACGCAAAAAAGAGCTTGAGGCGGCCTAAAAAGGTCAGATAAGCCTGCCGCCCCGCCAGTATTCGGCATACTTCAGCGGCAAGATGTCGGCCGCCCTGACTTTGAAAATATCAGCCGTGCCCGGCGCGCGCAAAATGACGGAACAATCCGGTGCGTAATCCGTGATCGATTCGCGGCACCGCCCGCACGGCGAGACGACCCGCGGCTCCTCACCAGGCACGTGATAAACGGCGACGATTTCGGTGATTTTTCTATCCGGTTGCCGCGCCGCTTCGGCGATGGCGATGGGTTCGGCGCAAATCGACAATCCGCCGACGTCGGCAATGAGATTTACGGACGTGACGATACTGCCGTCATCCAGCCGGACGGCCGCCCCGACCAGCGCGGGCGATGTATCGCCGAACGGCTGCCGGACAGTCTTCTTGACCGCGGCGGCGGCGGCGGCGACAAGGGCGCGATCGGCATCTGAAACATCTTCTTTTTTCATGCCTACAGGGTAGCGAAGAGCCTGCCTGCGGTAAAGCCAAGATCCGTCAAAGAACCACGGAATATGAATATTATTTACATCTTTCTTTCAAAGCGTATTGCTTTAAAATGACGCGCTATGTTTGAAATTCTCAATGCGGCGGAAATGAAGCTGGCGGAAGCCCGTGCCACCGAGCAAGGCGTTTCCGGCTTTGAAATGATGACGGCAGCGGGCGTTGCCGCTGCGGAAACGATTGCAAAGACGTTCAAGCCGCGCCCCGTGCTTGTGCTTTGCGGCCCGGGCAATAACGGCGGCGACGGGTTCATCGTCGCCCAGCACCTTAAGAAACTCGGCTGGCCGCTGCGCGTCGCCTGCATGGTGAAGCGGGATGCACTCAAAGGCGATGCCCTCCTCGCCGCGCAACAATGGGATGGCGAGATCGAAGCGCTGGATTCCAATCTCTCCGTGCATAAAACGGGGCTGGTCGTCGATGCCGTGTTTGGCACGGGGTTCGACATGGAATCCGGACGCGCGCTCGCGCCGGAACTCGCCCTGCTGTTCGACAAGATCCGCACACGCAAAATTCCCGTGGTTGCGATCGATATTCCGAGCGGCGTCGATGCCGCCACCGGCGCGGCCGATCCCGCCGCGCTCAAAGCCCGCCTGACCGCCACCTTCTGCCGCAAAAAATACGGGCACGTGCTGTTGCCCGGCAAAAGCCTTTGCGGCGCGGTCAGCGTCATCGACATCGGCATCACGGATGAAACGATCGCCGCGCTGGAAACGCATTGCTTCGAAAACGCGCCCGCCCTCTGGCTCAAACACTTTCCGCGTCCGAACGCCGAAAGCCACAAATATACGCGCGGCCACGCGCTCGTCTATGGCGGCGCGAAACGCACCGGAGCCGCTTGTCTTGCCGCCGCCGCAGCGCAAAAGACAGGTGCAGGGCTCGTCACCATCGCCGCGCCCGAAAAAGCATGGGCGGTTTACAGCGGTTACCGCGCCAGCCTGATGGTCGATGAATGCGACGACATCGAAACATGGAAAGCGCTCCTGCGCGACGAGCGTAAAAACGCCGTTCTCCTTGGCTGCGGCGCGGGGACCGACGAGAGGTTGCGCGATGCCGTCAACGCCACGCTCTCCATCAACAAATCCGGCGTGCTGGATGCGGACGTCTTCACGGTATTCAAAGACAATCCGCAAGAGCTTTTCGCCAAGCTGTCGCCGCAATATGTCCTCACCCCGCACGAAGGAGAATTCGAAAAACTCTTCGGCGCGCTGGAAGGCAGCAAGACCGGACGCGCCCTCAAAGCCGCAGAAACCGCAGGCGCCATCATCCTGCTCAAAGGCGCGGATACCGTTATTGCCGCACCGGATGGCAGCACGGTCATCAACACAGGAGCGCCGCCGACGCTCGCCACAGCAGGGTCAGGCGATGTTCTGGCCGGAATGATCGCCGGACTCATCGCGCAGGGCATGCCGCCTTTCATGGCCGCCTGCGCCGCCGTCTGGCTGCACGGCGCGGCTGCGAAAGCCTATGGCCCCGGCCTGACCGCGGAAGATGTTATTTCTCATATTTCACAAACACTTAAACTGCTCTTTAAACGCCCCTGAAAGACGCATAAAATTTTAAATAAATGCCTGAAAACCTGAAAATATGTTATACTGATAAAATACGGCGGATGCGGGGTTTGTTTGCTTATGCAAGATAGAAACATCAACGGGAAACCTATATCTCCCGCAGGGGAAAAACTTACACCCCGCGCTTTGCTTGTGCGGATTTTCCGCGTCTCTATCCTTTGCGCGTTATTTTCTTTCGCCCTTTCCTCTTCAGCACTGGCGCAATACATACCTCCGACAACGACTACAACCTCTTGCGGCGGCTCGGGAACGCCGGCGGCTCCGCCACCGCCGCCGACCACCAACCCCGGTGGATCGACTGGAGATGGCGGCGGCGGCTGGTCAAGCGGCTCAGGCTTTGGCATCGGCTATTACACATCACTCATTCAGGGCACTCAGCAAAGCTGTCCCACGGCCGGCGTACAGTGCAACGCGGCTTCCGGATGCGGCGGCGGCAGCGGTTGCATCGGCGATTTCTTCTGGGCGCTCGGCTCCGCGGAAAGCGGCGACAGCTATTCCAGATGCAACTCCATCGGCTGTTGCGGCTGGATACAATTCTGCAAAGGAAACCTGACAACCGCCATCAACACATGCAGCGGCAGCAATTACAATTTCTCGGTGGACTCGGGCCAGTGTCAGGATCAGGCCATCCTCAATTACACGCAAGGCAACTGGAATGCCCTGCTCGCCGCAGGCGCAAGCAACTACCTTTGCAAAACGATCACCATCAGCGGCGTACAATACAAGATCACGCAGGCCGGGTTGCTGGGCGCGGCGAACCTCTGCGGCCCGTCCGGCACCATCGCGTGGATCGCCGGAGGCGCCAACACCACCGACGCCTACGGAACATCGTGCGCGCGGTACTTCCTCAACTTCAACAGCACCTACATTCCGACGGGGCTTTCCTGGGCGGACACCACATGCCCGGTTCAGGCGCCGTCCTGTCCGGGAAATTCACCGACAGCGCCGCCGCCCGCGCCCAAACCGCCGCCCGGGCCTTGCGGCGACCCCGTGTTCACGGGGCTCTTCGCCCAAAACCCTTGCGGCCTTTCATCGCCGCCCGCCGTCAAATTTCCCACTTACCTGAGAAACTGGTGGAACAATTCCCTTCTGCCCGCGCTGAAAGACATGACGTCGCAACTCTATTCCTACCGCATTTTCGAAACGTGGGAACTGGGCCGTATGATGGACGCGCTTGATGTGACAAGAGCGGCGCGTGTCCAGCAGGAACTGCATCTCTCGGCCCACCAGGGCGTCACGCCGAACCAGTCGACCTGCGTCGCCGGATCGTTCGTCAAAGCCCTCACGCAAACGCAAATGACGGCAACCGCGCTGACGCAGGGATTTATCGAGGATCTTGAAAGGCGCGCCCAGGGCGCTGTCGAAAAGCCGACCGGAACCCCGTCCACGTATACGCCGCCGGGAAGAAACGCCACATACGACATCTCGCAAAGATGGACGGAATACTGCAATGAATTCTTCGACCCGCAAACGAACGACGCGATCAACGCCTGCCCGGGGAATCCGACAACCGCGCCCGCCGGCGGCGTCATGAACGGGGACATCGACGTCGAAAGCTTCCTGCTTCAGGACACGATAGACATGAACAACCCGCATAACTACGCCGCGGCAAAAGCGATCTTGATAAACCTGATCCAGCCCACGATCGCGGACAGGGTGCCTCAAAATCTCATCAATACGACGCAGGGGCAGGAATATATCATCAGGCTCCAGCACCTCGAAGCCATCAACAACATCGCCGCGGACGTCGTCGGCGGGATTATCTCGCGGCGCGCGGCCCTGCCCGTGACCGACACGGCGATCGCCAATAAAATCGACGAGATTCGCGAAGCCGCGGGCATCCCGCTCTGCTCGTCCAGTCCTCCGGCGGGCACGCCCTGCGCCTCCGCCACGCCCAGCTATAACGAGATCATGAAAGCGATGACGCAGGAACGGTTCTACGATCCCCGCTATTTCACCCGCGTGCAAAACAACATCGGCGCGCTCAAGCAGGAACAGGCCAGCGTCGACGCCTACACCACGGTTCAGTTGCAGGATATATATCAGATTCAAGAGCAGATAAACGCGCTCCTCGCCGCGCGCGCAGCGTTGAAGCTTCAAGTGCAATCGAACCCCAACATGTCGCAATCCGCTCCGCAATAGCGGCGCTTTCAAGAGCAGAAAGGGTTTAAATCCGATGTCCGAAAAGAAAACGAAAAAACACTCATTCCTCAAGCAAGCGCGCGTCGCTCTGGTTCTATCCCTGTCGCTCGCCTGTTCCCTGACGCCGTGGCACGAAGCGCGCGCGCAACTCGGCGACGGCAATGATTCCGGCACAAACGCCATCAGCCCGCAGGACGCCCGGCAGGCTTTTGGCCCGCACTGGCGCGAGATTCTCAAAAGCTACAAGCTCGCCCAGCGGAACTTCGCGCAAAAGCAGCAAGAGCGCCTGAAGGACGCGCGCATGATCTCCTTCACCGAAGCGCAAAACATGCAAACGCTCATCAACGACTATCCGTTCCTGAGAGAAAAGCTCCAGTCCGTGATCGCGATGCAAAAACGCGTCGGAAGCTACATGCAACAGCACCCGGGCGTTTCCCTAGATACCTCAGCGCACATTTACACCGCGCAAAGCCGTGACAGCAAAAGCGGAGACGACGTCTTCTTCCTGGAAGAAAGAGGCAGCCTTTTCTGCTCCGCCCACGGTTGCCCCATAACGATTTTCGTCGGCAGTGGCGACCGTTACACGGTCGCGATGAATTATATCGGCGACGAATCCATCGCCGTTTCGAGATCAGATAAAAGCCTGTCGCTGTTCTTCGATCCGCAAAGCCAGAATCCGCCGCTTGAATGGATTCTCAAGGACCACCGCTTTGTCCAAAACCCGCCCCCGCCGTACGCCTCCCAATCGCCGATATACGAAGAATGGCATCAGGAACAAATCGTCAAGAAGGCGCAGGAACTCGACAAGCCGGAGAAGAAACCCGCTCCATCCGGCGCGACGTCCGGCAATGGTTCGGCATCCCAGCCCGGCGCCTCCAACGACACCTTCGTTCCATAGGCTGAAAAGGGCTTGTTTATCTGAGATAGCTCAGAGGGTTGCAGGCCTTTGCGCCGCGGCGGATTTCAAAGTGCAACTGAGATGCCGAAACCGCGCCCGTCGACCCGACAGTTCCGATCACCTCGCCCCTTTGCACCATCATGCCCCTCCTCGCGCGAATGGAAGCCAGATGGGCATAGGCCGTCATCATGCCCCCACCATGACGTATCAGCACCAGATTGCCGTAGCTCTTCAAAGCGTTCCCGACATAAGCCACGACGCCGTCCGCCGCCGCCGCAACCGGCGTGCCGCGCGGCGCTGCGATATTGATGCCATCGTTATATAGCCCGTCGCTCTTCGGCCCGAAGGCGGAAATAATCCTGCCGCGCACGGGCCAGATGAAGGTTGACGGCGTGCGCCCGGCATAGTTTTCCGGAGCGACCGGGCGCATTCTATAGCGATGCCGCGCGGGCCTGTAATATCTTTCTTTTTCCACGCGCGGCGCCCGGCGCGCTTCGGCGACCCGCTCCGGAACGGCGCGCACAGGCTCTATGCCCGTGACGGAAGGTATGCGCAAGACTTCGCCTGAATACAATATATAAGGCGCGCGCATGTTGTTGACCGCGACCATTTGCGATTCTGAAACGCCGAACATGGTGGCGATACTGTAGAGGGAGTCGCCGTGCCGCACGCGGTAATCGACGGGCGCGGGAAGTTTCAGCCGCATGCCTTCGTGCAGCGCATATGGCGGCTGAAGATTGTTGAGATCGATGATCCCGCGCAGTGGCAGACGATAGCGTCTCGCAATATCCCACAGATCGTCATGCGCGCCGACGATCATCGCGCCGGTCGCCGAATCCGAACCGAGACCAAGATTAATGACCGGCGCAGGCCTGTGCGGCGGCCCGTAACAACCCGACAGGCAGAACATCAGCGCCGTCAACGTCAATAAACGGAAAAATCCCCCGCCGCGCATATCAACTCTGAAAGGCGAAAGAATCCGCCGCGAAACCGTAAGGGTCGGCCTGTTCCCTGGCGGCCGTTCCGTTGCGCGCGACTTCCGGCAACAAAGGAACGAAACGCACGGGCATGAGCTGCTCGCAGTGATATCCCTCTTCAAGTCGCGTGATGCGGTAAATGAACTGGTTGGCCTTGTCGCGCCCCATCGGGATGATCAAAATCCCGCCCAGCGACATTTGCTCCAAAAGAGGCTCCGGCGGCTCAGCGGCGGCGGCGGCCGTGACGATGATGCGGTCGAACGGCGCCTGCTCGATCCAGCCTTTCATGCCGTCGGCGGCTTTGCAGGTGATGTTGCGCACCTTGAGATCCGTCAGGCGTTTTTCCGCCGTCGCGAGAAGCGGTCGGTGCCGCTCGATGCTGTAAACGCGGCGGCAAAGCTTGGAAAGGATGGCGGCCTGATAACCGGAACCCGTGCCGATTTCCAGCACCTTATGGCGGTCGTTGACCTTCAGCGCCTGCGTCATGCTGGCGACGACCAAAGGCTGGCTGATCGTCTGGCCGCAATCGATCGGCAGCGCGATGTCCTCATAGGCCTGATCGTGGAACATCGGCGGAATGAACGCCTCGCGCGGCACGCGTTCGATGGCGCCGAGAACGGACGTGTCCGTAATCCCCGCCTTGCGGAGCTTCATGATCAAACGGATCTTGCGCGCCAGAAGACTCATTGAAAAATTTTCTCCAGAAATTCAAGCGTCGGGTGATGCGTCAGGTTCAAAGACAAAGGCGTGATCGTCACGTGACCGGATTTCAGCGAGCCGACGTCTATCGTCTGGTCGAGCTCGTTGCGCTTCGGCGGCGCGCCGACCCAGTAATAAGGCCGCCCGCGCGGGTCCATTTTTTCAACCATGTCCTGATCTTCGATGCTGTAGTGCCCTTGCGGGCGCACACGGATCTCGGGCGTCACGCCCGATTTGTGCATCGGCAGGTTGACGCTCATCAGCACGTTGCTGTCCCACTCCCTGCCTTCGAATGCGGCAAGGACTTTGGGAACGTATTTGCGCGCGATGTCCCACTCCGGCTTGCCGCCGTGCTCGTCGAAATCCTGGCTGAAGGCAATGGCAGGCACGCCCATCAGCGTCGCCTCGATCGCCGCGGCGATGGTGCCGGAATAAGTCACGTCGTCCGCCGTGTTCTGCCCGTGATTGATGCCGGACAAAACGATATCCGGCTGGAACTTTTTCATGACCATCTGACAGCCGACAAGGACGGAGTCGGTCGGCGTGCCGTAAACGGAAATATGGTTCTCGTCGTATTTCTTGACGCGGAGCGGCATGTGAATGGTCAGCGAATGCCCCGCCGCGGACTGCTGGTTCTCCGGTGCGACGACCCAGACGTGCGGCGTCAATTTCCGCGCGATTTCCTCCAGCACCTTGATGCCGTCGGAATGGATGCTGTCGTCGTTGGAAATGAGGATCCGCGCCTCGGATAGCTTCTTCGGGAATTTAAGCATTGGCCACCCTGCCTTTCTTGCCGGCAACCTCAAGCTTCGCGATGCCGCCCATGTAGGGCTTGAGCGCATCGGGAATGAAGACGCTGCCGTCCGGCTGCTGATAATTCTCCAGCACGGCGATCAGCGCACGTCCGACGGCGACGCCGGAGCCGTTCAGCGTGTGCACATATGCCGTATTTTTATCGCCCGCCGATTTGGCCCGCGCCATCATGCGCCGCGCCTGAAAATCGCCGCAGTTGGAACAGCTTGAAATCTCGCGGTAGGCGTTTTGCCCCGGCAACCAGACCTCGATGTCGTATGTCTTCTGCGCGGAAAAGCCCATGTCTCCGGTGCACAGCACCATGGTGCGGAACGGGAGATCGAGCTTCTTCAAAATGTTTTCGGCGCAGGCCGTCATGCGCTCGTGCTCGTCCTTCGACTGGTCCGCCGCGGTGATGCTGACCAGCTCGACTTTATAAAACTGGTGCTGGCGGATCATGCCGCGCGTGTCCTTGCCCGCCGCGCCCGCCTCGGAGCGGAAACACGGCGTCAGCGACGTGAGGCGCAACGGCAGCTCGCCGATATCGAGGATGGATTCGCGCACCGTATTGGTGAGCGAGATTTCCGACGTTGACACAAGATAATGGCCGGATGATGTCTTGAACATGTCCTCTTCGAACTTCGGCAACTGCCCAGTGCCGTAAAGCGCCTCGGGCCGCACCAGCAACGGCACTTCCATTTCGGTATAACCGTGCTCCTGCGTGTGGGTATCGAGCATGAACTGCGCCAGCGCGCGTTCCAGCCGCGCCACGCCGCTTTTCAGCAGCACGAAACGGGAACCTGACATTTTCGCCGCCGTCTCGAAATCCATTCCACCCAGGCCTTCGCCGATGTCGAAGTGCTCTTTTGCGTTATTGAGGCGTTTCGGTTCGCCGTGCTTGCGGATTTCTTTGTTGGCTTTTTCATCCGCTCCTTCCGGCACGGTTTCATCGGGGATATTCGGCAGACGGCTGAGATAGTCTTTCATCTCGTCATCGACTTTTTTCGTCTCTTCCTCGAGCTTTTGGACTTGCTCTTTATATCCCGCGACTTCCTGCATGATCGCCGCCACGTCGCCACCCTTGGCCTTGATCGCGCCGATCTGTTTCGAAGCCTCGTTGCGTTTGGATTGCAACTCCTGCATCTCCGTCATCAGGGCGCGGCGTTTTTCATCGATCGCGATGATTTTTGCGGTTTGCGGCTCCATGCCGCGGCGTTTCCAGCCGGAATCAAAAACGTCGGGCGTTTCCCGAATAAGCTTTAAATCGAACATAGCGCTCTCAAATTTATAAGTTGGAAGGTTTCCCCAAACCTTTACTCTTTGAGATTACGCTTTTTTTCAGACAATTTCACCAGAAAAACCGAAATTTCGTAGAGCCCCATGAGCGGAATGGCCAGCAATGTCTGACTCATGATGTCCGGCGGCGTGAGCACGGCGGCGATGGCGAAAATAGCGACGATGGCATAACGCCGCTTCTCGACCAGCGCTTTTGAGCTGACCAAGCCCACGCGCCCCAGCAAGGTCAGCAAAACAGGCATTTGAAAGCAAATCCCGAAAGCGAAGATGAGAGTCATCACCAGTGAGAGATATTGCCCCACCCTTGCTTCAAGTTGTATCGGCAATCCGTTGTTATCTATGCCTAACATCTGAAAGCTGGCGAAGAATTTCCACGCCGCCGGGATCACCAGATAGTAAACGAACGCCGCGCCCGTGATGAACAGCGCAGGCGTCGCGATCAGGTATGGCAGAAAAGCGCTCCGCTCGTTTTTATAAAGCCCCGGCGCGATAAACCGCCAGATCTGCATCGCGATGACAGGAAACGCCAGCACGCCGCCCGCGAACAGCGCCAGCTTGATATAGGTGAAAAAAGCCTCTGTCAGGCCGGTATAGATCAGCTTTCTGTTCTCCCCATGAAGAACGACGGCCAGAGGTTTGACCAGAAACGCATAAATATCCTGCGCGAAATAATAGCAAATCAGCGTGGCGACGATGTAGGCGGCGAAGCAATAAATCAGCCTGCGGCGCAGTTCGAGGAGATGCGCGATGACCGGCATCGAATTATCATCTGATGTATTTTCTTTATGATTATCAAGCATCTGTTCCATTCTTCTTATCTTCCGGATCAGATTTTGATTTTTGCTCCGTCTCGATCTGGCGCTCTATGTTTTTCTGCAGATCTTCCCCGCCGGGTTTGTTGGCATTGCGGACGATATCGTCGAGCTCGCCCTCTTCCATAATTTTATCAAGCGTCTTCTGAATATCAGTCGTGTAAGACTTGATTTTCCTGATGAATTTTCCGGCCATATAAAGCGCGCGCGGCAGATCCTTCGGACCGATAACGACAACGGCCACAAAGACGATCAGCAAAAATTCCGGCAAATCAATGCCCAGCAAGGTCAGTCCGCCTTGCTGTTATTGTCGGTTGACGTGCTGGCATTCGACTTTGGCGCGGCATCCGGCGCGTCTTCGCCTTTGAGCCCGCCTTTGAAATTACGCAATCCCTTGCCGAGATCGCCCATCACGGTCGGCAGTTTGCCTGCCCCGAAAAGGACAAAAACCACGATGACAAGTAAAAGGATGTGTCCGAAGCTGAAATCCATGTTTAGTCCTCCTCTTCCTCATTATCCTCTTCTTCATCGTCGAAGTCATCATCGGCGTCATCGGCGTCATAATCGTCTTCGTCCGATTCCATAACCGAATCATCTTCCCCGCCGCCGATCAAATCTTCATCCGTCACGGCCTGCGGATCTTCTTCTTCATCTCCGGCGCCGTCAAAAAGATCGGCGGGGTTCGGCATGGCTTCGATCGCCGGACGCTTGTCGAGCAAGCCCGCGGCCTTCAGCTCATCCATGCCCGGCAGATCCGCCAGACGCTCAAGCCCGAAATGGTCCAGAAACGCCTGCGTGGAGAGCCACGTGACCGGACGGCCCGGAACCTCGCGGCGCTTGCCGGGCTTGATCCATCCCGCTTCCATCAGCGTATCGAGCGCGCCCGGGCTGGTCGCCACGCCGCGGATATTTTCGATTTCCGCGCGCGTCACCGGCTGGTGATAGGCGATGACCGCCATCGTCTCCATCGCGGAACGGGTGAATTTGCGCGGCTGTTCCTTTTCGAGCTTCATCTGTTCGGCCAGCTCCGGCGCGGTGCGGAACGCCCAGCGCTTGTCGCGCTGCACAAGGTTGACGCCGCGCACCTCATACTGTTCGCGCAAATGTTCGAGGATTTCCGGGATCAGCGACACGCGGTCGGCCGGAAAACGCTCGGCGATCGTGTTCACGTCAACGGCATTGGCGGAAGCGAACAGGATTGCCTCGACAAGGCGAATGTCCTCCTGCGTCATTTCCAGTTCAGGCGCATCGGCATCAACGCCTTCATCGGCGTCTTCGATCCCGCCGGATTCGAGCGTCTCCGCCGTTTCAGCGGCTTCCAACTCCGCCACTTCGGCGATTTCCTCGCCCACGATCTCGCTTTTCTTTTTCGCTTTCGCCATCTCTTAGCCCTCTTTCGTCTCTTTTATATCCGTTGCATCCGTGTTTTCCACCGCTTCGTCCGCCTTATCCGGCTTCCGGATATAAATCGGCGCGTAATTCTTTTCCTGCTGGATGCGGATCAGCCCGCGCTTGGCCATCTCCAGCGCGCCGCCGAAAGTGGAGGCGACGGCGGAACGTTTGACGATCTTCTCGGTAAGACCTGCAGGCAGGAACATGAACAGCGACACCCATTCCTCGGGGATCTTGCCCAGCATGGATTCCAGCCGCGTGATCGCGTCTTCGAGCGAGAACAGCTTGACGGGGCTCAACTTGTAGACCGAATTCTGCTGGCGCTGTTTGATGTCGCCATAGGCGGTCAGCAGGTCATAGAGCGTCATTTCGTATTTGGAAATGAAGGACGTGCGCAAACCTTCCGGCGCGCCGCGGGCGAAGATGTTGTAACCGAGACGCGGCATGAGGAACAAATCGTTCGCCGCCTTGCGCATGGCTTCGAGGCGGCGGAGCTGGAATTGCAACGCTTCTGCGAGTTCCTGCGCCGAGGGTTCGGCCTGCTGCTCTTCTTCCTTCGGCACCAGCAGGCGCGACTTGAGATACGCGAGCCACGCCGCCATGACGAGATAATCGGCCGCCAGTTCGAGGCGCAAATCCCGCGCCTTGTCGATGAACTCTATATATTGGTTGGCGAGCGCGAGGATGGAAATCTTGGTCAGGTCCACTTTCTGGTCGCGCGCCAGCGACAGCAACATGTCGATCGGCCCGTCGAAGCCGCCGAGATAGAGCAAAAGCTGCTCGCTTTCGCTACGCTCCTTCAAAAGGTCTTCTTCAAATTCCGGTGCTTCTTCGCTCATCTCGTACCCAGTCTTTGTTCCAGTATGGCCGCCGCGTGCGCGGCGCGCTGTTCTTCCGCTTTTGCGATCCTCGCCGTCGATGTCGCCGAGAGGAGCGGCGCCGCGGACAAAGCCCGCACGCGGTCTTCAAAAGGCGCGTTGCAGATCATCGTCAGATCCATCCCCGCCGCCATCGTCGCTTCAACGCGGCTTTCGACCGTGCCGCCGAGCGCCTTCATCGAGACATCGTCGGCGATCAGCACGCCCTCAAAGCCGATTTCCCCTCGCACCACCTCGTCGGTGATGCGCTTTGAAACAGTGGCGGCAGAATCAGGATCCAGCGCCGAGTATACAACATGCGCCGCCATAGCCCAAAGTGCTGTTTTCATATCCGAGCGAGCTAAATGCATGAACGGCTTGAAATCGCAGGCCGAAAGAATACTATGGGAAACATCTGTCACCGGCAATGCCAGATGGCTGTCCACGCGCGCGCGGCCATGCCCGGGAATATGCTTGATGACCGGCGTCACGCCGCCCTGAAGCAGCCCGCGGCACACCGCCTCGCCCAGCATGCCCACGACTTCCGGATCATCGCTGTAGGTGCGGCTGGCGGCGAGAAATGCGTGGCAATCGGGCGCGGGCACGTCGACGACCGGCGCGCAATCCACGGTGATGCCGAGATCCGCCATCTCGCGCGCCATGCGCAATGTGTTTTCGCGCGCGGCGGAGAAAGCTTCATCGGCGGATTTCTCCACCATTGCGCCGAAGGTTTTCGCGGGCGGATATTCCGTCCACTCCGGCGCTTTCAGCCGCGCTACCGAGCCGCCCTCCTGATCGATCAGCACCGGCAAATCATCCCGCCCGACGCACGCGCGGACGGAAGCGACAAGCTCCTTCACCTGCCGTTTCGAAACGCAGTTGCGCTTGAAAAGGATGAACCCCGCGGGCCTTTCGGATTTGAAAAGCTCTTGTTCTTCGGCAGTCAGCTCCGTGCCCGAAGCATCGACGACAATCGCTTTCAGTTCCGTCAGTTGCGGCATGACCTTACCGCCTTGCAAGGATGCACGGGCGATGCCCCGCCCTGATCTTCGCGCAAATCGCATCACCTTTATCTTTGGCGACCGGCCCCGCCTGCAAGCGGTAATAAATCCCCCGTCCGGGAATGTCCGCCTTGACGATGCGCATATCAAGATGCCTTAGCGCGGACACGAACTTCGGCCTTGTATGCTCCCAGTAAGCCTTCGCATCGGCGCGTGCGCGGTAGGAGCCGAGCTGCACCATGAAGTCTTTCGCGTCCGCGACGGGCGTTACGGTTTTGGCGGCGATGGTTTTGGCAGCGGCCGTCTTCTTCGCGACGGCGGCTTTGGCCTCGGTTTTGACCGCTACCTTGACCGGCGCTTTCGCGGGCGCTGCAAACACGATCTTCGGCGTCTCCGCCTTTTTCTGAGCGAGGGATGCGACAGTGACCGGCGGACGCGCCACAGGCGGCGGCGGCACAAGTTCCTCGACGCCGTTGCCGATTTTCTTCACGTCCATGTCAAGCTTGGCGGGCGCGGACATTTTCGACTGCAACGCCGCGATGGCGGCGGTTTTATCGACAGGCTGCGCGGGCGGCGGCGTGAGTTTTTCCGCCGCCTTGCCGCTGCCTTTGACCAGCGGGTTGAAGGCCGTGCTGTTTTGATAAGGAATGTTCATGCCGCCAGGGCTGGCGGGTGCGGATTTGATCGGCGCGTTGTTCGCCCGGATGACCGGCACGTCGGCATTGCGCGCGCCGCGCGGATAGGCGTACCAGACGATGCCGCCCAGCACGGCCAGCGCGAGGAGCGTCAACACGCCCGGCGGCAGAAAGCGCTTCGGCTCCGGCGGCGGACGCATGCGCCCCATGTAGAAAGAGCCTATGTTTTCATCTTGCCCGATATTGCCTTCGTTGTTCTCAGCCATGCATTTCCTCCACGGGTTCTACGCCCATCACCGCAAGGCCGGAAGCGATCACAGTCGCCATGGCCTTGACCAGCGCAAGTCTTGCGAAACTCAGTTCCCTGTCGTTCTCGATCAGGAAGCGGAGCGTGGCATCATCCCGCCCCCTGTTCCAGAACGAGTGAAATTCCGCCGCCAGTTCCTGCAAATAGAAGGTGACCCGGTGCGGCTCATGCGCTTCGGCGGCGGCTTCGAGATGCCGCGGCCAGCCCGCCATCGCGCGAATGAGCTTCAATTCGTCTTCGGTATCAAGACGTTTCATGTCGGCCATCAGCAACGCCTCCACCGAAAAATCCGCGTCCGGCCACATCGCCTTCGCGTTGCGGAAGACGGAATGGCAGCGCGCGTGCGCGTATTGCACGTAGAAGACCGGGTTGTCCTTCGATTGCTCGACGACCTTGGCGAAATCGAATTCCAGCTCGCTGTCCGGCGTGCGCGACAACATGAAGAACCTGACCGCGTCCGCGCCCACTTCTTCCACCATCTCGCGCAAGGTGATGATGTTGCCCGAGCGCTTGGAGAATTTGACCGGCACGCCGTTCTTCAGGACTTTCACCATGCCGCAAAAGATGACGTCGATCTTCGCCTTGCCGTCGCTGAGCGCGGAAATGGCGGGACGCATCTTGTCGAGATAGTTGCCGTGGTCCTTGCCGAGGACGTTGATCATCCATTTGTAGCCGCGGCGGATTTTATCGTAATGATAGGCGATGTCCGGCATGATGTAGGCCCAGGTGCCGTCGCGCTTTTTCAAGGGGCGGTCGGATGAATCGCCGAACTTGCTGGAGCGGAACAGCGTCAGCTCCGCCGGTTCCCAGTCTTCCATCTCTTTGCCTTTCGGCGGCGGGAGCGTGCCCTGATAGATCAAATCCATATCTGTCAGCGCATTGAAGACTTTTTCGAGCGTGCCGCCTTCGACGATCTCGCGCTCGTTGGAAAAGACTTCATGCTCGATGCCGATGAGCGCGAGGTCTTTTTTGATCTCTTCCATCATGATGCCGACGGCGAAATCGCGGATCGGGCGGAGCCATTCGGCTTCATCCTTGCCGAGCCATTTGTCGCCATCGCGCCTGACCAGCGCGGCGGCGACGTCCTTCATGTATTCGCCGGGATAAAACCCTTCGGGTATCTCGCCGATGTTCTCGCCCAGCGCCTCGCGGTAGCGCAAGTGCGCGGTGCGCGCGAGAACGTCGACCTGCGTGCCCGCGTCGTTGAAGTAATATTCGCGCGTCACGTCGTAGCCCGCTTTTTCGAGCAGCGCCGCCAGCGCATCGCCGATCACCGCGCCGCGGATATGGCCCGCGTGCATCGGCCCCGTCGGGTTGACGGAGACGTATTCGATATTGACCTTTTCATGCGCGCCCATCTGGCTCGCGCCATAGGCCGTTCCGGATTTGAGGATATCCAGCACGATCGACGCCCACTCGGTATTGGCGAGGCGGAAGTTGACGAAGCCCGGCCCCGCGACCGACGCCTCGGCGACGCTTTGAATTTGTTTGAGCTTTTGCGTCAGCGTTTCGCCGAGCTGGCGGGGGTTTTTGCCCGCCGGTTTGGCCAGCACCATCGCCGCGTTGGTCGCCATGTCGCCGTGCGCCGCTTCGCGCGGCGGTTCGACCTTGACGCGCGTCATGTCGAGGCCGTCGGGCAGTTCGCCCGCTTTGACCATGTCTTCCAGCACGCGGCAGACTTCTTCCTTGTAACGGTTGAAAATATTCATCTGATCACCTGATACGCATCAAACATCTCTTTATGCTCCAAAATCGCCAGACGGTCGGTCATGCTGGCGATGTAATCCGCAATGCAACGCGCCCGCCATGTCTCCGCTTTCCAGCCTTTGGGCGCGGCTTCGGCGCGACCGAGCCATTCCGGCGGCAGGCAGCGGCGGTTCGCCATGAAAGCGCCGAACAGATCCTGCACGATCTTGAAAGACGTCAGGCGGATGCGGCTGACGCGGTGGTGCCGGTAAAAATGCGCCCAGAGGAACGCGCGCAGCGAACTGTCGCGCTTTTTCATCGTCTCCGACATGGAAACGCTGGCGGTTTTGGCGTGGCGGATGTCGTCGGCGCAACATGGGTTCAAGGCCGAAATGCGGCGGCGGCTTTCGTCGAGCACATCAAGCACATAGGTTCCCATCACGTCGCGCACGACTTCCTGCTCGATCAGCTTTTCTTCCGTATCCGGATATTCCCTGCGCTTCTTTCGGATGATCTCGCCCACCCAGTCCACTTCTTCGAGATCCTTCAGCGTAAAGACGCCAGCCATCAGGCCGTCGTCGAGATCGTGGCTGTTGTAGGCGATATCGTCGGCGAGGCCCGCGATCTGCGCCTCTATTCCCGCATAGGTATCGAGCATCAGGTCCATCTCGTCCTTGAGGCTCCCGAGCGTGATCTCGAACTTCGTCTTCCTGCCTTTTTTGACCACCGGCCCGTTATGCTTGCAAAGGCCTTCGAGGGATTCCCACGTCAGGTTCAGCCCGTCGAAATGCGGATATTTCTTCTCCAGCAGCGTCACGACGCGCAAAGTCTGGTCATTGTGGTCGAAGTTGCCGTATGGCTGCATGCATTCTTTCAGAGCGTCTTCGCCGACGTGGGCGAACGGCGTGTGGCCAAGGTCGTGCGCCAGCGCGCAGGTTTCGGCGAGGTCTTCATCCGCGCGCAACAATCTTGCCAGCGAACGCGCCACCTGCGCCACTTCGATGCTGTGGCTGAGGCGCGTGCGGTAATGGTCGCCCTCGTGATAGACGAACACTTGCGTCTTGAATTTCAACCGGCGGAACGCGGCGGAATGGATGATGCGGTCACGATCCCTTTCAAACGCGCCACGCGTCTTGCTTGGCACTTCGGGGTAAAAGCGCCCGCGGCTGTCTTGCGGCCTTGCGGCATAAACCGCCAGGCCATCATCGGCGATGTAATCCCGCAGATCGTCTTTTGGTACGGATTTCAAAGCCTTGGACTTTGATACCCCTGCCTGTTTCAGCTTGCCGCGCGCGGCCATGAAAACCTCTCGAAAATTCTTGATTTGCAAGGATTTTAAACCATATTATTCTCCCCATATAAAGGAAAAAACAGCCATGACAACAGATTTAAATATGACAATATTGGACAGCGCCGTTGCACGTCTGGGCGAAATGCGCAAGCAACAGGGCAATCCAGCCCTGCTGTTGCGTGTAACCGTGCTCGGCGGCGGTTGCGCCGGGTTCAAATACCAGCTTGATTTCGATGATAAAAAAGAAGACGGCGACGCGGTTTTCCGCGACACCGTGGTCACGGATGCGGACTCGCTACCCTTTCTGCACAATGCCGAAATCTACTATGAAACAAGCCTGATGGGCGCGGCGTTCAAAATTAAAAATCCAAATGCCGCCTCATCCTGCGGTTGCGGAAAATCATTTTCCACAAAGATGTAAGAAACTTCTTGTTAAGGGGATGGTTTTTGAACTAAGTTTGATTCCTCAAAAGACATCGTCCGGAAACCAATGAGGATCATCTGAATGGGCTCTTCCAGTTGGAATAAAAACAAAGGATTTGAATACGCACTTTTCTCCGCCCCCTCCGGCAAAGCCGAGTGCCTCGTTATTTTCATGCATGGCGTCGGGCACAACGCCAAAAACTTCGACGAAGCGGCCTATGAAATACAAAGGAGGATTCCCGGCGCCGACGTCATCTCCTTGCAAGCTCCGACCGAATTCGAAGTGCCGCCGGAATTTTCCACTGGAGAAAAAGGCTATACGTGGTTTCCATATGAAGGGCCACTCACCCCTCAGGCCAAGGCCTGGCTGACGCACATCTTCAACCGCCTCACCATCGCCGACAAGGTCGAGGCCTTCGCCAGCGACGAACTGCAAAAACGCGGCCTGAAAGAAGACAAGCTTGCTTATTTCGGCATATCGATGGGCGCCATCGTCGCCCTGCAAGTCGCGCTCTCGGGGAAAAACGAAGTCGCCGCCGTCGTCTCCTCGGGCGGCACGGTTCCGCCGTTCACCAAGATCAGAAGAAAACCAAAAATATTCCTGCAAATGGGAGAATTCGACGATATCTTCAACGTTCCGCCGAGAAAAGGCAAAGGCAAGCTCTCGAAAGCCTTCGCGCGCGCGGCGGAAGAACTCAGCATCCGCCATGAGCGTTCCGTCAAAAGGCTCAAGAAAAAAGGCGTGCCCGTCACGGAGAAAACATACCCCGGAGAAGGCCACATCCTGCCTGTTGCGGCTTATAAAGACGGCATAGATTTCCTCGTTAGCGCGCTCACGCCGCCGTCACCGCCGGCGCCGCAACCCAAGCCCGGCCTGTAAACCGGGCAAGGTTGCGCGTCGCAAAGTTTCCATTTTTTTGCGGGCGCGAAACCCTCGTTCATGGAAACCAGCGCGAAACTCTAGCCTTATCTAGGACAGCACCTTTTATATGGATAAAAAAGACGGCAAAGGATATGCGCTTATCGCGCTGATCGGGATCCTGTTCATGCTTCTTGTTCACATGAAAAGCGTGTCGGATTATCACCGCGCCGTCACAAGCTACAAGAAAAATTCCCATGTGATGGCTCTCGCGCAAACCCAAAAAATGGAAGACAACCTCAAGCTTATTTATCAGGGGCTCCGCACCATCAGCTACCTGCCCAGCGTCAAGGTCATCAACCGTCACGCAACAAACCTTAGCCTCGACGCCTACAACTCGATCAACGAAATGTATAAAAATCTTATCAGCAACGTTTCGCTGACCGAGATTTACATCGTTCCGAAATCCCTCAACGCGGACCTCATCGATCCGTTCACCAAGCATCACGAAGCGCCGGACATCATGTTCGACGGCACGGAGCACCCGCCCGGCGTTTCCGAGCCAGCGGAGAAAAAAGACCCCAACCTCCCCAAAGAAGTCGAAACATACGAGTATCACCTGCAACACAAGCAAATGGTCTGGCTGGGAGATCACTACCCGACAGCCGACACGATAAAAGATAACCTGCCTCCGATGATCGGCGGCCCGACCGTCATCACCTGCGACAACACGGAATACGACAAGACCCGCAATGACAAAGACCGCGACGGCCTCGTGTTCGGCGTACCTTTCTATGCGCCGGACGGTTCCTTCAAGGGTGAAATCGCCGCGATCATCCGCAATAACATTATCCGCAACATGCTCCCGGCGAAGAACTACGCGCTTATCAACACGACATATCAATATGTCCAGGGCGGCATTGACGGCGGAACCGTGAACGAGCCCGGCGATTACGTTGCATCCGGAACGCCGGATCCGAAACTGATCTATTCAGAGGTCCTGCCCATCAAAACCACAGCGCCGCGAAGCAAGTGGGAGCTCTGGGTCGGATTCCCGAATTCAGAATTCTATGACAGCTCCGCCTACAAGGCCGTGCGGGAATTCAAATATATCGGCTACGGCCTCTCTGTGATTTTTATCCTCGTCAGCTGTTTCATCTGGAACTTCATGCGCAGCAGCTTCCGCATGGCGGAAAAAAAGAACCGCGAGCTTGAACAAAACGCCACAAGAATCCAGACGCTCGCCAAAGAACAGGAGGAGCAAAAACATGCCGCCGAGCTGGAGAAAAAACGCGCCCTCTCAGAACTGGCGGACAGCTTTCAGAAGGAGATCGGCGCGACTATCGCAGAAGTTCTCGCCTCCGCAGAGAATCTGCAGATAGCAGCCAATGACATGGCGGGCTCCGCGGAAGAGACGTCTAAAAAATCCGCCTCCGCCGCCGCGACGTCGGAAGAAGCGACGACTAACGTGCAAACCGTAGCCTCCGCGACGGAAGAACTCTCCGCCTCCGTGCGCGAAATACGCCAAAGCATCGGACAATCGAACGACATGGTCCACCAGGCGGCCGAGCAGGCCGTGCTCACCAACAACAAGGTGCAAAGCCTGACTGATGCAGCCAACAGGATCGGCGATGTCGTCCAAATCATCAGCGACATTGCCGAACAGACGAACCTGCTCGCGCTCAACGCGACGATCGAGGCGGCACGCGCCGGAGAAGCCGGCAAAGGGTTCGCCGTTGTCGCCGCCGAGGTCAAAAGCCTCGCGGGACAAACCTCCAAGGCGACCGATGAGATCACGCAACAGGTAAAAAACATACAAGAGGAAACGGCGGCCTCCGCCAAGGCTATCAGCGGCATCACCAAGGCTATCGAAGATGTCAACCAGGCGTCTTCCGCGATTGCGACGGCGGTAGAGGAACAAGAAGCTTCCACGCAGGAAATCGCGCGCAATGTCAGCGAGGCCGCGCAAGGCACAAGCCATGTGTCTCAAGACATCCTGGCCGTGAATACAACGGCGGAAAAGACAGGCGCGCTTGCCAGCGATGTGCTTGGCGCGGCTGTCCAGCTTTCGCAGAGCGGCAAATCGTTGCGCGATCAGGTCGGGACATTTTTGGAAAAAGTACGCACATCTTAAGAATAGTCTGCAAAATTTCATCCATCGGTGATAAAAAACCCGGCGGCAATACGTCTGCCGCCGGGTCGTTTTCGACTTTATCCCACGGAAGAGCTCCCTCCAAGCCATCCCGCGTGATTTTTTCTCAACAGGAGATTATTGCGAGTCATCCTGCTGTTGATCCGCAGGCTGCGGGGCCGCTTGCGGAGCAGCTTGCGCGGCAGGCTGATCGCCTTGCTGGGCGCTGGTGTCCGTGCTCTGCTGGCCGTTTTGCGTCGCAGCGTCATTGGTCTGCTGCGCGCCCGCTTGAGCCGGAGCTGTCGCGTCCTGCCCGTTCGTTTGCACAGCCGCATTCGGCGCGCTGTTGTCAGCTTGCGTCCAGCCGGCGGTCGGCGCGGCGAGAATCAAAGCTGTTGCAGCGAGGATGAGGAATGTTTTCGTTTTCATTTGGTTGGTTCTCCTATAAAAAAGCCGGCATCCGAAATGAATGCCGACGGCCCTGATACTCCCATAAAACCGGCACAACCGCAAGATAGACCCCTGCTGCATACGACACTGTTCCGGCACCGTAAGAAAGTGACGTTATCCTCTCTAATAGGGAAATAAAAAATAGCCGGAGCGCCCGAAGTGCGGGGATGGCTTGCCCTTAAAGTGCAAGTTGCAATTTTCCGGTCACCGCGGCGCCTTAAAAGGCTTGCTTGCTCCCAAAAATTGTCGAACTCGCATGGCTACTCCATGCCGGATTTTAATTTTAAGGGTTCAAATGCGGAAAAATCAGTTAATGGTCGGAGTGCGGGGATTCGAACCCCGGGCCTCTTGCTCCCGAAGCAAGCACTCTACCAGGCTGAGCTACACTCCGACGCCTTCAGGAGAAGGCATTGTTTTACACTGTTTTCAGAAAGTTTCAAGCCCGAATTAAGCATTGAAAAAGCTTAATAATCCCGGTCAACGGCAAAAACGACCAGGTCTTCGAGGTGGCGGCGGAGCGGAGAATCCTCCACCGCGCCCAGCGCGTCGATCCCCTGTCCGGCATAACGGCGGGCCTCGACAAGCGATTCTTCCAGCGCTCCATGCCGCGCCAGTATCGCGCAGGCCCGGTCGAAATCGGCGTCGGACTGCTCCATCTCCCCAAGGCAGCGGTTCCAGAATTTCTTTTCGTCCGCATCGGCCCTGGCGATGGCGCGGATCACGGGCAACGTCATCTTGCCTTCCTTGAAATCGTCGCCGAGCGACTTGCCGAGCCGCTCGCGCTTGGCAGTATAGTCCAAAACGTCATCGGCGATCTGGAAGGCCATGCCGAGGTTCATGCCGTAGCTGCGCAAAGCGGCGCATTCTTCCGCGCTGCGCTCCGCCACCACGGCGCCGACTTCGCAGGCGGCGGCAAAAAGTTCCGCCGTCTTGGCGGCGATCACGCGCTTGTAATGCGCCTCGCCGGTTTTCACGTCATTCGTCGCCGCGAGTTGCAAAACCTCGCCTTCCGCGATCACTGCCGACGCGCCGGAAAGGATGCGCAACACTTCGAGCGAGCCGTCCTCTGTCATCAGCTGGAATGCGCGGCTGAAAAGAAAATCACCCACCAGCACGGCAGGCTCGTTGCCGAACAGGGCATTGGCGGAAGACCGCCCGCGCCGCTGGTTGCTGTCGTCGACGACATCGTCATGCAACAACGTGGCGGTATGAATAAACTCGACGCAGGCGGCGAGTTTATGCTGTCTTGTGCCTTTGTAATCGAACAGCGCCGCAGAAGCGAGAGTAAGCAAAGGCCGGATGCGTTTGCCGCCGGCCGCAATCAAATGCCCCGCCAGCTCCGGAATCAATTCGACTTCAGATTGCATGCGCTGCATGATGAGCGCGTTGACGGCCTCTAAATCCGCCTGCAACAGATCCGTCAGCGCGCCGAGGGGATTCGCGGGCTGTAGAGATTTTCGCTGGTTGGTCAGGGGCATCTGCATGGTGTTGTTATAGCAAGAAATTCGCAGTAAAATATACAAATAATGAACAATGGTATAAACATTATAGAAACCACCCTGCTCCGCGGACGGGTACAGCTCTTGCAACCCAGACAAGGGTTTCATGCCTCGATCGACAGCGTGTTTCTGGCGGCCGCGGCGGCGGTGAAGGATCACGCGGCGTTGCTGGATGTCGGTTGCGGGGTTGGATCGGCGGGATTGTGCGTCATGGCGCGGAATAAAACCATTCACCTGACCGGCATAGACATACAACCGGAACTGACCGACCTTGCCCACCAGAACGCCACATTGAGCGGGTTTGCCGCGCACGCGGCGTTTTTCTGCGGCGATATACGCAACGAAAAACACATTAAAGACAATAGTTTCAACAACGTTCTTATGAATCCACCTTATCTTGAAAGTGGCACGTATACGATCTCGCCGGAGAAGATCAAAGCGACCTCGCACGGTGAAGGCGCGAGCGGCGCAACGCTTGCCGACTGGGTGAAATACGCGCATAAAAAACTCAAGCAAGGCGGGCATTTAACGATGATTCACCGCGCCGACAGGCTGGATGACGTGATCCTCGAACTCACGAAAAAACGCTGGTTCGGCAGCCTCGTGGTCTTCCCGCTCCTTTCGCACACCGGAGAAGATGCAAAACGCGTTATCATTCAGGCGCGTAAAGAAAGATATTCACCTTGTGTTTTAAAGTCAGGCATGGTGATTCACAAAGAAAACGGCAAGTACACAAAAGAAGCCGAAGCCGTTTTGAGCGACGCTACGGCTATCGTTTTGCGCTGAAAAACCTGTCCGCATTTGCCCGCAAACAGACTGCATCTGCCCGCATTGCACCCGCATTCGCCCGCAAACAACCCGCATTTGTCCGAAAAATTTTTGCGGATATGGCGATATTACGCTTGACAGCCTTTCAGGGGGAAAAATCGGCGGCGAAAGACACGTCGCCTCAGAACGTCCAAAGCTGTTTTTATTTTACGTAGCATTTAGCCATGATACTCGTCACAGCATGTATAATTACCAATACTTATGGAAAAAAAGATGGGCGAGTTAATTAAGCATCACCCGCCGTTCGACCTGCTAACATACAGGCTTGTAAAATTTTCAAAAGCAAAAAATCGTTCTTGAATTGTTCCGGCTATGAGTTAATATCGGAACAAGATTTTTCATCAAAATCTACGGAAATAGACGCTATAGTTGGGGGTAGGCTTAAAATATGCCGAAACAGAAAAAAAATGTGGTGTTCAAATTAGGCGAGCTTTTCTGCGGCCCGGGAGGAATCGCTTTGGGAGCTCTTTCAGCTTTGGCCGAAACAAAAGGCTCTCATTACAGAATAGAGCACGCATGGGCCTCTGACTACGATAAAGATACATGCGACACGTATAAAAAAAAGGGGCTGTCCTAGATAAGGCTAGAGTTTAGCCCATTTTTTGATTGTAGCAAGTTGCTGTTTTGGAGTTCCGTAATTGAAGCGGAACTCGCACTCTTTGAGGAACAAGAAGAAGTGTTTGCGTGGAA
>JAJZVA010000020.1 GCA_021845905.1 Pseudomonadota bacterium
CGGCTTGAACGCCGTCCGGAAACAAAAAAACGCCGGAGGCAGGCGTAGAAAATACCCGCCACCCACGACTCCTTCCGGTGAAAACCAAAAAATAGTCGAAAATCTGGGTTTTTCAGCAGACTGCTAGGCAGCCTTGCGCGCGTCCTGCCGTCCCAGCCACGCGGCGATCTTCGTCCAGTTGTGTTCCAGCGCGGCGTTTCCCATGAAAAGGCCGATGTGCCCGCCTTTGGCGAGCGCGGTGACGACGTGATTCTTGTGCGTGCCGAAATATTTCTCCGCATTGAACACCTGCTCCCTGGGCGTGATCTCGTCTTTCTCGCCCGCCAGAAGATAAAGCGGGCATTTGATGTCGCGCGGATCGAGCGTTCTGCCAAGACCGGTGAACTTTCCCTTCACAAACAGATTGTCGTGGAACAGCTGCCGCACCACTTGCAGATACCATTTGCCCGGCAGGTTGATGGTGTATTCGTACCAGCGCTCGAAATTCTCCGTGCGTTTCACGTAGTCGGGATCGTCGATATGTTCGTAAAGTTCGACGTATTTTTCGACATACTGCTTCTCGGCGTTCATGCTCTTGAACCCCTCCAGCATGTAAGACCCTTTGAGCAGCCCGCCGCCGGACGCCACCAGCTCTTCATAAAAACCCGGCGGCAGTCCGTCGGCGAATTCCTTGATGACGCCAGATCCCGCCTGCGTATCGATCGGCGATCCGGCCAGCACCAGCGCCGCGACGGCGTGCGGGAAACGAGCGGCGTACAGGCTCGCCATCCATCCGCCCTGGCAAAGACCTATAAGATTGACGCGCCCGCCAAGATCGCCCACGGCAACGTTGATCTCCTCAAGATAATTGTCGATGTCGTAGTCCTTCATCTCTTCCGTCGCGCTGTGCCAGTCGGTCAGCCTGACGTTGGAAACGCCGTTGTCGAGCAGCGTTTCGACGAGGCTTTGCTTCCTGTGAAAATCCGCGATCACCGACGTATGCCCAGCGTAGGGCGGCAGGACGAAGGTCGGGATTTCGCCGTCCGCGGGCTTGCGCGAGAAATCGCGCAGCGTGAAGGTATGAAGCCGGTACATTTCCCTGTTCGGGCTCGCCCATTGCGGGCGCGGCTTTTCTATTTCCGTTTTTTCCACCTCTTCGAGGAACTTCATGTTCTTGCGCTCGAGATCGAGCGCCTGTTCGCCCATCCTGAGGGCGATGCCGAACGGCCAGAAAAACGGCGACCCCACTTCAGGATAGCGGTGCGCCTGCTCTATCTTGTGCGTCATATCTGCCTTCCTTCCACCCGCGCGAGATGCGCCTTATGCCGTTGAACGGACAAATTCATCATCCGCACCACCCAGACCTTCATGCCGCTCTCGATCAGCAGCCAGCAAAGCGCATAGGCCCAGACCGCCAGCGCGTACGTCCAGCCGATCGGCGCCATGAACCAGCCGTAAACTGCGGCGAGCGTGCCGAGCGCCTGCGTCGCCTCGCAGGTGACGAACAGCTTCCATGACGGGAAGGGCTTCTCCCACAGCCAGCCGTAGCTGCGCGTGACGTAAAGCGTCAGGTGCCCCGCCACCAGCAGTTTGAGGAAGATCAGCGTCTGCATGACGTTTTGCGGAAGATGCATGCGGGTCTGGACGTACCAGAACAGCAAAAACGTCTCGGCGACGCCGACGAGGCCGAGCGTCACTGCGATGGTCAGCACGCGGTGCATGTCCCAGCGCACCGGCTTCTCCGCCACTTCCGCGTTGTCGAAGGCGATCATCATGATCGGAAAGTCGTTGAGCAGCGCGAGCAGGACGATCATGATCGCCGTCACCGGATAAAAATCGAAGACGATGATCGAGATGGTCATGAACAGCAGCACGCGGATCGTCTCGGCGATGCGGTAAGTGGCGTAGCTGTTCATGCGGTGGAAGATGCGCCGCGCCTCGATGATCGCCGCGATGATGACGGAGATGCCGGGCGCGGTCAGCACGAGATCGGCGGCGGCGCGCGCCGCGTCCGTCGCGCCGGAAACGGCGATACCCGCATCCGCCTGTTTCAGCGCCGGCGCGTCGTTGACCCCGTCGCCGGTCATGCCGACGATATGCCCTTCGTCCTGCAGGGCGCGGACGATGTTGTATTTATGCTCGGGGAACACTTCGGCGATGCCGTCGGCCCGGTCGAGCAACGCGGCTATTTTATGGCGGTCCGCCGACGCGCCGAACATGTCCTGCGCGGAAATGATGTTCCGGCCGAGATGGAGCTGCCCCGCGATCTGCCGCGCGATGGCGGCATGGTCGCCGGTGATCATCTTGACGGAAACGCCGAGCGCCCGCGCCCGGTCGAGCGTCTCCGCGGCGTCAGGCCGCGGCGGATCGGAAAGCGGGATCAGGCCGCGGAAAACCCAGCCCGCGCCGTCGTTGCGCGCCACGCCGAGCGTGCGGTCTCCGCGCGCCGCGAAGGCTTCGACCTGCGCCGCCGCCTCGGCATTTCCGCCGCACATGTCGATGATCACCTGCGGCGCGCCCTTGGCGAGCTGGAAGGTCGCGCCGTCTTTTTCAAGCCGCGCCAGCGTATGTTTTCTGACCGGGTCGAAAGGCGTGAAAGAGAGAATCTTGCAACCGGACGGCATGCCGCCCGCCGCCTTGATGATCGCCTGATCGATCGTGTCCGCGGATTCGCCGCTACTGGCGAGCGCGCCTTCGGCCAGCAGCGTTTCCCTGTCCACGCCCGCCACGGCGGACGGCGCGCCCACTTCCAGCTTGTTCTGCGTCAGCGTGCCTGTCTTGTCGGAGCAAAGCACGTTCATGCCCGCCAGTTCCTCGATGGAGACGAGCTTCGAGACGATCGCCTCCAGTTTCGCGAGCTTCTCCGCGCCGACCGCCATGGTGACGGAGAGCACGGCAGGCAGCGCCACGGGTATCGCCGCGACGGTCAGGATCAGGCAGAACTGCAATGTTTCGAGAAATCTCGTATGCCGGAACAGCGAGACCATCAGGATCGTCACCACGAGCGCCAGCGTGACGAGGATCAGGAAATTGCCGATCTTCAGCACCGCGCGCTGGAAGTGCGACGCCCCGCCCGCCGCTTCCACCAGCCGCGCCGTCTTGCCGAAATAAGTGTCGCCGCCGGTGGCGCGGACGACGCCCTTCATCTCGCCCATGCGCACGATCGCGCCGGAATAGGCGATGTCGCCGGTTTTCTTGTCCGCGGGCAGCGACTCGCCGGTCAGCGCGGACTGGTCGGCGCTCAAATAATCGCCCGTTTTCAAAACAACGTCCGCCGGCACGATATTGCCAGGACGCAAAAACACCACGTCGCCGACGACGAGGTCGCGCGCGGGAATGTCAGACCAGGCCCCGTCGCGCAGCACGCGGGCGGTCAGGGCGAGTTTCGCCTTCAAGAGCGCGATGGCGTTGTCGGCCTTATGTTCCTGCCAGAAGCCGACCCCGGCGTTGATCAGCAACATTGCCGATATGACGGCAAGATCCGCCCAATGGTGCACGCCCGCCGACAAAACCGCGGCGATCTCGATCATCCACGGAATTGGTCCCCAGAAATAGGACAAAAGCTTGAGCAAAGGATGGGCCTTTTCCTCCGGCAGCGCGTTGGGCCCGTCCTTGGCGAGGCGCGCGGCGGCTTGCGCGCCGGACAGCCCCCGTTCCATGTCCGTTTGCGGGATATCTGTTTGTGAATTTCGTGACGGCATGACTATTCCCTCCAAAGTCTGTCTGACCGGAATGTCCATGCCCGCAACGTTAGAACCGCGCCGCGCGCGAGTCAACCCGGCAGGGGAAATACTTAACGCAGCGTTTTGAAAAACGGGTCAAGCATGTTGCGGCTCCACTGCGCGCCGAAAAAGGAAAGATGCGAATTGTCGGTATAAAGCGACTGCCCGTCGGCGGAAATCAGGCACATCTTGTGCTGCGGGCAGAATGTATCCGCCGGATCGATGAAATGCAGCGGATATTCGCGCGCCGCGGCGCGAAACACGGCGCCGATGAAATGCCTGCGCTTTCTGATCGCCTCGTATGTCCGCTCGAGTCTGGCCGGATCGCGCCCGAAATACGCCGCTCGCGCCAATGCGGACGAAACATAGACCAGTTGCGCAGGAACCTGCCGCATCACCCAGACCGTCACGCCCATCGCGTGGAGTTTCTTCACCGTCGCCATGAAAGCCGCGGAAAAGGCCTGTTTGCGCAGCAGGCGACGGCCTCCCGCGGTGGTGAAGGAAATGAACGGCTCGCGCGTCGTCTCGTCGCTGCCTTTCTCCCAGCCCAGAGCGTACATGTCCCAGCGCGAAACCATCAGCACCGTGCGGATATGGTTCTCGCGGATAATGCGCAGGACGGCGCGCGCGATATCAGGGCAGGAATAGTCCGCAAAACCGTCCGCGCGCGCGGCGCCGATCAGCGACGGGCAGCCGCTGCGCACGACCGCCCAGCCCGTTACGCCATATTGTCCTGAGTCGCGCCGCACGGCGGATTCGATCGCCCCGGCATGGCTGTCGCCCCAAAGAAGGAAATCCGGTTTCGCGGCGGGATCTTTTCCGAACTTGCACAGCGAAACCCCTTGTAGATCCGGCCAGCCCGTCGCGACGCATTTTTCCGGTACCGCGACATGGCCGCTGTAATCGTTGACCGCAGCATACCGTAAAACAGTTGCATCGAACCGTTGCGGCAACCCTTTGGTATGAAGGCCGGTCAGCCCGATCAGCCCGAACGTGACAAGCCCCAGGCCGGAAAGAGCAAACACCGTTTTTCTTTTGAAAACCCCGCCGGCGCGGATCGGCCGCTCGATATAGAAATACGAAACGGTCGCCAGCGCGAAGGCGGCCGCGATCAGCGCCGCGGCGGCGGCAGGCGGCGGCGCGCTATCGAGATAATAATGCGTGAAGGCGAGCAACGGCCAATGATAAAGATAAAGGCCGTAAGAGATCAGGCCGATGCCGACCGCGGGCCTGCTTTCGAATATCTTTTTCGTCAGCGTCTCGTGGCCGATGTTTGCCCAGAGGAGAAAGACCGTGGCCAGCACCGGCGGCAGCGCCGCGAGGCCCGGAAACGGCGTGTTGCGGTTGTAAAGAAAAACGCACAGAAGAACGACCGCCAGACCGAGCGCGCTCAGGATCTCCGCCATGGCGCGGCGGAGCTTTATCTCTTTCAGATGCAGCGCCAGAATGGCGCCCGCGAGCAGCTCCCACGCGCGCGTATGCAAAAGATAGAACGTCTTCGCCGGGCTGGCGTGCAACAGCGCGACGCTGAGCGCGAAAGATATAGCGCACAGGATATAAACCGCCGCGCGGACGGCGGCGCGGCGGTTTTTGAAAATGCGGCCCAGTGCGACCAGCAACAGCGGAAAGATGACGTAGAACTGCTCCTCAACCGCCAGCGACCAGGTGTGCAGCAACGGCTTCGAGGAATCCGGGTGCGCGAAATATCCCGTCCAGCGCGCAAGGATGAAGTTGGAGCCGAAAAAGGAAATGCCGCCCAGCACGCGCGAGAACTGCAGGAAGTCATGCGGCATGAACAGAAAATACGCCGCGATCACGCTTGCGAAACAGGTCACGAACAGCGGCGGCAGGATGCGGCGGCAGCGCCGCTCGTAAAAATGGACGATGGAAAAATTCCCCGCCGCGAGCTGCCGGTCGATCAGTCCGGTGATCAGGAACCCCGACAGCACGAAAAAGATATCGACGCCGACATAGCCGCCGGTCATGTGCGCCATGTTAAAATGAAAAAAAACAACCGGCAAAATGGCCAGCGCGCGCAAACCGTCGATGAACGAATAATGCTTCAGGGTTTCTTTTCGTGATGATTTCTGCGCGGAAGAGGTCATGTTCCGGCATCTTAGCCAGCGGACAGCCTCTTTTCCAGACCTAAATTGTTATGTCAGGCGCGGCGCCGGATCTGGCAAAAAACCCACACCTTGTAAAAATAAAGGAGCCGGCGGGGGCACCGGCTCCTTGAACAATCTCTGAAACAGGGTCAACGCCGACTGCTAAGGAACGTTGAGGGGGTTTTGTCCAGAGATATCGTTTATTTCGCCGCGGCCTTGCCTTTCTTTCCTTTGACGGCGCTGTCCTCATCTGGTGCGCCGTCGTCATTGTCTCCCGCGGTTTCATTGTCGCTCTCTTCCTGCCCGGCAAGCATCGCGCCCGCCACGGTGCCGGAATTCTCGCGGATCTTGCGCTCGATCTCGTTCGAAATCTGCGGATTGTCTTTCAGGAACTTGCGCGCCTGTTCGCGGCCCTGACCGATGCGCTCGCCGTTGTAAGAGAACCATGCGCCGGATTTTTCGACGATGTTGGCGTTGACGCCGAGGTCGAGGATCTCTCCCATCTTGGAAATGCCCTCGCCGTACATGATGTCGAACTCGACGACGCGGAACGGCGGGGCAAGCTTGTTCTTGACCACCTTGACCTTGGTCTGGTTCCCGACGACGGTATCCTTGTCTTTCAAAGACCCGATGCGGCGGATGTCGAGACGGACGGAGGCGTAGAATTTCAGCGCGTTGCCACCGGTGGTGGTTTCCGGGTTGCCGAACATCACGCCGATCTTCATGCGGATCTGGTTGATGAAGATGACGATGGTGCGCGACCGCGAGATCGAGGCGGTCAGTTTCCGCAAGGCCTGACTCATCAGTCTTGCCTGCAAGCCCATGTGGCTGTCGCCCATTTCGCCTTCAAGCTCGGCGCGGGGCACCAGCGCGGCGACGCTGTCGACGACCAGCACGTCGAGCGAGCCGGAACGCACCAGCGTGTCGGCGATTTCAAGCGCCTGTTCGCCCGCGTCGGGCTGGGCGACCAGCAGGCTGGAGATGTCGCAGCCGAGCTTGGTGGCATAGCCGGGGTCGAGCGCGTGCTCGGCGTCGATGATGGCGCAGTTGCCGCCGCTTTTTTGCGCTTCGGCGATAACTTGCAGCGCGAGGGTGGTTTTGCCCGAGCTTTCCGGTCCGTAAATCTCTATGATACGCCCGCGGGGCAGGCCGCCGATGCCAAGCGCGATATCGAGGCCGAGCGAGCCGGTCGAAATCACATCGACGTCCTGATGGGCGGTGCTGCCGAGCTGCATGATGGAGCCTTTGCCGAAGGCCTTTTCGATCTGGCTCAAGGCGGCATCGAGCGCCTTTTGTTTGTCGGACGCGTTCATGTCGTTTTTCCCTTCGGCGCGGAGTTGGGTCACAGTCATTTGTGTGTATCCTTTCTTGTCTCATATCGGCGGGTGGGTATCAATTTTTTTGCGGGGTTGCCCGCATGAATTTCAATGTACATGATTTGTTCGCCTTTGCAACAAAAAAGAACATGTGTAGAACAAATATTTTTATCATTTATAATCAGTTATATAGTCAATATTTATAATTATAGAAACAGAACATTCCCCTCACGCCGAAATTCTATATACTCGGCGGCGATGAACACGCCTTTCTTTTATACCCGCCGGATATACAAGCTCTACGGCCTGCGCAAGGCCGCCTATTTCTGGCTGCAAACGCAGCGCCTCGGGCGGCCGCTCGCGAGCTGGTTTGATTTTATCGAGAACGCGCTGCCCTCCGGCGTGACCGAAATTTACAAGATCCGGCTGGCGATGCGCCCGGCCTTTCGCTTCATCAACCCTCGCTTCGCGCTGAAAGACAGGCTTGCCGCCCTCACCTGCCATTACGGTATTTTCAAGGAAAAATTCACCGCCGCCGCGCGCGCGCGCCTGCTGAGCGAAGACAGCGGATGCCGACTCGCCGAAATCACCGGCAAAAGCGGCGCTGCTTATTTTATCGAAACGCGCGGCGCCGTCACCAAAGAAGGCGTTATCCGGATCCTGATGATCGACGGCGCGACGGGGTTCAACCTCGCCATCCTCGCGGGGATTCTCGCGCCGGACGGCAAAGGCGGGCTTTCTTTTTGCATCGGCATGCTGCGCGGGCCGGGGCAGATCGTCACCGACGGCAAGGACATGGTGGTGCGGGTGACGAAAGACCTGAACGGCCTTCGCCCCAAACAGGCGGTGCTGCACGCCGCCGCCGCCCTCGCCGAATGGTGCGGCGCGAAAGAAATCGTCGCGCCCGCCACGGACAGCGAAATCGCCATAAAGAACTGGTTCAAGGGGCGCAAGGTTCTCGCCAACCACGACCCTTTCTGGCAGGAATTCGCGCCCGCGCGGGCGAATGACGGCCTTTATCACCTGCCGTTGCCGCTGCCGCGCCGCGACGAGAAGGACGTGCAGCAAAAACGCCGCAAGGACTGGCGGGCGCGCTACGCGCATATCGACGCGTTTTCCGCCGCCGTCAAAAGCGCGCTCGACGCGCTGGCGCGCCCCGCGCCGTAAAATTCCGGAAAGTTTTTAACGCTGTCGCGTGAAACCGGCATATGCGACAATATGCCCGGCATATGCGACAATATGCTTTGTCGCTCCGGCGTTTCAAAGGGGGGAAACCGATGACAAAACTGGTTATTCTGGCGGGCGGGCTCGGCACGCGTTTCAGCGAGGAAACCGAGACGCGCCCCAAGCCGATGATCAACATCGGCCCGATGCCTATCCTCTGGCACATCATGAAGTTCTATGCCGCCTACGGCGTCACCGAGTTCATCATCTGCGCGGGCTACAAGCAGTACATGATCAAGGAATTCTTCGCCAACTACCCCCTGCATTGCGCCGACGTGACGTTCGACCTCAAATCCGCCAAGGCCCGGGTGCACGACTCGGTGGTCGAGGACTGGCAGGTGACGGTGGTGGACACGGGGCTTGAAACCATGACCGGCGGACGCATCAGGCGCGTGCGCGATTACATCGGCGACGCGCCGTTCTGCATGACCTACGGCGACGGCCTGTCCGACATCGACATCAGAGCGCTGCTCGACCACCATGAAAAATCCGGCAGGCTGGCGACGCTCTCCGCCGTCACGCCGCCCGCGCGGTTCGGGGAGCTGGACATCCAGGACGGCCTCATCCGGCAGTTCACGGAAAAAAAGAACGACAGCGAACGCCTCATCAACGGCGGTTTCATGGTTCTCGACCCGAAAGTCATCGATTACATCGACGGCGACGCGACGATGTTCGAGCATGCGCCCTTGCGGCGCATCGCGGAGATGGGGGAGCTCGCCGCCTTTGAGCACCGTGGCTTCTGGCAGTGCATGGACAAGCTCTACGACAAGATGCTCCTCGAGAAACTCTGGCATGGCGGCGCGGCGCCGTGGAAGATCTGGTGACATGACAGGCGGTTTCTGGCACGGCAGGCGCGTTTTCATCACCGGGCACACCGGCTTCAAGGGCGCGTGGCTGACGGCAGGGCTGCTGCGCGACGGCGCGATTGTAACCGGCTACGCGCTGCCGCCGCCGACCGATCCGGCGCTGTTCGATCTGCTGGGTCTCGCGCATAAAATCACCCACATTGAAAGCGACGTGCGCGACGTCGCCAAACTCTCCGCCGCCGTGGCCGGGGCGCGGCCTGAAATCGTCTTTCATCTCGCCGCCCAATCGCTGGTGCGCCCGTCGTATGAAGACCCGCGCGGCACCTTCGATACCAACACCACCGGCACGCTCAACCTGCTCGAAGCCTTGCGCGCCTGCCCGTCCGTCCGCGCCATCGTCGTCGTGACCAGCGACAAATGCTACTTCAACAACGAGACCGGCGCCTTTTTCAGGGAAGACGATCCGCTCGGCGGCAAAGACCCTTACAGCGCCAGCAAGGCGGCGGCGGAAATCGTCGCGCGCTCCTATTACGAAAGTTTCTTCAAAGCCGCAGGCGTTCCGCTGGCGACGGCGCGGGCGGGCAACGTCATCGGCGGCGGCGACTGGGCGAAGGACAGGCTGATCCCCGACGTCGCGCGCGCATACGCGGCGGGCGCTCCGGTGCTGATCCGCAACCCCGGCGCGACGCGGCCGTGGCAGCATGTCCTCGAACCCTTGCGCGGCTACCGGTTGCTGGCGGAAAAGCTTTTCACCGACGGCGGAATTTTCTCCGGCGGCTGGAACTTCGGGCCTAGGCCCGGGGATATCCGCGCGGTCGGCGACGTTCTTGCGCGGCTGAAGGAAACGCTGCCGTTCGATCTTCAACCGGACGCCGCGCCGCAACCGGAAGAGGCGAGGACGCTCGCCCTCGACATTCACAAGGCGGAAGAAAAACTCGGCTGGCGGCCGCGCCTCAGGCTTGACGACGCCCTCCGCTGGACGGGCGTGTGGTACAAAAACTTCGGCGACGGCGCATCGGCGCAAGACCTGACCTTGAGACAAATCGAAGACTATGCGCATATGGAGGACACATGAAACTGAAACCCCTGCCGCTCACCGGCGCTTACGAAATCGAACGCGCCCCGCACATCGACGCGCGCGGCATCTTCTGCCGCCTGTACGATTACGAAATCCTGCGCGGCGCGGGCGTCGAAAAACCCATCGCGCAGATCAACCATTCCGTCACCAACGGACGCGGCATCGTGCGCGGCATGCACTTCCAGCATCCTCCGGCGGCGGAAACCAAGATCGTCTCCTGCCTCGAGGGCCGCGTCCTCGACGTGATCGTCGACATCCGCCGCGGCTCCGCGACGTTTCTCAAGTGGTGCGCGGTCGAACTGAACGCGGCAAGGCACAATACCGTCATCGTGCCGGAAGGCTTCGCCCACGGATTTCAGACCCTGGAAGACCGCGCCACGCTGGTTTACGCGACGACCGCGCCTTATAGCAAGGAGCATGAATCGGGCCTCCGTTGCACCGATCCGCGCCTCGCGATCTCCTGGCCCATGCCGCCCGCGGGATTGTCGGAACGCGACCAGACCTTCAGGCCGCTCGACGACGCCTTCTCGGGCGTCGCGCCATGACGCGCTTTCTGGTCACGGGCGCCAGCGGCTTCATCGGCAGGGAAGTCCTGAATGTGTTATCGAGGCGCGGCATCGAAACAGACGCCGTAAGCCGCCGCCCGCCCGCGGCGGAAGAGAGGCCGGGCATCGCCTGGCACAGGGCGGATATTTTACAGGATGATCTTTCTTCCCTGCTGGAAGCCCGCCGCCCGACGCATCTTCTGCATCTCGCCTGGGAGGCGACGCCGCGCGTTTACCGCGATTCTCCCGCCAATCACGACTGGGCGGCGGCCAGCGCGCGCCTCGCGCAGGCCTTCATAAAATCCGGCGGAAAGAATTTCATTTTCGCGGGCTCCTGCGTCTCTTATGCGCTACCGGCCGCGTTTTGCGATGAAAGGGAAACGCCGCTGGCGGACGATTGCGCTTACGCCGTCTGCAAGGCGCAAACGGAGCGGGACCTCGCCGCGCTGATGGACGCGGCGGGCGGGCGGTTCGCGGCGGGGCGCATATTCTACGCCTACGGCCCGGACGAACCGGCGGGGAAATTCATCCGCCATGTCTGCGAGGGTCTTTCAAGCGGCGCGCCCGTGCCCTTGTCCGAAGGCGCGGACGTTCTCGACTACGTTTATAAAACAGACGTCGCCGAAGCTTTCGTCGCGCTCGCGCTTTCCGCCGTCGGCGGCGCGGTGAACGTCGGTTCCGGCGAAGCCGTCACCGTGCGCGATATCGCGGCGCGGCTGGGAGAAATTTCCGGCCGCTCCGATCTTCTGGCCTTCGGAAAAGTTCCCGCAAACCGCGCGCCGGTCAGGATTGTCGCCAATATCGGGAGACTGACAGGCGAAGTCGGCTACCGCCCCGCCGTCAGCCTCGATCAGGGCCTGCGCGCCTGTCATGCTTTCTGGCACGACCGCAAGCCGTGACGTTCCTCAGTCCGCTTCCAGCAATTCGATAAGCCCCCAGCCGGGCGTCATGTAAAAGGAAACATGCCGTCCGCCGAAGAGAACGGCGGGCTTCCGCGCCGCGACGCACACGAGACGCAATCCTTGCGCTTCCAGACCGGCCAGCGTCTTTTGCAAATCGTCCGTCTCGTAGCAGGTGTGATAGAGGAGCGCGTCGTGCTTCGCGAGAATTGAATCCACCGGGCTTTTCCCTGCCGTACCCGGCATCACGATCTCGACCGCCGGATGGTGCGCGGACGTGCAGAGCCGCACATAAACGTTCTGCTCCGGATCGAAAACGCTTTCGCCGATGGCATAACCGAGACAGCGCAACATGGCGAGCGCCGTTTCGTCTTTCCTGACGGCGAGCCCGTGGTGATGGAAAACAAGTCCGGACATGCCTCAGACCTTCCCGAGAACGCAAGCGACGTTGATGGCGAGGCGCTGCGCCACGCTCTGTTCAAGCGTTTTGCCTTCATAAGGACAGATGAGCTTTTCCCTGACCGCGAGGCCGGAGGCCGCGAACATCTCCTCAAGCTGTTTCACCGTCTCAAAAAGGTAGATGTGGTCGACGGCGGGGGCGTTGATGCAGGTGGTCACGTATATATAGGCGCCGTCTTTCGCGATGTCGCGGATGCGGCGGAGGAACAGCTCCGGCCGCTCGACGTGCTCGAGCACCTCGCCCATGACGACGGCGTCGAACGATTTTTCGGGCAAGTCCGCCGCCAGAAAATCAAGACATTGCACCTCGAGGGGCTTTGCCGCGCGGTCTTTCATATAATGCGCGACAAGCTCCCGCGTCATGGCGACGCTGGTTTCGCTGATGTCCACGCCGAGAAAGGAATCGTAGGCGGAATGCAGCGCCGCCGTCATCAGGTAGTAGCCGTGGCCCGAGCCGATCTCGAGATATCTGCCGTGTTCGGCAACCGGCAGCGTCTTCCTGAAGAACGAAAACATCGCGAGGTGATTGGGCCACAGGAACGACGTCAGCGCGAGCCCGTACATGTAGTGCCGCATGTAGTCGGGGTTGAAATAGACGTCGCTGGCCACCTCATCGAAACGCGCGTGGCGGTATCTGCCGTTCTTTTGAAAATAGACCTGCTCGCGCAGGGTGTCGCTGACGATGGTGAGATAACATTCCGCGAGATAAGGAATATCAAGCCCTTTCCTGAGGCAAAACCCGATGTAGGCGTCGAGGTGGCGAATCTCGTCGCCGGAGATCCGCACCAGCGCATTGTCCATGAATTTTTTGTGCACCGGATTTTGCGCCGCGACGTCCGCGGCGAAAAGACGGATATTGTCCGTCAGCCGGTCTTGCGGGAGGGCGCGCTCCGCCTCGGTCATAAGCTCTCTCCTGCGTCAAAAATTCTTGTCTTCGCGACCATCTTCTGTTACCAGATTACCCTTATACACGACACCGCGATTGTAAGGCTATCGCAGGTTTTACGTTACGGAAATGAAATCCGCAGATCGACCGACGGAGGTTCTCCATGAGTGACGCGCTGATCTCTCTTTTTTCAGAAGTACTGGACGTTCCCGCGGAAAGCCTGAACGACAATACCGCGCCGGGCAATACGCCGCAGTGGGACAGCCTCGCCGCCATGCGCCTTGTCGCCGCTATCGAGGAGACGTTCGCGGTGCGTCTTTCCAGCCGCGAAATCATGAAGATGTCGAGCATCGGCTTCGCGCGCCGGACACTGCTCGACAAGAATGTAAAGCTTGATGACGCCGGCTGACGCCAGAAACCGCTGGCAAAAGCACCGGGCCGAGGCAGGCGCCCTCCCCGCCGATATCCGCATCGCCGTCGCCGGCAGCATGACGGCCGAGCCGCTGGAACCTTATCTCGGCGATTATCTCCTGCGGCGGGCATTCAGAAATCCGCGCGTCTCTTTCGGCCCTTTCGGACAGATCCCGCAGATCTGCCGCGATTACAAAAGCTTTTTTACTGAAGACACGGACGCTATCGTCCTGCTCTGGCGGCTGGAAGACATGTTCGCCGCGGCGCTGGAGGATCCCGCCGCGCTGCTCGAAGCCCTCGACGCTTTCGCCGCCGCCGTGCGGGACTTGCGCGAAAATTTCGCCGGAACGGTGATCGTTTCCATTCCGCCTTATCCTTCAACCGCCGCCTTTGACCCTTCAAGCCTCGACCAGCCTGCTTTCGGCGCGGCGCTCCATGCCAGGGCCGTTGAAAGATGGATCAGCCGTATGCAGCAAATCAGCCGCATCAAGCTCCTCGACCTTGGCGCGCTGGAAAGAAAACTCGGGACGGATGCGGCGCAGGACCCGCGCAAATGGTTTCTCTACCGCCAGCCGTGGACGGAAGCTTTCTGGCACGCGGCGGGCCGTCAGCTCGGACGCATCGTCGCCGCCGAAACCCGCAGCGCGAAAAAATGCATCGTGCTCGACGCCGACAACACGCTCTGGGGCGGCATCATCGGCGAAGACGGCATGGAAGGCATCGCGCTCGGCGAAGACTTTCCCGGCAGCGCTTACCGCGCCTTTCAAAAACATCTTCTGCACCTCAAAAATAAAGGCGTCCTGCTCGCCGTCGCCAGCAGGAACAATGAAGCCGACTTCTTCGAAGTGCTGGACACGCACGACGCGATGGTTTTGAAGCGCGGCGATTTCGCCGCCTTCCAGGTGCACTGGAAGGCGAAGGTCGACAGCATCAGGACCATCGCCAAAACGCTGAACATCGGCACGGACGCCATGGTCTTCATAGACGATTCGGCAAAAGAGCTTGCCGAGGTGCAGGAACGCCTGCCGGAGGTCGTCTGCCTGCACGCGCCCGGGGACGCGGCGGATCTGGCGAACCTGCTGGTCGGCAGCGATCTCTTCGATCTTGCGGAGGTGACCGAAGAAGACAAAAAGCGCACCGGGATGATCATCGCCGAAACCGCCCGCCGCGAACTGCAAGACACCGTTTCGGAAGAGGATTTCAAGGCCTCGCTCGGCCTTGAAATGACCGTGTTCGCCGCACAAAAACAGCATATCGCGCGCGTCGCGCAGCTGATCAACAAAACCAACCAGTTCAACCTCACGACCCGCCGCCGCCGGCAGGACGAGGTGGAAAAGCTCGCCGGCGACCCGCGCTGCCGCGTCATCGGCATGGAGCTCAAAGACAAATACGGCGATTACGGCCTCGTCGGCGTCGCCATTCTAGAGAAAAAAGAAACAACCTGCGTGATCGACACGCTTCTGATGAGTTGCCGCGCGCTCGGCCGCGACGCGGAGACGGCCTTTATCGGCGTGCTTGCGGAACAGGCGGCGGCGCTGGGTTGCAAGACGATTGAGGGGTGCTATATCCCGACCGCCAAAAACGCCGTGGTGAAGGGCTTTTATCAAAAGCACGGCATGACGTTCGATGCGGCGCGCGACGTCTGGACGATGCCGTCGACCGCGACGGCCGATCTCCCCGCGCATATCCGCGTGACGCGGATTTTCGGAGACGCTCCATGACTGAAAACACCCTCGTTTCCATCGCCATCCCCACCTACAACATAGAGAAATATATCGCCGAAACGCTGCAATCCTGCCTCGACCAGACCTATCCCCATATCGAAATCACCGTCACCGACGACGCCTCGAAAGACCGCACGGTCGAGATCGTCCGCGCCTTCATGGAAAAGCATTCCAATATAAAACTCATGGTACAGGAGAAAAACGTCGGCGCGGCGAAGAACACCAACGACTCCATTCGCCTCTCGACCGGAGAATTTTTCATCTCCCTCGGCCATGACGACAAGCTGCCGCCGCACCATGTCGAGCGCATGCTCAAATGGTTCACGTCGCCCGACATCGCGTTCGTCCACTGCAATGCCATGCGCATCGACGGCGAAGGCCGCGAAATCAAAATAATCGGCAACGACGCCGAGAAAATCCGCCAGACGCAAAACCCGCTCAAGGCGCTCTGCTTCAACAATTTCATCCAGAGTTGCGGATCGATGACCCGCCGCAGCGCTTTCGAGGCGATCGGCGGCTGGGACGAATCCTTTTTTTACGACGACGAATGGGGCTCTTACGTCCGCTTCGCCGAGAAGTTCAAATTCGCCTACGCGACCGATACCATCGGCTATTACCGCGTGCACGACACCAACATCACCCGCACGCTGCAAAAGAAAGACAAGATCTTCCTGCTCGACGACTACCGCAACCGCTGCCGCGCGCGGGCGATGAAAAGCGCCAACCTCAGCCCGCTGGAGACGGCGCTGGTGCATTTCAAGGTCTGGCGGAAAAACATCCGCCGTTTTTTCAAGTACGGCCTGCGCCCGCCGCCGCAAAAGACGCCGGACGATTACAGGCGCGTGCTGATCGTCAAGCTCGGCGCCTTCGGCGATTTCATCAACGCCTGCGACGTGTTCGACGCGGTGCGGAGGCATCACCCGAAAGCAAAGATCACGCTGCTGACCACCGCGCCGTTCACCGATCTCGCGGAGAAAAGCGGTTATTTCGACAATGTGTGGACGATCCGCCGCTGGACATGGAAAGATCTTTCCGGCTGGACCGGTTTTTACAAAGAGATGCGCAAACGGGATTTCGACTGCGTCTACGACATGCAGCGCAACGACCGCGCGCGCGTTTTCCGCTGGCTCTCGCCCGCGCGTTCGAGAAAAGCCTGGGTCGGCGGCGCGAAAGCCAACCGGCCTTACGTGCACAAAAAACCTCTTCCGTCCGGTCTGCTCGACACGGCGAACGACGGCGTCTTCCCCATCCCCGACCTTGCGTGGATGACGGCGGACATCTCGCGCTTCGGCATCAGGGCGCCGTTCGTCATTCTCGTGCCGGGCGCCGCGCCGCAGCATCCGGGCAAGCGCTGGCCTGTCCTGCATTACGCCGCGCTGGCGCGAAAACTGATGGAGAACGGCCATGCGGTCGTCGCCATCGGCGCGGACGCGGAAACGGAAATTATCGGAGAGCTCGCCGCGCTGGCGCCCGGCGTCATCAACCTCTGCTGCAAAACATCCTTTATCGACATCGCCAGTCTCGCGCGCAACGCCGTTGCCGCCGTCGGCAACGACACGGGCGCGATGCATCTGATCTCCGTCGTCGGCTGCCCCGTCGTCACGCTCTTTTCCGGCCTGACCGATCCCGCGCGCGCCGCGCCGCGCGGAAAACGGGTCGCCGTCCTGCAAGGCGCCCCCATCGAAACGATAGACGTTGAAAAAGCATGGCAGGCCTTCCTGAACCTGCAAGGGCTTAATATTTCCTGATCAGGAGGTCATCCCGGCGGTTGGCCATGGGAAGTGTTGAAGGTTGCGGAAGGATATAAGCATCGCATCCCGCGGCCTGCGCCCGGCGCACCAAACCGCAGAGTACGGCATCATCTATCTTATCGTGCTCGACTTTCAGCCACTCCACCGCCGGCGCCTGATCGGTCTTCATGAAGCTCTTGTGAAAAGCGATCCCTTCCGCGCTTGAAAAAAAGCGCTTGCGCTTCGAAACGTTGGGAATGTCGCCGATCAGGGCGAGACCGCCGGGCTTCAGAACGTCAATGATATTGTCTATGAAACTGAAGAGGTTTAAGTCGGGAGAACTGCAATGCAGCACGCTGTAGCATAAAAGGTAATCCGCGCCTTCCGGCGCCGCCTGCCTTATGGAGTCGATATTTTTGGGGAAAAATCCCGCAACTTTTTTGATATTTTCATTATCCGGAACCTGCGCCAGCATTTCTTCGGAATCGACCATGATGCCCTTGAGGTTGCATTCATGAAGCAAGGCCACGACGCCCTGAACCAGACTGCCGCACCCGCAACCGATATCGACAAGCGTGCCGTTCCTCCGCTCCATGCCGTTGAACTTGGAAACGATGTCCGAAAGAATCGCGTCGGTATAGCCGACCCTGTAGGAATCGGGAAAGCCGATCTTCTCATCCCGCGACAGGTTTTTGTTGCGGGCAAGCTGCCTTAACCGCTCGTAGGTGAACTCCATCGAGGCCATGTCAATGTGTTCGGCGGTGGCCAGGTCCAGGTCGCAGGCGGGTTCTTTGTCTGTCGGCAAATAAGTCTCCCTGTTTTAAGAAGTGTACTATGTAGAAATCTTGTCGAGATCCAGCGTGAAAAACTGATGCACGGTGCCGCGCGCGCCCGCGCCTTCCTTCTGGCTGATCAGATTTTCGTTGAGATAAGCGCCGCCCTGCTCCGTCGAGATGCCGAAGTCGAAGTAATTTTTATGCGCGTATGTTTCGTCGATGAGTTTTTCGAACAAAAGGTCAAGCGCGCCGATCTCTTTCCCGCGAGAGGACGCGGCGATGTATTGCGTGTGCGCGACCGTCGGCGTTTCATAGACGATGATGCCCGCGATCATCTCTTCACCCTCATAGGCGGCGTGCAGACGGATATTGCCGGGAAAGCGGCCGTGCAGCAGGATCATCTCCTCGGCCGTATGCGTGGGCCGTGCGGCGTATTTCTTCTCCAGCAGCGCCGTCGCGATGGCGAAGAAGGCGGTGAAATCGTCGCTTGTCTTTATTTCCACGCCGGATTCGCGGGATTTCCTCAAGCCGCTCCTGCGGCTGGAGGAAAAGGCATAACGTTTGCTCTTGTAATCGATCGTCGAGGAAATATCGACGCGATGGCACGTCGCGCCGTAGCGGAACAGCGCGTAAATATCCTCCTGCGCAGGCTGCTGGTGATAAAAATGCGGAATGGCCTTGTAAACAAGCCGCTTCACGCCCTGCTCTTTCAGAAAATCACGGGTGGCGGAAAAAACCTCCAGCATGTTTTGCGCGCGCATCTTGCGTCCGCTCAAAAAGCCGCCGAAGGTCAGGCCCTGATGCGAATGGCAGATGCCGTCCTTGATGTTGGCGGGCAGAAGGCTGAGCAGGCCGCCGTCGTCTGCATACACCATCAGCGAGAAATCGGCGAAGCGGTCGGCGTGGTAATCCATGTAGCCGCGCTCGAACATGAAATGCCCGTTGCGCGCCGTGCGCACGAAATCATTCCAGGCATGGAGCCGGTCGGGCGTATAGCGGACGACTTTCATGGGCGCTCCCTCGCAACCTTCAAATACTCCCCCCCGGGAGAACTGAGCGGCTACGATGCCCAGTCTTACCCGACGATCATCTCTATGATAGCGGCAAAAATTACCGTAAGCATGGGAAAATATGGGGAATTTCGTGCCTTCATGGCTTCAATCGGCATTCTTGTCATTTTAATAGCAGTGAATTTCCAATAAAGCCGGATCGTTTCACATAGCATACCTTCTGTTTTAACGAGGAAATATCGTCCATCAGGCCTTACAAAAAACGGATGCACCGATCGCTTTCATGCGCGGAGGATTATATTGCGCGCGCATGAACAAGATTATGGTCGGGCTGAAGTAAATAAGCACATGAACAATCTGTTCACATAAGATTATTCATGGGGATAGTTTTTCTTTAGAATTCTTTATAAGTTGCCCTTGAAGAATTTCCTAGATTGTCTCACCCGCAAAAGGCATCCCGATGCGCCCTGTTATTATGTGGTTTCGCTCTGATTTAAGGATTAAAGACAATCCCGCGCTGGCCGCCGCTGCCGCGACAAACCGTCCCGTGATACCGGTTTTCATTCTAGATGACGTCCACCCCGGAAAATGGGCGCCGGGCGGCGCGTCACGCTGGTGGCTTCATCAAAGCCTTTCCGCCCTGAGAAAAAGCGCGCCGGTTGTGTGCTTGCGCGGCGATGCGCGGGAAACGCTCATCGCTTTTGTTAAAGATACCGGTGCAGAATCCGTGTTCTGGAACCGCTGCTACGAGCCATGGTCGATTGTGCGCGATAAGAAAATAAAGACAGCCCTTAAGGAAATGGGTATTGCAACAGAAAGCTTCAATGGCAGCCTTCTGTTTGAACCATGGGAGATCATGAACAAAACCGGCAGCCCTTATAAAGTTTTCTCTCCTTACGCGCATGCCTGTTTTTCCAAGCCCATTCGTCCGCCGGATGACACGAAAATAAAAGTGAAGTGGAAAGATATTTCATCGCAAAATTCGATCGGGTCTCTGGGCTTGATGCCGAAAATAGAATGGTATAAAGGCATAGAAAAAATATGGGCTCCCGGCGAAAGAGGCGCCGCCGGCAAGTTAAAAGCCATACTTGAAGATACCGTGCTCGATTACAGCTCCCGCCGCGATTTCCCCGCGCAGGAAGGAACTTCGCGCCTGTCTCCCCATTTGCATTTTGGCGAAGTGAGTCCTCATGCCGTGTGGCATGCCGTGAGCCGGCATTTTACCGCATTGAAAAGCAGCCCTGCGGCGCAGCCTTTTCTCCGGCAACTGATCTGGCGCGAGTTTTCATGGTATCTGCTGTATCATTTCCCCGGCTTGCCGGAAAAACCATGGAATCCGAAATTCGCGTCCTTTTCATGGTTGGAAAACGATGTTTTTTTAAAGCGCTGGCAACAAGGACAGACCGGCTACCCGATCGTCGACGCGGGGATGCGCCAATTGTGGCAGACCGGCTGGATGCACAATCGCGTCCGGATGATCGCGGGATCTTTTCTGGTGAAAAATCTTTTGCTCGACTGGCGCCTGGGAGAAAAATGGTTCTGGGACACGCTCGTGGATGCAGACCTTGGCAACAACGCTTCCGGCTGGCAGTGGATCGCGGGGTGCGGCGCGGATGCGGCGCCTTATTTTCGTATTTTTAATCCGGTATTACAGAGCAAGAAGTTTGACCCTCATGGCCAGTATATAAAGTCTTTTGTCCCTGAACTTCACAATATTCCCGATAAATACATTCATGCGCCATGGACAGCGCCGGCGGATATTTTGAAAAAGAGCGGTATTGTATTGGGAAATAGCTATCCACAGCCGATCGTTGATCATGCCCTCGCACGGACACGCGCTCTTGAGGCCTACAAGAGACTTTGACGTGTGTCTAAAATACGTCGAGGAAATATACCGTCTCAATTTTTGGGGCTGTCCTAGGGTCAGACCTCATTAATCTAGGGGCTGTCCTAGATAACGGAGGTTATTTAGGATGGTCGAATGTCAGTAAGACGTTGTAGAATCGATAAAAAGACGCAGTTTAGGCTGGCGGAATTATTCGTGGCGGAAGTGACCGCCCGAACAG
>JAJZVA010000012.1:0-8722 GCA_021845905.1 Pseudomonadota bacterium
TTTTGCAGGCTGAAGCACTGCCGTCGCATCGCCACTAGATATGACCGAAAAGCCCTTTATTTTATGGCCTTTCTCTATCTCGCCGCCGCTCATATCTGGGGATAATTCAAATGTCGATTGGTCCTAATTTTGTCATATGATTTAATGTCGCACACCGCCCCACATGGGCACCGGCGTTCCTCCGCCTTTGGCGTTTTTATAGGGGAGTTGCCTGTTGTCTTCGATCAAACGTGAAAACAGATAGGGATGCCGTATCGCCGGAAGGATGAGATGGCCGCGCTGGCTGGCGGCGTCTTCGCCTCTTTGCAACGCCCAACTCTGGATGTGGACGTTGCCGTAGTCGAGAAAACTGCCGAGCATGGATTGCGTGACGTCGGAATGCTCGATCTGCCAGAAGTTCATCTGCACCATCTCGATGCTGAAAAGTCCGTGCTTGTAGACGAAGCGCTTGTCGGTCAGGACGATTTCCGTCGTCCATTTTTTGATCATGCGCTTCAGAAAGACATAAAGGCCGACGATACCCAGAACGAGGACGGGAAACTGCGGATAGTGGTAGAGAAAAGAATAAACCTGATAGGGCAGGGTTGCGTAGAGCGTGTCGCCGTTCAGCGCCATCCAGTGTTCCGTCCAGCGGCCGAGTAACAGAAAGAAAAACAGCCACAGGTAGGAGTCGACCGTATAGATGCGAGGGAATACGCCGCGCATCAGGATAGGCTCGTCCGGGATGAGCGTGCGTTGCAGAAAACGGCTCATATGCTCCTTGTGGATGACTTCGTATTGCGGCTTGTGAATTTGCGGGCGTCCGGCGAACGTATCCGTCGGCATGGGCAGCTGATGCGTTTCCGGATTGAACAGGGTGACGGGGCCGTGCGTCTTGGTATCGAAGTTGAAACGCTTGGCGGCCATCCAGTCGTTGAGCTTTCCGGTGTGCAGGATATCTGCCGCGCCGAGATTTCCGAGCGTGGCGAGTTCGGATAATATTTGTAGCGCCTTTTTCTCGTCCTTTTCGCAGCCGACGCCGAGCAGAAGACAGATCGGATAAAGAACCAGATCCCACCTGACCCTGAACGTCGGCGCGCCGATGCTCTCCGGACGGCACAGCTCCGTGTATTCCTTCAGGTATTGACAGGCTTTTTGCGTGTCTTGCGGCACATGGCGCCCGCGCAGGTAAAGATCGCCAAGGGTGGCGAGCGACCATATGTATTTCTGCGCGGCGCAGTCTTCCAGCAGCTCTATGGCTTTGTCCGGCTGGTCGGGCATGAAGACGGCGGCAAGGCCGTACTTGCAGGGCAGGTCGCCCGCCGCCGCGCCTTTCTCGTAATATTGCACGGCGCGGTCGCGATTTTTCGGGATGCCGAGATTTTCATCGCCCGCCGCGAAGATGTGGCCGATTCTCGCGCAGGCGCGGCTGTCGCCCTGATCCGCCTGTTGTTGAAGTTCGTTGAAAATCTCGCCGGTTTGGATATTTGTGCTCATGTCTTCCTGAATCTTTTTGTGTCACCCGCGGATAAGTCTAGCACATTGATTGCCAAGGCGCTTTTTAAAAAACGAGACATAATCCGAAATCCCGGGCCGCGTTGTAAGAATTCCGTAGGGATTTGATGCTAGCATGAATCGACTTTGTGATTCTGACCTGAATCTTCAAAACCCCAGTAAGGAGAAAAACGATGAAAGATAAGCAATTATTCGTCGGCGTTGCTTTTGCCGCCTGGCTTTCCGTCATAGTCCTGGTGACCGCCACGGCCATGCCGGGGCTCGCGTCAGCCCACACCATGGACAGGGACGGCGCCGGCAGGCATGCGGAGCAATGCGTGGCCTCGATGTGCAAGGGGCGTGATGCGCGCTTTTGCCGCGACACCCTGTCGGCGGCGATGAAAGAAGACCGCGCCGATTTCAAAAGGATGCGGTTGCTGCACGAGAAGCTGGCGCGCGTCATCGATGCGCGGACGTTCAACAAAAAATACTTCCTTGATTTGACGCACAGGATGGCGGACCTGCACGGCGCGATGATGCGGCGGCACATGGCGGCTTTCGCCGCCGTCGCGGCGCGGCTGAATCCGCAGGAGCGCAAGGAACTGATGAAAAACTTCATGCGCGCGTCCATGAAGATGGCGCATCACGACATGATGCCGATGATGCACCGCGACGGCCTTGCGCAACAGAACCAATGGTTCGACCATCTGAACAAATAATTCGCAAGCTTTTCGCAGCCAGGCGCCGCCGTTCCGCAACTCCGGACGGCGGCGTTTGCGTCAGGGGAGTTTGTTGACGACCGTGCCCGGCGTGATGAAATCGAAGATCGTTCCGCTGGTCGTTGTATTGACCGGGCCGCCGGACAGCAGCGGCGGAGAAAACAGTTTTCCGTCCTTGAAAATCAGCGTCACGTTGTAGTTAAAGCCGGTTTCGTTGGTTCTGATGCGAATGGGATTGACGAAGCCGTGGTCGCGGTTGATGCTTTTGTAAGAGAGCGTGTAGCCATACAGGCTCTCGATCAGTTGCGAGTCTTCCGACGGCGTGAGGCCGGGAAAGGTCACGTTCGAGCCGCCGAGCAGGGCAACGCGGATTTGCTGGCGGGTCAGCTCGGTCAGGTCGTCTTTTTTACGGCAGAGTTTGGCAAAAACTTGGTCTTCCGGCATGCCGGGTTTCATGGAAAGAATCCGTGCCTGCATGTCGGCGATGGATTTGAAGCAGGCGGAATTGACATCTTCCGTGCCGCCGGGCATCGGCATGTGGTCGGCGCAAGCGCTTAGCCCCAGCACGATAAAGGACAAGGCAAGGCAGGTTTTGAAGTTAAGGCCGGATGACCGCGCGCGAATGTCTGCCACTCTCGTTTTTCTCCTGAAAAATAAAGGCATATCTACCTCCAGTGTATCGTGCGCGCCCGCAAATACGCAAGCGATTGAGCACGGATGTATGCGTTGCGGACCGCAAATAAACAAGCAAGAGATTTATAGTCTTTTAAGCATTAGGGGTTATACTGTTCGGCAAGGTAAAGGAGGTGATTCCATGCAAGCGCGCGTAAAACATTCTCTAGATAGAATTCAATACGTCAGTTATGTGGAAAACAAGGAGCGTCCGTCCTTGCCGCTTCAAAAGCACATCAAATTGAGGCTGGTGACGCCGTTCCATTCCAGAGAACTTTCCTCAAAAGAAGTCATGTGTTGCAGTCTGGCGACGGATTGAATTTTATATTATGGTAATTTGATATTTGTTCATTTTGTGAACAAATACAAGTGACTGTATCAATAGACATATTTTATATTCATAACATTAAAAGGTTGCAAATCTTTTAAAAATATGTACTTTGTGCCTCGATTCTAACTCTTCTCACATGAATGGGCACGAAACATGTCTAGCTTTCTCAAAACCAAGAAGTTCGTAGCATTTCTGGTTGCGGCGCTTTTTTCATTCCCCGTCCTGGCGCAGGCGATTACGCCGCCAACGTCGACCGAGCCGGGTGTTGTCATGAACGGCCTGATGCAGGAGGGTAGCGCCGCGTCTTCCCGTCATGTTCCGGTCATCATCATTCCCAAGCCGCCAAAAAACGGCGCGCAGAAGCTGAGCACGGTAAAAGTCTTTGTTTTAAAAAAGGTCATTCTTGATCCGCCGAATGTCTATGCGCCCTATCCCATTGAAAACATGTGGCGCGACATGGTGGGCAAGAAGGTGTCCTTTGCCGATCTTCAAACGATTGCCGACCGCGTCACGCGGAAATATCGCGAGGACGGTTATATCTTTTCCCGCGCCATCCTGCCGCCGCAGAAGGTCGTCGATGGCGTGGTTCACCTGCATGCGGTCGAGGGACGCATCGTCAAGGTCATCCTGACGGGGCACTATCACGACAAAAACGGTCTTATCCGCAAGTTCGCCGATCAGATCGACACGCACGGTCCGGCCAACACGCATAACATCGAGCGCTACCTGCTTTTGATCAACGACCTGCCCGGCATCACGGCGAAGAGCATCATCAAGCCCGCGAACGTGCCGAACGGCGCGGATCTGATCATCGACGTCGAGGAAAAATACGCCGAAGGTTCCGTCAGCTTCGACAACCGCGGCTCGAAATACCTCGGCCCCTACAGGGTGACGGCGGTCGCCGCGTTTAACGACGTGCTCGGTCTGCACGACCGCACCACGTTTCGCGGCATTCTCTCGACCGACATGAAGGAACTGCGCTTCGGCGACATCACCCATGAGGAACAGATCGGCGATAACGGCGCCAAGGTCAAACTGAGGGCGGCCTTCACCCATGCGCAACCGGGCGGCAACGTCTCGGCGGACAATATTCTCGGCGACAGCCAGATGTACGACATCGAGGGCGATTATCCCGTGGTGCGCAGCCGCCAGTACAACTGGAACCTGATCGCCGGCTTCAATTACCTTGATTCGACGACCGACGTGGCCGGCGCCCAGACGGCGAACGACCATGTGCGCACCGCGCGCGTGGGCACGCACTTCGATATGACCGATGCGCTCGATGGCGTCAACCAGATCGACCTGACGGCAACGCAAGGCCTGCGCATACTGGGCGCGACGCCTGATGGCGCCGGCCGTTCGCGCACCAACGGGCACGAGGAGTTCCTGAAGGGTGACGTGACGGCGACGCGCATACAAAAATTGCCCGGCCTCTGGTCTGCCATGGTTTCCGGCACCGGCCAGCTTGCCGATCACCCGTTGCTGGCGTCTGAAGAATTCACCGTCGGCGGGCCGACTTTTGGCCGTGCTTATGATACGGGGGAAATTAGCGGCGACAACGGTTATGCCGGTGTCGCGGAATTGCGTTATGGCGGTTCCGTTGAAGACAGCCGGATTCTGGAGTCCTATCAGGTTTATACCTTTTTGGACTACGGAAAAGTATTTAATTATCAACCGGTTGTGGGCGAATCAAAACAGGATTCCCTGACTTCGGCGGGGGTGGGATTCAGGTTCAACCTGACCCATCAGTTGTCCGGGTATATCGAGCTCGACAAACCTTTGACGAAGGTTGTCCAGTCTCAGGGAAATAGAGATTCACGCTTGTTTTTCAGCGTATTGCAGAGGTTCTAAGGAGGGCTTTCTGGAAGACTGAAACACCATGAAGACAAAATTCACAAATAACACTTTCATTTTTTCATATTACATGATATGAATCTTTGAAATTTATGTTAATAAACGGTTAACTTGTTCGGGAGTGCAATGCCATGACTAACCTCTTCATCAAAAAAGAAGAATTCCGCTGGAGCTTTCAAAAGAAAGGCAAACATGTGCTGAATATCTGCACGCGTCTTCTTTTCATGGCAGGTGTCACGGCCTTGATAGCAGGATCGCCCACGGCGGCGCAGGCAAATCCGACCGGTGGGACGGTTGTCGGCGGCGCGGCGACGATCACCAACACCCCCGCAGAACTGCAAATCAACCAGTCCAGCCAGAATGCGGTCATCGACTGGAGCTCGTTTAACATCGCCAAGGGCGAAACGACCCATTTCTACCAGCCCAATACCTCCGCCATCGCGCTGAACCGCGTCGTCAACAGCACGCAGATCAGCACCATCAACGGCAATCTGCTCGCCAACGGTCATGTGCTGGTGATCAACCCGAACGGCGTGCTGATCGGGCCGAGCGGGAATGTCGACACGGCGGGTTTTATCGCGACGTCCGCGGATATCGCCAATGATGCCTTTATGAATGGTAATGGCAAGCTCGATTTCAACATCGCAGGTAGCGCGAATGCCTCCGTCGTCAACCAGGGCAAGATCACGGTCGAAGGCGAAGGTCTTGCCGCGCTGGTCGCGCCGACGGTGCGCAACGACGGCATCATTCAGGGCACTCTTTCCAAGATCCAGCTCGGCGCCGCGGACACGTTCGGCGTCGATCTTTACGGCGACGGGCTTCTCAGTCTTGCCGTCGGCAACGGCACGGCCTCGCGCACCATTAGCGCGGAAAACGCAGGTTCGATCATTGCCTCCGGCGGCAAAGTGCTGATGACCGCTGCGGCGGCGAACGACGTCGTCGATTCCGTCATTAACAATACGGGCGATATTCAGGCGCAGTCCCTTGTCGACCACAACGGCGAAATCACCCTCACCGCGCCCGGCGCGAATGTGGCCGTTTCCGGCACGCTTGATGTTTCCGGCGCGAACGGCGGCGGCACCATCAAGGTCGGCGGAGATACGCAGGGCGGCGGCACGCTGGCGCATGCATCGACAGTCAACATCGCTTCCGGCGCGGTTCTGAACGCCCGCGCGACGGACAACGGCAACGGCGGCAATGTCGTCGTCTGGTCGGATAACGGCACGTCCTTCCATGGTACGGCGCTCGCCACCGGCGGCGCGAACGGCGGCAACGGCGGCACGGTCGAAACCTCTTCTCCGGTCAATTTGCAGGTCAGCGGCTCCAGCGTCGACACGCTCGCGCCCAAGGGCGCGGCGGGCGACTGGTTGCTTGATCCGAACAGCGTGAGCATCGTGATGCCCAATGCCACGGGATCGAACATCAATTCTTCCAATATTAATGTTTTAGACATCAACAACGCCAAAACCAACGTCACCATTCAGGCGGATAACAAAATCACGTTCAACGCCGATGTGAATATGGGCTATGCGGGCGTCGGTCTGACGGCAAAAGCCGGCAAGGCGGGCTCCAGCTGGGACGATCTTGCGGCCGGCGCGGGCACCATCACGCTCAGCAACCACTATGTGCGCACCTACGGCGGATACGTCATGTTTGAATCGGGCAATACGATCAGCGTCAATAATGCCACGATATATACGCGCGGCGGCGCTTTTTCCCTGACCGGCGGCGATGTCAATGTCAATAACACCGACATCGCGACGGGTGGCGGCACGGCGACTTTCACGAGCATCTATAAAGCCAACAGTGAAGCGCACGATTGCGGCGATCACAATAGCGACGATAACGGTACCGACGGGCAAATTTCTATTCAGAAAATGACCTTGAATACTTCCGGCGGCACGGGGAGCGGCGGTATTTCCATCACCAACAACGGCTTCACGTGGGGTGGCACGCCGACGCAGCTGGCCGACAACTTTGGCAACAACAACACTTTCGAAACATCGAATGATGCAGGCCATGTTTCCATCTCCAGTCAGGCGATCAGGGAAAGCAATAACAACTGCATCTCGGCAGGCGGCACGTCCTGCCTTGTCAGCGATCCCGTTCCCTTGACGACACTGACGCTGACGGCGGACAATCAAACCAAAACCTATGGCCAGACATTCACCTTCGGCGGGAACGATTATACCGTCACGGGAACGACGGCGCAGGGCGACAGCCTCACCGGTGCAACACTGGCAAGCGCGGGCGCGGTTGATACAGCGAACGTTTCAGGCTCTCCCTATACGATTTATATTAGCAATGCGACGGGTAATCTCGGCTTCGGCAATTACAAGTTCGTCTACGTCAACGGCACAATGACTGTTGATCCGGCCACTCTGACTTATACGGCCAACGCGGTCACAACCGCCTACGGCACGGCGGCAACGGGCTTGAGCGGCACAGTAACGGGCTTTGTGCTCGGTCAGACGGAAGCGTCGGCGACCACGGGTACATTGCAATGGACGACGCCTGCGACGGCGTCGAGCAATGTCGGCCAATACGCCATAAATGGCAGCGGACTTTTCGCTGACAACGGCAACTACACGTTCGTGCAGGCAACTGGCAATGCCACGGCGCTGACGATCGGTCAGGCGATGCTGACGGTGACGGCGGACAACGCGAGCATGACGTACGGTTCGAGAACGCTGCCGTCGCTGACGGACACGATCAGCGGGTTCGTGAACGGTGATACGGCGGGGTCTGTGAGCGGGTCTGCGGAGCTGACGACGACGGCGACGACGTATAACGGCACGGCGGGCTCGGGCTCGCATGTGGGGAGTTACGCGATCGACGCGGCGCTCGGCACGCTGTCTGCGCAGAACTACGGGTTCCGGTTCGTGAACGGGAAGCTGACTGTGACGCCTGCGGCGCTGACGATCGCGGCGAATAACGCGAGCATGACGTATGGCGGGGCTGGCCCTGTTCTGACGGACACGATCACGGGTCTGCAGAACGGCGACACGTCGGCGAACCTGACGACGCAGCCTGTGCTGTCGTCCGGGACGGCGTACACGTCGAACGCGGGAACGTACGCGAACACGCTGACGGCGTCCGGCGCGGCGGATCCTGATTACACGATCAGTTACGTGCCCGGGACGCTGACGATCGGTCAGGCGATGCTGACGGTGACGGCGGACAACGCGAGCATGACGTACGGTTCGAGAACGCTGCCGTCGCTGACGGACACGATCAGCGGGTTCGTGAACGGTGATACGGCGGGGTCTGTGAGCGGGTCTGCGGAGCTGACGACGACGGCGACGACGTATAACGGCACGGCGGGCTCGGGCTCGCATGTGGGGAGTTACGCGATCGACGCGGCGCTCGGCACGCTGTCTGCGCAGAACTACGGGTTCCGGTTCGTGAACGGGAAGCTGACTGTGACGCCTGCGGCGCTGACGATCGCGGCGAATAACGCGAGCATGACGTATGGCGGGGCTGGCCCTGTTCTGACGGACACGATCACGGGTCTGCAGAACGGCGACACGTCGGCGAACCTGACGACGCAGCCTGTGCTGTCGTCCGGGACGGCGTACACGTCGAACGCGGGAACGTACGCGAACACGCTGACGGCGTCCGGCGCGGCGGATCCTGATTACACGATCAGTTACGTGCCCGGGACGCTGACGAT
>JAJZVA010000012.1:8732-20920 GCA_021845905.1 Pseudomonadota bacterium
CGCAGCCTGTGCTGTCGTCCGGGACGGCGTACACGTCGAACGCGGGAACGTACGCGAACACGCTGACGGCGTCCGGCGCGGCGGATCCTGATTACACGATCAGTTACGTGCCCGGGACGCTGACGATTAATCCTGCCACAGTGGTGAACTTTGCTTCCGACGTCTATGGCATGAACATTGAATTCGGCCCTCTTGCGCGTCCGATCATTTCGGTTGCGGATAAAACCATTAACTACGATCCGCCGTTCGAGCCTTCTCCGACCCAATCCGGAGATATTCATTTGAGCATCGGCGGAGGTTCTGGAAGCGGCATCTCTTTGGCGCAAGATATGGCCAACATCACGCCGGCCGCCGGAGGTAACGTCAATCCCGCCGATTTGGCCAACATCACGCCAGCCGCCGGAGGCAACGTGACGCATCGCGCGGCAAATAACAACGAGTTTGCCTGCGCTGCCGACTTCCTTGAAGGCGGAAACTGCTACAGCAGGAAAAATGTCCAATAATCAAATCCCGGGCGACGCCTTGCCCGTTGCTCGGGACTTTTGATTGGAGGCTTAACGTTTTTTGGCGCGGGATTTGTTTCTGTCTTTTTTGTTTCCGGAGCGCATGTTTCTGGATTTGGGGCGGGCATTGTTTCTGCCCTGCCGACGTTGCGGTTTTTCGCGTGGAGCGGATCCGGCAGATTCCAGCATTTCAAAGACCGTGCTGCCGCGTAAAGGGTCGGCCTCGACCAGCCGGACGACGACGGGCTGGGCAAGGCGGTAGACATGGCCATTGTCCTTGCCGACAAGAGCATGGCGTTTTTCATCGTGGATGTAGTAGTCGCGCGGCAGGCTGCGCATGGGAACGAGTCCGTCCGCGCCGGATTCATCAAGCGTCACGAATAGGCCGAAGTGGGTGACGCCGCTGACGCGTCCTTTGAAATCGCGTCCGATATTGACGCTGAGGTATTGAGCGGTGAACCTGTCCATCACGTCGCGTTCCGCCACCATGGAGCGCCGCTCGGTTTGCGAGATATGTTCGGCGATTTCAACCAGCGCCTCATGCTCGAAATCTTCGAGCCCGCCCGCGCCGAGGCCATATGTCCGCACCAGTGCGCGGTGAACGATCAGGTCTGCATAGCGGCGTATCGGCGAGGTGAAGTGCGCGTATTTTTCCAAAGCAAGTCCGAAGTGGCCGATGTTGTCCGGGCTGTAAATCGCCTGACTTTGCGTGCGCAACAAAAGCGTGTGGATCAGCTCCTTGTCCGGCTTGTCTTTTGTCAGGTGCAGTATGTGATTGATGTTTTTTGGCTTGAGGTGTTCCGCCTTTGGTAGGCTGTAGCCCATTTCTTTTAAAAACTCACGGGTGTTTTCCAGCCGGTCGAAAGAGGGGCTGTCATGGGTGCGGTAAAGACAGGGTGCGTCTTTCTTTTCCAGCGCCTCTGCCGCGGCGACGTTGGCGAGGATCATGAATTCCTCGACGAGCTGATGACTTCCGAGGCGCTCGCGCGGCACGATGGCGGTGACGATGCCTTTGTCGTTGATCAGCGCCTTGCGTTCCGGCAGGTCGATTTCAAGCGCGCCGCGCAGTTCACGCGCGTGTTTTAGAATACTATATGCTTTGTAAAGCGGCTTGATGACGGCATCGAGAAGCGGGCTCGTTTTTTCGTCCGGATAGCCTTTGTGGGCGGCTTCAACCTCTTCGTATGTCAGGCGTTCAGCGGAACGCATCAATCCGCGCGCGAATTTGTGGGCGATCAGACGTCCGTCCTTGTCGATCCACAGGTGACAGGCGAGGCAGGCGCGGCTGACGCGCGGCATCAGCGAGCAAAGGTCGTTCGACAGGCGTTCCGGCAGCATCGGCACGACGCGGTCGGCGAAATAGGTCGAGTTGCCACGTTCGAAGGCTTCCTTGTCGAGCGCGGATTGCGGCCGCACGTAAAACGATACGTCGGCAATCGCGACGATGAGGTGCCAGCCGCCCTCGTTTTGCGGGTGGATATCCGGTTCGGCGAAAACCGCGTCGTCAAAGTCCCGTGCGTCCGCGCCGTCGATGGTGACGAGCGGAATGCCGCGCAGGTCCTCGCGCCCGTCCGACAGCGTGGGTTCTTTCATGTCCCTGGCCTCTTTCAGCGCGGCGGCGCTGAATTCCGTCGGGATGCCCTGGCTATGAATGGCGATCAGGCTGATGAGACGCGGATCGTCCTTTTTGCCGATGCGCTCGATGATGCGCACCGGATTCTTGGAACGCGGATATTCCCGGGTGGGCGGGATTTGTTCGGCCGAGACCAGATCGCCCTCTTCGAGCCCTTTGCAAAAAGCGGGCGGTGCAAAATAATCTTCTTTGATCTTTTTGTTCGTCGGATAAACGTAACCGCCGTCTTTATAAGGCTTGAAGACGCCGATGACCCTTCCCGCAGGATTGTCGAGCGTTTTGAGGATGCGGGCGTCGTATTCGCTTTGCGACAGGCGTTTCAGCTTGACGAGAACCTGGTCGCCCGCGCTCAAGCTGCCTTCGGAGCGCAGCGGCGTGGCGACATAGATTTTCGGCGCATCGCCTTTGCCGTGCCATTGCAACGGTTTGGCGATCATCTCTCCGTCGGCATCAAGGCCAACGATTTCGACCAGACCCGTTTCCGGCAAGCCGCCCGGCGCTTTGTAGGATTTTCCGGCGTCTTTTTCGATGATCCCCGCCTCGGTCAGCTCGCGCAAGAGCGCTTTCAGCGCGACGCGCTCCTGTCCTTTCAAGGCGAAGACGCGGGCGATGTCCCTCTTGTTGAGAGGGTTTGCGCTTTCGTGAATGAGGTCACGCAAAGCATCTTTCGTCGGCAGGCCGGTCGGAGATTTCTTTTTGTTCAAGCTTTGCTTGCTTTCTTTGTTGTCTTCTTTTTGGGCTTGGTCGCCCTGGCGGCGAGAAGCTCCAGCGCCTGCTCCAGCGTCACTTCCTCGACCACGGCGTCTTTGGGCAGCGTGGCGTTGACGGAACCATGCTTGATATAGGGGCCGAAACGGCCTTTGTTGATGGTAACGGGTTTGTTGTCTTCGGGATGCGCGCCCAGTTCTTTCAGCGTTCCGAAGCCGCCGCGTCCCTTGCCTTGTTGCGCGAGGAGGTCCACCGCGCGGTTCAGGCCGATAGTGAGGACGCCGTCCGGATCATCAGCGGGAATGGATTTGAATTTCCCCTGATGGACGAGGAACGGGCCAAAGCGGCCGATGCCGGCCTTGATCATTTCTCCGCTTTCAGGATGCAGGCCGACTTCGCGCGGCAGACCCAGCAGGGCGATGGCTTTTTGCAGGTCGACATCGGCGACATCCATATTGCGCGGCACGGGGGCGCGCTTCGGTTTTGGCGCGGCGGCTTTTTTCTTTTTGGTCGTTTTTTTCTTCTTTTTGCCCTTTTCCGCCGGTTCTTCCGCGGCTTCCGGTTCTGGTTCGGCGGGCGTTTCAGTCACCGGCGCAGGCCCGAGCTGGACGTAGGGGCCGTAAGGGCCGCGGCGCAGCGTGATCATCAGGCCGGTTTTCGGGTCGAGGCCGAGTTCCTTCGGGCCCATGTCCTCGCCTTCCGGCGCGCTGCCGTCCGCGGCGGAAGACAGCACGGGGCGGGTGTAGCGGCAATCGGGGTAGGCTGAACAGCCGATGAAAGCTCCGAACTTGCCGAGTTTGAGGCTGAGCTTCCCTTCGCCGCATTTGGGGCAGACGCGTTTTTTGTCTTCCGCCGTGGGGTAGAGGATGGCTTCGAGATCGTGATCGAGCGCGTCGATCACGTCGGTGATCGTGAGATCCTTGGTTTTGTCGATAGCGTCGGAGAAGGCCGACCAGAAATCGCCGAGAACGCTTTTGTAGGCGACTTCTCCGGAAGAGATTTCATCAAGCTTTTCTTCGAGGTTGGCGGTGAAATCGTATTCGACGTAGCGCTTGAAGAAGTTGATGAGAAACGCGGTGACGATGCGCCCGCGGCTTTCGGGGATGAAGCGCCGCTGGTCGAGCTTGACGTAGTCGCGGTCCTGCAGCACTTGCAAAATGCTGGCGTAGGTCGAGGGGCGGCCGATGCCCAGTTCTTCGAGCTTTTTGACGAGACTCGCTTCCGAATAACGCGGCGGCGGCTGGGTGAAATGCTGGTTCGGCATGATGTCGGCGAGTTGCAGCGCGTCGCCTTCCTTCAGCGGCGGCAGGCGGCGTTCCTGATCGTCGGTGTTTTTGTCGTCGTCCTCGTTTTCCTCGCGGTAGACTTTTAGAAAACCGTCGAAGGCGACGATTGAGCCCGTCGCGTGCAGGACGACCTTGCCGTCGCCGTTGATGATGTCGACAGCAACCTGATCCATCACGGCGGATTCCATTTGGCAGGCGACGGTGCGCTTCCAGATCAGTTCATAAAGCTTCGCTTCGTCGTCGTTAAGGTATTGCGCGACGCTTTCCGGCGTGCGGAAGACGTCGGTCGGGCGGATGGCTTCGTGCGCTTCCTGCGCGTTTTTGACCTTGGCCTTGTAGGCGCGCGGACTGTCAGGCAGGTATTTGCCGCCGAATTTGTTCTCGATGAGCTTGCGCGTGCCGGAGATGGCCTCCCCGCTTAAGGTGACGCCGTCGGTTCTCATGTAGGTGATCAGGCCGACGGTTTCCCCGCCGATGTCGACGCCTTCATAAAGCCTTTGCGCCGTGCGCATGGTCTTGGTCGCGCCGAAGCGCAATTTACGCGAGGCTTCCTGCTGCAAGGTCGACGTGATGAACGGCGGGTAAGGGTGACGCTTGACCTGCTTTTTCTCGATCGTGGCGACTTTGTACGCCTGCCCTTTGATGCGTTCGACGGCGGCATCTGCCGTCGCCTTGTTGTTGATCGTCATCTTCTCGATTTTTTTGCCGTCGAGGGAGGAAAGACGGGCGGTGAAGCTCTTGCCTTCCTTCGTCGTCATCAGCGTCTCGATCGACCAGTATTCTTCCGGATTGAAAATCTCGATTTCCGCCTCGCGCTCGCAGATCAGGCGCAGGGCGACGGATTGCACGCGGCCGGCGGAACGCGATCCCGGCAGTTTGCGCCACAAGACGGGCGAGAGCGTGAAGCCGACGAGATAATCGAGCGCGCGGCGGGCGAGATAGGCTTCGACGAGGTTGGCGTCGACATCGCGCGGATGCTTGAAGGCCTCCTGAATGGCGGCCTTGGTGATTTCATTGAAGGCGACGCGCTTGATGGCGACTTTCTGCGCGATGTTTTTTTCCTTCAGCAGTTCGGTGATGTGCCAGGAGATGGCTTCGCCCTCGCGGTCCGGGTCAGTTGCGAGATAAATGGTATCGACCTTTTTGGCGTTGGTGAGAATGGCGCTCAAAGGCTTTGCGGCGCGGTCGCCCAGTTCCCACTGCATGGCGAAGCCGTGTTCCGGATCGACCGATCCGTTTTTGGCCGGCAGGTCGCGGATATGACCGAAACTGGCGACAACCGTATAGTCGGGGCCAAGGTATTTATTGATGGTCTTCGCCTTGGCCGGGGATTCGACGATGACGAGATTATGTGAGGGCATATCGGTTTCTCCAAAACGGGAACATAATTATATTATCACGATACTATATAATATGTGTGCTAGATCAGGTTTATCTTATTTCCCGGTTGCCGTTCAATACATCCTGCGATCTCTAATTCCAGAATAACAGTTAAAACTGCACTGACAGGAGCATCCGTGGCGCGGATGATCTCGTCTACCAGCACCGGAGTCGGACTTAATATTTCCATAATTTTAATACGTAACGATTCGTCCGGCGCCTGATCGTCTGGCGTTGCAACGTGCGGCGGACCTTTCCAGCCGTCTCCGGCGGGATCGTGCATAGGCTTCAGGCGCAGGCTTTTCAGTTCATGAATGATGTCTTCCGCTGACAGCGCGAGGTGCGCGCCGTCCTGAATGAGTTTGTTGGTGCCTTCGGCGCGCGGATCGAGCGGCGATCCCGGCACGGCAAAAACTTCACGGTTTTGTTCGGCGGCCATGCGGGCGGTGATCAGCGACCCCGATTTCAGCGCCGCCTCCACTATCAGCACGCCAAGGCTCAAACCCGAGATAAGCCGGTTGCGGCGCGGAAAATGGCGCGCCAGCGGCTCGGTGCCGAACGGGCTTTCGGCGATGACAGCGCCCTGCTCGGCGATCTGCCGGTAGAGCTTTTCGTTTTCACGCGGATAAATGACATCAATTCCGCCCGCGACGACGGCGATCGTTCCCGTGGCAAGAGAGGCTGTATGCGCGGCGGTGTCAATGCCGCGGGCAAGGCCTGAAACGATGACATACCCCGCGGCGGAAACTTTGCGTGAGAAATCCTCGGCGATCTTGCGTCCGGCCAGCGAGGCGTTACGCGCGCCGACGACGCCAAGCGCGGGTTTGGGAAGCAATGCGGCATGCCCGAGAACGGCAATCAGCGGCGGCGCGTCTTCCACTTCAGCCAGGAGCGGGGGATAATCCGGCTCGTCGCGGGCGATCAGTTTTGCGCCGTATTTTTCAAGTTGCTCGATTTCTTTCTCCGCGAGATCCGCCGCAAAAGCCTTGAGGCCGTTCAATCGTCCGCCGCGGCGGGCGAGATCAGGGATGGCTTTCAGCGCATTGGCGGCGGTGCCGTAGCGCTCCAGAAGTTTGTAGAACGTGATGGGGCCGATATTTTCCGTGCGCGAGAGCTGCAGCCACGCCAGCTTTTCTTTCGGGTCAAGGTTTTTGCGTGTCATGCGGTTTCTTGCTGAGATTTATTTTGCCTTCTGTGCCTTGAACGAGGCGCCTGATGTTACCCGCATGCTTGAGCCAGATCAGGACAGCAAGCAATAGAGTGAATGAAACATCAGCGTGGTTATGCGTGAAGAAAAGCGCGACCAGCGGCGCGGAGGCAAAGGCGACAAGCGCGGAGAGGGAGGAATATTTGCTGATGAACGCCGTTGCCAGCCAGACAATGCAAAGCGTAGCGCCGACCTGCCATTGCAACGCCAGCAGAATACCCAGCGCCACGGCGACGCCCTTGCCGCCTTTGAATTTCAGCCAGACGGGAAAAAGATGCCCGGTAAACGCGCCGAACCCGGCAATCAACGCGAGACCGGGATGTGCTGTTTTTGCAATGAGTACGGGAACGGCGCCTTTGAGGGCGTCAAGCAAAAGCGTCGCGATGCCGAGTTTCTTTCCGCCGACGCGTAGCGCGTTGGTTGCGCCGATATTGCCGGAGCCTTGTTTTCGCAAATCTCCGGCGCCGAAAACCTTCCCGAGCAACAGGCCGTAAGGCACGCTACCCGAAAGGTATCCGGCGCCGAGCGCCAGTGCGGTCAAGGGAAGAGAAAGGGAAGTCTGCATAATATGAGCAATCAAGGTTGGTTGGCTTTCTGAATTTTAAGGTAAACCAATATCCATTATTTTTGCGGCAGGTTCAACCATGCAAAAACGGACCAAAGCCGAAACGATATACGGCCACAAAAGCAATCCCTATTGTAAGCCCCAAACCGGCCGGAACGTTAATCTGGCCAATTTTTATCCTATGGTTATTTTCTTTTTGGGCGTGTGCTATAACGAGGCCATGCAATATCGCTGCAAAGGCTCCAAGGCTTAATGCCATAAATATATCGGGAATGCCCAGCCCGAACCCGGCAGCCGTCATGAGTTTTACATCGCCAAGACCAAGGGAATCGGCGTTATAGAACCTGTTGGCGAAAAAACGGATCACCAGCAGCAAGCCTCCGCCTGCAAGAGCTCCTTCCAGGGCTTGTGGCGGTTTGATGTATTGCCAGTGCGTTGCGATATGAAAAGACATAAAACTGAGGGCGAGCGCTATATTTAGTATATTTGGAAGTATGTATTCTTTCACGTCCCGATATGCCAGCGCTGTCAGCAATGTGAAAATTAAAAAATATGAAAAAATTGAAATAACCGTCAGCGCCACGATCCGTCCGCCCTGTGAAATAAACCGAAGAATGATATAAGAGTTTTATGCCTTTGATTTTCTTGTGAAGCGCTTTCTTTTCAGTGTATATTATAAAGAGAGGCTTTGTACAGGCCTCCGGGCAAGGGGTTGTCCGAAACGTAAAACCAAGGGGGCTTATCACAGCATGTTTGTGACCAAGTTCAGGTGCAATGGGGACTCAGCAAACAATTCTTGTCGTTGAAGATAATGACTTCGTCAGGATGCAGATCGTCACGTTTCTTCAGGAAGCGGGCTATGCCACGCTTGAAGCGACGGATGGCAATGCGGGGCTTGATATCATCAACGACAATGTCGCGCTTGCCGTGGTCGATGTGCGGATGGAGCCGATGGGAGGATTTGATTTCATCGCCATGACGCAGTTTCAGGGCTACAAAATTCCCGTCGTGCTGGTCACGGGAGATCAGGACAATACCATGCTTGAAAAAGCGGGCACGCTTGGCGTCGCGACAGTCCTGATGAAGCCCGTGCAAAAAGACCGGCTGGTTTCCATGGTGGGCCGTTTGATCAAGAAGGGCGGACGCTGAATGCGCATTTGGGGGAAACACGATATTACAGCGAGAAACCTGATACGCATCGCCTGCGTCGTATTGCCGGTTCTTTTCGCCACGTCCTGCGCTTCGGTGGATGCCCCGAACGGCGCCGCGGCCAACATTCCCACCATTCCTCCCCCGACGCCGATGTATCGCGGTCTGAACGAAACGCCGAGCCCGATCACGCGGGTGCGTCTCGGGCGCAATGTTCTGATGCCGCAGCAGGAGCGCGAAGATTCCTATCCGGACGTCAGCGTCGGGCCTTATGAACTGCGCAACGAAACGCTGGCCAACGCCCTGCAGCTTATTTTGGGGAATTACAATATCTCTCTTGCCTTTGATACGGATGAAGGGCTGAAAAAGCGGATCACCATTTCCAACCTGCACGGAAAGCTGGAGGATGTCGTGCATGAGGTATGCGCGGTCGCCGATCTTTATTGCCAGTTCAGAAGCGGCACGATCACCGTCAAGAAAATGGAGACTTTTATCGTCGATCTGCCGCCGATCAACATGGTCGCGGCCGAAGCGTCTTCCGGAAGCATGGGAGGTACGAGCAATTCGACCACCGGCGGCTCGACGAGCAATACATCGGGGGCTTCGCCGAATACCGGTACGTCCGCTTCAGGCACTTCCGCTGCTGGAGGAACCAGTGCCGCCGCCACCACGAACGACGCCTATGAACAGATTGCCGACGGCTTGAAGGCTGTTCTGCAAATGACCAATGGCGGCAAAACGACGCCCAAGGTGACGGTGGACAAGGCGACCCGCGTGCTGATCTATTCGGCGACGCAACGGAGTAGCAGGGCTGCGCGCGAATATTTCCAAAGATTGCGCAAGAATACGGCGCTGATCATTTTCGAAACCCACATCTGGGAAGTGACGCTCAACAACGACAACCAGACCGGCATCAACTGGAGCTCCCTTGCCGCCGCGACCGGAAACTTCGCCATTCATTCGACATTGAGCAACAGCCTTCCGGCCGGGGTCGGCTCTGCGTCTCCTATCACGATCACGCCGTCTTATACCGGCGGGCAGAATTATTCGGCCAATTTCATCCTTCAGTTCATATCCGAGCATGGCGCCGTGAAAACGGTTTCTCAGCCGCAGATCACGGTGCTCTCCGGCTCGCGCGCGTCTCTGGTCATCGGCCAGCAGGACAACTACGTGGCTTCGACGACGACGACGGCGGGAACCGTCGTGGCGAACGAGCAGTCGGCGATGCAGACGGGCACCGTCAATACAGGCCTGACCATGAATATCAGCAGTGCGTGGGACAATTCAACGGTTTATGGCGCCATCAGCATTTCCCTGCAGGATCTTGTCAGCATACAAACCTTTACAAGTCCGAACGGAACCTCGACCGTGCAGCTGCCGCACACGACGACGCGCAGCCTTTCGACGGAGATCCGCGTCCGTCCGGGAGACTCCATCCTGATCGGCGGTCTGGTCTCGCAATCCGACCAGCTGACGTCAAGCGGTCCCGGCTTCATGAAGCCTCTGTTCGCGACCGACCGCACGGTCAATAAAACCAATACAGAGCTTGTTTTCCTGCTTCGCCCGCGCGTCGTCGTTTTCGTTCCCGGCACCGACAAGGACACGCCGCGCATCACAGATGCGCCAAGCGATGGCATGCTTCCGCCTCAGCCTGACGGGCGTTCCGGCTATGTCGCGCCCGCAAATGACGATGCTGCCGGAAGCGCGCAAAACCAGCAACCGCAGGCGAACGGCAGTACCACCAGCGGCGGTGCCGCGCTGCCCGCGGGCATATCGCCTGAAGCTTTCGCGCCGCAAAATCCGGCGCCGCAAAATCCCGCGCCCGCAAGCATGCCGGTATCGGCGATGCCTGTCGCGGTGCCTTCAGACGGAAACAACCAAGGTCCGAGTAGCGGCGGAGGGAACAGGTGATGTTGCGTAAAACAACCTCCATCTTTTGCTCTTTTGCCTTGTTGTGTTCTTTGCTGTTGGCCGCCCCGCCAGCTGCCGCGCAATATAATGCTTTCAAGCCCCCGTCGGCCAGCGGACTGGCCGCCAGCCTTGCCAACGCGCCTGACTTCAAGGCGGTAAAAAGTCTGGTTAATGGTGGAAAAGTCACTGTCGGCGGAACAACCTATGTTGTTGTCCTTTTTGAAAATCAGGCGACGTCGCAAGTGACCGTCAATCACGTCAGCCTTTATCCATCCTCGAACGTTACCGCTTCCGTCGCCCTTAACCAATGCGCTTCCGCGCCGCTCTCGCCGGATGCCCAATGCGCCATTACCGTCGCCGTGAAAGGTTTGATGCCGGGCGCGTGGCGCGTCGATGTATTGCTTGACCATACGGGCAAGTCGCGGCTTGCCATGGCATCCATCAGCGGAGACGTCGAGGCGGCCTTGACCAAGTCCGAGAATAATATCGGGGAAGTCGGTATTTCTCCAGATATGCTGGATTTCGGCACATCTCCGGGAGGCATGGCGATCGTGCGTCCGATTACAATCAAGAACAGGACGATGGCCGCCGTTCAAATCAGGAAAATCACGCTCGATGTACCTGCGGAATCCGGTTTCAGCTACAAGTCGCAGTGTCCGCAGACGCTGCAACCCGATGAAAGTTGCAACATCATCGTGACGTGGCAGCCTACCAGCATAGGCTTGGCGCAGGGCGTCTTGATGGTTGATCATACCGGCAAGGGTGGTATGGTGCAGGCGGCCGTCAAAGGGATGTTCCAGCCGCCGATCGTCAATCATAATACCAAAAGGGATGCCGATAGCGTAGCTATAACGCCGTCCAGCCTCGACTTCGGCACGTCGTCGGGTGGATTGCCTTTGAAACGTTCCGTCGTTGTCACCAATAACTCCGCCTCCGATGTGGAGATATGGGACGTCGACATGGACGCTTCCAAGGAATCCGGTTTCTCTTATAATTCGCAGTGCCCGGAAACGCTCCGTTCCGGTGAGAGTTGCAACATCATCGTGACGTGGAACCCGACGACGACCGGTGTGGCGCAGGGTGTCCTGACAGTCGAGCAATCAGGTAAAAGCGGCATGGTGCAGTCTGAAGTCAGGGGTGTATTCCAGCCTCTGCCTCCGGAGAAGCAAGCGAAGAACGACAACCTTCAGGTGCTGGCGTCGCCGTCTGTGATGGACTTCGGGGTGTCGTCGGGAGGCATTCCGCTGGTGCGGTCGGTGGTGGTGACGAACAATCTGCAGAGCCCGATCACGATTAAAAATATTACACTGGACGCGCCGGCGCAGTCTGGATTCTCTTATAAATCTGCGTGTCCGCAGACGCTCCAGCCGGGCGACATGTGCAACGTTATCGTGACATGGAACCCGACGACGAGCGGCCTGGCGCAGGGGGTATTGGCGATCGAGCACTCCGGCAAGGGGAGTCTGGTGCAGACGGCGTTGCGCGGCGTATTTCAGCCGCCCGCGCCGGAGAAGGCGGGAGCGAACAACGACCTTCAGGTGACGGCGTCGCCGGAGAAGATGGACTTCGGGGTGTCGTCGGGCGGCATTCCGCTGGTGAAGTCGGTGGTGATCAGCAACAACCTTCAGTCTGCGGTGACGATCAAGAAGATAACGCTGGACGCGCCGTCGGAGTCCGGGTTCAGCTACAAGTCGCAGTGTCCGCAGACGCTGCAACCGGGCGACATGTGCAGCATCATCGTGACATGGAACCCGACGACCAACGGCCTGACGCAGGGCGTGCTGACGGTGGAGCACTCCGGCAAGGGCGGGCTGGTGCAGACGGCGTTGCGCGGCACCTTCCAGCC
>JAJZVA010000012.1:20930-88308 GCA_021845905.1 Pseudomonadota bacterium
GCGACATGTGCAGCATCATCGTGACATGGAACCCGACGACCAACGGCCTGACGCAGGGCGTGCTGACGGTGGAGCACTCCGGCAAGGGCGGGCTGGTGCAGACGGCGTTGCGCGGCACCTTCCAGCCGCCGCCTGCTTCCGTGGTGGCGAAAGATGCGAATGCAAAAGTAAATATTTCTCCCAAAACGCTCGATTTCGGCACGTCGTCCGGTGGCATCCCGCTGGTGCGGTCGGTGCTGGTAAGCAATAACTCCGCTCAGAATGTCGAGATATGGAACGTCGATATGGATGTCTCCAGCGAGTCCGGATTTTCTTATAGCTCTCAGTGTCCTGAGACGCTCAGGCCAGGAGAAAGTTGCAATATACTGGTGACTTGGAAGCCGACCAGCAAAGGTTTGGCGCAAGGGGTTTTGGTCGTTCAGCACTCGGGCAAGAGCGGAATAGTCGAGTCTGAGGTCAAGGGTGTTTATCAACCCGCGGACAACAGCTCCAATAACAATGTCGGGCAAATCGTCGCGTCTCCTGAAACTTTGGACTTCGGCAGCTCTCCCGGAGGAATTTCGGCAGTCCGCTCGGTTATTTTCAACAATCAGTCGGGCAATAGCATCGATATAAAGAAAATCGTTCTTGATGTTCCCGACCAGTCTGGGTTTACCTACAAATCCGCTTGCCCGGCGACGTTGCGGTCCGGTGGCGCCTGCAATATTTTCGTGACGTGGAACCCGACGACGCCAGGTCTGGCTCAGGGCGTTCTTGTGATCGACCACACAGGTGGCAGCGGTATGACGCAAGTGAATATCGAGGGTACCCTGAAACCGCAGTCCGGCAAGGTTGCGGCCATTTATCCCAATGCGATGCCTGACCGCGGATTGCTGGTTTCGGATAAGGAAAAAATCAATTTCGGTTCCGGCGTGAAGGATGAGGCCGCGATTACGACCACGTTGGTCAATGCGGGAAGCTCGGCCTTGACATTGAAGAGCATAGATCTTTCCGGCGTTGATGACGGCCTCGATCTGTCCGGCAACGGATGCGCTCCGGGAACGGTATTGCAGCCGGGCGCTGCCTGTCCGCTGACGATCTCATGGCTGCCAAGACACAGCGGACAGATACTGGATTCCATACAAATCATCCATACAGGCGCGCGCGGCGTTCTGGTGATTCCGATAACCGGATCCGGAGATGCTTCTGTGGATACGTCCAATGCCAATAGCGGCAACGTGATGTCGGTGCCGTCGACAAACGCGGGTTCCGGCAATCAAAGTCAAAAAACTTCAAAAACTTCCGGAGCGGCGTCAGCCGTAAATAAAGGTCCGTCGATGAAGCAGATATTCGCGGGCTATACGGTTTCTTCGCATGCGGCGTCGAGCGCCGTCATTGACGGCCCTGCTGGCAGCTATGTCGTGCGCGACGGGCAGAGTCTCATTATCTCGGGCGTTGACTGTTCGGTTACGGTTGTTCCTGCGGGCGTTATTCTCAGCAATAGCGGAGATAAAGTGCTGTTGCCGTTTGACAGTTCATTCAACTATCTCTCCTCTGATGCGAAAAATTCAACCACCGCGTCAAGCGATAAACCTTCATCCGCTTCTGCCGCGGCATCTCTTTTGCCTCCCAGTCTGACCGCGCCCGCAAAGCGGAGGAAAGCGCCGTGAGCAGTCAGCAGGACAGGGAAGAGTATCTCAAAAAACTGGGGCTTCACCGGCAGCAAGACGTGTTGCCGCCCGAAGGAAGAAAAAACAAGGATCGCCGCCAGAGCGACAAGGGGCCGGTTGGCGGATTCGAGCGCCGCGTCGGAGACCGCCGCAAGACGCGTTCTTCGATCGGCCGCGAGCGTTATCTTGACATGGTCCTCAAGGAGCGCGCTCTTTTTGCGCAACAGGGCTTTTCCCGTTCCGCGGAGCAGCTCCTCAGCGCGTCCGGCGCGGGGACGGAGAACGAAACCGTCGCGGGCGAGCGCGAAAGCGCGACAGGCGACCAGTTGCGCGCCTTGCTGCCGACGCAGACGTGGTTGCCTTTGAACATCCATCTCGTCAATCTCGACAAGGGCGTTTTGACCGTCGCGCCGCTCCATGAACTGACGGAACGGCAGTCGCAGAACCTCATGAATGCCGCCGTCCGCTCCGGCTTCAAGGTAGAGCGCGTGGAAATGGAGTTGTGGGATCGCGCCGATCTGCTCCGCACTTTGCAGGCGGTTCACGATCTTTCTGCTGACCGTTGCGAAAAGACGCTGTCGATCTGGCTCAACGATCTTGATAACGGTCTTTTGCTCAATCAGTTTCAGCGTGACTTGCTGGCGGAAGCCCTGCAAATGCGCGTATCGGATATTCACCTCGTGCAGGACAACGCGCCGGACGCGCCGAACTGGATCAAATACCGCGTCGATGGCGATTTGATTCCCATCCACCTTCTGCCCGCAGAGGCAATGGCGCGTCTCACGACATTGCTGAAGCGCGACGCTGGTTTGAACTTCGGCGACCGTTCGACACCGAAAGACGGACGCTTCGGTTTCGTCTGGCAAGGCCGCTCGGTCGACGTCCGTGTCGCCGCCGGCCCGCAGGCGCAGGACGGTGAAAAGCTCACGTTGCGTTTGCTCGATCGCGCCGGCCTCAAAAGTTTCGAGGAATTGTTCACCCGCTATCCGGAAGTCTCCGATCATATGGCGCGTTTGCTGGCGCCGGAAATCAAGGGTGGCGGCGGGCTTATCCTGATGTCGGGGCCGACCGGCTCGGGTAAATCCACGACGCTTTATGCCTGCGTGCTCGAAATCGACCGCCGCCGCCGGCATGTTCTGACGATCGAAGATCCGATCGAGTATGAAATGCGCTATGCCACGCAATGGCAGGTGACGCAGGCCACTGGCGCGGGGCGCGAATTCGCCGATCTGATCCGCGCGGCGATGCGCCACGACCCTGATTATATCGTCATTGGCGAAATGCGCGACATGTCGACCGTCGAAACCGCTCTGAAGGCGGCAGAATCAGGCCATACCGTCATCTCAACCATTCACGCGGATACGGCGGCGCAAACGCTGGAGCGCCTGCGCTCCTTCATGCCGCCGGAACGCGAGCGTTCATCGACTTATACGCTGTCGCAGCAGATCCGCTGCGTTTTGAACCAGCGTCTCGTGAAAACCCTGTGTCACGCCTGCAGCATAAAGACGCAGGCGAAAGACGCCTTGTCTCAGCAGCAGATGGAATTGCTGGAGCTGGAGCCGGAAACGAACGTCCGCACGCACAATCCGTCTGGATGCGATTTGTGCAACCGGACGGGGGTTTTGGGCCGTACGCTGTTGCTCGAGGCGCTGATGATTTCCACGCCGCTCGCGAAACGGGACCCTATCTTTCATGCGCTGATGCACAATGTCGGCGATGTCATGCATCAGGAAGGCGTCTCGTACATATCGCGCAAGCAGGGCCTTCTGTGGCTTGTCAAGGACGGGCTGATCGATCCCAAGATCGCGCTTGTGATGATGGAGGCGTGAGAACGGAACATGCAGCAATGGATTGCGGAATATACGATTGATTCCCCATCAGGCGCCAAGGTGGTCACGGAATCCTATTACCTGCCTACCGTCGCCGACGTGCGCAACGAGATCAGCAAGCGCGGCGGCTATGTCCTGACGATCCGTCCGCACGAGCGTTCCGCGGTAGAGCGGTGGATGGCGCGTTCGAGCTGGTGGCAGGTGCAGTTGTTGCGCGGCATTCAGTTCAGGTCGACGGTGACGTCTCCGGGCGTCGCGCTCTGGCGCCTGATTCAGTCCGAAACCAACCCGAAGCGGCAAAATATCCTTTCGCCCGCGCGCGAAGCGCTGTCACGAGGCCTTGGGGTCATCGATGCCTTGCGAGCGCTGAATATTTTCGACCACGGCACCCTCGCCATTCTCGCCGCGAGCGAGCGTAGCAACCGCCTTGCGGAAGGCATTCCGCACGCCATTCAAAGCATCACCAACAAGCGCAAGAACCGCAACGCCATCATGCTGACGATGTCGTGGGTCGGTTTCGATATTCTCTCGATCGTGCAGGGGATGTTCTGGGGCAAGGGAAAAATCATCGGCTGGTTCAAAAGCCACCCGCCGCACGATCCCGTCGCGCTGGCGAAATATACCGTGGTTGTAGGGCGTCTCCAGTTTTTGTGGGGGTTCCTGACATGGCTTGCGATCGGTATGGCCGTCGCGATGGCCTGGATCATCTTATCTTTCTGGAACAATCGCGGGAAAAAAGATTTCCCAGCCGCGCGGATCGTGCGCGGGATACCGCTGATCGGCGCTTACTTGCGCGATCTCGGCTTTTCCGATAGTACGGCGGCGGCGGCGCGGATGTTGCGCGGGCGGGTTCCGATTGCGGATACGCTCATGCAGGCTTCTGAAGCGACGACTTTTCCGGAGGTGGCGCAATACTGGCTTGGCGCGCGGGAAGATCTTTCCCGGGGGGTCAGTCTCGGCGCGGCGCTCGACAAGGATCCGCTTACCAAAGGGGAACGGATGGAGCTTGCCGCCGTTGCCGACCTTGATCAGGTCGCGACGGTTATGGATTCGATCTCCGACATGCGCCAGCAGGCCTCGAAGATCAAGCACAACCTGATTGTCTGGGCGGCGATGATTCTCTCCAGCTTGTATCTCGTGATCGCCTTCGGCAGCGCGATTTACGCCCTGACAGTCATGAACATGAGCATGGACAGCATGATGAACCAGTTCTTGCCCGGAGTAGGAGGATAACGATGACAACACCAGCAGCGGAAACAGGCGGAGCGGCGGTTCGTCCGAGCGGAGGCATATCGTCCGCGACTGGCATCGGGCGAATGGATACGCCTTATGCGGTCTATAAGCCTTATCTTCCGACAGAGCTTATCGGCGGATCCATCCCCTATATCGCAGGCAAGGAAGACGAGGGCGTATGGAACGCCGCGGCGCAGGCCTGCGGTACGGAGCGCGTCCATTATTGCTATACGGTGGATGATGGACGTTGCTGGTATCTCGCGACGCCGTCTTCCGCACTGGCCAGCAATCCCGACAGCTGGTGTCCCCTGGCTTCGGCATTGCCGGGAAACAGCGAATACTGGGACAAGCAGACGGTTTACATTTACGAGAGCGAAGGCGCGGCCGGCGCGCTTCGCTGGGATCAGGACACGGGCCGCATGCAGATTTATCTCGGCGGCGCGCGCACCATCCTGCCGCGCATCCAGAGCATGGAGGCGAACTTTGTGACCATCAACGCCGAGAACGCCAAGCCCGTGCCGTGGAAAAACAGAGCGCTCAATCAGGAGCGCCTTGCGCGCATGCTGGTCAAGGGGATGTTTTATGTGGGTACTCTATCGATAATCTTTTCGTTGCTGGTCTGGGTAGGCGCTTACGCGCTGGCGAACAATCTGACGCCGAAGCTCGATCAGGCGCGCGCCGTCGCTTCCGCGGCGACGAACAGCCTCATGGTGGATGCCGCCAATGCCCTGCAAGTCAATACAGACAAGTATCTGGCGCGGATTATCGCGCTTTTGAACATGAACAGCAGTTTTGGCGGCGTTCTGACCCGTTACGAGGTCAAGGACGGAAAGGTCGAGTGGACAGCCTTGATCCCGAGCGCCGTACAGCCCGGGCAGCTGCATGCCAAGGCAATCGGCATGAAGGACGGGATGGTCGAGATAGAAGGAACCTATTGATGTTAACTTTTCGTTAATGAAAGCGGGAGAGATGAAATGCCGATTAAGGTTATTCTGACATGATGTTGCCACAATTAGCTATTATAATGGGATCTGTAAATGGTATGGAAAGCATGCCTGATATACGGAGTTTATTTTGATGGACTTTAAACAGTTCAACATGGCGACGATCCAGAAATACACCAGTCCTCAGGCAATCAAGGACTTTGACAGGTTTCTGGACAATCTGCCGGTCAGCGTGGGGTATAATGCCCTGATCGCTGCGGGCATTATCTGCCTGATGGGTGCGGTTTCCGTATGGTTTTCATCCGTTGAACTGGGCAAGGTCAGCAAGTTGCGCGCGGATCTGACCAACGTTCAGGCGCTCAAGCCCCCCGTGCCGGTTTTGAAATATCTCCCCGTCAGTCAATCTCTCCTTACGCCCTTGACTAAAAAAATCGCAGCCACGTTTCAGGGGGTGACGCTGATCCCCGGAAATGGCGAGGTCAAGATAACGGCGCAGGATACGGATTACTTTCCTCAGTTTCTTGCCGCCATCAGCTATCTGGAACATGGCGGGAGAAACTGGAAAGTCAGCACGTCGCACCTTTGCGTGGGAACGGACTGCAAGACGGCAAAACTTTATGTCGATCTTAAGGTAAACGTCGTCGAATTCAGCGAACCGGAGGCCACGGTTCCAAGCGCCGGTAAAAAAGCAAGGTAATGGCACAAGGGGGGTATTTAAAGATGAAACTAGAAAATATCCCGCCGAGTATGTAATCTGAAGAGAAGAGTTTTTCTAAGATGCACGATTTTATTCATCCAAGAAGGGGTTTGAAAATGACAGGGAAAACAACGAGGAAAGATCGTAGCCAAAGCGGCAATGCGCTCTTCCTGATTTTGATCGCCGTGGCTTTGTTCGCGGCGCTCTCTTACGCCATCACGGAATCCGGACGCGGCGGCGGCACGATCGACAAGGAAACGGTCATGATCACGGCGGGCGAGGTTGTCCAGCAGCCTGCGGCCGTCAATACCGCCATGACGCGCATGATCATCACAGGGACGCCGGCGGCCAGCATCACGTATACCGGCGCAGCAAGTCCAAATGACGTGTTCGACAGTTCGAATGGCGGCGGCGGCGCAACCATCATTCCCCCGCCTTCTGCGGCTTGCGTTTCCGCGGCGGACTGCGCTGCATGGATTTATCCAGGCGAAGCAAGTTCGACAACCGGTCTTTTCGTGGCGGGTGTGGGCACGGCGGCGCCAGATCTGCTTGCCGTTTTGCAAGGCACTTCCGGCGTGACGCTCGATGTTTGCAACCAGATCAACAAAGGTCTCGGCTTTTCGCAAACGACATTCGCCACCGCGCCGCCTGTTGATAAAGTCGCGGCCGTATGGCAGTGGACGACGGCAGGCACAATTCAGGCATGGCCGGTCACGGCAAGCAGCGCCACGACGGTTTATGACGACGGCGATACGACGCCCGTTCTTTCGGGGCAGGATTTCGCCTGTATCCAGAACGGCACGGGTGGCGTTTACGCTTACTATCACACGCTTGTCGCCCAATAATAAAAGCCACATAAAACCGAAAGAAGGGTAAAAAATGACCGCAGATAAAATTCAATACAATAAGGAAGAGCGTGGCAACGCACTTTTTCTCATTCTAATTGCCGTTGCCTTGTTTGCGGCGCTTTCTTACGCCATCACGGAATCCGGGCGCGGCGGCGGCACGATCGACAAGGAAACGGTCATGATCACGGCGGGCGAGGTTGTTCAGCAACCGGCAGGCGTCAGAACCGCCGTCACGCGCATGGTTGTCACCGGCACTCCTGTGGCGAGCATTACGTTTACCGGCGCGGCCACGCCGGATGACGTGTTTGACAATTCGAATGGCGGTGGCGGCGCGACCAACGTTCCGCCTCCGACCGCCGCTTGCGTCGCGGCCGCGGACTGCGCGGCATGGGTCTACATCCCGGCGACGTCGACGGGGGTCGGAACTTATGTCTACAATGTCGGCACAAATACAGGCGATGAAGCGCTGGCTGTTCTGCAAGGTACGAGCGGCGTGACGCTGGACGTTTGCAATCAGATCAACAAGGGGCTCGGTTTTTCGCAAACGACGTATGCGACAGCGCCGCCGGTCGGAGAAGGCGGGCCTGTAAAATGGGTCACGCCGCCCACGGGTGGTTCCTTTTCCGCGACAGGAAATAACTATACGGTCAAAAGCACGGACACTTCCTTGGACGGTCAGGACTTTGCCTGCTTCCAGAATACAACAGCCAACCTCTATGCCTATTATCATACGCTCTACGCTCAGTAATACGGGGTTATGATAATGACAGGCGGCTTGCGTTCAGGCATGACGAAAAAAGAAGAACCTTCCCGGATGGGAAGGTTCTTCCGTTTTGCGAACCATCAACAGAAAGGACAACAGGGCAACGCCTTGCTGTATGTGCTTCTTGCGGTGGGGTTGCTGGCGGCGCTGACCTTTTATTTCGTTCAGGACAGCAACGAGAATTACGCCACGCAGGATGCCATTCATATTTCCGAAGAACTTTATGCGCAGGTCAATACGATCAGGTCGGCGATCTCCGAATGCACGCTCGATTACCCCAACGGCGGGCCGGATGTCAACGGCGACGGGCTTATCAGCAGTTCCGAGAACCCGAACAACCCTTACCCGATCGATCCGTTGAGCCCGAATGTGACGTACGAAACGGCCGGTTGCTCGAAAACATCCAATGCCGCGAACTGCATCATCGCCTCGACGAACGACGATGTGGGCAATTTGTCCTGCCCCGGCGCAGGTATTGGTTACGAATGGCTGTTTTCCGGTACCAACAATCAGGGCCGTTACCTGCCGCCGACGCCGAACGGATTTAGCGCCTGGACCTATTCCAATACGTCATCGGGCGTATCCATCTCGATAACGGCGCCGAGCGATGTCGCGGCGAATGACGCGCTGACCCGCCTTTTGAGCAAATTCACCTCGGGTCAGGCCAGCATCAGCGGTCAGGTTTTTACAATCTATCTGAAGCAATAAATCGTTGCGCTGAAGATAAACGCAATATAGAGCGGTCTATGCAATACAAGTCCTGTTACAACCGTCAAGAAGGCAACGTTCTTTTTCTGATCCTGATCGCGGTGGCATTGTTCGGCGCGCTGGCCTTCGCTTTGATGGAAAGCAGCCGTAGCACCGGGCAGGACGTCGATTACGAGACGGTGCGGCTTGAAGCCGGACAGGTGACTTCCGAGGCTTCCGCCGTCAAACAGGCCGTCCAGCGCATGGTCGTCACCGGCACGTCACCCGCCTCGATTACGTTTACGGATGCCGCGACGCAGAATGATGTCTTCTATTCAGGCTATGCAACAAATGTGTCTCCGCCGCCCGCGGCGTGCAACAGCGCCTGCACGGGGTGGGTTTATAAGAGTTTCACCGACATGACGCACGGCCTTTTCGTCGGCGGCGTGGGAACGGACGCGCCGGAAATTATTGCCGTCCTGCCGAATGTCTACGACGACGTTTGCGACCAGATTCAGAAGGGGCTGGGCTTTTCATCGATGACGCCGCCCGTTCAGGACACGACCGCTTTCGACTGGACCAATATCACGAACACGATTTCGCAGCCGGGAGGGCTCAAAGGCAGCGCCTCGACCGTTTGGGCGCCGACGCTGACCGGACAGGACTTTGCCTGCGTGAATAACCTGAATACCGGATATTTCTATTATCACGTCCTGCTTCCGCAATAAAGCGGATCAGGGCTTCATGTTTTCAATCGTTTCGGTGACGCGCGCGAACTCGGTCTTCAGTGCGGCGATCATCTCTGCGGTAATCTCTTTTTGTTCTTCGGCGTTTTTTTGCATGTCGGCGGCAAGGTCGCCGAGGTGTGGGCAACAGGCGGAGCGGGCGCCGCCTTTGAGACTATGGGCCAGTTCCCGCAAGGCGTGGGCATCGTTTTTGGTAAACGCAACATCCATCTTTTCAAATGTCGGGCGCGTCATTTTGAGAAACATGCGGAGCATGTCGATGGTGCCGGCGTCGACCGCACCCATTTGCGCGATCATGGCGTTTCTGTCCACGGCGGGGGGCAATCCGTCTTGCGACGATGGTGTTCCGGCCGTGCTTTCCGGAGCGGTTTCTTCAATTTCCGCGTCAGGTTTTTCCTGCAAAACGCCCCAGCGTATCAGGAGCTGGCGGAACTGTCCGAGGCTTACCGGTTTGAGCAGACATTCATCAAACCCGTAAGAAAGATAAGCCTGGCGTTGCGTCAGCTGCACGTCGGCGGTGATGGCGACGACCGGAAAGCGAGAGAGCATGTCGACGTTTTCCTTTTCTTCTTGAGCGCGAATGGCGGCGACGAGCTGATAGCCGTCCATTTCAGGCATGTGAAGATCGGTGAAAAGAATGCCGTGCTCTTTCTTTTCAAGCGCGGCGAGGGCCTGTATGCCGTTGACGGCGAAGTCCGCCTCCACGCCGAGCTTGGAGAGCTGACGCCGGAGAACGTCCTGCACCGCGGGCGTGTCTTCCGCGATCAGCAAACGGTGCGGGCCGGTGTAATTTTGCGCGGAGATCCTCTTGGCCGCGGCTTTGACGGCCTCGCCGAGGCCGAGGCGCGAGGCGGGCTTCGAAAGGTACTTCGCGCCGATGACCTTGGCCGTGTATTGCATGCCGAGGTCGTTGCGCACGGTATAGAGGATCAGCCCCATGAACGGGCGGATCTTCGCGGCTTCCTTTAAGAGATCTATGCCGAGGCCGTCGGGCAGGCCCTGATCGACGACGGCGACGTCGAACGGGCGTTTTTTGATGAGATCGAGGCCGTCCTTGTATGTCGGGACGCTTTCGACCCTTGCGCCCATGGATGAAAGAGAGGAAAGAATTTCCTTCGCGCCCTGCGGGTGATCTTCAATCGAAATGACGGCAAGACCGTCGAGGTTGGGCAGGTCGACTTTGACCTGCTCGCTGGCGGCTTTGGTCGGGATTTCGAACCAGAAAGTGCTGCCTTTGCCCTCGACGCTGTCCACGCCGATGTGCCCGCCCATCAGGGTGACGAGCTTTTGACTGATGGAAAGGCCGAGCCCGGTGCCGCCGAATTTTCGCGTGGTGGAATTGTCCGCCTGCACGAAAGCCTGAAAAAGCTTTTGCCGCACTTCCGGCGACATGCCGATGCCTGTATCTTCGATTTCAAAACGCAAGGCGAGTCCGTCCGCGGGCGGCGAGACGGTTTTCGCGGCCGTGGTGATGCGCAGGGTGATGCTGCCTTCCTCTGTGAACTTCATGGCGTTGCCGACGAGGTTGAGCATGATCTGACGCAGGCGCGTCGGGTCGCCCATGATGACGAACGGGATGCTTTTTTCGACGTCCGTCAGCATTTTGACTTTTTTGCCGAGCAGTTTGACTTCCATGCATTCCATCACGCCATAGGCAAGCGTGCGCAGGGGGATTTCGAAATTATCGAGTTCCACTTTTCCGGCTTCTACCTTGGCAAGGTCGAGGATGTCGTCGAGGATCTCCAAAAGGCCGCTGGCTGATTTACGCGCCGTCGCCACCATCTCGCGCGTTTCGGCGGGGATGGGCTCGTCGTGGATCAGTTCCAGCAGGCCGTAAACGCTCTGCATGGGGGTGCGGATTTCATGGCTCATCGAGGCGAGAAAAGCGGATTTCATCTCCGCCATCACCGTCGCTTCATGGGCGACTCGTTTGGCCTCGGAGATGTCCTCGATCCAGATCAGCGCGACATCATGGTTTTCGATGCATGCGTGGGTCAGTGTCAGACGCCCCCAAGTTTCCTCCGCGTCGTCGCCGGCGGCCGTCAGCGGGATATCCAGCGCTTTGATCTCCCTTTTTTCGAGCAAGGCCTTTTGAGCGGCTTCAGGCAGGCCGCCGGGCAGTATTTTCACGAATTTCGGGTTTGCATAGAGCTGGGATTTGCCGTCATGGATGCAAAGGCCTATCGGCGCAAGGTTATATATCTCAGCGTCTTTCAGGTGTTGTAACAGGTCTTGCATAAAAAAAACTTCCTCTATACCTTGACCTTGAGTGTCCAATCCGGACGGGCTTTTGTAAAGCTGAAAAGAGGGATGACTATGTCATATAAAGTGGCGGTTGTCGGCGCGACGGGGAATGTCGGCCGCGAAATGCTGAACGCGCTGGCGGAGCGGGAGTTTCCGGTCGGAGAAGTCTATGCGGTGGCGTCATCCCGTTCGGCGGGGCATCAGGTCTCCTTCGGTGAAGACAATGTCCTGAAAGTGCAGGACCTTGAAAAATTCGATTTCAAAGGGGTGGATATCGTGCTGGCTTCTGCGGGCGCCAAGATTTCAGCCGCTTTTGCGCCGCGCGCGACCAAGTCGGGCGCGGTCGTGATCGACAACAGCTCCATGTTCCGCATGGACAAGGATGTTCCTCTGGTGGTGCCGGAGGTCAATCCTGAAGACATCAAGCTTTACAAAAAACGCGGCATCATCGCCAACCCGAATTGCTCGACGATCCAGATGACCGTCGCGCTGAAACCTTTGCACGACATGGCAGAGATCAAACGGATTGTCGTCGCGACCTATCAGTCCGTTTCCGGCGCAGGAAAAGCGGCGATGGACGAGCTCTTCAACCAGACGCGCGCGCTCTACGCCAACGGCGTGCCGGAGCGTTCCGTCTTCGCAAAACAGATTTGCTTCAACGTCATCCCGCAGATCGACATCTTCATGGACGACGGTTCAACCAAGGAAGAATGGAAGATGGCGGTCGAGACCAAGAAGATCCTTGGCAAGTCCATTGATGTCACGGCGACCTGCGTGCGCGTGCCGGTGTTCGTTTGCCATGCCGAGGCTGTCAATGTTGAGTTCAAAAAGCCGATTACAGTGGCGCAGGCGCGAAAAGCGCTGCAAAAAGCCGAAGGCGTGGTCGTCGTGGACAAGCATGAGCCGGAAGACGGGTTCATCACTCCGGCGGAAGTCTCGGGCGAGGATGCGGTTTACGTCAGCCGGATCCGCAAGGATGAGACCGTCAAGCATGGCCTCAACCTCTGGGTCGTCGCCGACAATCTCCGCAAGGGCGCGGCGACCAATGCGGTGCAGATCGCCGAGGTTCTGACGGATAAATACCTTTAAGTTGCCGCGTTTCATTCATGGTTAATAAGATATTAACCATGATGTGATACCATAAAATAGTATATTGCATTTTAGTAAAACTGAACAAACCGGGTGTCTCGTATCAGGGTGGGGGATCATGAAAAGCTATATTGCGGCAGTTGCCTTGGTGTTTGTTTTGGGCGTGCCTTCTGTTGTTTTCGCGCAGGTTATTCCGCAACAGGGAGGCAATAACAGCAATGCCTCATCGAACAGCACCTCCGCGCCGCCGCCAAATGTGTTTTCCGACACGCATGGAGGCAGTAGCAACGGCAACGGGAATGGCAACGGCGGCGGAAATGATACGATTATAGGTGGCGGCAACGGCAATAACGGCAATGGTAACGGCAACGGAAAATCGTCTTCTGCCTCTTTCGATTACAGGCTTTCGTGTCCGTACCTCACGCAAAATCCGACCGTCGATTCCTGTCGGCAGGACACGACCCGGCCGTCATCCTACCCATATTAAAAACTGCACTTTGGCAATGCCGTAAATCCGTTCGTCTTGCAGGGAAAATCCTGCGGGAATGATTTCTGGTATTTTTCTCGACATTTCCATGACGCAAACCGCGCCTTCTTTGAGCCAGTCTTTTTGCACCAAGGCCTTAAGAGCTTCCGCGCCAAGATATTTCCCGTAAGGCGGATCAAGAAAAACAAGATTGCGATGCTGGAGATAAAGCGGACGTGAGATGGGATCCGTCGCGTCAAAGGTCATGACGGAAGTCCGCTCTGTCTCTTTGAGCGCGTTTATATTTTTTTTACAGAACTCTATTGCCGGATGTTCGCGCTCTATAAAGGCGGCATGTTTGGCTCCCTGCGACAAGGCTTCCAGCCCGAGCGCGCCTGTTCCGGCGAATACGTCGAGAACCATGGCGTCTTCCAGAACGCCATGATGCCAGCTCCCATGATTTAAGATGTTGAAGACAGACTCACGCGCGCGGTCGCTGGTCGGGCGCGTATTGCGCCCTTTGGGGGCAAGGAGTGGGCGTCCGCGGTGGATTCCGCCGATGATGCGCATAATATCTTGGTTTTCCTCTTTGATTATAGAAGCTTAAGCTGTATTGACAGGAATATACAAGACTTTTGCGGTAAATTTTGTTAAAATAACAAGATAAGGGCAAAGAGGGCTTCAGCACCATGATGCGTCACATTTTAAGACCTTCCGGGAAGGCGCTTTTATCCGCTTTTTTGACTTTTGGTGTGGTTTTTTTCTGCGTGGCGACGGCTTCTGCGGCGTCGGGCCCGCAAGTCATTTTAGGATGCGATCCGGCAGTCTGGCAGGCCATGACGGCAAAAGCGGAAGCGCAGGTTGCGTATGATACGGCGGTGACAGACGAGCTGGTCAACAAGCCGGATAGCGTTCTGACGCTGACATGCTTTAGCGATGCGGCGGGCGTTTCCGCGAAAAACGGCGGCGCGATTTTTTCCGGAGATTTTACCACGCAGTTGCAGACCATCATGCCGGTGACGGGCGGCGGCACCTATAACTGCACGCAGATCGGCACGCTTGAAACCCAGATGATCAATCAGGGGGTCGATACGGGCGCTCCGTTCGCCACGTTCAACGATCTCATGAGCGGCACCGCGCCGGCAGGCGGCGGAACGGATTTCAACAACGGGTGGAATGAGAGCCAGGCGGCAGGGGTGTTCGGCAATCTCAATACCGCCGTGAGCGCGATGACGGCCGCGCAGACAAAACAGTATCCGGCTTTGAATTTCTCTGCGGCGAAGTCTTCCTGCGATGTTTTGAAGGCGGCGGGCATTGTCACAACATGTCCATAAAGGATATATGATGAAGAGAAACGTTCTTTTCATTCTGCTGGTTTTTGTTTTTAGCGGTCTTTCCGCAGTGGCCGGTTATGCCGGCACGACGCCCAATCTTGATCCCGGTTGCGATCCGCAGATGATGCAGATGCTGACAGATCAGGCCAACGCCGTGCGTTCCCGCGACAAAGCCTATGAAATGGAAATCATCAGCCGCGAGCCTTCAACGCTTTATCTCACTTGCTTCGATCAGGCGATGGCCTTGAGCGCGCGGCTCGGCTATATCTTCTCCGACAACGTGACGCCCAATCCGCCGCCACCCAATACACTGGCCTTCAAGGACGCTTTGCTTTATCCCGACTGGGGCGCGACACACAGCCTTGCCGTCGATCTGGACAACGTGGTGACGCCGATACTCGACCAGTGGCTGGGTAACACGCCGACGGCGGTTCCGGATCCCGGTAGCGGTGCAGGGGGATCGAATATAGCTCCCACAAACCCCGCCGTTCAGAACTTCTATCCGAATTGGACGACGCCCAATGCCTTGAGTAATATGACGCAGGATATCCGCACGCAGATATCCAATATCCAGTCCCAGCAAAGCAGTCTGCAAACGCAGGTAACGAATTACAACAATCTGGTCGTGCAAATAGACAATCTGGTCAACAGTTTTCCCTCGCTGTCGTGGTCGACCCTGCCGGACAACCTGACGACGTACAATACGGACATCTCCAATCTGAACAGCATGATTTCAAGCATACAATCAAGCGAAAATTCAACCATCGGGCCGCTTTTAAGTAACATTAAAAACGATGTTTTCAACGCCAAGATGATGTGCACCAATCTTGATGACGTATGGAACGGCGCGGGCAATTTCGCCAACCCGAGCAACTCGGCTACGAGTTTTTATTCCCCGGAAGGGCCGTATAATACCCTGACGCCGTTTTATTCAATGGCGGATTTGCTGAACTATAATGAGGGGGCAAGCACCATGACTACGCCGTTGAAGGTTCCTCCCAATAATACCGGCGTCGCGACGTTTTATTTCAATACCGAGCTAACCCGCAATACCGACAATGGCTTGCTTCAAACCGCGCTGAACGATCTTATCGGGCCGTTGTCGAAGCCCGGGTACAGCACGCTGTGGCCTGCGCCGCCGACGTTGCCGTCGTACTTCCAGACGCAAGACGTTATCAATCAGATGTAGCTTTTCCCATGACCAAGAAAGAACGGGGCGGAAAATCCTCTCCGGAAAAAAGTTCCTTTACCCGCCGCGTCCGGCGCTATGCCAAGGTATCCACGACGATGACCGGGCTCGCCGCGCGTCTCGCCGGGCAAAAATATCTCGGATTCGACATCAATAAACCTGAACATGCCCGCCAGTTGATGGAATCTCTCGGCGACTTGAAAGGGCCTTTGCTGAAAATCGCCCAGTTGCTGGCGACAATCCCGGAAGCCCTGCCGCAGGAGTATGTGCGCGAATTGCAAAAGCTCCAGTCCCACGCGCCGCCGATGGGCTGGCCTTTCGTGCGCCGCAGGATGACGGCGGAACTGGGCGCGGGATGGGAAAGAAAATTCCGCTCCTTTGAAAAAGAGGCCGCGGCGGCTGCGTCCCTCGGGCAGGTGCACCGCGCCGTCACGCCGGAAGGCGCCGATGTCGCGTGTAAACTCCAGTATCCGGACATGGAGTCCGCCGTCGTCGCCGATCTCAATCAGTTGAAGATGATACTCGCGCTTTTCGAGCAATACGACCGCACGGTATCCACGTCGGAAATACAAAAAGAAATCGCCGCGCGGTTGCATGAGGAATTGGACTATGATCTCGAGGCGCGGCATATGCAACTATACGGGTTTATGCTCAAGGACGAGGAAAACGTCCATGTGCCCGAGATCGTTCCCGATCTTTCGACCGATCGCCTGCTGACGGCGACATGGCTTGAAGGCAGAGAGATGATGGGCTTCGTCAAGGCGCCGCAAGAGCAGCGCAACCGTATCGCATTGAACTTGTTTCGCGCATGGTATGTTCCGCTCTACGGTTACGGCGTCATACACGGCGATCCGCATCTGGGGAATTATTCCGTGGGCGGGAATGATTCCATCAACCTGATGGATTTCGGTTGCGTGCGGGTTTTTCCGTCGCGTTTCGTGGGCGGCGTCATCACCCTCTATCATGCCTTGCAGCAAGATGATGTGGATATGGCCGTTGCCGCTTATGAAAGCTGGGGCTTCAAGGACATGAGCAAACAGCTGATTGAAGTTCTCAATATGTGGGCGCGGTTTTTGTATGGCCCGGTTCTGGATAATAAAGTACGGACGATCGGCGTGGTGACAAAAGGCATTTACGGTCGCGAAGTCGCACACAAGGTGCATCAGGAACTGCGCAAGATCGGAGGGGTCAAACTTCCCCGTGAATTTGTTTTTATGGATAGGGCGGCCTTGGGCTTGGGTTCCGTTTTCCTGCATTTGAAATCGGAGGTCAACTGGTACAAATTGTTCAATGAACTGATCGCAGATTTTGATGCGGAGGCGCTTGATCGCCGCCAGAAAAAAGCGCTGAAGAAATATAATATTCCCGTCAGCTCGTAGTTGATAATCCTTTATTAATCCGGCATCCTTAACATCGGAAGGGCGCCAAACGGGGATGCAATGGGGGATATGACATGAAAATCGCGATAGCCAGGGAAAGTCTCAATGCCGAGAACCGCGTGGCGGCTTCGCCGGAAACCGTAAAAAAACTGATCGGGCTGGGAGCGGATGTCGCGGTCGCGTCAGGCGCGGGCGAGGCGGCGGCGATGACGGACGCGGCTTATCAGGCCGCCGGCGCGAAAATCGTCTCGCAGGACGAAATTTATAACGACGCCGATGTCGTTTTTCGTGTGCGGCACCCGTCGGCTGAAGAAGTTTCAAAAATGAAAAAGGGCGCATTGTTGATCGGCGTCCTGTCGCCTTATCAGGAAAAAGACCTGATGAAAGCCTATGCCGCGCAAGACGTGACGGCGATGGCGATGGAATTCGTGCCGCGCATCACGCGCGCGCAAAACATGGATGTGCTTTCCAGTCAGGCGAACCTAGCAGGGTATCGCGCCGTGCTGGAGGCCGCGAACGTCTTCGGTCACGCGCTTCCGCTGATGATGACGGCGGCGGGAACCGTCCCCGCCGCGAAGGTGTTCATCATGGGTGTCGGCGTCGCCGGCTTGCAGGCGATCGCCACGGCGCGCAGGCTCGGCGCGCAAGTGTCTGCGACGGATGTGCGCCCGGCGGCGAAAGAACAGGTGCAGAGCCTCGGCGCGTCCTTCGTGATGGTCGAGACCGAGGAAACCAAGGCGGCGGAAACCTCCGGCGGTTACGCCAAGGAAATGAGCGACGAATACAAGCAAAAGCAGGCCGCGCTGATCGCCGATACGATCAAAAAGCAGGACATCGTCATCACCACAGCGCTGATCCCTGGCAAGAAGGCGCCCGTGCTGGTGACGGACGAGATGGTCAAATCGATGAAAGCCGGTTCCGTCATTCTCGACATGGCGGTCGAGCAGGGCGGTAACTGCGCGGCATCGAAGCTCGGCGAGGTAGTCGAGACAAACGGCGTCAAAATCATCGGTTATCCCAATCTGCCGGGACGCATTCCCGCGGATGCGTCAGCGCTCTATGCGCGCAATTTGCTGAACTTCCTGACGCCGCTGGTGGACAAGGAGAGCAAGTCTCTTAAAATCGACTGGGAGGACGAGATCGTCAAAGCGACGACGCTGACGCGTAATGGCGCCGTCGTTCATCCGAATTTCGTGTAAGGAGTGGAAAACATGGTCAATCATCAGGCGATCGTCGATCAGGCAAATGCCTTCTCGCAGGCGGCGGAGCGGCTTTCTCAGCAAGCCTCCATGCTGGCGGCGCACGCTATCGAGGCCACAGGACATGGCGGGGGCGATGCCGCGGGGGCGATGCCGTTTTTCGTCGTCGGGCTGACGGTTTTCGTGCTGGCGTGTTTTGTCGGTTATTACGTCGTCTGGCGCGTGACGCCGGCGCTACACTCGCCGCTGATGGCGGTGACGAACGCCATTTCCTCGGTGATCATCGTCGGCGCGCTGATCGCCGCGGGGCCCGCAGGTCACAGCTTTTCCAAATGGCTTGGGTTTGCGGCGGTGATGCTGGCCTCCGTCAATATTTTCGGCGGTTTTATAGTGACGCAACGGATGTTGCAGATGTTCTCCAAGAAAAAGCAAAAATGACCATAAAACGAAATGTAACCGCATTTTTGTCCTCGCGCGGGCGGGGAACCAATCAACAAGGATCTTAATATGCCTGTCACAGTCACTTTGCTCTCTTATCTCGTTTCCTCCGTTTGCTGCATCATGGCCTTGCGCGGGCTTTCCGGGCCGCAGACGGCGCGCAACGGTTTGCTGTTCGGGGTCGCCGGCATGGCTCTGGCTATTGTAACCACGATCCTTTTGCCTGGGGTGCACTCCTACGGCTTGATTGTTCTCGGCATCGTGATTGGTGGCAGCATCGGAGCGATCATAGCAAAGAAAATCGAGATGACCGCGTTGCCGCAGCTTGTGGCAGCGTTTCACAGCCTGGTCGGCCTCGCCGCGGTGACAATCGCGGCGGCAGCGTTTCTCAATCCCGTCGCCTACGGCATCAGCGACGGCGGCAGCCATATTTTGCTTGGCAGCCTGATCGAAATGAGCCTTGGCGTCGCGATCGGCGCCGTCACTTTTACAGGTTCGATCATCGCCTGGGGAAAGTTGCAGGGCGTCATTACCGGCGCGCCGATCGTTTTCAAGGGCCAGCACATGTTCAACGCGGCGCTCGGCGCGCTTTTGCTGGCTCTGGTCATTATGCTGTGCGCGACGCAATCGCCGCTCGCTTTCTGGTCGATCATCGTTCTGGCGGCGTCGCTCGGCGTTCTGATCATCATCCCCATCGGTGGCGCGGATATGCCGGTGATCGTCTCGATGCTCAACAGCTATTCCGGCTGGGCGGCGGCGGGTATCGGTTTTACGCTGCAAAACAACCTGCTCATCATTGTCGGCGCTTTGGTTGGATCTTCCGGCGCGATCCTCAGCTATATCATGTGCAAAGGCATGAACAGGTCTTTCTTCAACGTCATCCTTGGCGGTTTCGGGGGTGAAGCCGCCGGCGCGGCTTCGGCGGGGCATGGCGACAAGCAGGCCAAGATCGGATCGGCGGAAGACGCCGCCTTCATCCTCAAGAATGCGGGTAGCGTCGTCATCGTTCCGGGCTACGGCATGGCGGTGGCGCAGGCGCAGCATGCCTTGCGCGAAATGGCCGACATTCTCAAAGAAGAAGGCGTGAAAGTGCGCTATGCCATTCACCCGGTGGCGGGACGCATGCCGGGCCATATGAACGTGCTCCTTGCCGAAGCGAACGTGCCTTACGAAGACGTTCTTGAAATGGAAGAAATCAATCGCGATTTCAGTCAGACCGACGTCGCCTTCGTCATCGGCGCAAACGACATCACCAACCCCGCTGCCAAAAAAGACAAATCCTCGCCGATTTTCGGCATGCCTATCCTTGATGTCGAAAACGCCGGAACGGTTCTGTTCGTGAAACGCTCGCTCGGGAGCGGCTACGCGGGCATCGAGAATGAACTGTTCTTCCATGACAACACCATGATGTTACTCGGCGACGCCAAAAAGATGTGCGAAGGCATCATCAAGGCGCTGGAGCAATAAGCATGCCCCCCGAAAGGTTCTCTGAACCAGACGGATTTCAATGGGGGGGCTTTACCGATACTGGCGGCGCGCGCATCCGTTTCGGCACACTGCATCCGGAAACGTCGCGCGGAACGATCGTCATCGCATCCGGTTTCAGGGAATGCATCGAAAAATATTTTGAAGTCATGCGCGACATGACGGAGCGCGGTTTTTCCGTCTGGATGATGGACTGGCATGGGCAGGGCGGATCGGAACGCTATCTCGAAAACCCTCAAAAAATGCACAGTCTCGGCTATGCCGAGCATATAGAGACGTTGCACCAGTTCACGCGTGATATTGTAAAAAGATCATCCGGGCCATTTGTCATTTTGGCGCATTCCATGGGCGCGCATATCAGCTTGCGCCTCATGAAGGAACATCAAGGCGTATTTGACGCCGCCGTTCTCGGTTCTCCGATGTGCGATGTTATAACGCCGGGGCTTTTCAGGCCTATTGCACAGGCGCTTGCGTCTCTGGCGAGAATGGCGGGATGCCTTGAAAAATATGTTCCTGGCGGACATGACTGGAATGTGAATGATGCCGAATTTCATCGCAATAAACTAACGTCTGATCCGGAAAGATTTTCCGTCGTGCCGGAAATTTTCAGCCAAAAGCCGGAACTGAGAATGGGCTCCCCGACTTACGGCTGGGCATGGCATACGTTCCGTTCCATCAAGGTTTTGAATGCGCGAGATTATCTTGCATCCATTACAACCCCTGTCTTGCTCGGCATAGCCGGAGATGATGACGTCGTCGATATAAAAGCAAGCGCGCGTGCATGTGGGATCTTGCCGAACTGCATGCGCGTGGATGTTTCCGAAGCCAGACATGAAATCTGGATGGAGAGGAACGCCCTGCGCGAGGTATGGCTTGAAAAAGTCACCGACTTTCTCGAGAAACAGGTAAAAAACAATCAGGAAAATATTATTCACGCGGCTTCGAAACTGAGGTAAGCTGATACTCTGTTTGACGCAGAGCAAGAAGGAGATTTTTATGGTCGAGAATAATTTTGAAAGGTTGAGCGATGAAATCCTCTCCGCCCTGACGCTTTCTCTGGAGCAGAAGGATCTGGCGGTCGCGGAACTTTTGAGCCGCGCGCTTGAAATGGCCATGACGCGCGGTGCTGGCGGCAAGGATTTTGTCGAGCGGCGTTCCTTCTCTCAAGGCGTTGAAAAGGCGCTGAACGCGCTGGATGCCTTGCGCAAAGTCGCGCGGAGCTAGCCTTTCGCCAGTTCCTGCCATTCTTTTTCAGACAAGACTTTGACGCCGAGATCAACGGCTTTTTTTAGTTTGCTTCCTGCATCCTCTCCGGCGATCACGTAATCGGTATTTTTTGAAACGCTGCCCGCGACATTGGCGCCGAGACTTTCGGCCTGGGCTTTGGCTTCTTCGCGGCTCATGGTGACGAGCTTTCCCGTGAAAACGACGGTTTTTCCAGTAACGGCGGATGCTCGCGCCTGGACGGAGATATAATCTTCAATGGTCAGCTCGCCCCGCAAGTCTTTGACGGCTTCGCGGTTGCGCGCTTCGCTGAAAAAGTCGACGAGATCTTCAGCGACGGAAGGGCCGACATCGTCGATTTCCAGCAAGGTTTGAAAGGCTTGTCCGTCGCGGTTTCTGCATTCTTTCATCTGATCGAGAAAATGACCGATGCTGCCATAGTGTTGCGCCAGCTTTTTCGCCGTCGCCTGACCGACTTGACGGATGCCAAGGGCGTATATGAATCTGTCGAGGGAGATCGTGCGGCGTTGCTCGATGGCGGCGAGAAGATTTCTGACCGAGAGCTCGCCCCAGCCTTCGCGCTCTTTCAAGGCCTGTGCATATTTTTCAAGGCGGAAGATGTCGGCGGGGGTTTGGAGCATTTTTTCATCCCAGAACGACTGGATGATTTTATCGCCGAGGCCTTCAATGTCAAAAGCGGCGCGGCTGGAGAAGTGCTTGAGCCGTTCGACCGCCTGCGCGGGGCAAATCAGCCCGCCGGTGCAACGCCGCGCGACTTCGCCCTCTTCGCGCACGGCGAGACTGCCGCATTCGGGGCAACGGTCGGGAAAAACGAACGGTTTGCTGCCGCGGGCGCGCTTTTCCGGCAACGATTTCACTACCTGCGGGATAACGTCTCCTGCGCGCTGGATGATCACGTAGTCTCCTTCACGGATGTCTTTGCGCTGCAATTCATCTTCGTTGTGCAGCGTCGCGCGGCTGACGATCACGCCGCCGACGTTGATGGGTTCAAGTTCCGCAACGGGCGTGAGCGTGCCGGTGCGGCCGACCTGCACGGTGATTTTGCGCAGTATTGTTTCTGCCTGTTCCGCGGGAAATTTATGCGCGATCGCCCAGCGCGGCGAGCGGCTGATGAAGCCGAGGCGGCGCTGATACTCGAGATCGTTTACTTTATAAACGACGCCATCTATGTCATAGTCAAGTTTGGGGCGTTCTTCATAGAAGAGCTTATACATCTCCAAGAGCTCTTGCGCATCCATAGCTACGCCCGCCCGCCGACCAGTAGGATGTTCAGGCACAAGAAAGCCCCAGGATTGCAGTCTTTGTCTGATCTCCTCTTGGGTATTGGCTATGGGTTCTGAATGTTCTCCTAGCGCATAGCCGTAAAAGCGTAGAGGCCTTTGTGCTGTGATAGAAGGATCTAGTTGCCGGAGCGACCCTGCCGCGGCGTTGCGCGGATTGGCGAAGGTTTTCTCTCCCTTTTCTAACTGCATTCTGTTCAGATGATCAAAATCTCTGCGCGTCATGTAAATTTCACCGCGTACTTCTAAAGTATCGGGAATGCCCCTCATTGAAAGGGAAAGATGCCGAGGAATGTATCGAGAAGGTATCTTCTTGACATTTTCTGTGACGTCTTCTCCCTCTTCGCCGTCGCCGCGCGTGGCGGCCTGTCTGAGAATGCCGTTTTCGTAGCGGAGAGCGCAGGAAAGGCCGTCTATTTTGGGTTCAGCCAGAATTTCCAGTTTCTCGTTGTCGGACAGACGGAGAAATTTCCGCACGCGGTCGACAAAGTCAGTCACGTCTTCTTCGCTGAAGGCGTTGGAAAGGGAAAGCATGGGCACGGCGTGGCGGACTTTTGCAAATTCGCGCGCCGGTTTCGCGCCGACTTTATGCGTCGGGCTGTCTTTTGCGGCCAGTGCGGGAAAAGCGCTTTCAATGCTCTCCAGACGTTTTCTTAAGGAATCGTAGGCGGCATCGGATATTTCCGGCGCATCTTTCTGATGATAGAGAATGTCGTGACGTTTAATTTCTCTGCGCAGGTGCGCCGCTTCGGCCTCCGCCTCGAGGATGTTCAATTCAGCAACCGGCGGCAGTTGGTTTTTTTTCTTAGGCGGCATTGTTTTCCAGCAGTTTTGCGGCGGCAGCGCGCGCTTCGGATGTCACTTTCGCGCCGGAAATCATTCGGGCGATTTCCTCCTGCCGCTCTTCCAGCGCCTTGAGCGGGGTTATTTTCGTGATGACCGTTCCTTTTTGCGCGGTCTTGGAGACGATCCAGTGATGGCTTGCACGCGCGGCGACTTGCGGGCTGTGCGTGACCACCAGCACCTGATATTTTTCTGCGAGGCGGGCGAGACGTTCGCCCACCGCGTCCGCAGTCGCGCCGCCGATGCCGCTGTCCACTTCATCAAAGACCAACGTCGGGATGGCGCTTGTTTCCGCGAGGATCAGTTTCAGCGCGAGCATGAAGCGCGAGAGCTCGCCGCCGGAGGCGATTTTGTGGATCGGCCCCGCCGGGGTCTGCGGATTGGTGGAGACGACGAATTGCACTTTGTCGAGGCCGTTCGGACCCCAACCGGATTCGTCCGATGCGCGGGCGACGGCGACGGAGAAGGTTGCTTTGTCGAGTTTCAGGGAAGGCAGTTCCGCGTTGACGGCCTTGCTGATTTTTTGCGCGGATTTCACGCGCGCGGCGCTGAGCTTTTCTCCCAGGGCGAGGAACTTCTCTTTCGCGGCGTCGACGTTTTTGCGCATCTCGTCAAGCGTATCGTCCTGATGCGTGAGGAGACGCAGTTTTTGCGCCAGATCTTCATGGACGCCGGGCAGTTGATCGACAGTGCAACGGTGTTTCTTGGCGCATTCCCTGAGGGAAAAATAGCGGTCTTCAATTTCAGCGAGATTGTCTTCTCCGGCGTCTCCGTTTCTGAGTTTTTCGACCTGATAGGAAAGCTCGGATATTTCACTTTCGGCGCGGGCGAGCGTTTCCATGAGCGGCGTCATTCTCTCGCCTGCATTCGCAACGGCGCGGTCAAGCGTGGCATGCAATCTGCCGAGCAAAGACTGGATGCCGTCGTCGTTTTCAAGGATGTCCGCCGCCTGATCGAGCCCGCCGCGCATTTTCTCGGCATGGAGCAGGAAATGGCGCTTTTTAGCGAGTGTTTCTTCTTCTCCGGGTTGTGGGGAAAGTTTTTCCAGTTCGGCGACGGCATGTTTCAGGTATTCTTCCTGCAACCGCATGGATTCGAGACCGGCCTGCGCCGCTTCGAGCTTTTCGCGCGCCGCGCGCCAGTTTTCCCATGCCAGACGGGTTTGGGCGGCGTCTTTGGTGAGGCCGGCATAAGCGTCAAGCGCGGCGCTGTGCGTTTGCGGGTCGAGCAGGCCTTGCGTTTCAAACTGCCCGTGTACTTCGACCAGCGTCATGCCTATTTCTTTCAGCAGTTGCACGCTGACGGGCGCATCGTTGATGAAAGCCTTGCTGCGGCCGTCTTTCCCGAGGGTGCGGCGCATAATCAGCGTGTCGGAGGGCGGAAGGTCTTTTTCTTTCAGCAGTAGCCGCGCAGGGTGTTTCGGGGGGAGATCGAAGCAGGCCGTCACGGAGGCCTGTTCCGCGCCGTGGCGCACCATCCCGGCTTCCGCGCGCGCGCCGAGGCTAAGGCCGAGCGCATCAAGCAAGATGGACTTTCCCGCGCCGGTTTCCCCCGTCAGGGCGGCAAGACCGGTTTCCCCGTCCAGCGTGAGATGGTCTATCAGGACGATGTTGCTGATGGCGAGGCTCGCGAGCATGATACCTCCGGCCTAAAATATTTTGCCCAGAGTTTTTTCGTAGACGGAGTCCTGCGGCGCAGGCGCGGCGGCTTGTTGCGGACCGACCAGCTTGTAGGCGTCGCGGTACCACTGGCTTTGCGGAAAGTTCTGGCCGAGGATGGCCGCGGAGCGCAAGGCCTGCGACTTGATGCCGAGAGCGGTGTAGGCTTCCACCAAACGTTCCAGCGCTTCCGGCACCTGCGTCGTCGTCTGGTATTTCGTGATAACGGTCTGGAAGCGGTTGATGGCGGCCTGATAATCCTTGTGATCAAGATAATAGCGTCCGATCTCCATATCCTTGCCGGCGAGGTGGTCGAGCGTGAGGTCTATTTTCAGGTCGGCATCGCGCGCGTATGGCGTATCCGGAAAGCGCTCTCTGACCTGGCGCAGGGCGGCGAGGGCCTTGCGCGTCATTTCCTGGTCGCGTTGCACGTCGGATATCTGCTCGTAATAGCAAAGCGCCTTGATGTAATAGGCGTAAGCGACGTTCGGGTCGCCCGGGTGCAGTTCGATGAACTGATTGAGGGCGATGACGGCATCGCTGTATTTGAGGTTTTTATAATAGGCGTAAGCCGCCATCAGCTGGGCGCGCGTTGCCCATTCGGAGTAAGGATAGTTCTGCTCTACATCGTTAAAGCCTTTTGCCGCCTCGGTATAATTACCGGATTGAAGATTGGCGGCGGCGTTGTCATACATTTTCGCCACCGGCTCAGGCTGCTGCACAAGATCCGGATTCTTTTTATGGCCGCTGCAGGCGGTCGCAAGCAACAGCGGCAAAAGGCATAAAAAGAGGCTGACGCGTCTGGTTTTTGTCATGACGATACCCGGAACAAAAGTAAAACAGAACTTCATGTTCTTATAGCATGGTTTATCGCGGCTGGGAAAGACGTGAATCAGGCGGAATAATCGCCCAGTTGACCATGCCAAGGGGGACTTTGGCGTGCGTGCCAAAGGGGAAAAACAGGGGTTTTTGAAACTGCGCCTGCGGGAATTCGCTGTGGATGTATGAAGGAATGACATCCCTGTCGTTGACATCGCAATTCAGACCGCACCAGACGATCACGCCGCCGTCTTTTTTGATTTCGGCGGGCTTTATCCAGGGGCTGATTTTATAATTACCGAAAATAAGAAGGTGCGGACGGTCAGGCGCATAGTAAGCGATATTCCCGCCGATCCATGTTCCGCCGACGACATAGCGCAGGGGCGTGTGATAACGGGCATGCCAGTCTTTGGAAATTTGCGCGGCGAACAGTTTTCCGGAAAAATTGATGCGTTTGGCCTTGTGGGTGACGTATGGCGCGAGCGCTTCCACATAGACGAACCCGGCCAGCCCGATAATGAAAAGGAATGCCCACAGTCTGGCAAAGCGGTGGAGGCTGGCGGTTGAGAACGCGGGCGCGAAAGTGAAAACCGCCCAAAGGCCGATGAAATTCCAGTCCGGCGTCGCCCACATATTGCGGATGGTATCCGTCGTGCCCATGGCGATGAAAGCGGTGATCAGCGCGGGGCCGAAAGCCACAGCGTAAATAAAGGCCTTGTCGAAGGAAATATTTTTATCCGTCGCGGCGACGGGGTGCGGCCTGCCGAACGCGACGGCATAAAGGATGATTGCGGGCAACAATGTCAGCGCCTGCCAGAAGATGAACCTGAGCGGCTCGATGATGAAGTCGAAGTGGTAATGAGGATGCTGGAAGCGGCCTTCGGCATAGGTGAACGGCATAAAGTGGAATTTATAAAGCCAGAGGAGATGCGGCGTCATCAAAATCATGCCGAACAGCATGGTCAGCCATGGCCCTTTTGACCGGAGGCGCCGGCGCGCGTCGGGGTGGCCGATCATCAAGACGATCAGCGCCAGCAACAACAACGCTGTGCTGTATTTGCTGTACATGCCAGCCGCGCTCCATAGCCCGAGCGCCAGCCAGTCGATGGTTTTGTTTTCCTTGACGGCGCGGTGGAACGACCAGCCGATCAGCGCCCAGAACGGCAGCTGCAGGACGTTCGGGTTGAATTCGGGGATCAGGATATTGTAATAGGGCACGATCGCGATCAATCCCACGGCGATCAGCGCCTTGCTTTCTCCGACGATGCGTTTTGCCGTCCGCCATACGGCCCAGAAGGCGACGAAGACGGAAACTTCATTGGCGAAGAAATGCGCCCACGACGCGCGGCGCGTGATGACCGCCAGCGCTTCAAGTATCCAGGCGGCAAGGGGCGGATGCTTGTAGCTGCCGAGCTGCCATTCATGGCCCCAGGCATACCCTTCTAACGTATCAATCGGCACGTTGGCGATGGCGAACGTCGGCACGATTGTCCAGCAGGCGAAATAAATACCCGCGACCAGCCAGAAGAGGGATGTCGGCGTCAGTTTGATATCGGCGAAAGAATTTTTAATGGATGTCATGTCCGGCTCTGTTCAGAGCCAGAATACAGCCTGTGCTTTTAAAAATGAAGGAGATAATCGCCTCAGGCGGGGATGGCCGTTTCGGCGTAAGGGCGCGTGGAAACCTGCGGGCTGTGCGTTTTCTCGCCCAGCGCGACGAACTCGAACGCATCGGGCTGCGCGAACAGGGTATGCAGGATTTTGTTGTTCATCGCATGACCTGCGCGGACGCCGTGATAGTGGCCGATCAGGCGTGCGCCCGCGAGGTAGATGTCGCCGATGGCATCGAGGATTTTATGCCGGACGAATTCGTTGCGAAAGCGCAGGCCTTCAGGGTTGAGAACCTTGTCGCCGTCGATCACGATGGCGTTTTCGAGCGAGCCGCCGCGGGCGAGGCCGATTTTTTTCAGGTGCTCGACTTCCTGCAAAAAGCCGAACGTGCGGGCGGGCGCGATGTCGCTGCGGTAATGCGATTCCGTGAGCGCATGGGTGTATTTCTGGCAACCGATTAGCGGCGTCGCGAAGTCGATCTCCATGCCGAAATAGGCTTCGTCGGCGGGACTGAGGAATGTTTCCTTGTCGCCGTCCTTGCAGGAGACGGTTTTCTTGATGCGCAGGGCGCGGCGCGGCGCGGCTTGGCGTGCAAGACCGACGATATTTATTTTTTCGAGAAACTGGATGGCGCTCCCGTCCATGATCGGAACTTCAGGGCCGTTAATTTCTATAATTGCGTTGTCTATACCCAGAGCGGCAAAAGCTGACAGCAAGTGTTCGACAGTTGAAACGCTGACGCCGTTTTGGTTGGCAAGAACGGTGCAAAGCCGGGTATCGGTAACGGCATCCCATTGCGCCGGAATGATGTTCGGGCGGTCGGTTACGTCGGTACGGATAAAGTTGATGCCGGAAGACGCGGGCGCGGGCTTGAGCGTCATTGTCGCTTTCGCGCCGGAATGGACGCCGATGCCCGAGATGCTGACGGGCGCTTTGAGCGTGTGCTGGCGTGTGGATTTCAACATAAAAAACCGCTCTGCGTTGCATGCATGGGAGAATACCCCGATAGGCCATTGATATCAAAAGCAAGCCCATCCTTGAAGTCACTCTTTGTGACAGACTGTTACATTTTTAATATATTGATATATAATGATTTTTTATTTGTTCTGTGATTTTTAGAAAACGGGCAAAATAAAAGCCCCGGATGTCCCGGGGCTTTTATTTTAGAACGGTACCGATCTTATGGATCAGTTTGCCTGTCTTCTCAGAAAAGCCGGAATGTCCAGCTCGTCATCCGCCTGCTTGCCGCCTTCCTCGACGGAAAGGCTCGGCGCCGCTTCGCGTTGCGGCGCGGCGGGTGTTTTGCCTTCCGGGCGCTGCATGGTGAAGCGTTCAAAAATGGAGGGTGACTTTTTCACCGGCTTTTCAGCCGCCATCGGTGCGCGGGGCTGGGCCGGAGCGGCGGTTTCAGCGAACAGATCACCGGAGGAAGCCGCATGCGCGGCGCGCGGATCGACCGGTTTGGGCGGAATGAAGCTGTTGCCATGACGTACCGCGCGCGGAGAGTTGGGCGATTGAGCCCCTCCTGACGGAGAATGGCGCTGGATGGTTTGCGTCTGCGACGGTTTCGTCCACGTGTCTTCAATGCTGACGTCTGCTTCATCCAGCTTTCGGGCCGTGGCGGCGGGCGCGTAAGCCGTTGCGGCGGCATGGCCCATTTGCATTTGCGGCTGTGCCGGAGCGGACGGCTGTTGCGGCGCTTGGGCATAAGCCGGTTGCGTTGCGCGGGCTGTGGGCTGGCCTTGCATCGGTGCTGTTTGCGGCAGGATGGCGGCGGGAATGGCGTTGCCGAAGTCCTGACGCTGTGCCGAACCAAAGTCCTGACGCTGCGCCGTCATGGAAGCCCTGTCGTAGCCGCCGGACTGTCCGTCATAGGCTTGTCTGGACATCACAGGCGCGCTGACCGGGGGAATGCCGCCCATGGAAAGGCCGTTGGGGCGGCGGACCTGTTCTGCGCCGGCCGTGCCGAGGTTGAGCGGGCGCGCTTTCTGCCCTGCTTCGACTTCAATACCGGTGGCGACGACGGAAACACGCATCGTGCCTTCAAGAGCCTCGTCGAAGGTCGAGCCGAAGATGATGTTGGCATCCGGATCGACTTCGTCACGGATACGGTTCGCGGCTTCGTCGACTTCGAACAGGGTCATGTCGAGGCCGCCGGTGATGTTGATCAGCACGCCGCGCGCGCCCTTCATCGAGATATCGTCGAGCAACGGGTTGGAAATGGCCGCTTCAGCTGCTTCGACAGCGCGGCGCTCGCCGGATGCTTCGCCCGTGCCCATCATCGCCTTGCCCATTTCAGCCATGACGGCGCGAATATCGGCGAAGTCGAGGTTGATGAGGCCCGGCATGACCATCAGGTCGGTGACGCCGCGGACGCCGGACTGAAGGACTTCGTCCGCCATGCGGAACGCGTCGGAGAAAGTGGTTTTTTCATTTGCGATACGGAAAAGGTTTTGATTCGGGATAATGATCAGCGTATCAACGTGCTTTTGCAGTTCGGCGATGCCATTCTCCGCCAGCTTCATGCGGTGCGAGCCTTCGAAGTGGAAAGGCTTGGTGACGACGCCGATCGTCAGAATGCCGGCCTCGCGTGCCGCCTGCGCGATAACCGGAGCTGCGCCTGTGCCCGTGCCGCCGCCCATGCCCGCTGTGACGAAGACCATGTTGGAGCCTTCGAGAATGCTGAGGATTTCCTCAATGCTTTCTTCCGCCGCCGCGCGGCCGACTTCGGGGTTCGCGCCCGCGCCGAGGCCGCGGGTCACGTTGACGCCGAGCTGGATCTTGTGGGTGGAGCTGTTGCCTTCGAGCGCCTGGGCGTCCGTGTTGCAAACGAGAAACTCGCAACCTTCGAGGTGCGAGTTGATCATGTTGTTGACGGCGTTGCCGCCGGCGCCGCCGACGCCCACGACCGTGATACGGGGCTTGAGACGGTTATTCTGGTTCTGCATTCTGATGTTGATCATTTTTTGTTCCTTCGCTGTCGGTGGTAACGTTGATCTTACTGATTTCCGTGTCCGTATTCCAGAGTCTTCATGCATCTAAGTGCATTTTTTTGTTACTTTTTTTGCGAAAGGCAGATCAGAAAAGAATCGCGCGCAACATCCTGATTTCCGCTTTTTCGATGGAAAAATAAACAGACTGAATCGTTTACCAGTTCTCCTTCAACCAGTGTGTCACCTTTTGCAGCATCGGGCTGTTCAAAGGCCCGGGCAGATTGAAAGTGCGTCCCGATGCGACAGAAGGGATTTCATCCGCGTGTTCGGCGGCGTAAGCGAGGAGTCCGACCGTGGTCGAGAAGGCCGGCCCTCCCGTTGCTTCTGCAAGTCCCTTGATGCTCCGGGGTTTGCCCAGGCGTATTTTCTTGTCGAGGATGAGCTGGCCGATATCGCAGAGGCCGGGCAGTTGCGAGGCGCCGCCGGTAAGAATGGCGCGGCGTCCGGCGATCTGGCTGATGCCGCTGTCGACGAGCTTGGCGCGGACCAGTTCGAAGGTTTCCTCGATGCGCGGCTGAATGATGCTGGTGATGAAGGAGCGCGGCACATAGTTGGGTTGGTCGTGTTCTTCCTCGCCCATCGGCGGCACGTCGATCATTTCGCCGTTGTCTATGCCTGTGGCGTGGGCGTTGCCGTATAAGGTCTTGATGCGTTCCGCGTCGGCGACCGAGGTGAGCAGGCCGCGCGCGAGGTCGTTGGTGACGTGAATGCCGCCGACGGGAATGGCAGCGCTGTAAACCACCTTGCCTTCGAAGAAAACGGCGATGGAGGTCGTACCGCCGCCGATGTCAATGACCGTACAGCCAAGTTGCAGTTCGTCGCCGACTGAAGAGGCAAGGCCCGAGGCGTAAGGCGTCGAGCAGAAGCCGTCGATTTCAAGGTTGTTCTGCGCCGCCACGGCGGAGAGGTGGCGCAAGGCCGGCGCAAGCCCGGTGATGGCGGTGATGTTGACGCCGAGCGTCTGCCCGATCATGCCGCGCGGCTCGCGGATGCCGCGGGTGCTGTCGATGCTGTAGCCCGCGGGAATGACGTGGATCAGTTCCTCCTTGCCGGGAACGACGACGCTGCGGCTGTGCGAGAGGGCGTTCTTGACGTCTTTTTCGGCGACTTCATGGCCGGAGATTCTGACATCGACGGACAGCGGATGCGGCAGCGTGTGCATGCCCGGCACGTTGATGAAGACCGATTTGATCGGCCTGTCCTGCAATTTGCTCCGCGCCATCAGCTCCGCCGCCTCCACGGCGTGCGCGACGGCCGTTTCCGCCGCGCGCAGGTCGATGATCGTGCCGGACTTCACGCCCTTCGAGGCCTGATGGCCGATGCCGATGACTTCTATGTTCGCGGCGCGTCCCGCGCCTAGTATATTTTGAGCCGCCCTTCCGGCGGCGGGGCTTTTCACCTCAGCGATGAAACAGCATATTTTGCTCGATCCGATGTCCAGCGCGGCGATGATGCTGCTTTCGGCGCGGGGTTCTTTTTTTTGTATCGGCATTTTTTTGTCTTTCATCGTCTTCCCTTTGGTTTATATGCTGGTTTTTGTTTTATCGTCGGTCAGCGGCGTGACCATGATTTTTCGCGGCTGGCGCATGTCTATGCTCGCAATGCTGCGCCCGAGAATATTTTTCCGTTTCTGCATCTGAGCAAGGCGGCTCAAGGCCAGCTCCATGTCCTGTTCCGGAAGCTTGACGGTGATGTCGTTTTTCAGGCGCAGGTTCCAGCGCCGGTCGCCGATGCGTACCGCGGCGACGAGCTGGCTTGCGATCCCCGGCACGGCGTTCAGCGTGGTCAGCAGTTCGGCAACGCTGGTTTCCGCGCCTTTGCCGACGACCAGCGGCAGGTTTTGCCATTTTTCGAGATTGTCGGTTTTGAGGACGATGCCGTCCTTGTTGATCAGCGAGATCGTTCCGTCATGCTGCCAGAGAGCAACGGGCGTGCGTTCCTGCAACGCGACGACGATCGTGTCGGGCAGGCGGCGCGAGACGATCGCGCTCTTGATCCAGGAAACGCCGAGAAGAGATTGTTCCGCCGCGGCGATATTGACGGCAAAGAGCGGCATGCCCGCCTTGACGCCGAGGCTGGCGAGTAGCGTCGCGTTCGGCGTGTTGCGGTGTCCCGTGACGACGATGTCCCTGACGACAAAGCCTGCGTGTGCCGAGCGCGCCAGCGCCCCGGCGACAAGCCATTTTTCGCCTTTTTGCAAGGCGTGGGCGTGCCATATCTCAAACGCGCCGCCGCCGACAAGCCCTGCAAGCGCCGTCAGCAAGGCATATTTGCGTGCCTGCAACAGCCACCGCCGCGCATTGCGCCGCGCCTGCGAGCCCTTTTTCTTTTTAAAAAGCCTCAACTCCCAAACCCCATCTGTAGCCGGACGCATATCTCGCGTCCTTATTGGCTGCGGTCCTTTTTAAGTGTGGACGCTGGCGTTTTCCACCAGCCACGCAACCAGTTCCCCAAAGCTCATCCCCATATGAGCCGCCTGTTCGGGCACCAACGACGTCGGCGTCATCCCAGGCTGTGTATTCGTCTCCAAATAGTACAGGCCGGAGAGACCCGGCTCATTGTCATTATACCTGAAATCAGAGCGCGTGACACCCGTGCATCCTAATTTTTCGTGTGCAAAGGCGGCGAGGCGCATCGTCTCGTTGAAAACGTCCGGATTGATCGGCGCGGGAAGCACGTGGTTGGAGCCGCCCGCGGCGTATTTCGCGTCGTAATCGTAAAAAGAAGAATGATTGGATATGATTTCCGTAACGGTCAGAGCGCGGGCTTTTTCTCCGCGCGCGCCGACCACGGCGACAGAGAGTTCCTTGCCGGGGATATATTGTTCGACCAGCGCGTAAGGCCCGTAAGGCCAGCTATCAAGACCCGCGGGCGGCTTGTTGTCGCCTTCTTTTATAATGTAGACGCCGACGCTCGAGCCTTCGTTGTTGGGCTTGACGACATAGGGCGGTTTGAACGGGATATGGCCTTTGCGCAGGTCGTCGATGTGGATGAGTTGCCCTTCGGGGCACGGCATGCCCATGGGCTTTAAAACTTCGATGGCTTTTTGCTTGTCCATGGCGAGAGCGGAGGCCAGCGGCGCGGAATGCGTGTAAGGGATATTGAGAATTTCCAAAACGCCCTGAATGCAACCATCTTCGCCGCCACGCCCATGCAGGGCATTGAAGGCGACGTCGGGTTTTGGCGTCAGTTGCGTGGTGAGATCTTTCAGGTCGCGTTTGACGTCGATTTCCCGAACATTATAGCCTTTCTCGCGCAAAGCTTTCGCGCAGGCCCTGCCGCTGGTGAGGGAGACTTCGCGTTCGCTCGACCACCCTCCCATCAATACGGCTACTGTTTTCATGTCAGGAATTTTCCTTTTGCGCCAGCGCGGCGATATCGACATCTTGCGCCAATGGCACGCCGATGCGCCTGATTTCCCATCGTAGCATAACACCGCTGTGCGCGTAAACTTTTTCGCGCACTTCTTCTCCGAGCCGCTCAAGATCGGCCGCCGTCGCGCCGCCGGTGTTGATCATGAAGTTGGCGTGCATCTCCGACATTTGCGCGCCGCCGATTTTGAGTCCGCGGCAACCCGCGGCGTCGATCAGCTGCCAGGCCTTGCCGTAGTCTTTTTGATCTGCGCCTTCCGGCGCGGGGGGGTTTGCAAAAGTCGAGCCGCCGGTTTTGGAGCGGATGGGTTGGCTTTCGGCGCGCTTTGTCTTGATTTCGTCGATTTTCGCGGTGATCGCGTCCGGATCGCCCGCTTCGCCCTGCAACGTCGCGCCGAGGAAGATCACGTCGTCGGAAAGGCTATTGTGGCGGTAGGTCATGTCCATCTCCGCCGCCGTTATGGTTTTGACCGTGCCGTCGCGGAAGAGCACGTCTGCCGACACCAGAACGTCTTTCGTCTCGCGCCCGTAAGATCCGGCGTTCATGCGCAATGCGCCGCCGATGGTGCCGGGAATGCCGCTGAGAAATTCCAGCCCCGCGATCGACGCGCGTGCCGCCGTCAGCGCGACGTTCATGTCGAGTGCCGCCGCGCCTGCGGTGATTTTCGCGTCCTCGGCCTTGATCTCGGCGAAATCGCGGCCGAGGCGGATGACGACGCCGGGAATGCCGCCGTCGCGGATGATCAGGTTCGAGGCGACGCCGATGATAGTGATCGGCACGTCGCGGGGGCAGTTTTTAACGAAGTCGATCAAATCCTGTTTATCGGCGGGCTTGAACAGAACTTCCGCGGGGCCGCCGACCCCGAACCAGGTCTGTTGCCCGAGCGGGGCGTCATAGGTCAGTCGTCCGCGGACGCTGGGGATTTTATCTGCGGGAAGTTTGGGAAGAGGCATGATATTCAATCGCCGTTGGCGGTTTTGGGCGCGCTTCCGGCAAGCTGTTCGAGTTCCTTGGGCAAGGCCTGCGCCCACTGGGTGATGTTGCCTGCGCCAAGACAGATGACGAAATCTCCCGGTTTGGCGATCTTGTGGACCAGTGGGGCGAGCGCCTGCGGGTTTTCCAGCGCATGGACTTTGTCCTTGCCGTTCTTGCGGATGCCGCTGACCAAAGCCTCTTTGTTGACGCCGCTGATCGGGTCTTCTCCGGCGGCGTAGACGTCCGCGATGATCACTTCGTCCGCGTCGGCGAAGCAGCCGCAGAACCTTTCAAATAATGAGGCAAGGCGCGTGTAGCGGTGCGGTTGCATGACGGCGATGACGCGACCCTGTCCTTCTTTTGCGCTTTTGCCGCTGGCGGCGTCGCGCGCGGCTTTGAGCGTCGCCGCGATTTCCGCCGGATGGTGGCCGTAATCGTCGATGATGGTGACGCCGCCCACGATGCCCGTGGTGGTGAAACGGCGGCGCACGCCAGAGAACTGCGCCAGCGCAGCGACGATTTTTCCGGGTTCGATCCCCAGCTCGTGGCCGACGGCGAAGCTGGTCAGCGCGTTAAGCACGTTGTGCGGCCCGAACATCGGCAATTTTACGCCTTCGACCGCTTTTTTGAAATGCGTCATGTGCGGGCTGAACGCTATGTCGAAAACGAGGCCTTCGGGCGTCGTTTGCACCTTGACGGCGCGGATGTCCGCCTTTTCACTGAAACCATAGGTGATTGTCTTACGCTGGAATTGCGGCAACAGCTCCGCCACGACCGGATGATCGATGCAGGCGACGACGAAGCCGTAAAACGGCAGGTTGTGCGCGTAGGCAACGAAAGCTTCCTTCAGTTTTTCGAAAGTCTTGTAATAGTCGAGATGTTCCGGATCGATATTGGTGATGATCGAGGCGATCGAGGGCAGGTGGGCGAAAGTGCCGTCGCTTTCATCCGCCTCGACCACCATCCACGGGCCCTTGCCCATGCGCGTGTTGGTGCCGTAGGCGTTGATGATTCCGCCGTTGATGACGGTCGGGTCGAGGCCGGTTTTTTCCAGCACATGGCCGATGATCGAGGTCGTCGTCGTCTTGCCGTGCGTGCCGGAGATGTTGATGCACCATTTCGAGCGCATCAGCTCGGCCAGCAACTCGACGCGCGGAATGACCGGTACTTCGTTGTGGTGCGCGGCGGTGATTTCAGGGTTCGAGGTCTTCACCGCCGTCGATTTGACGACGACCGAAGGCAGGGCGCCTGTTTCGTCGAATATGTTCCTGCCTTCATGGCCGACCATTACGCGGACGCCGAGCGTGCGCAGGCGTTGCACGTTGGCGTTTTCGGCCTGGTCCGAGCCCTGCACTTTATAGCCGAGATTGTGCAACACTTCCGCATAGCCGCTCATGCCGATGCCGCCGATGCCGATGATGTGGATCGTGCCGATTTGAAGAGGAAAGGTTTGGTTCATATATAATATGTCCTGATTGCTTGAGTGCGGAATTATAGTCCGGATATGGATATAGCATAAAGAAAAAGATTGACCTGCTTTTATTTTTTCATATATAATGGAAAAATCGTCTAATTTATAAAGAGATGGCTGTGCGCGAACATAATATTTCAGGCCTCAGAAAGTTGCTTGCCTCCGGCGTTTCGCTGGCGGCGCTGTTCAATGAAGGACAGGGCGGGCGCGGCCCCGCCGGATCCGATCGCCTGAATTCCGCCCGTGCGAACAGCGAGCAGGCCGCAACCGGGCAGGCAGGCGTCTTTGTCCTGCGGCCTTATACGCTGGAAGAAAAACTGTACAGCCTCAAAAAGATGGTTCTTAAAGGAAAAATCTCCCTCGGTGCGCGCGTGACGTTCGACATGCTGAAGCACGAACTCAAGAAGCCTGAAAATGACGGTCTGGGCGTGCGCGAGATGGTCGAACATCTGAAAGAAAAGAAACTTTTGCAAGCTTACAAGCCGCCGCAGGCGCTTTTCAGGCCCAAATCTTTAACGCCTGCCTTTTAAGGTTTTTTCAACAAGATCGGCGAGGTTTTTGACGGCGTCCGGCTGACCGCAGCTTTTTGCTGCTACTGCGGCGTTTTGGAGAAAATCTGGATTTTTCATGAATTTCTCAAGTTCCGCGGCCAGACGTTGCGGCGTGAAATCCTCCTGCTGAATGATCAGGCAACCGCCCTTTTGCGCAAGCGGTTCGGCGTTGTAGGTTTGCTGGCGGTCGGCGTGGCCAGGGTAGGGCACAAAAATCGCGGGCCGCCCTGCGACGGATATTTCCGATACCGTTGATGCGCCAGAGCGCCCGATGAACAAATGGCAGGCCGCGAGCCTTTCCGGCATGTCGTTGAAAAATTCTTTTATCTCCGCCTTCACGCCGGCATCTCGGTATTTCCCAGCCGTTGCCATGGCTTCCTCGTCGCGGCATTGATGAACGACATGCAATCGTGCGCGCAAATCATCAGGCAAGAGCTTAACCGCTTGCGGAACGGTTTCGTTGAAAACGCGCGTGAGGGCGGTGCTGCCTCCGGTAATGAAGATTTCAAATGTTCCGCCAGCCGGAGGATAAGGCCTGTCGCGCACGGCGCGAATAGCGGGGCGCACGGGGTTCCCGGTCAGCATGATCTTGCTTTTGTTCCGTTCCCTGATGCCGCGCGTGTCCCGCAAAGAAGCGGCGATGGCGGCGGCTTTGTCGGCAAGGTGCAGGTTGGCTTTTCCGAGGACGGCGTTTTGTTCATGGATGAGGGTTTTGAATCCCATTTGCTGCGCCGCGAACATCGTCGGAAAAGAAGGATAGCCGCCGAAGCCGACGACGATGGCGGGCTTGTGTTTTTTCAAAAGAACCGCGGCCTGCAAAATGCCGGAAAGAATGGCGGCGACGGCCTTTATCTTATTGATGATGCCCGGCTTGAAGGTCGCGGCGGGAATGGCGCGGATTTCGACCTTATCGCCAAGGTTCCGGAACGCTATGCCGCGCTTGTCGGTGACGATGACTGTCTTATGCCCCCGGTCCGCTAGTTCCTCTGCCAGAGCTTCGGCGGGATAGAGGTGGCCGCCCGTTCCGCCCGCGGCCAAAAAAACAGTTTCGCCTGCGGCGCGCGTGATCGTTTCAGACGTCGTCATGCAAAAGACCCGTTTTGCGTTTGCGTGTGAGCGCAAGAAGCGCGCCGATGGCGATCCCGAAAGACAAGAGAGACGAGCCGCCGTAGCTGATCAGCGGCAGCGTCATGCCTTTCGCCGGGAGCAGTTGCAGCGACGAACCCATGTGCACGAGGCTTTGCAGGCCGAATTGCACCAGCAACGCGGTGGTGGCGAGCACGACGAACATGTCCTCGTTGCGGTAGATGCGGCTGACGCTGCGGATGATGATGAAGGCGTAAACAGCTATCAGAAATATCGCGGTGACCATGCCGAACTCCTCGGCCGCGACGGCGAAGATGAAATCCTCATGCGCGTCGGGCAGTGTCAGTTTGATGATGCCGTGGTCCGGCCCCGTGCCCCAGAACCCGCCGTGCCGGAATGCTTCAAGGGATTTCCGCACCTGATAGTTGTTGCCCGCGGCGGGGTCGAGAAAGCGGTCGATGCGGCTCGTCACGTGCGGCGAGAAGAGATAAGCCAGAAACAGCCCGATCACGCCGAGGACGACCAGCCCCGCGATGACCATCATCGGCAGGCCGGAGAGAAACATCTGCGCGCCCCACATGCAGGCAAGGACGAATGACATGCCGAGATCCGGCTCCATCAGCATCAGGCTGATGATGATGAGGAAGAGCGCGAGTGACAACTGGTATCCCGGGAATCCCGGTTTTTGCCGCGCCTTCGCAATGAGCCAGGCGCTGATGATGGCGAAAAAAGGCTTGGCGAATTCCGAAGGCTGGAGGTTCATGCCGTGAAACGATATCCACCGTGCCGCGCCGTTGACCTTGGGGCCGAAGAAAATCGCCGTTGCCATCATGAGGATCGTCGCCGGCATGGCGAGCAACGACATGCGCCACAATGTTTTTTCCTTCATTAGCGAGACGGCGAACATCAGCCCGAGCGTGGGGAGCAGGAATATGAGCTGCTTGTGCACGTAATAAAAAGGCGGCAATCCGCTGCGTTCCGCCGCAGGCGGCGAGGCCGAGGAGACCAGAACGATGCCGCAGACGATCAGCACGCCGAGCGCGAACAGCGTCAGCCTGTCGATCGCCCACCACCAGTTGCTGAGTATCGACCTGTCCGTGCGCGGAAAATGCTTCATGCCTGTTTCTCCGTTGCGGAGGGAATGATCTTTTTGACGAGATCCGAGAATATCTCCCCGCGTTGCTCGAAGTTCCTGAACTGGTCGAAGCTGGCGCAGGCGGGCGAGAGCAGGACGGTCGCATTCTCCAGCCGCTCCTGTTGAGCCAGCGCATGCGCCGCAGCGAGCGCTCTTTCCATCGTGCTGCAACGCGTGAAGGGGGTTTTTTGCGCGGTCAGCCATGCGGCCATTTTTTCTTCTGCTTCGCCTATCAGGAACGCATGGCGCACATGACTGATGTGCCTTTCACAGTCGGGATAACCGCCGTCTTTCGGTTTTCCGCCCGCGATCCAGTAGACCGGATTGAAGGCGCGGAGAGCCATGGCGGCAGCCTGGTCGTTGGTTGCCTTGCTGTCGTTGACGTAGCGGATGCCGTTATGAACGGCGACGATGTTCTGGCGGTGGGCAAGGCCGGGAAAACTTTTCAATCCTTCAAAAATCGAGGCATCCGCAAGCCCTTGCGCGCGGCAGGCGGCAACGGCCATCGCCGCGTTCTGCCAGTTGTGCGGACCTTGCAGGTTTGCGCATTGCTTCAAATCGAAACCCGCCAGAATGCCGTCGCCGGAGACAAGAATGTCGGCCGCGTGATCGCATGAAACGGAAATCGCGTTTCGTCCCGTCTTTTTGATATCGGCGTAGACGTTTTTGGACCAGTCGTCGTCGATGCCGATGACCGCCGTGCCCTGACCGCGGAATATCTTTTTCTTTGCGGCAATATATCCCGCCATGTCGCCGTGCCGGTCGAGATGGTCGGGGCTGAGGTTGATCAGAATGGAGATGTCCGGCGCAAAAGTAGGGCAAAGATCGAGCTGATATGACGACATCTCGAAAACGTAAACGCCATCGGCGGAGAGCTGCGGCAGGTCGAGCGCCGCCGTGCCGATGTTGCCGCCGACCGCGGATTCAATGTCCGCCGTTTTAAGGATATGCCCGATCAGCGCGGTCGTGGTCGATTTTCCGTTGGTGCCGGTGATGCCGATGGTTTTCGCACGCGGATAAGCGCGATGAAATATCTCCATGTCGCACACGACAGGGCAACCGGCTTTCTGCGCCTGCGCGGCGCACGGGTGCGGCTTTGGGTGCGTGAGCGGAATGCCGGGCGCAAGGCAGAGCAGGGAAAAACGGCTGAAATCGGCGTCACGCAAATCTTCCGTCGGCAGGCCGTCCCGCGCCGCGGGCGTGTCGTCCCACAGGACGGTTTCAATGCCGGCGGCTGCGCAGGCGCGATGCGTGGCCATGCCGCTTTTGCCGAGGCCGACGATAGCGACGGGCTTGCTTTGGAGTTGCGGTTTCAGCGGCTTGAGGTCGATCATGATTTCATCTCAGTTTCAGGGTTGAAAGTCCGAGGAGAGCAAGGATGATCGCGATGATCCAGAAGCGGATGACGACGGTCGTCTCCGCCCAGCCGAGCTTTTCGAAATGGTGGTGAATCGGCGCCATCCTGAAGACGCGCTTGCCCCGCATTTTGAAGGACAGCACCTGTATGATGACGGAAAGCGTCTCCATGACGAACAGTCCGCCGATGATGGAGAGGACGATTTCATGCTTGGTGATGACGGCGATGGCGCCGAGCGCGCCGCCCATGGCGAGCGACCCGGTGTCGCCCATAAAGACCTGCGCGGGCGGTGCGTTGTACCAGAGAAATCCCAGCCCCGCGCCGATCAGCGATCCGCAGAACACGGCGAGTTCTCCCGCGCCGGGCACGTTGTGGATTTGCAGGTAGGATGAAAACATCTCGTTGCCCACGAGGTAGGAGATCAGCCCGAAGCAGGACGTGGCGATCATGATCGATCCGATGGCAAGTCCGTCGAGTCCGTCGGTCAGATTGACGGCGTTGGCCGCGCCGACGATCACCAGCATGCCGAAAACGGCGAAGAACCAGCCGAGGTTCAGCAGCACGTTTTTGAGAAACGGCACGGCCAGCGTATGGTTGAGCGGCGGCGGCGTCACGGCGATGAATGCGAAGACCGCGCCGAGCGCGATCGCACTCTCCAGAAACAGGCGCAGTTTTCCGGGGATGCCTTTGTGGCTGCTCTTGGTCAGCTTGGCGTAATCGTCCCAGAAGCCGATGAATCCGTAACCGAGGAAAACCCCGAGCACGATCCACATATAGGCGTTGGAAAGGTCGACCCAGAGGAGCGTGGAGAGCGTGACGGAAAAAATGATCATCAGCCCGCCCATGGTCGGCGTGCCTTTTTTCTTCTGGTGCGTCTCGGGCCCGTCGGAACGGATCGGCTGTCCTTCTCCCTGCTTGGACTTCAGCCAGCGGATCACGCAGGGGCCGATCCAGAAACTGATCAGCAGCGCGGTGAGGATCGCGCCCCCGGTGCGGAACGTCAGGTACCTGAAAAGGTTGAACGGCTCGAAATATTTCGCCAGCGGGAAGAGAAGGTTATACAGCATGCTGATTCCCTGTTGTTTTATGTTGGTGTTGCGCCATGTCCTGCAGGGCCTTCACGACGTATGACATTTTGCTCCCGAGAGACCCTTTGACGAGGATGACGTCGCCGGGCCGCACGGCGTCTATCACGATTTGCGCAAGCGTCTGGCTGTCTTTGGCGTATCCGCCACGCCAGTCGGGCGGCAGTTGCTGATAGAGCGCATCCATCAGCGGACCGCAGCAAAAAAGCAGGTCGGCCTTCGCCTTGAGCAGCGGGTTGGCGAGGCCCGCGTGCAGACGCGGGCCGTTGGGGCCGAGTTCGAGCATGTCGCCGAGGACGGCGATGCGCCTTCCGCCCGGCGCCGGGGTTGTCATGGCGAAAACCTCGAATGCCGCCATCATGGCAGCCGGATTGGCGTTGTAGCTCTCGTCGATGACGGTCAGCGGAGGATGCCCTTCTTCAGTCGTGATCGAGATGCGGTTTCCGCGCCCTTCGACCGGTTGCGAATTTTTCAAGGCCTCTATCGCGACGGCGAGCGTGCCGCCCGGCGCGGCAACCGCGCCTGAATTTTTATCCCGACCGGAGCAGTCCAGGGACTTGACGGCGGTGAGGGCGCTTAAGGAATTGAGCGCGATGTGCTTTCCGGGGATGTTGAGTTTGTATTTGACGCGTTCGCCGAGGATATCCGCCGTGACCTTGGTGCTGTCGGCGTGGAGCGCGCAGTCGATCAGCCGGGATTGCGCGTCTTCATCCTCGCCGAAGGAAAGAATCGTTTTTAATCCGGCTTTTTCTGCGTGGGCTTTCAGCCGTGCAAAATGCGGATTGTCCAGTGGCAATATGGCCGTTCCGCCTTTCATGCTTGAAAATATCTCGGCCTTGGCGTCGGCGATGGCCTCGACGTTCTTGAAGAATTCGATATGAACGGGTTCTATGGTGGTGATGATGGCGATATGCGGCCTGACCTGCGCCGTCAGTTTCGTCAGTTCGCCTGCGTGGTTCATGCCGAGTTCAAAAACGCCATAGGCCGCGTCTTTCGGCAGGTTGGCGAGCGACAGCGGAACGCCCCAGTGATTGTTGAAGCTTTTTTTGCTGGCGTGGGTTTTCCCGAGAGCGCCGAAAACGATCGACAGCATTTCCTTGGTGCCTGTTTTTCCCGCCGAGCCGGTGACGGCGATGATTTTCGCTTTCGCGCGCGCGCGTCCCGCCATGCCGAGCTTTTCCAGAGCCGTCATGGTGTCCTTGACGTGCAAAAGCGGGCCGGATTCGGAGATGTAACCTTCTTTGACGATGGATGCCGCCGCTCCGGCTTTAAATGCGGATTCAACGTAATCGTGACCGTCGAGCGCGTCGCCTTTGAGCGCGATGTAGATCTCGCCTTTTTTCAGCGTGCGCGTGTCGATCGAAACGCCGATGGCGGAAAAATCCGCCGTGGCTTTTCCTTCCGTTGCCTGTTCGATTTCAGATGCCGTCCAGAGTGTCATTTGCTTGCCTCCAATATGGCGTTGCGCGCCTCGTTCACGTCGTCGAAAGGCAAAATCTCCTTGCCGACGATCTGTCCTTGTTCGTGCCCCTTGCCCGCGATGACGAGGACGTCTTGTGGCCCGAGAGCGCGGATGGCGGCGCGGATGGCCTCGCGCCGTCCTCCGATCTCCGTTGCGCCTTTAGCCGCTGCCATGATTTCCGCGCGGATGGTCGCGGCGTCTTCCGTGCGCGGATTGTCATCTGTGACGATGGCTTTGTCCGCAAGGCGCGTCGCGATTTCGCCCATCATCGGGCGCTTGCCTTTGTCGCGGTCGCCGCCGCAGCCGAAGACGACATGAAGATTTTTCTGCGCATGCGGGCGCAAGGCCTTGAGCATCGTCTCGAGGCCGTCCGGCGTGTGCGCGTAATCGACATAGACGGTCGCGCCATTGGGATGTCTTGCGGCGAGTTCCAGGCGTCCGCGCACGCTTTGCAGCCTTTCGAGCGCGTAGACGCCCTGCATGTGCAAAAGGCGGTTGTCCGGATCTTCGGCAAGAACGAGGCCGAGGGCGCACAGCGCGTTTTCGGCCTGAAATCCGCCGACCAGCGGCAGTTCAAGCTCGTAGCGTTCGCCGAAAACCATCAGTTCGACGAACTGTCCGTCGGGTAGAGGATTCTGCCGCGCAAGACGTATGTCTTTCGCGTTCCGCCCGTATTCGATGATACGGAGGCCGCGCTTTTCGCACGTTGCGCGGAAGTCTTTGGAATAAGGCGTATCGCTGTTGATGACGGCGACGCCGCCGTCGATCAGAACCTCGCCGAACAAACGCAGCTTTGCGGCGAGATATTTTTCCATTGTGCCGTGATAGTCAAGGTGGTCGCGGGTGAGATTGGTGAAGCCCGCCGCGGTGACGCGCACGCCGTCGAGGCGGTATTGGTCAAGCCCCTGACTGGACGCTTCGATGGCGAGGTGCGTGACGCCGGAGGCCTCAAGCTCGGCGATTTCCGCGTGCAGCGTCACGGGGTCGGGCGTGGTGAGCAGGCCGGGACGACTTTTGGTGATGCCGCCCGCGTAGTTCGCCGTGATGCCGATCGTGCCGAGGCAGGCGGCGGCATGCTCCATCGACTGCCATATCTGGCGGCAGAAATTGACGGTCGAGCTTTTGCCGTTGGTGCCTGTGACGGCGGCGAGCACGGGCACCTGCCTGCCGTAGAAGGCCGCGGCCATTTTTGCGAAGCTGCGGCGCGGGTTTCCCGCTTCGAGAAGGACGGCGTTTCCGGCTGGCGCTTTCGTTCCGCTTGGCGCGAGGATGGCGACGGCGCCTTTTTGCACGGCGCTGTCTATGTATTGCCTCCCGTCAAGTTTGGTTCCGGGGAAGGCGGCGAAAAGATAACCGGCTTTCACGTCGCGCGAGTCCGACGTCATTCCTGCGATATCGGTTGCGGCGAGACGTTTATCGTCGCCCGCCTCGATGTCGTCGAGATCAGTGATCAGTGCTGACAGATGCAAGCGCTTGTCCTTCCTTGTATTCTTTCAAATAAGGTTTCATCGATTTTTCTATGCTGTCGCGCGTGATGTACATGCGCGGTTTGATGCCATACATCGGGCCCATGCGCGCGATCACGTCGCCGACGACGGGTGCGGCCGTATAGCCGCCGGTCGAAAATCCGTGCGTCGCTTTCGTGCCTTGCGGGTCGTCGAGCAAGGCGAGCACGACATAGCGCGGGTGCCATATCGGGAACACGCCGAGAAACGAGGATATGTTGGCGTGATTTTCGTACCTGCCGTTCTTGTTTTTGTCGGCGGTGCCTGTTTTTCCGCCGACGTCGTAGCCTTTGACCCAGGCGTAAGCGCCGGTGCCGCTGGCGACGACAAGCTCGAGCAGGCGGCGCATTTTTTCAGACGTCGCTGCGCTGATGACGCGCGTGCCCTGCGGCGGAACGTCGGGATTGTCGGGCATGACCAATGTGGGCTTGAGCAGTATGCCGCCGTTGACGATCGCCGAGGCTGCGCGCACGAGATGCAGCGGCGAAACGGCGATGCCGTGGCCGAACGCGGCTGTCATCGTGTTCACCTCGCGCCACGGCGAGGGATACAGCGGCGTTGCGCGTTCCGGCACCTCGATCGGCGCCTGCTGCATGAAGCCCAGCTTTTGGTAGAAATCCCTGATGTAGTCCGGCCCGAGGCTTTCCGCCATTTTCGCCGTGCCGATGTTGGAGGAATAGATATAGATTTCAGGGATCGTCAGCGGACGGTCTTTCGCGTCGAAATCGTGGATGTAGAACTGGTCAATGTGCAGCGGGTGCGAGGCGTCGAAGACGCTGGAGAGATGCACTTTCCCGCTGTTGAGCCCGGCGGCGATGGAAAAGGTCTTGAACGTCGAGCCCATCTCGTAATCGGCGAGCGTGGCGCGGTTGAACTTTTCGTTGTTGGTGGCTTCGCCGATGTGGTTGGGGTCGAAATCTGGCAGGGACACCATGGCGATGATTTGTCCGGTGTTGACGTCCATCACAAGGCCGGTGCCGTCCAGCGCGTGAAACGTCTTGATCGCCGCCGCGAGATCCTGCCGCATGATATGCTGGACGCGCACGTCGAGCGTCAGGCGCAAGGGCTTTCCGCCAGCCGCCAGCCGCTTGTTGAAGAATTTTTCTATGCCGGCAATGCCGTTGCTGTCCACGTCCGTATACCCGACGACCTGTGCGGCGAGATTGGCATCGGGATAGATGCGGCGCTGCTCTTCCTGAAAGTGGATCGCAGGGTCGCCGAGCGCGTTGATGGCATATTCCTGTTTCGGCGTGATGAAGCGCTGTATCCAGACGAAGGCCTTGCCGGACGACAGTCTCTTGAAAAGATCCGCCTCGTTTTGCTTAGGCAGGAGAGCGGCGAGTTCCTGAGCGAGTTTTGCCGGATCGTGCACCATTCTCGCATCGGCATAGACAGAGGCCATGCGCAGCGAAACGGCGAGGATGTTGCCGTTGCGGTCGACGATGGATGCGCGCAAGGGCCTTTCCGTTTCCGCAGGCGCGCCGCTTCCCATCAGCATGGCGGTGCTTTTGTGATGCAAGAGGCACAAGTCGCCCATGCGCAGGATGATCGCAAGGTAGCCCATCATCATGAGCATCCCCACCCAGATGAGCCGCAACCGGGCCATTTCAAGCGCCTGCGCCTGCGTGCCTGAGATTGTGAGCTTGTGGCGATGAAAAATATCGAAGGCCATTATTCAACACCCAGGCGCAGGCTCTTCATAACATCTCTGAAATTGCGCGCCGTGGCCGTGCCGCCGTCGGGCGCCGCTCTTTTTTTGAAGATCCGCGGCGGCGCGGGCTTTCGCGTTTTCATCGTCACGGGGCGTTCGAGGGCGACGATCTTGCGCGGCTGAATTTCGGGAGAAATTTTTTTCACCGCAATTTTTTCCGTTTGCGGCGCGGGCGCAGCCGCTGGCGCGGCACGGAGCGGAATGTCGTCTATCCGTATGAATTGCGCGGCCGAGAGAGGCGCCATGTGAAGATAGGTTTTCGCAAGCATTTCGAGACGCCGCGGATTGTTGAGATAGGCCCATTCCGCGCCGAGCACGCGGATGGACTGTTTTTCATGCGCGATGGAGGCGTTCAGCGCGGCGAGCCGCGCGCGTTCGTCATGCACTTTTTGGCTGGTGTGAAAAAGCGCTATGCCGCAAAAAACGGTCAGGATCAGCCAGAGAAGCGTGGATTTACGCATGCCGCGCTCCTTCCTCGCGAGGCGGATTTTGCCATGCGGGCGCGTCGGTGCGGATGCCGGTGCGCAGGCGCGCGGAGCGGGCGCGTGGATTGACCTCGGTTTCCGCGGCCGATGCTTTTCTTCCGCCGCTTTCGGCGAGGATGAAGGTCGGCGCGGGCGCATCCGGCAGGGCAGGCAGATGGCGCGAGGCGTTCCCCATGTTTCCGGTGCGCTCTTTCAGAAAATTCTTGACGCGCCAGTCCTCAAGAGAATGAAACGTCACCACCGACAGGCGTCCTTCCGGCAGGAGCAGTTCTTCCGCGGCGGCCAGCGCCCGTTCGAGTTCGCCCAGCTCGTCGTTGACATGAATGCGCAAGGCCTGAAAGGTCTTGGTGGCTGTGTCGGTGCGCAGTTGCGGCTTTTGCGGCAGGACGCTGTGAATGATATCGGCGAGCTGCAAGGTGGTTTTTATCGGTGCTTCCGCGCGGGCGGAGACGATCTTCTTCGCGATCTGGCGCGAGGCGCGCTCCTCGCCGTAGGTGAAAATGATATGCGCGATGTCTTTTTCCGACGCGCTATTGAGGATATCCGCGGCGCTCTCGCCTTCCTTGCTCATGCGCATGTCGAGCGGCCCGTCTTTCTGGAAGGAAAAGCCGCGTTCCGCCGTCGAGAGCTGTATCGATGAAACGCCGATGTCGAGGACAATACCGTCAACGCGCGTCACGCCTTGCGCCTGCAGCAGATATTTCATGTCGCCGAAACAACCGTGCAACGGGACGAGCCTGTGCTTGAAATCTTTCGCCATGCTGACGCCGCGCGCGTAGGCTTCCGGGTCGCGGTCGATGGCATAGACCGTGCAGTCGGCGGATTCAAGAATGGCGCGCGTATATCCGCCCGCGCCGAACGTGCCGTCGACGTAAACGCCGCCATCCTTTGGCCGCAACGCGCCGAGAACGTCTTCCAGCATCACCGGAATATGTCCGGATGATAGCTGCGGCACGTCATGAATGCGTGAAGTGACCATTGCTGCCCGAATAATAAAAGGAATATTCTGTTAAAACATGTCTTCTTCCGCGATTGTTGCGTAAAGCAGACATAACCCCTCGTTAACCCTCTGTTAACTTTACACACAGGCGCTGAAGGCGTCAACGCGCAGCGCCTTGTTTGCGGAGCTGTGCGGAGTTATTTTTTCTTCACATAAATAAAAAACGCGTCCTTGGGAGGCGCGTTTTTTATGAAGAACAGGAATTCACTCTTTATCAGGGCGCTTTATCATCGCCCCAGGTTATCTTCGGGTCCTTTTTCTGTCCGGGTATTGCTGCTGGCGGCGGCGCTATGGGGGCGTTCTCGATCAGCGCTGGCGCGCCCGCGGGCGTGACCACGATCCTGAACGACGAGAAAAGCGCTTCTGCCGCCCTGTTGAACACTTCGACCAGATTTTTATCCTGCTTTTTGTCATTACCCCACAGCGCCTTGACCTGACTGAAGATGTTTTCTTCGTACTGCGGCGGTGCTTGCACCATCGAGCCCGGCGGCATCATGGCAATCTGCCCGACGACCTGATTCAGTTCCGTGGTCAGGCCCGCCATGAAAATGCGCTTCGCATCGCTGCTGGCGGTGGCGATATCGGTTAAAGCCGTGCCGGGATAGGCCTGTATGTGAAGAACTTCGGCGACAAGACCCGCCACTGCGGCGCCGAATTTCGCCTCGAGCTTTTTGTAATCCTGAGGATCGCGCACACAGTCAACCAGCATCGCGGCGGCGATAAGCGCCGAAGAGGGGTTGTCGCTGTTCGCCTGCAGTTCCAGCGCGGGGCTGAGCTTGGCGCTGGCGAACAGATATTCGAGTTGCTGTTGCACGATCATGGGCAGGCGTCTCTTTTCATGCTCCATGGAATTGTCGAGCCGTATTTTATTTTGCCTGTACTGATCCTCGGTGACATATCCCGCGTCGCGCGCGTCGTCGAGAGACAACAGCTGCTTTTGATATTGTTCATCAATCTGTTTTTGAATCTGCTGGGTGACTTCCGGCGCGAGTTTCGCCTGATGATCCTGAGCGTAATTGAAGGCGTCTTCAATGATGGCGTCTTTTCTCAATGGCGTGTACTCGAATTTCATGGTGTTTCTCCAGCTATGCTTTGAATGAAACGAACAATTCTGCAAGCAGAATTATAAAAAAATTACCATGTCTGTCGGCGCAATACAATATGCCATCGCGTGATACGACGTCGGCGGCAAGCGGAACGGTTTTTGTCGGGATTGATCAGTTTTTGTCTTTGTCTTTTTTGGTGCGGAAACTGTCGAGCGAAATAACTTCGCCTTTTTTCTTTTCCTTGTCGTTCTTGTCGACTTCAAGCTCTTCGGCCTCGAAGTGGATCTCGTCTCCGTCTTCCTCCGACAAAGGCTGGAATTGCAAGGCGAAATTGACGGACGGGTCGGCGAAGATCGTCACTGCGGAGAGCGGCACGGTCAGCCGTTCCGGCACGTTATTGAAGCTCAGCATGACGGTGAATTTTTCGCTATCGACTTCAAGATCGTAGAACTGGTGTTGCAGGACGATGGTCATTTCGCCAGGGTAACGCTCTTTGAGATAGTCGGGAATTTTGACGCCGGCATGATCGGTGAAAAACGTAATATAGAAATGATGGTCGTCGACGATGCCTTCGTCCACGACCTCTTGCAAGGCCTGCTTCACCACGCTGCGCAAGGCTTTTTCCACCATTTTGTCGTATCTGAAGGCGTCTTCGTGGTTACGGGTCATATCTGTTCCGGCTCCGCAGCTTTGTATTTCATTCTCGAGACAGTCTAGTCAGACTTGGCAGGCATGTCACTGGATTTTATAGGATGTGATTATGTCGAAAAATAAATGGAGGCAGTTCTGTTGCTAGGCCTGCCTCCACGCCCCACCTCCTCTATTACTAGAAGAGGGATTGAAGTGCTAACTCGTCAGGACGCGATTAAGCGACGAGACGGAGTTGACCCATTGCTGGGCTGTTGTCGTTAGCATTTATAGTTTTTAGCCCGATAACGGTGGATACCATGCCGAACGAAAGCAACTGCCTTTACTACGCACGTCGATCCTGTTTCGGCCCCATACCGGAAAGGTCTTTTGAAGACCTTAAACCTTGTTAAATGGTGGAGCCGCCGGGTACCGCCCCCGGGTCCGTCTCGCCTATTCCGCAGCACGTTTATCGTCATAGCCAGCAAGCTGGCAATTCCCATTATCGCGCAGGTTACGAAAAAAAGCCAGAAAAACATGCCGAAACCCGGAAAATAAGTCTATTTTAAATGGTAATTATAAATTTAATACATCTTTAAGTTGTTTTCATGTCTAATATGGCGTAGTCTTGTTTCGGGTTTTTGATTTGTAATTATGGGGAGTATTTTAAAATGACGTATCCGGCCGTTCAGCAAGGCAACAAGAAAAAATCTTTTTTTATCAAAGAGACCATCGAGCAGAAAATGCTGCACGCCACACCCGTCAACATCATGACCTGCGATCCAAAAACCTTTATCATCGACTACGCCAACCAGACGACGGTCAATACCTTGAATACCCTGACGCATCTTCTGCCCAAGGGGGTTAACGGCGACAATATCGTCGGCCAGAACATCGACATCTTCCACAAAAACCCGGCGCACCAGCGCGGGCTGCTTTCCGACGAGAAAAACCTTCCTTACACAACTGTCATCCGCCTTGGGCCTGAAGCCTTGGAGCTGAACGTCAACGGCATCTACAAAGGCAAGACATTGCACCGGTTGATGCTGTCGTGGTCGGTCGTCACGGCGCGGGAGAACCTGAAGCAGATGGTCGACCTGATGCCGATCAACGTCATGATGTGCGATCCGAAGGAATTTAAAATCAACTTCGCCAACCAGACCAGCGTGAAGACGCTGAAGAGCATAGAGCATCTTCTGCCCATCAAGGCGGCTGATCTGATGGGAACGTGCATCGACGTGTTCCACAAGATGCCGGCTCATCAACGCGGCATTTTGAGCGATCCGAAAAACCTGCCTTACCATTCAGTGATCGCGCTGGGAACGGAAAAGCTCGATCTCAACGTGTCGGCCATCGTCGATGCCCGTGGTTATTATGTCGGGCCGATGGTCAGTTGGAACGTCGTGACGGCGCAACACCAGCTGGCGGCGAACGTGCGCGACGTCACCAAGACGGTCGCCGCGACTTCGACGCAGTTGCAGGCGACGGCGCAGACTTTATCCGCCGCCGCGGAGGAAACGTCGCGCCAGTCGGCCTCCGTCGCCGCGGCGTCGGAAGAGGCGTCGTCGAACGTGCAGACTGTGGCCGCCGCCGCGGAAGAGCTGACCAACACCATTCAGACGGTCGCGGAGCAGGTCAAGAAATCCGCCGCCATCTCCAAGCAGGCGGTTGAAAACGCCCAGACGGCAAATCGCGCGGTGCAGGGCTTGAGCGAAGTCGCCAACAAGATCGGCGCGGTGGTGGATTTGATCACCGATATCGCCGAGCAGACCAATTTGCTCGCACTCAACGCCACCATCGAGGCGGCGCGCGCGGGCGACGCGGGCAAGGGATTCGCGGTTGTGGCGAGCGAGGTCAAGAGCCTTGCGTCGCAGACTTCAAAGGCCACCGAGGAAATCGCCAAGCAGATATCCGAAATCCAGAACGAGACGCAGCATGCCGTCACGTCGATCAAGAGCATCACCGAAACGATCTCGCAGATTGACGAGATTGCCGGAAGCGTGATGCACTCCATCGACGAGCAGACGACGGCGACCAACGAAATCGCCAAGAATATCCAGTAGGCGGCGGCCGGCACGGCGGAAGTCTCGCACAACATCACCGGCGTGCAGAAAGCGGCGGGCGAGACGGGCGCGGCTTCTCATCAGACGCTCGATGCCGCCAAGGGGCTTGCCGAAATGTCCATCAAACTGGAAACCGAAATCAACAAGTTCATCCAGGACGACACTAAAAAAAGTAAAGGACCAGCAGGTGGAAAGCCTGTATGACCGGCTCGGCGGCGAAGCCGCGGTGACGTCGGCTGTGAACATATTTTATAAAAAACTCCTCGCCGATCCCGCGCTGAAAACCTTCTTCGATGGCGTCGACATGAAGCGGCAGGCGCGGCACCAGATCAGCTTCATGACCTATGCCTTCGGCGGCCCCAATAAATACGCCGGCAACGCCCTGCGCAACGCCCATGCGCGGCTGGTGAAGGAAAAGGGTCTGAGCGAAACGCATTTCGGCCTTGTCGCGGGGCATTTGCAGGAAACTTTGCGGGAGTTGAATGTTCCGGCGGATCTGATCAACGCCGTCATGACGGCCGTCGGCGGCACGAAGGCGGATATCCTCGGACTGGCGTCTTAAATTATGGCGCAAACCGTCGTCGCGCCGGAAGCGGGCATCCTCAATATCACTGTGCGCGATACCACGCGCTCGGGTTTTGCGCTAATAGTCCACGCGCACGAAATATAGTCCGTGCGCCGGCGCCATGGCGGCGGTGTTTTTCGTGCGGTCGCGGGCTTCGAGAACGCGCTTGACTTCTTCCTGCTCCCATTTTCCCTCGCCGACCATCCGCAGCGCGCCCGCGATGTTGCGGATCTGATGATGCAGGAAAGATTTCGCCTCCGCCCAAATCTCGATATGCTGTCCCGCGCTTAAATTGTCTTTTGTTTCGATGACATCGCAGCAGTCGAGAGTGCGGACGGGCGATTTCGCCTGACAGGCTGCGGCGCGGAAGCTGGAAAAATCATGATTGCCGAGGAGATATTGCGCGGCGCGATGCATGGCTGCGGCGTCGAGATCCCGGCTCACATGCCAGACACGCTCATGTTCGATGGCGGGCGCGGGCATGCGTCCGGAGAGAATTTTATAGCAGTAGACGCGCCGCGTCGCGCCGAAACGCGCATGAAACGCGTCGTCCACCGGCTCTGCGCTGACAACGGCGACAGGCAGGGGGCGGAGATGCGCGTTGATCGCGTCGCGCATGGTTTTCTCATCTGCGGTTTTCTCGATATCGGCGTGCGCGACCTGACCCACGGCATGCACGCCTGCGTCGGTGCGCCCCGCGACGTGCAGCGTCACCGTTTCGCCGCAAAAATCACGGATCGCCTTTTCAATTGCGCCCTGCACGGACGGATCGTTCTCTTGCCGCTGCCAGCCGACGAACGGCGTGCCGTCGTATTCGATGGTGAGTTTCCAGCGCTGCGTCATTGGAACGGGACGCAGGACTGGTTATGCCCGCAGGAAATCGCGAAAGTCATGAGAAACAGGACGGGCGACATGCACAGGGCGTAAAACAAGGCGATGGCGCCGCGCGCCACGCGCGATTTCCCCGGGAGTTGCAACAAGGCGATGAGAGGTGGAATTATATTTATGCCCATCCATATAAAAAACAGAAGGGAATTTGCATTTATAGTGTAGGCGATTTTTCTCAGTCCCGGCATGTCGGCTACGAGAAGCGTCAGAAAAAAAGGGTAGGCGATAGAGAATGCGGCGAGTTTGAATCCGCGTTGCTGGTCGGGCGTTCTTTCGGATTTATTGGATGATGTCATTCAAGTCTGTCTCCTACATTTATATGCGTGCCGTTCATGAAGGATAGTCCGTCCATCGGTTTTCTGTCCTGCGGCTGGACTTTTTCAAGCCGCAGGGCGTCTTCGCCGCATGCGACGATCAGGCGCCGGTCGAGAATCTGCCCTGGACTTCCGCTGTGTTTCTCGACCTTCGCCGCCAGAACTTTCATCCGTTCTCCGTTCAGCGTGCACCAGACGCCCGGCCATGGCGTGAGGGCGCGGATCTGGCGCTCGATGACGGCGGCGGGCTGTGTCCAGTCTATTTTTCCATCTTCCCTCGAAAGCATCTTCGCGTAGGTCGCGCCGTCTTCGGTCTGCGCTTGCGGCGTAAGGGTGTTGATGTTCTCCAGCGTTTTGACGATCAGTTCCGCGCCCTGTTGCGCCAGCGCATCATGCAATTCCGGCGCGGTCATCGTAGCGGTGATAGGCACTTCGCCGCGCATCAGGACGGGGCCGGTGTCAAGTCCCGCATCCATCTGCATGATGCAAACGCCGCTTTGCGCGTCGCCGGCGAGAATGGCGCGCTGGATGGGCGCCGCGCCGCGCCAGCGCGGCAAAAGCGAGGCGTGGATGTTGATACAGCCGAGCTTCGGCGCGTCCAGCACCTCCTGCGGCAAAATCAGTCCATAGGCAGCGACCACGGCGACGTCGAGATCGAGCGCGGCGAATGCCGCGCGCACGTCACTGTCTTTCTTGAGGCTCTTCGGCGTGCGCACGGCGAGATTCAGCTCTTCCGCACGGCGCTGCACGGGCGAGAGTTGCAATTTGTGCCCGCGTCCGGCGGGGCGCGGCGGCTGGCAATAGACGCAAACGACGTCGTGCCCCGCATGAACAAGCGCATCGAGGATATGCACCGAAAATTCCGGCGTGCCCATGAAGGCGATTTTAAGTTTTTTCTGCATATGTCTTTATCGCCTGCGTCACCAAAGGGGCGGAATTTTCCGCCGTGGCGTTGCCGAGTTTCACCCAGACGCATCCCGCGCTGTCGTCTTCTCCGGTTGCGTGAGCGCGGGGCGTTCCGGCGACGGATGCCGTATAGATCGCGCCGATATGACGGAGGATTTTATTTTCCCCGTCTTCCAGAAAAGGATAAAGCGTGCTGAATGCGCCGAGTTGTTGAAAATCCGTGATCGTGCAATCCGTTTCCTCCAATACCTCGCGGCGGAGGGTGTCTTCAAGCAGTTCATGCGGCTCCATCGATCCGCCGGGAAGGTCGTAAAGCCCGGTATAACATCCCAAGGATTTTTTGATCAGCAACACACTGTCTTTGCTTTCATTCAGGATCAGCGCGTAAACGCCGAAATGGGAACCGTATTTATTCATGCCTTAAAATCAAAGCAGGACATGGCTTTCCGCCATCTCTTCTTCGTTTTCCTTCTTGTATTTTTTGAGTTTGCGCATGACGATGTCTTTTTTAAGCGTCGAGAGGTGATCGACGAAGAGGATGCCGTTGAGGTGGTCCATCTCGTGCTGCAGGCAGGTGGCGAGCAGCCTCTCCGCCTCGATCTCCTGCTCTTTTCCGTCGTAATCGAGATATTTCACGCGCACTTTTTCAGGCCGTGTCACTTCGGCGTACTGGCCGGGAACGGAGAGGCAGCCTTCGTTGTAAACCCTCAGGTCCTCGGACTCCCAGACGATCTCCGGATTGACGAAACACAAAGGCATGACGCGGCGTTTCTGCGGGTCGATGTCGTCATCGCGCTTTTGCTCGACGTCGAGGACGAGAATGCGCTTCGAAACGCCCACCTGCGGCGCGGCGAGGCCGATGCCGTCGGTCGCGTACATGGTTTCGAGCATGTCGTCCATGAGTATGCGGTCTTCATCGGTGACTTTATCGACCGGTTCGGCGATCTTTTTCAGCACCGGATGCGGCGCGACGTATATTTTCAAGACAGTCATCAGCCGTTCTCCGCTTTTTTGAAGTCTTCGATTTGCCTCGCGTCGAGCAGTTCTTTCGGCAGGGATTTTCCGGCCTTGACGCCGAGCGCCTTCAGCTCCTCCGTCTGCCGGATGATGTTGCCCGTGCCGGAGGAGAGCTTTTTGAAGGCGTCGTCGTAGGTTTTTTGCGTCGCGTCTATTTTTTTGCCGAGGTCCTGCATCGTGTCGACGAACCCTGCGACTTTATCGTACAAAAGTCCGCCGCGTTTGGCTATTTCCAGCGTGTTTTTATTCTGCCGTTCGAGCCGCCAGACGGATTCGACCGTTCTCAGCGTCGCGAACAGCGTCGAGGGGCAGACGATGACGATTTTCTTCTCCCACGCGAAGCTGTGCAGACCCGGGTCTTCCTGCAACGCCAGGGAGAACGCGCCTTCGATCGGCATGAACATGAGGACGAAATCCGGTGCGCCTTTCGCGGCGTCCTGATAGCGCTTGCCGCTGAGGCCGGTCACGTGGGCGCGCACCGAGGCGAGATAGTCTTTCAAAAACTGGGCGCGTTCAGCCGCGTCGTCCGTGGCGCAATATCTTTCATACGCCGTGAGGGAGACTTTGGAGTCGATAATGATGTGCTTGTCTTCCGGCAGCATGATCATGACGTCCGGTTTCAGCACGCCGCCGTCCTCGACATGACGGAGGCCCTGTCCGCTGCCCTGCGCCGTGTATTCGATGCCTTCGCGCAAGCCCGCGGCTTCAAGGATTTTTTCGAGCATCACCTCGCCCCAGTTGCCTTGCGCCTTCACGTCGCCCTTGAGCGCTTTGGTGAGGTTTTCCGTCTGCTGCGACATGGCGCGGTTGACGGAGACGATGTTCTCTATTTCTTTTTTGAGGGAGATTTGCTCGTCGTGCTGCTTGCCAAAGGAGTCGTCGATCTTCTTTTGGAATTCCTGCAGCCGCTCGCGCAGGGGATTGAGCAGGTTGCCGAGATCCTCGCGGGATTCTTTTTTGAAGCGGTCGGTCTTTTCCTCGAAAATGCGGTTGGCGAGGTTTTCGAACTGCAGGGAAAATTTTTCTTCCATGTCGGCGAAGCGGGATTTGAGCATGGTGCGCGCCACGGTGAATCCGGCGGCGAAGCCGATCCCGATGCCGATTAAAATATACATAACGTCATAAGCTGTGAACACGCATGGTTTCCTTTGCTTTTTAATAATGTATAGAGACAATACGCCAAAAGGTCAACTTTCAGCCGTGCGGGAATTGGTCTAAACTTTGCGGCAGGCCGCCTTTTCGGGCGGTTTGCCAGCGTTGGAGGAAAACGGGATGTATGAGCGGCGCGGCGAGCCTCTGGTTTCACGGGTCAAATGGATTTTAAGGGTCCTGCGGTCTTTGCGGAGCGCCTTGCTGGTTCTCATGACGGCGTTGCTGATCGGCGTGATGGGGTATCATTTCATCGGGCATATCGACTGGGTCGACTCTCTGCTCGAAGCATCGATGATACTGGCGGGCATGGGGCCGTCGGTGACCTTGCGCAACGACGCGGTGAAGATATTCGCCTCCGTTTACGCGCTGTTCAGCGGCTTCGTGTTTCTGGCGGCGGCGGGCATCGTCATCGCGCCCGTATTGCACAGGCTCATGCACAGCTTCCATCAGGATGAAAAATGACATGCCTTTAAAAAAGCCCCCCCCTCCGGCGACGGTGGAAGATTTTATCCGCCACGGCGCGCAACGGTTTATCAAGGAGAAGATCGGGTTCGGTCACGGCACGGACAACGCTGTGGACGAAGCGGCATGGCTGGTGCTGGAAACGCTACGTCTGCCGGTGGATGAAACCGCGCCGCTGGATAAAACGCTGACGGCGGCGGAGGCGCGCAAGGTTCTCGCCATCATCGAAAAGCGCATCGAGACGCGCAAGCCCGCCGCTTATTTGCTCAAGAAGGCTTATCTTCAGGGATTGTCGTTTTACGTGGACGAGCGCGTGATCGTGCCGCGTTCGTTTATCGGCGAGTTGCTGCCGGATTTCGATTTGATGAGCACGGCGCCGAAAACGGTGCTCGATCTTTGCACCGGCTCGGGCTGCCTTGCCGTTCTTGCGGCTTATTTGTTTCCCAAGGCAAAAGTGGACGCGGTGGATTTGTCCGCCAAGGCGCTGGCGGTTGCGAAGCGCAATGTGAAGGACCATCGGCTGGAAAAACGCGTGAAGCTTCATAAAGGCGACCTTTTCGCGCCGTTGAAAGGCAAAAAATACGACCTGATCATCACCAACCCGCCCTATGTCGATGAAAAAGCGATGAAGAAACTGCCGAAGGAATATAGACACGAGCCGCAAATGGCGCTCGGTTCCGGCAAGGACGGGCTGGACATCACGCGGCGGATTTTAAAAGAGGCGGCGGATCACCTCAACGCCGACGGCGGCATTTTGTGCGAGATCGGGCGCGGCAAGACGTTGCTCGAAAGGGAATACAAGCGTCTGCCGTTCCTCTGGCTCGATACGGAGCTGAGCGAAGGCGAGGTCTTCTGGCTGACCGGAAAGCAGCTTACTTCTTCTTGAGACCGTCCGGGTCGACCCAGCCGATGTTGCCGTCCTTGCGGCGGTAGACCATGTTGAGGCCGCCGTGCGACGGGTTGCGGAACATCAGCGCGGGCATGTCGCCAAGCTCGAGGCGCATCACCGCATCCGAGACTGCGAGCGTCAGCACCTGCGTTTCCATTTCGGCGACGACTGCGGGTTCGTTTCCGCCTTCGGCTTCGTCTTCGTCGCCGCGCAACGTGGTGTAGGCGGCGGTCATGACTTCTTCAGGTTCGGTCTTGCGATGGTCGCGGAGCTTGTCCTTGTATTTGCTGAGGCGCTTGCCCGCGGCCTTGGCGGCGATGTCGAACGCGGGATAGGGATCGTCCGCCTCGTGGTGCGTTTGCAGCACGAGGCCGCCGCCGACATGAATGGAAATATCCGCCTTGAAAAGATGGTTTTTCTCTTTGGAGAAGACGACCGTGGCTTCTATCGGGTCGCGGAAATATTTCGTCGCGGTATGTCCGAGTTGTTCCTCGACGTGGGCGCGCAAGGAGTCGCCGACGTCAAGCTGCTTGCCTTTTACTGTCAGTTGCATGGTATGTGGCCTTTTTGTTAGATGATGTCTAACCTTATTTATACTCCAGCTGACATTAAGATCAAGTTAACCGAATGGCTGAAAAACGCGGGTTTTTGCCATTATTTTCCCTGATTTTTCAAGCGTCTGCGCTGGACCGAAGAGGGTATTTTCATAGCTTCGCGATATTTGGCGACGGTGCGGCGGGCAATGTCGATTCCGTCCTGTTTCAGGGCGGTGACGAGGTCGTCATCCGAGAGTATGGCGCCGGGGTCTTCGGCGTCGATCAGCGTTTTGATTTTCGCCTTGACGGCCTCGGACGAGAATTCCGCCGCGCCGTCGGCGCTGGAAACGCCGCTGCTGAAGAAATATTTCAGTTCGAAGACGCCGCGCGGCGTGCCGATGTATTTGTTGTTGGTGACGCGCGAGACCGTGCTTTCGTGCATGCCGATTTCCTCCGCGATATTGCGTAGCACCAGCGGCTTCAGAAATTCCACGCCGTAGTTGAAAAAGGCTTCCTGCTGGAGAATGATTTCGCCCGCGACCTTCATGATCGTCTGGGCACGCTGGTCCATCGCCCGCACCAGCCAGTTGGCGGTGTTGAGCTGTTCGGCGAGATATTCCCTGTCTTTCTTGGCTTTGGCGTTCTTGCTGATTTCCGCGTAATAGGTCTGGTTGACGAGCACGCGCGGTAGCGTGTCGTTGTTGAGCTCGACCGCCCAGCCGCCGCCCTTGCTTTTCGGCAACGGCTTCATGAAAACGTCCGGGATGACCGTCTGCGAAACGAAATGGTCGAAATCCAGCGCGGGTTTGGGGTTGAGGGCTTTCAGTTCAGCGATCATGTCGGCGAGATCCTGATCGTCGACGCCGCAGAGGCTTTTCAGCTTTTTCAGGTCGTGCGCGGCAAGGAGATCGAGATGGGCGACAAGCGCCTCCATCGCCGGATCGAGACGGTTTTTTTCGCGCAGTTGCAAAGCGAGGCATTCGCTCAAACTGCGCGCGAAAATGCCGGCGGGGTCGAGTTGCTGCAGCTTTTGCAAGATGCCTTCGACGCGCGCGACGCTGCACCCGAGACGGTTGGCGAGGTCGAGGAGGTTGGTGCGGAAATATCCCGCTTCGTCGAGATAATCGACCATCAGCGTGGCAATGGCGCGGTCTTTGTTGTCGGTGAAATCGACATGGATCTGGTCGAGCAGATGGTCGCGCAGGGTGGTCGTGGCGGCCATGGTGTTTTCAAAGCTGTAGTTGTTGTCGTCGAATTTGAGGTTGCCGCCCGCGCCGACGCCGGAGAGCGTCGAACGGGAATAGTCGAAGTCCTCGCCCGCATCGCCTGATTTTTCCGAGAACCCTTCGCCGGTGTCGAGTTCGCGCTCGCGGTTTCTTTCATGAACTTCGCCCGTTTCCTCGGCCGCGCCCGTGTCCATCACCGGCGTTTCGCCGCCGTCGGCGTCGGAGGGCTTTTCGGATGCGGCGCGGGTTTCCTCGCGCTCCAGCAACGGATTTTTCTCGAGTTCGGTTTCGATATATTCGGCCAGTTCGAGGTTGGAGAGCTGCAAAAGCTTGATCGCCTGCTGCAACTGCGGCGTCATGGTCAGGGTTTGGCCCTGCTTTAAATCAAGCCTTTGATTGATCGACATAATCTCTTTGTCGCGGATTGCCGCATCCACGCTCCCCTTCTTTCAGAATAGCATTTTCAGGGAAGAATGTCTAAAGGCTGAATTTTTCGCCGAGATAGACGCGCCGGACGTCCTTATGGGCAACGATTTCCGACGGCTTGCCGTCCATCAGCACCTGCCCGCCATGGAGGATATAGGCGCGGTCGACGATGTCGAGCGTGTCGCGGACGTTGTGGTCGGTGATCAGCACGCCGATATTGCGGTTTTTGAGATGCTTGACGAGATCGCGGATGTCGGCGACGGCGATCGGGTCGATGCCCGCCAGCGGCTCGTCGAGCAAAATGAAATGCGGACGCGATGCGAGGGCGCGGGCGATTTCGACGCGGCGGCGTTCGCCGCCCGAGAGTGCGACGGCAGGCGTCTGGCGCAGGTGGCTGATGGAGAATTCCGCCAGCAGTTCTTCGAGCATGTTTTCACGGCGGGTATAGTCCGTCTCGACCACTTGCAATACGGAGCGGATGTTGTCCTCGACGTTGAGTCCGCGGAAGATGGAAGACTCCTGCGGCAGGTAGCTGATGCCGAGACGCGCGCGGCGGTACATCGGCAACGCGGTGATGTCCTGTCCGTCAAGCGTGATGCTGCCGTTGTCGGCGTCGATCAGGCCGGTGACGATGTAAAAGCAGGTGGTCTTGCCAGCGCCGTTGGGGCCGAGCAGTCCGACGGCCTCGCCGCGCTTGACTGTCAGCGAGACGTCGCGCAACACGGGACGGCGCTTGTAGCGCTTCATCAGATGTTCGACGACCAGCCCTGGCGGGTTGGAGACAAGCCTCGGTTCGGATTTTTTCGCGTCAGTCGTCAATTCCTGGCCTTCGTTTGCGGCATTGCTGCGGGTGCGCCCGCCACGGGCTGTTTTTTCCTCTGCTGAGGATAAAACGTTCCGGTGACGCGTCCGTCCGTCGCGGCATCGCCCTTTCCTGATAATCGGCTTATTCCGGTCTTCATGTCAACGTCCGCGCGCGTGCCCTGAAGCCAGTTTTTGCCCTGCAACACACGGACATTGCCCGTCAGCACGGCTTTTTGCGTGGTTGTGTTGTAGACGCCGTTATCGCCCATGGCGGTTTCCGAAACTGTTTTGATCACCACGTGGCCGTGGGCGGTGATCGTCCTGGCGGTCATTTTTCCGGCCGCGTTTTTGGTAAAGGAGGCGCTGAGCACGTCCGCCGTCAGCGTGTCCGGGCCCTTGACGGCTTTCGGGCTGCCGATCGCGGTCATGGTGCCGTCATGGCTGTTGTATTCGATCCTGTCTTGCGCGGTGAGGATGCTTTTGCCCGAGGTGATCTGAAGGTTTTTGCCGGTCAGGACGGCATTTCCGGTTTTGACCCTGTAAACCGCATGGTCTCCGGCCGCGGTGTAGGGAGGAGCGGTGATCGTGACGCCGCCGTCGGCATCCAGCGTGGTGACATTGGCGGCTCCGTTGCGCCCGCTGATATAGTGGGCCGTCAGGGTGTCGCTGCGGAGCGTGACTTTTCCCTGCGTCGCGATGACGTCTTTGGTCGCGGTGTAGGTTTTGGCCTTTCGGTCCCATGTCAGGGACTTCGCGGCGGAGATGGTCACGGGTTGTTGCGAGGCTTGCGCGGGCGCAGCCAGAGCGGGGCGCGGCGCGGCGAGAAAGAGGACCGCCAAAAGAAGATGTTTTTTCATCCGCGTGCCTTTCCGTGCGGCAGACTGAAGATCGTCAGCGTCGCGGGGCCGCCGAAGATGATCAGGTTGCCGTGATTGAGCACCGACATGTTGCGCGCCGCCAGCGCGCCGACCGGCCCCTGCGCGATGACGGGCCGCCCGGTATAGGCGGTTTTCTGCTTCATGTTGATGACGATGTCCTGCGTGCGCATCTCGTAGCCGCTGTCGTGGAAGATGTCGACGTCGTCTTTCATCTCCAGCGTGTCGTTTTTGCGGTCGAAGGTGCCGGTTTTCGCCTTGGCCGCCAGCCAGGACTTGTCCTTCAGCGTGATGTCGGCGACGGGATTGGTGAAGAGGACCATGTCCGGCGCGTCGACGGCGCGCACCGCTGTGTCGGCGGTGATGGTGTAGGGGCTGCCGTCGGTGTCGACATCCTGATATTTCGGGCGGATCAGCTCGATCAGGCCGGGCGTGGTTTTTTCCGCGGTCGGCAGGGCGGAAACGCTCTTTTGTCCAGCGCCGTCGTCCGACATCCGCGCGATCACGACGCCGACGATGACCAGCGCCACCAGCGGCAGGGCGATTTTCATGACGCGGACAAAGAGGGAATAGCCCTGCCGCACGACGCTGACGCGCCGCGGGGCATATCCGTCAAAACGGCGCGGCGCATCGCCGCCGGAACGATGAGGTTGCGTCGTCACGCGAACCCTGCGCGCAGGCAGTCGTGAATGTGCAGCAGGCCGGCCGGTTTGCCTTCTCCGTCGACAACCAGAAGGCAGGTGATGCGCCGGAAGCTGTTTTTGAGGTCGTTCATCACGGCCATGGCTTCCGCGACCAGCGTGTCGGGCGAAACGGTTTTGGGCCGGAGGGTCATGATGTCTTTGGCCGTCTTGCCGAGGATGTCGCCGCTGATTTTGCGGCGGATGTCGCCGTCGGTGATGATGCCGGCGAGTTTGCCGTTTTCATCCGTGAGGCCGATGCAGCCGAAGCCCTTGTCGGTGATGATGGCGATGGCTTCCGGCACCGTTATACTCTCAGGTGCGAGCGGAACCTTGTCGCCGGTATGCATGATCTCGGAGACTTTCATCAGTTGCTGGCCGAGCTTGCCGCCGGGGTGAAAGACCTTGAAATCTTTTTCGGTGAAGCCTTTTTTCTCCAGCAGGGTCACGGCGAGCGCGTCGCCCATGGCGAGCGTCAGCGTGGTCGAGGTCGTCGGCGCGAGGCCGTTCGGGCAGGCTTCCGCGCAGGGCGGCAGCAACAGCGCGATGTCGGCGCGGGTCGCCAGCGTCGAGTCCGGACGGCTGGTGATGCCGATCAGCGGAATGGCGAAACGGCGGGTATATTCGATCAGGTCGTTCAGCTCCTTCGACTCGCCGGAGTTGGAGAGAGCAAGGACGATGTCGCCGCGGACGATCATACCCATGTCGCCGTGGCTCGTTTCCGCCGGGTGGACGAAAAAGGCCGGCGTGCCGGTCGAGGCAAGGGTGGCGGCGATCTTCCTGCCGATGTGGCCCGATTTGCCCATGCCCGTCACGATCACCCGCCCTTCGGCGGTGGAAATCATCTCAATGGCTTCCAAAAAGCCATCGTTGAGAAAACTGGCGAGCTCCTGCAACGCGCGGGCTTCCGTTTCGAGAACCCGCACCGCCGTGGCAAGGCCTTGTTTGCGGGCGGTTTCGGAAAGTTTTACAATGGTCATAATATTTTCCTTCATTACATCTACGCGTTGCAAATATATACGCCGGAACGGCTTTTTTCTAGCAAATAACACGTATTTGCAAGGGTTTATTTATACATAATAATTATTGACATATTATCATTTCTTGAATAATATAATGGCGATTTTCAACAAAGTGCAAAAAGCACTCCTAAATCATATTTAAAGATGGAGAACAGGCATGTTCGGCAGAAACAAGGATAAGGATTATTACGATATCGGCAGAAAAGGCACGGTGGAAGAATTCTGCGCGGCCAACAAGCGGGCCGTGGAGCATGTGACAAAGGAAAAAACGCATCTCGGCGCGGATGATCAGAAGAAACTCCGCAAAGGGGCGATTGATGCGCTTGTTATTGACGGCCGGCCGGAAAACCTTCTGGAAGCGATAAAGTTTCCTGAAGCCTTCGCCATCAGAAAAGATACTGTTAATCGTCCATACTGCGATAGTACGCGTGCTAATATTTTTGCTGAAGTCGCCGATCAGAGCACCCGCCCGAGCGCGGATCTTGCGTTGTTGCTCTCTGTGTTTTCGCAGAACGACAGACAGCAACAGGTGCAAAAAGTCATCTCTTATGCGCTTGGTCAGTTATCGGGCGACTGTAAAAAAGAGCTGATCCGGGACTTTTTCAATTACGCAAGGTGGACGGCGGAGGACGGAGATTCGTCGCCCGAAAACATGCTTCAAACGCTTCGCGCTCTTTTTTATTACACTGTTTCGGTTCCCGGCGAGCGGGACAAGCTGAAAGAGCGCGTGGGCCATGTCGGCTTGATGGAAGGCGTGGACATAGATCTCATGCTGGCCGCGATGAATGATACTTTATACGGGCTTGCCTATTGCAAAGGAACGGTTGCCGCGGTGGAAGCGATTCTGTCGGTCGGCGCAGACGCGCAGGGCGTGAAGAACAATGACGGTTATAAGGGCAGGGTTCTGGCGACGGCGGTCAAACACAACGCACCCGCCGATGTCATCGCGCTTTTGCACCAGCACGGGGCGGATTTTGCCGATGCGCTTTATCTGATGCGGACCAAGCCGGATGAGAAATGGGAAGAGCCCGTCATTCAAAGCCTGAAAGCGCACGCGAAGCACATCACCGGCAAGCCTCTGGAAGAGGAAGTGACGGCGGCCGACGCCTTGCGACAAATTCAGGAATTGCGCGACGAGCTGACAAAGGCTACCGGCACGATCGATGAAATGAGCGGCGCGCTTCAAAAAACGCAAAGCCGTCTTGACGAGGTCTCGGATGAATTGAGGCAGGCCAGAAAAGAGCTCGGCCGGATGACGGGCGAACTGGAGCAGGTCAGCGGCGATTTCAATGACGCGAGCGAACGGCTGGCGGCGGCGGAAAGCGGTCTTGCCAAAGCGAATACGACCATCTCCGCGCTGACAATAGCGTCGACTGTCCTGCTCAACCGGATGAAATAAGCGCGTTTCGTCGCATCCGCTCAAAGGCTGTGGGCAAAGATGTCCTCTTCCGGCCATCCGGCGATATCCAGCAGGGCGCGGTGCGGCAGGAACGAAAAGCAGGCCTTGGCGAGGTCGGCGCGGTTTTCGCGCTCCAGCATGACGTCGAGCGCGTCTTTCAGCTGATGCAGGTATAAAACATCCGAGGCCGCATACTGTACTTGCGCGGGCGTGATTTCGTCCGCGCCCCAGTCGGTTGTTTGCTGTTGCTTGTCGAGGCTGATGCCGAGGAGGTCGCTGCAGAGCGTTTTCAGGGAATGGTGCTGGGTGAAGGTGCGGGCGAGGCGCGAGGCGATCTTGGTGCAATAGACGGGCGTCGTCAGTACGCCCAGGTATTCATGCAGCGCGGCGATGTCGAACCTGCCGAAATGGAATATTTTGAGGACCTTTTCGTCCGCAAGGAGCTTTTTCAGATTGGGCGCGGCATATTGCCCTGCTTTGAGCTGCACGATATGCGCGTTTCCGTCGCCCGCCGAGAGCTGAACGAGACAGAGCCTGTCGCGTCCTGGCCGCAGGCCCATCGTTTCCGTATCAATGGCGACGGCGGAGCCGAAGCTCAGGTTTGCGGGTATGTCGCCCTTGTGGACGGTTACGGTCATTATTTTCTCCGAAATCTTTCTGTTATGGCGCGCGCCTTGCGTATTATCACTTTTTGCAAAGCGTAAATACAGAGGATTTTTTCCGTTTTGGCAACGTTTTCAAAGGCGCGCAAAGCGCGCAGAGCGGCATCCCGCTTTAAAAAATGGTGCGGTCGAGAGAACGTCGATAAACCGCCTCTAAGGGCAACGTGGTTGCGCCGATGTCATGGAACGACGAGGCACAGAACGGTACCCCGTTAGAATATATGGTGCGTGTCAGATTCTATCGATAAAGCGTCTCACGGTCAAATTCCCAGTTAAGGGGCAAAATACTGGGAATTTTTTTATTATCCTGCCTTTCTGAGACGAATGCTCATAAAATTACACAAACATGGCATGGGGTTAGAAGAGAAATATGGGCAAATTCCCTATGAAATGAAACTGGGAATTATTTTGGGGGATATACGAATTTTTTTCGTTGAAATGTGAATTTACACTGAGGAACTGGGAATTCTGTTTTTGCCGCTATTTCACCCATTTGGGCCGCACTTTATTTTTACCTAAAGTATGTTATATAATTATCTGATCGTGAAATTCTCCCTGCCAAGGCACTCCCCAAAATGCGAGTGCAACGCAGGGCGTAGTGTTATTTTATTACGGATATTGCGATTGGAAGGTATAGAACATGGGATCTTCGAAAGGCACCGCCGTGAGTTTACTCGACGCCTATGAGGGTCTAGATCACCCTCCATTTTTGTCTCTTTACCGCGTCCTCCGGGTTGCCGCTGGCGGGGAATTACCTTCGTCGGATTGGGCTGCCAGCCAGATTTTCCCTTCATTAAGCAGGGACAGGGCAGAATGGAAAGCTGAACATTTCTCCGAGTTATCTGAGATTACTGAAATTATTACGAATGCCATCAAGAATGGGCATATTTCTGTATATGCGAAGAAAAACGAAAGTGAGTCCCCCACGGAGATCAATACAAAGGCATTTCTCAATAAGACAGTGGAGTTCATGCCCTGCCTTGAGGATATAAAATCCGGCGACGTTACATACCGCTATATCTATTTCAAGACGGATGAGGTTTTAGGCATCTTTGTTAAGAAACAAAGCGGCATTCGCGCTAATTCAGTGCTGCGCTCCGTCACCGACAGAAAACGTCCCGGCAAGGCGCCAGAAAAAAGAGAAAAGGCAAAACAAGCTATGCTACAGGCGCTCATGGATGGAGAAGACATCGAATCACTAACGCAAGAAAAACTTAGGCGGAAATATGGCTGCGGTCGTGAAACGGCGTGTCGCGCGCGGGAAGAAGCCCTGAAAGAATACCGACAAAAATAATTTGTCGGTATTACACGGAACACTTAATCATTGAAATAGAAGCATTGTCGGTATTGTTGCGTTACTGTCGGTATTAATACCGACGGTAAAAGAAATTTCGACATCTAAAAATTGCCCGCATCATTACATTGCAAACTCGCGGCAGACGTTGCGAGTAAAGAATTCAAAAGAGAAATTTGCAATGACCGGGCAAGAACCAGAATCAGCTCAAATCACTCAACAGCCTTCGCCTGACCCGGTCTCCCACAGGAAGCCTCTTGTCATTGTTTATCACCCGCCGGCAAGCCTGACGCTTGATCCGGAAACTCCCAGAGCGCACAGCAAAAAACATATCCGTCAAATGGCCGCAAGCATCAAGAGCTTTGGCTTTAATGTCCCGGTCGTTATTGATGCGCACGGCAATGTCATTTGTGGCGTCGGAAGACTGCTTGCCGCCATGGAGCTTGGGCTGGAGGAAGTACCGGCAGTCTGCATTGAACATCTTACTGAAGCACAAATCCGCGCTTTCAGAATTGCAGACAACCGGCTTTCCGACCTGTCAGTTTTCGACGACCGCAGACTTGCCGAGGAGTTGCGGGGTCTGATGGCTGAAGATCTGAGTTTCAGCATAGAAGACACCGGATTTACGCTCGATGAAATCGAGATCCGTATCGAAGCCTTGA
>JAJZVA010000021.1 GCA_021845905.1 Pseudomonadota bacterium
TCCGGCGAAATGTACGAAAACAATTTTCCCTGATCTTCAAAATTACCGCGCATGACAGTTCCTCCGTTAAAAACAGAGAATCATGTTTTTACCCCATTGGCGAGGGGTTTTTCAGCAGACTGCTAAATGCTTTCATTGAGTCTCAAACGAATTTTCGAGATCCTTAAAACATTCGAATCAGTGACATATAGTTATTAAGTGCCTCTCATTTTCTATTCTATTCAAGTTAACTGCGCTTTTCCGCCTTGGGTATTTTTTTACTTTTCTTCTTTAGAAAAGAGGTTTTTTCTTTTGTGCTAGATTTCCTTGCGGCTTTTACCTCGACAGAAGCAATACGGTCTGCTTCTGCTTGAGCCTTAGCAACGGCTTCTGCGTCTTTACGCTTCTGTTCTGCAGCCTGCTCCTCTGTTAGCCAAGGATGGTCTAGATCATTCGCACCAATCTCAATGGCCCGCGCCTGTAAAGCCAGAAACTTGTCAGCGGTGATTCCTGCGTTAGGTTTGTTGTGGTAAGCGTATTGAATCACCTTATAAGGATTAAGGATCAACGCATAAGACATGGGGCCTGACGGCCCTGGTTGCAGCATAATAAATCCCAAATCCGATAAGATTTGAAGTCGGCCTTTCCATGTCCGTTCGCCGCGCTGGCCTGTGAATCCCGAATGAAAGGCCATCTCTCGAGGTTTTGATAGCGTAACGAAGCATTCATCGAATGCTCGGCTCCAGAGCTCAAGATATGTGCCGGATACAGGTTTTCCCTTTGGGGACATATTATCCATTATCTGCATGATAAGTGGCATAGTCCGGGGCAGGGTCGTAAATCCATCCCGCTCTTTGCGAAGCCAAAGATGTTCTTGAGGATGGATGTTCGGCCACAGTTTTGACCGTAAAACCAACTGCTTTTGCATTAGTTTTGAATTTCTAGGCATGTTATAATCCTTTATAGCGAAAAAGCGGGAACAGTTTTGGAAGCTGTCCCCTAACGCTTTAGATTTACTAGTGGGGCTAGTTTGCAGAGGCGCTACGGGTTTGGACCCCGCTAGCGCCTTTCGCATTTCTTCAGCGATTGTTCTAATTATATAAAAAAAATTCTTTTATAGTCAAAGGTTTAGTTTTTTCTATTTTGGGTATAATTAATACATTTGATGTCAACTCAATATATATTATTGACATGAAAATTGTTAACTGCCGGGAATATCTGACCGTCAGGCTCTAAAATTATACTTCTGAATCAATTGGTTGCAGAATAAAAACGGTGCTCAAATGTGCTCCTGATGCTCGGGTGCTCGCCGTGCTCTAAGTACTCAACAGTAAAAATCCCCCTTGGGGAGCTTGCGGTGCTGGCCCATCCCGCCCAGCGAAATTAAATTAACACCGCCGTATAGTGGCGTCAAAAATGGGGATCCTTATCCCTTTCCTCTATTATACCCTGCAATTCAAAAAATGCCTCCCTAGCAGGCACGTATTTATCCATGGGCTTCTTCGTAGTAGAAGGGACTTTCTTTAAACGTATCCCATGTTTATCACGAATCCATTGTTTGTCGTAGAACCGTCTTAAAAAGGCATATGGCGCGCCCCGAAAGAATTCTTCTTTAGCCAGCGTCTCATAGTGTTTACGGTCAGGAAGATTCGTATAAGCCGCGTGGATAGTAGGAAATTTAATCCCAGTCCATCCAGATGCAAATTCCTGCGCATCAAGCTTTGATGCGCCTAACTTTATCAAGGCCATTACAAAATAGCCCATCTCTTCATTTTTATAAGACGTTTTAATTTTCTTCTGAAGAACTGGATCAACAATCTGGCGCTGTGCTTCTACGCATACTGACCAAAACTCCTTATAAAATGGGTCTGATCTATATTGGCTCTCGTCGTATAAATGGGTCACTACGCAATGCAGCAGATCGGCGACCAGTCTTTCTTTGTTGACCTTGGGCTTTTTAACGTTTGCTAAAATATGCCTTATTCTACGTAGGTTACTTTTTTTGTTTAAGTTATGGCTGATAATCCTTGCACTGTCTTTCTTGATGGGTTTTTTAGAAGGGGAATGAGATGCCTTTACTTTTTTTACCACGATCACCCCCGTTCTTATAAACCAATATTGCCCGCGATAAGATCACGTGAGGATTTCGTGACCCCCGCCGCATCCGCAAATTCCCTCCACCGCGAAACCGCCGCCGCGACATGATCGATGATGTCATCAGCCTTCTTGATATCAAATTTCCTCCCGAGCGCTTGCAAATGCTTGCGCTCCGGATTTTTTCCCTCGCCCATGACGGTGGTGCTGTGCTCACCCGCGGGGCCGGCGGAAAAGATCAGGTCATAGGCGGGGGCGGCATGCCATACCCCGTCGGCTTCCATCACGAAAGAAAAATTCTTGGCATGGTCATCGCGGTTGTGCGTCAGGACATTAAAGACCGCAAGGCGGAAAAAAGCCTCGACCTCCGGCATGGATTTCGTCAGCACCAGCGCCGCTTTAAGAATGCTCTCGTAATCAAGGGATGGCATGCGGTGATCGGCATGGAGAAGGCCGCTGACGGTATGCACATGGATGCGGTCGTTGCCCCTGCGGTCAAAACGCCGGACGCCGAAGTATCCGGCGCCCTTTGATGCCGGAAACAGGTGCGTCTCCGGCATATCAATGCCTGCCGCGCGCGACATCAGGCTATAGGCATATTCGATTGCGCCGTTATCATCGGGATCGGCACTCGATGTAAATTTGACCAACCAGTGTTCATAGCCCTTTGCAAGATCATCGACGCCATGGACAAGGCTCTTTTTATCTTTGCTGACGCCCACCATGATCTTGGGCCGAGCACCGGCAGAGGAACCATTGAGGGCAAGCAGTTCCTCTATTACTTTTTTGGGAGCGCCGTCCAGCACTTCGCGACTTTCCTGCGCCAAACGGTCAAGGTCCAGCGCATCAGCGGCATGTTTTTCAGATCCATGATCAGGCTCGTACAGCAATGCGCCCATGCCGCGTTTGCCGACATAAGCCAGACGGTCAAGGACGGTCAGGTTTTCAGGCGCGATGCCAAAGCCGCGCATATGCCGATCCAGCAGCAACCGGCCCCAGCCATCGGGCAGAGAGTCATTGAACAGCCCGAACAGGCCATCGAAAATCCGGTCTTCGCAAACGACGACCTCCGGCTTCAGCGGCAGTTTAAACGGTGACAGCTCAAGCCCGCGCGCGAGAAAGGACGCGTCATACTGGAACCAGACCCGCCGGTCTTTCAGCGCCAGCCGCCCGACGGGAAGCCGCTCACCGCCCTGCGACAGAATAACTTTCAGGACTGTGGCGGGGGTGTATTTCATTTCGGAATTTCCTAGTTTAAGGTGTTATAATTCGATTTTTATCAACAAAAAAAGTATTGCCTTAGTTTGAATCTTCGCCTTGATTGAACCAAGGCCTGGCCACTGCGGCAGCTTCTGCTGCTTCCGGTGATGGATAAGGCCCTACTTCTTCCCCAGCTCCTCGGTTCTTAAAGGTCATACCTTCAACCCAAATCTTGTCGATGAAATAGGCTGTGCCATCACGGCGCTCGCGGACTTCAGCACACCGCTTTCCGTCTTTACTGTAGAGGCAGAACGCCACCCTGTACTCAAAGCTGTTTGACGGAGTTGCCCTCCGGAAAAATCGATGCCACCAAGCCATTGATTGACCCCTTCTTGTCTTTTAATCCACCTTAAACTAGGAAATTCCGTTTCATTTTATGCGCCCACGTTGCGGTTTGCGTGCCGTTGTCGCGATCAGATCGTCGATCGACGCCGGAGCGGCGGTTTGGGGTTTAAAGATATCGTCAAATTCATTCGCGGCGTCGAGAACGAAGGCTATTTTCAAAAGGGAGTCTATGGAGATATGTCCGGTTTTCTCGAACCGCTTGATCGTTCCGGAGGATATGCCGGACCGGCGCGCCAGCCCTTCCTGACTCAGGTTTTGCGCCAGACGACAGGCCTTGGCGCGCATCGCCAGATCCTGCCTGATATCCTGCGGTGTTTTCATTATAATAGACAATTATATATCCCTTAAATTCTATTAACCTATATAAAGTATAACATATTGTCTATTAAAATACAATAAACGCGCCAAAACGACAGAAAAGCCGGATTTTCGAGGTTAAGAAGCCCCCGCCCCGCTCCGGCGTTTGCCCAGCGGAACAATTTCGGCGCTTTTTTTGACGCCCGCCGCCTCCAGCATGGCGCTGGTGGCCGTTTCGGCGGATTTCCTGACAGGATCGAGATCAAGGCGCGCATAAACTGCCGTAGCCGCCGCCGATTTGTGCCCCAGAGATTTGCCTACGATGGTCAGAGACGCGCCCGTCTTTGCTTGCCAGCTGCCGAATGTCCGGCGCAGGTCGTGTATTCTGAGGTCTTTTATTCCGGCGCGCTTCAGTATTCTTTCCCATCCGCGACGGGGCTCGGCCAGATGACCTGTCTCGCCGGTGCCGGGAAAAACATACTCCGAGCCGTTGTCCTTGCGCTCGTTGAGAATCTGGATGATCTCCTCGCCGAGCGGGATCGTTTGCGGGTCATCGTTTTTTGTGCGCGGAATACGCCATTCTCTGCGCTCGAAGGAAATCTGCTCCCAGCGCATGGAGAGAACATTCTCACGCCGTGCACCCGTCAAAAGAGAAAGCAGAATATAGTCGCGAATTATCGGGTTCTCCTCCTTTTCAAGAGATTGAAAAAATTTCGGCAATTCGTCCGATTGCAAAAACCTGTCGCGACTACGCTCGGGGTTCTTTTTAAGCCCGCGCGCGGGGTTTGTTTCGCACTGCCCAGTAGCCACGCCCCAGCCGAATACCGAAGACACCAGCGCCAGAATGCGGTTTGCCGTCCCTCCGCTTTTCTTTTGGGGCTTGTCAGAGGCCTTTTTCTTTGTTCCTTTGACTTGGTTTGTTATATCAGAGTGAATTTTCCCGATGTGCTGGCGTGTAATTTGCGAGAGTTTCTTCTTTCCGAGCGGGCTTTCGAGATACAGCCGATAATTTGCCTCGTCCCGCGCCCAGCTGCGCTTTTTTACCTTGGCATGCCGGTCAAGATATTCGGCAAACAGGTCGCCAAAAGTTAATTCGGCCTTCAGGGACCGCTTTACATCTGCGGGATTCTTCCCGTCGGAAACCTGCGCATTGACCGCATCGGCCTTTTTGCGGGCCATCTCGATCGTCATATCGGGAAAGCGCCCCAGCGTGATGCGCTCGGACTCTCCGCCCTTGATGCGGCGGCGGCTGAAAAATGTTTTTACGCCACTGGGGGTAACCCGCAACTGTAAGCCGGGCACTTTGGCGTCCCTGTAGATGACCCTGTTGTCACCTTCGGGCGCGGAAAGGCCCTCGATAAAGGCTTTTGTAAAGTTGACTTTTTGCTCCATGGCTTCGCCTCCTGAAATTCTGGTGCCCCGCCGGTGCCCCAAATTGGGTCTAATTTAGCCATGCCGGATAAAGTTAGGCAAGGGTCAAACTTCTAAAAAATGCTAAAAAATCTATTAATTACAACATGTTATAAAACATCAGCAAACTTCGTAAAGGTTGGTAAAAGTAATGGCAATGGCACTGTTAATCGCTTGGTCGCAAGTTCGATCCTTGCCCAGGGAGCCATTCCTCTTATCACCAAAATTCATCATCATTCGCAGACGTTCAAGAAGTGACTTTGTAACAGTCACTTTCTTTATACCCACGTTTTTCTTCGTCCTCTGATATTCGTTTACAGTCACAAAATTTGGGGGCATAGGCAAAAGCCAGAATAGGAGATGCCCCCAGATGCCCTTGACCGAGTTGAAATGCAAAAGCGCAAAAGCTAAGCAAAAACCCTATATTTTCAAGGTTTTTTACGAAGAAAGGCTCAACCTCCGCATTGCCGAAGAAGTCGTGCACATCAGGATTGTCTTTAAATAGATGTTCAAGCTCGTTGGAGATCGCCTGCTGCTGCTTCACGGAGAATGCGCCGACACCGAGGGTCAGATGAGGGCTCCTGCGCGCATGTTCAATACAGGCGCGGGCAACAGCTTTGGCTTCGATGATATCCGCGGATAAAATGTCTTTATACGAATATACATGTATATTCGCGGAATTATCTTTTGGGCTTCCCTTGACCAAACATACTTTCTTGCGCCCTTCATCAATTGCAATCCCCGTGCCGCGTTTTACACAAATGAAAGTTTGCGTCGGTGTAAACTCACGCCGAGAATTGATTTTGCCTTCCAGAAATTTCTTTCGCTTCGTGCTGTCGCTGTCGCTCCTCCACCAGTAGACGAAAAGAGCCAATATGCCTAACAATAGGTAATAACCGGCGTTAGTAGAGTCTTGCTGACTGTCGGCGGTTTTTTGTAATGCCGCCTGCTCCTTTACAGCTTCCATTTTTCTCTGCCGCGCGGCCTTATGAAACCACGCCATAGCTGTTGCGGCATTTTTAGGAACGCCGTGGCCCGTTTCATAAAGCTTACCCAAGGCGTCATCTGCGAGATCGTTCCCTTGTCCGGCAAGCTGTTTCAGCATGGCAAGCGCCCGAGAATTGCCCTCGGCGGCAATAGCAGCCAGATGGTCAATATTGCCCTTCTCAAGGTGCCGCAGATTGCCTAAAACCGCTTTTTCTTCTGGCGGCGTGAGTTTCCGCTCCTGCGCGCTGAGCCTCGTTCCTTTAGCCGGAGAAGCGCTGACGGCCCGCATTTCGTATTTGCCGTCTGCCTCATGGCATATTCTTACAGGCTGCCCGTTAAGGCTAGAATCGGCACATGTGCCGATGGGAATTTTATGGTCTACGGTCGGGACGGCGGCATGGGAGATGGCGGGGAGGAATATCATCAGCAGAAATGTTATTATTTTAAGCCGTGCTCTCATAGGGCTGTTACTCCCGAAAAAAAATCACCAGAGATGCTACTCTCTGGTGATCGGGATGTTTGTAGCCGTCCAGTGAACGGCGCGACGTATTCGCTCGCGCTATTTTATTCCGCCGCCAACCCGACCGTAAGTCGAGAGGCAGCGTCATGGGTTACGGCCTGACGCAAAGTGACCGCACTGGAATAAGGGCTACAAAACCCCCGATCTGCCCGAGAGGGGCAAACCGTCTGGATTATTGCTGACGTAGGGGATTATTTCAATAAGAATGCACGCTGAAGCTATGATAATCGGGCTTGCGCTGCTATATTTACCGCACATTTTTAGTGTTTTTGCCATTTCAGGGTTTTTCACATGGTCGAATCAGACGCCTATCAATCGCTTGCCAGCTACCAGAACTGCATACAGCGCATTGATGAGGCGTGGCCGCAGTTTCTCTCCGCGCGCGCCGACCGGCTGCGGCACGGCAATGAGAGTGAAAAGGTGGCTGAGGCCATCCTCGAAGACTTGCTCACGGGTGTGCTCGACTGGGCGAAAGGCGATCTTGCCTATCAGGTGGGCTACGCTGATATCGTTTTGAGCAGGAATATTGCCAAGTTTCTTGTAATTGAGGTGAAGCGTCCAGGCACGTTATGGCAGGGACGTAAATCACTTGATGACGCTGTTCAGCAGGCTCGCCGATATGCGGACGAGCAGAAAATATCCCGCATCGCTGCTAGTGATGGGAGGTATCTCTATGCGGCTGACATTATTAATGGCGGCCTGAAAGACCGCGTGCTGGTCGATCTTGCGCATGACGTTCCATCTGCGCCAGCCTTGTGGTGGCTCAGTGTACATGGCATATACCGTGATTGCGCCGATGCGGTACGGCCCGTTGTTCCTGATGAACGACTGGCCGAAATCCCGCCAGATGTATCATCCGAGTTACTGCACCCGAAACACCATCTTCCGGCGCGATGCTTCGCCTATACAGGGGACGCCAGCAAGCCCAGCACATGGAAGCTGCCCTATCTTCTTGCAGACGGCGGGCCGGACGGAAAACGCCTTCCAAAGGCGATACAGGCCCTGCTCAGCAATTACCGCGGTACAAAGGTTGACGGCATACCGGAGCAGGCTATCGGCGACGTGCTCCTGCGCCTTGCCCATGCCGCTGCAGCAGCGGGGCGCATGCCACCACAAGCGGTCAATCCGGCCCGTGTGTATCAGGAGCTAGCGCATATACTGGAGCAGCAAGGATTAAAAGTTTAGGGGGCTTCTGGAGATCAATATGACCTTAACACCACAGCAACAAGAAAAATTAGCGCAAATATTTTTGCCAAATTTTTGTCAGCAAAAGCAAAGAGTGCTCGATACAAAAAAACGCTTCGTACACTATACGAACGCAGAAGCCGCGATGAATATTTTAAGAGATAAAAAAATTTGGATGAGAAATGCGTCAGGCATGAATGATTTTATGGAGGTAACACACGGCTTTAACTGCTTAAATGCAGCCTATAAGGGAGAAACAGGTAAAGAATTTAACGCTCTTTTGGATGCTGTATTTCCTGGGTTTAGTGACAGGTTAAAAAATCTTTTCAATGGATGGTTAAATGACCTTAAATTCAATACTTATTTGTTATGCGTTTCGGAGCATGAGGACAATGAGGATATAAATGGCCGTCTTTCAATGTGGAGAGGATATGGTTCAGCAAGCAGCGTTGCCTTTGTCCTGAATACAAAAGTATTTTTTGGAGAAGCGGATGACTTTGGAGCCTTTTCAAGCCCAGTGGCATATTGTGATGACGCCAAGTTTGAGAGTGAGTTTAGAAAAATAGTTGAAAATGTAAAAAAGGACGCGAGCTTTTTAAAGACGTTAAATCAAGATATAGTTTTAGGCATTATTTTTCAAATGCTCAGAATAGCTTCAGTTTGTACAAAGCACCCCGGCTTTCACGAAGAGCAAGAGTGGCGTGTTATTTATAGTCCAAATTTATTTAACTCAAAATACATAGAAAGGGCGCATGCATCCTTGAACGGAACTCCGCAGACTATTTATAAAATTCCACTCAAGGATGTTCCTGAAATAAAGCTTGATGGAGCGGAAATCTCTAAGCTGATTGATCGCATTATTATAGGCCCAACACAATATCCCATGGTCATGTGGGAAGCTTTCGTAGGATTACTCAAAGGCGCAGACGTTGAAAACGCTGAGGGAAAAGTGTTTGTTTCGAATATACCGCTCAGGAGATAAGGTTGCGCTTCTCATATACATTCGGCCTGCTGCAATGATTCTGGGGCACCGGCGGGGCACCGAGCCTTTTGGCACGAAATCGGGAATCGGCTAAGTATTTGAAAATAATGGCTCCCTGGGCAAGGATCGAACTTGCGACCAAGCGATTAACAGTCGCTTGCTCTACCGCTGAGCTACCAGGGAACAACGAGGTATATGTTTAAAGCAAATGGGAGCCGTTTGTCCAGCGTCAAAATGCAAAAAAGGCGGTGCGCGGGAAGTCTTTTTTTCTTAAAAATTATTAAATATCAAATAAATAAGATGAAGCGACGGTTTTCGGCGGAGGGAATTTTTTTGCGCCCGGCCGCCGGGAGATTCACACGCCGCCGCCGTGATTCGCTCTCTTTTAGCGGACGCGTCCGTATTCCCGCTTCATGATTTTTTTCTGCTCCGCCTTCCAGCTGCGAAAGGCGCGGCGGCGGTCTTGCAGGAAGGCTGCAAATTCCGCGTCGAGCAGGCCTTTGCGGTGGGCGATCTGCGCCATGACGGCGTCGGGCGTGTCGTTGAGTTCGATGACGACGGGGCCGTCTTTCGTCGCGGCGATGTCCCAGCCGAGCAGGCCGAAGCCGGAGAAAGCGGCGGCGCCGGTGAGGGCGGCCCGGCAGATGTCTTCGAACAGCGGAACTTTCAGGCCGGAGAAAGCGGCGCCGGTGTCGGGATGCTTGTCGATCTCGCGCATGGCGGTTCCGGTGCCGGTGATGGCGCGACTGACGGTTCCGTTTTCAAGGTCGATGGCGGCGAGGATATTGCCTTCGCGCCAGAAGTTGTCCACGCTGTTGGCGCCGGCGGGAATTTTCCACGCCGCCCTGAAGATGCGCGGACCTTCCTCCGTCATCAGCGTGATGACGCGGACGGTGGCGACGCGGTCGCCGCAAACGGCGCGCACGTCGGCATGCGGCGCGAGGCGCGGCTGGAAGATGTATCCGCTCTGGCCGTAACTGTCGTGAATTTCGCGGGCGAGCGCTGCGGCGGGAATTTCGCTGCCGTCCTGCCGGATCAGCAGGCCGGTTTCCGCGTCAAGGGATGAGATGCTGATGGTGCCGAGACTCTGCAAGCCCTGCAACGGTTTGCCGAAGGCAGGCGTGACGAGGCGATGCAGCAAGAATTTTTCCAGCTCTTCAGCGGTCGACGTCCGCCCGTCGCCGGACAGCGCGCCCGCCGCGTGCAATCCCAGCAACGGCGGCGCGGAAAGGCCGTAAGCGCCGAGCACGGCCGCGGCGGCGATCTTGTTTTCGGTGAGCGCCTTCATGCTTTCTACGAAGTTCGCGGCGCGCCAGAGCCTGACCATGCCCCAGTTGCCGATGAAGGATTTCAGATCCGCGCGCGGGTAGAAATCCGGATCCCACAGGCGCATGTTGATATATTCGTCGAACAGGATATGCCCCGGCCCGACGTTGAGCTTCAGCCATTCCGGCAAAAATCCGACGCCGCTGCCGGTTTTCGCCGCGATCTCGCCGACGACCGACCGCATGTCGTGCGGCTTGCGCGGGCGCGCTGTATCGAGGATGGCGAAGGCGTCGTCCGTCATGTCATGCTTTCGCCGCCGTGGCGGGCCCGTGATTGACGATGACGTCGGCGGTGATTTTTCCGTTGGGAACGATCACCTCCTGCCCGTCTTCGGTCTTGAGCGTGGTGGTGAAGATGTTGATGTCGGTGACGACGCCGGTTTTGCCCGCCGTTTCGATGTTGTCGCCGAGGCGGAACGGATGCAGCGCGATGATCAGCACGCCGGAGGCAAGATTGCTCAGGGAACCTTGCAGCGCGAGGCCGATGGCCAGGCCTGCGGCGCCGAGCGCGGCGGCGAGGGATGTCGTTTGTATGCCGAGCTGCGCCAGGGCCGCGACCACCACGAAGACGAGGCCGACGCCGGTGAGCAGGTTGCAGGTGAAGCCGACGAGCGTTTTATCAACCTTGCTCGCTGTCATCAGGCGGCGGGCGAGCGCGACGGCGAGCTTGACCGCCCATCTGCCGATGATGAAGATGGCGATCGCGCCGAGCAGTTTCAGGCCGTAAAGGCCGGCAAGTTCTTCTATTTTGGGAATATCGATATGCATGAGGCGCTCCTTGGTTGATGTGCTTCGGCATGATACAGGAATGCGGCTGAAAAACAATTTAGCCAGTAAAAACATAGTTTTATACATAAACAAAAAATATTGCTTTTCCCGTTCTTTGGTGCAATTATTTACCACAATAAAAGTATTATATTATGGTAAAATAAATGACATCACAACAGGCTGAAATTTTCGACTTTATCGTCAACCGCCGCGGCGGAACCGTCCTGAAACACGGAGAAGACGCGGTGCGCGCCGAGGTGCTCTCCGCCTTCGGCAAGAAGGCGGGGACATTCGCTTACGTCGCGGGCGATGAAGTGGTGGCGGCGGTGCGGCGCTGGGTCGGGGAAAACGCGGGCACGCGGCGCTGCCTCGTGATCGGCGGCGGAGACGGCACCTTGATGAGCGCGGTGGAGCAAATCCTTGGCCGCGACGACGTGATGCTCGGCGTACTGCCGCTCGGCACGCAGAATTTCGTCGCGCGCCAGCTGGGGTTTTCCGCTGATTTCAAAAAGGCCGCCGCGCAATATAAATCCGGCGGCAGCGCGGGCATGGACGTCGGCGAAGTCAACGGCATGCACTTTCTCGTCGGCATCACGCTCGACCGGAACAGCCTCGATTATTTCGAAGGACGCGAACAGTTGCGCGACAACAACAGAATATCCGCTCTCAGAAAATCCTTCGCGGCGGCGGCGGGCGTGCTGGGCGGAAAAAGCAGCCGCTTCACCGTTTTTTCCGACGAAAGCAAGGCGGGCAGGGAAATCGAAGGGCGCATCGTCGCCATCACCAACAACAGCATCGTGCCGCAGGCCATCCGCCGCCTGCCTTACAACATGGCGACCTACAGGGATGCCGTGACGCGCGTGATGGGCAAAAGGAAAAGCGCGGGCAAGCTCTCGCTTTATGTTTTCAAGGGCGGGCTTTTCGGCGCGCCGGCGCTGGCGCCCGATGTCCTGCGCGGCACATGGGATGCCAGCAAATTCATCGAAAAGGAAACGGCGGCGCGGTTTCTCGTCCGCGACGGCGGCGCGGGCGGGGAAAAATCCATCATCCTCGACGGCGAGATCAAAAAGGTGCAATATCCGCTGAAGGTCAAAATCATCCCGCGCGGGGTGAAGATGTTCAGGCCGGAATAAGGAATCGCGATGCAAAAAACCATTCTCGTCACCGGCGGCGCGGGCTTTATCGGCTCGGCGCTGGTGCGTTATCTGATCGGAGAAACCGACAACAGGGTCGTCAACCTCGACAAGCTGACATATGCCGGAAATTTGAAAGCCGTCGCCGACGCGGCGCGGGATCCGCGCTACATCTTCGTGCAGCAAGACGTTTGCGATGCGGCGCGGGTCGCGGAAATTTTCAAAGCGCACAAGCCTGACATCGTCATCCACCTCGCGGCGGAATCGCACGTCGACCGCTCGATCGAAGGCGCCGCGCCTTTCATCCACACCAACCTTCTCGGCACCTACACGATGCTGGAAGCGGCGCGGACATACTGGAGCGAGCTGGAGGGCGACCGCAAATCGCGGTTCCGCTTCCATCATGTCTCGACCGACGAAGTGTACGGCGACCTGGACGGGCCGGAAGGCCTGTTCACCGAAGAGACGCCTTACGCGCCAAGCTCGCCCTATTCCGCGAGCAAGGCGGGCGCCGACCATCTGGTGCGCGCGTGGCACCGCACCTACAAGTTTCCCGCCGTCATCACGAACTGCTCGAACAACTACGGGCCGTGGCAGTTTCCCGAGAAGCTGATCCCGCTGGTGATTTTGAACGCGCGCGAAGGCAAGCCGCTGCCGGTTTACGGGACCGGCAGCCAGATCCGCGACTGGCTCTACGTCGACGATCACGTGCGGGCGATGTGGCGCGTGGCGACGGAAGCCAGGCCCGGCAGCACCTACAATATCGGCGGGCACAACGAAAAGAAGAACATCGACGTGGTGAAATCGATCTGCGCGATCATGGATGAACTTGCGCCGAAGAACCATCCGCATGCGGATCTGATCACCTTCGTCGCCGACCGCCCGGGGCATGACGTGCGCTACGCCATCGACGCCTCCAAAATCGCCAACGATCTCGGCTGGAAACCTGAGGAGACCTTCGAAACGGGCCTGCGCAAAACCGTCGCGTGGTATCTCGCGAATTATTAAGGAGTTGAACCGAATGAAAGGCATCATTCTCGCCGGCGGCAGCGGCACGCGGCTTTATCCCCTGACGCAGTGCGTGAGCAAGCAGTTGCTGCCGGTCTACGACAAGCCGGTCATCCACTATCCGCTGGCGACGATGATGACGCTCGGCATCAGGGACATCCTCATCATCTCGACGCCGCACGACCTGCCCAACATCGAGCGCATGCTCGGCGACGGCGGAAAATACGGCATCGATATTTCCTACAAGGTGCAGGAAGCGCCGAAAGGCATCGCCGAGGCGTTCATCCTCGGCGCGGATTTCATCGACGGCGAAAAAGTCTGCCTGCTGCTCGGCGACAATATCTTTTTCATCACCAACGACCTTGCGGAGCTGAAAAAGAAGATCGCCCTGCACGACAACGACGCCTTCATCTTCGGCACGCGCGTGCCGGATCCGGAGCGTTTCGGCGTGATCGTGTTCGAAGAGGGCGCGGGCGATCCGCGCGTTCTCGCCATCGAGGAAAAGCCGCAGAACCCGAAGTCGAGCCACGTCGCCACCGGCCTTTATATTTATCCGCCCGACGTCGTCGAGAAAGTGAAGACGCAAAAGCCCTCAAAGCGCGGCGAGCTGGAAATCACCGATCTCAACAACATGTATATCCGCGAAAACCGCATGCAGTGCGAAATTCTCAAGCGCGGCTCGGCGTGGATCGACGTCGGCACCCACAAGTCGCTGATGAAGGCGGCGCGCTTCGTCGAGGAAGTCGAGAACATGCAGTCGATGAAGCTCTCCTGCCTTGAGGAAATGAGTTATCGCCTCGGCTTCGTGACCAGGGAGCAGTTCAGGAAGAATATCGAGGTTTATCCCAAGGGCAGCGGCTATCGGGATTATCTGGAACATATCATCAATGAAAAAACCCTTTTCTGACGGCGTCGTATCAAAAAAAGTTTCCGGCTTGCGCGGCACCGCCGCCGTGCCGGGCGACAAATCCGTCTCGCACCGCGCGATAATGCTGTCCGCCATCGCGGAAGGAGAAACGCTCGTCACCGGGTTGCTGGAGGGCGAGGACGTCCTGCACACGGCGCAAGCCATGCGGGCGATGGGCGCGGGGATAGAAAAGAAAGACGGCGGGTGGCGCATGCGCGGCGTCGCGGCGTTGCGGCAGCCGGAAGGCGATCTTTATCTCGGCAACAGCGGCACGTCGGCGCGGTTGCTGGCGGGTCTGGCCTCGGGGTTTCCGGTCACGGCGGTTTTCACCGGCGATGCTTCGCTGAGCAGGCGTCCGATGAGGCGCGTGACGGCGCCTTTGTCGCAAATGGGCGCGACGTTCGAGGGCGATACCCTGCCGATGAAAATCTCCGGCGGGAATCTGAAGGCGATCACGTACACGCTGCCGGTCGCCTCCGCGCAGGTGAAGTCCGCCGTGTTGCTGGCAGGCCTGAACGCGGCGGGAGAAACCGTCGTCATCGAGCCGCAGGCGACGCGCGACCATACCGAAAAGATGCTGCGCCGCTTCGGCGTCGATGTACGCGTCGACGGCGCGGAAATACGTTTGCGCGGCGGGCAGAAACTGATATCGCCGGGGACATTGCAAGTGCCCGCGGACCCGAGCGCGGCGGCGTTTCCGGTGGTGGCCGCGCTGATCACGGAAAATTCAGCTGTCACGATCCCGGGCGTGATGATCAATCCGCGCCGCGACGGGCTTTACGCGACGCTGATCGAAATGGGCGCGGATATCGTTTTTGAAAACCGCCGCGACATGTCGGGCGAAGAGGTCGCGGATATCCGCGTGCGCTCAAGCAAGCTGAAAGGCGTGACCGTTCCGGCAGCGCGCGTGGCCTCGATGATCGACGAGTTTCCGGTTCTGGCGGTCGCGGCCTGCTTTGCGGAAGGCGAAACGGTGATGACCGGTCTGGGCGAACTGCGCGTCAAGGAGAGCGACCGTCTTGCCGCCGTCGCCGATATGCTGTCCGGCGCGGGCGCGAACGTGGAAGCGGGCGAGGAGAGCTTGCGCGTCACGGGCGGAAAAGTGCGGGGCGGCTGCACGGTTAAAACGCATCTCGACCACCGCATCGCCATGAGCGCGCTGGTGCTGGGGATGGCGGCGGCGGAACCCGTCGCCATCGACAGCGCGGCGATGATCGCCACCAGCTTCCCCGGGTTTATTGACTTGATGAACGGACTGGGCGCGGGAATCTCTTAAGGCTTGAACTTTTCGACCCCGACCTTGTAGGTCTTGTCGAATTCCTTTTCGAGCCCTGCGTTGAGGCCGCGGCAGTTGTCGACGACGCTTTTCGCCCAGACGAAATATTCCAGCTTGCGCGCGCCGGACCAGTCCGCGGGCGGGCTTGCGAGAATGGAACGGAGGTTGGAGATCTTGTCGGCGATCTTGACCATGCGCGCGGCATCTGATTTATGCGCGGCGTTTTCCGCTTGCAGGCGCTTGCGCTCCTGCTTGGGGAGGGATTTGTCGTCGGTGCATTCGCGCACGATGTCGGCGATGTTTTCGCCGAAGGCGCATTTCAGCTCCGCGTGGGTGGTGCCGGTGTCTTCGATGGTGTCATGCAGCGCGCCCGCCATGACCGCCGCGAAAGGCGCTTTGTTTTCGGCGAGGAGACTGGCGACTTCGATAATATGGTTTATGTAGGGTTCGGCGTTTTTGCCCTTGCGGCGCTGGTCGACGTGTTTTTGCGCGGCGAAGTTGAGTGCTTTTGTCAGTGACGCGACATCGCTCATTTTATGACTCCTTTTTTGCTATGTGTAAAAGCGTAGCCATCCGTTGAAGTTAAGTCAAATAAAAAGCCGCCCCCCGAAGGGAGCGGCTTTCTATAGATTCCGGTAAAGGGAAACGCTTATTCCGCGTCATCCCCCTTGGACTTCTTGGACTTCGCCGGAGCGGCGGCGTCGGCCTTGCTGCGCAGAGCCGCGCCAAGGATGTCGCCGAGCGAAGCGCCCGAGTCCGACGAGCCGTATTCGGCCATCGCGGCCTTGTCCTCATCGATTTCGCGGGCCTTGATGGAAAGGTCAAGCTTGCCTGAACGGTCAACCTTGATGACTTTCGCATCGACCTTTTCGCCGACGGCGAAGCGGTCGGGCCGCTGTTCGGAGCGTTCGCGGGAAAGATCGCCCTTCTTGATGAAGCCCTGGACTTTTTCATCGCCCACGGTGACTTCGATCCCGCCCGACGTGATGGCCGAGACGGTGCAGGTGACGACGCTGCCCTTGGCAACGCCGCCGGAAGCGGAACTGCCGCTTTCAACCGCGCCGCCCGGATTTTCGCCGAGTTGCTTGACGCCGAGGGAGACGCGTTCCTTCTCGCCGTCGATTTCAAGAACCTTGACGGTGAGGGTTTCGCCCTTGGCGTACTTCTTGATGGCTTCCTCGCCCTGTTCCGTCCACGAGAGATCGGACATGTGCACCATGCCGTCGATCTGGTCGCCGATGCCGACGAACAGGCCGAACTCGGTGATGTTGCGGATTTCGCCTTCGAGCGTGTCGCCGACCTTGTGGCTTTCGGCGAACTTGACCCACGGGTTCTCGCCGCACTGCTTGAGGCCGAGGGAGATGCGGCGCTTGTTCATGTCGACGTCGAGCACCATGACTTCCACTTCCTGGCTGGTCGCGAGGATCTTGCCGGGGTGGATGTTTTTCTTGGTCCAGGACATTTCCGACACGTGGATCAGGCCTTCGATGCCGTCTTCCAGCTCGATGAACGCGCCGTAGTCGGCGATGTTGGTCACGCGGCCCTTGTATCTTTCACCGGCGGTGAAGCGGCTGGCGACGCCTTCCCACGGATCGGCGTCAAGCTGCTTGATGCCGAGGGAGATGCGCTGCGATTCCTCGTTGAAGCGGATGATCTTGACGGTCAGCGTCTGGCCGACGGTCAAAACTTCGGAGGGATGGTTGATGCGCTTCCACGAGATGTCGGTCACGTGCAGGAGACCGTCCACGCCGCCGAGGTCGATGAACGCGCCGTAGTCGGTGATGTTCTTGACCACGCCTTGCAGTTCCTGGCCTTCCTTGAGGTTGGAGACGAGCTCGGAGCGGGCTTCGGCGCGGCTTTCTTCCAGAACGGCGCGGCGCGAGACGACGATGTTGCCGCGCGCGCGGTCCATTTTCAGGATGAGGAAGGGCTGCGGCTGGCCCATCAGCGGGCCGACGTCGCGCACGGGGCGGATATCGACCTGCGAGCCGGGCAAAAACGCCACGGCGCCGCCGAGGTCGACGGTGAAGCCGCCCTTGACGCGGCCGAAGATCGTGCCGGTGACGCGCTCGTTGGCCTTGTGTTGCTTTTCGAGGACGACCCACGATTCCTCGCGGCGGGCTTTCTCGCGGCTGAGGCCGGCTTCGCCGTCCTTGTTTTCCATGCGTTCGATGAAGACTTCGACCTTGTCGCCGACCTTGATTTCGGCGGGTTGGCCGACGTTGCTGAATTCGCGCAGAGGGATGCGGCCTTCGGACTTCAGGCCGACGTCGAGCGTGACGAATTCCGCGTCGACGCCGACGACGGTGCCTTCGACGACCGAGCCTTCGAAGGACTTGACGCCCTTGAAGCTTTCGTCGAGCAGGTTAGCGAAGCTGATGTCCTCGCCGGTGATTTCCTTGATGCTGATGCTGTCGTCAGCAGGTTTGGCAGCGACGCGCGCTGCCTGTGCGTGTTTAGACATGTTGATGATTTCTCTCTTTCAAAGATATGTACGAAAGGAGGGCTGCCCAAAGCGGCACCCGCGCCCGCCGATCGCTCTGCGAACGGCTTTATTCAAGTCCGTCGCTGGGCGGTAAAATAGGGAAATTGGCACGAAGAGTCAATGATTTTTAATGATTTTCAAGGGGTTTGGCTATGGCGGTCAAAAACGGCGTCTTTTTCCTTCTGTCTCCAATCTCTTAGTTCCTCATGTTTCTATATTGACATAGATATTAGGAATTGACATAGATATTAGGATTATTATATTTCGCGATATGTTAAATTAATATCAGGAAGGATTAAATATTATGAATAACTTAAATAAATCTTGGGGCTGTCCTAGATAACGGAGGTTATTTAGGATGGTCGAATGTCAGTAAGACGTTGTAGAATCGATAAAAAGACGCAGTTTAGGCTGGCGGAATTATTCGTGGCGGAAGTGACCGCCCGAACAG
>JAJZVA010000013.1 GCA_021845905.1 Pseudomonadota bacterium
CTCATGATCTGCGGCGTCAGACTGTTCGCCAAATCAGCCTTGTCAGGCAGAGGCAGGGGCTTGTATGTCGCGCACCCGGACAAAAATCCCACGGAGGCAATCGCCAGAAGAAGACGCGTTTTCAAAAGATTTCCTCTCCGTTATTTTTCCGGATCGCGGCGCAAGTTAAGGATTTCATGATAAGCCTTTGGCGAATCAAGATGTACATGCAAAGCGTACATTTCTATAGCTTAAAAAAGCAACCTTACAAAAGCCTTAAAAAGCAGATAAAATATGCATATACGGCAATGTATTATGCCAGTTATTTAAAAGAGTTGACGAAATATCTATGAAACGTGTCTTTTACCATGCCATTTTATAACGTGATGGCCCAGATCCTTTTATTTTTTTATCGCTAACGACGACGCCGTTGACGACAACCGCGCCATTGCCCTCGACCACGACGCGGCCGCCGTCGACGATGATCGTGCCGTTTTGCATGACGACGCGGCCGTTATATACAACTGTTGGAGCAGGGGCCGGCGGCATGACTTTGAAGGTCGTATCACATTCCCAGACACCTTCTTCATTGACGGCGGCGTAAAACGAGTAATCAACATCAGATATTTGCTCAACATCTCTGCCATTCTCCAGCAGAACGAAATGTTCACGCTGACCTTCTTTGGCGATATTGACAAGCAAAACAGCGTGATCAATTCCACTATGGTTTTTGCCTTCTGCATTGACGAGCGTTATGTACATGCGGTTGTCGGGAATACCCATCGCCAGCAAGGTATAGTATTTCAAGATCGCATAATCCTCGCAGTCGCCTTCATCGGAACTCAAGGTCTCGATGGCGGAATCCCAATAATCCTCTTTTCCGTCCTGGTCTTCATCAGGGGTATATGTGACGAGCTTGTTGACGGCATGGTTAACAGACCAGACTTTTTGGTAGATGGAAGCGTTCTCGAGACCGTCGAACCGATCAACGAATTTCTGAAAAGCCGCTGCATCCTTCGGGTTCTTCATCAACATAGCTTCATGCGGTTCGACGACATACATAAAGCTTTTCCTTGCATATGCCGATATACGGCCATCCTCCGCAGGCGTGATTTTTGCAAAATAAGCATCGTTCCAAAAGAAAACGCCTTTTGGAGCAGGCGCGTTGTCTGAAAGCGTTATATCCGGCGCGATGCCCAGTCTCGCCGTACGATTGTTTGTCGCCGTACTGACGCTTTCAGCATTATTCTGTTGATACTCGTATGAAGAAAACCCACAAGCGGTGCCTATTGCGAACGCTGTGGATGCAATAAGGCACGTTGCGGTGACAGAGCTGGCTTTATTGAATATTTGACGCAAGGATATTTTTTTATTCATCTCGAATCTCTAATTTATGAAATATAATTACGGTAATTAAACTATCACCGTTATAAAATTAAGTAAAGTAATTTTACGATTTTTATAGTATAAAAATGCACAGATATAGTAAAAATGAATATAGAAAATTAAGAAAGGTAACGTTCCATGACTTCACAAAAAGCAAATAAAACCAAGCCCGCAGATGAATTTCGCATTAAATCAGTCGTCGTCTCGCGCAAAGGCGCGGCGCTTAGGGTCGTCCGCCTGGAACTGAGCGAAGAAATGAAGCGTCAGCTGACCGTATCGGACAGCGCCGCGCGTGGCTTCCTGCGCGAAACGTCCAAGATAGGCCGCCGCCGCTAAATCAGGATATATTTGATCATAGCCAGAGCATCGCTTAAGTGTGGTGCGCGTGTTGCTTCATGACTTTTTGCATGAGCATGGATTGCGTTGGGCATGTGCGGGGACAAGGCGTGCCTGAAAGCCGATTTTCTGAGCCTGATATAATTGTGTGATAATGTATATTATGGGAAATATAATATTACTAACATACTGTTTTATATATATAAAAACAAAATAACATCACAATTAAAGCTTTCATCATATCACGTCAAATTGCAAAGTTTTTGCGTGTCTGCCTGATGCGCATCATCCCGCGTGTTTTGCGTGCCTGACAAAGGCTTTTTGCGCTTTGAAGGCGACTGGAAAAATGGTAAAAATAATCAGTTATTCCAAGAACATCGCCATGAGCCAACATAGGATTCTCCCGTGACCGACAATACCCTCAAAAAGACCGATATCGCGCCCATCACGATCGAGTCCGAAATGCAGACGTCGTATCTCGCTTATGCGATGAGCGTGATCGTCAGCCGCGCGTTGCCGGACGCGCGCGACGGCCTCAAGCCCGTCCACCGCCGCATTCTTTATGCGATGCGCGAAGGCGGCTATGACAGCGGCAAGCCATACAAGAAATCCGCGCGTATCGTCGGTGACGTCATGGGTAAATATCACCCGCACGGCGACAGCGCGATCTATGACGCATTGGCGCGCATGGCGCAGGATTTCTCGCTGCGCGTGATGCTGATCGACGGTCAGGGCAACTTCGGCTCGATGGATGGCGATCCGCCGGCCGCGATGCGTTATACCGAAGCGCGTCTCAATAAAGTCGCCGAGACGATGCTGGAGGATATCGACAAGGAGACCGTCGACTTTCAGCCCAACTACGATGAATCCGTTTTCGAACCGAGCGTGCTCCCTGCCCGTTTTCCGAATTTGCTGGTCAACGGCGCGGCAGGCATCGCCGTCGGCATGGCAACCAACATTCCGCCGCACAACCTCGGCGAAGTGCTGGACGGTTGCTGCGCTTACGTCGACAATCCCGACATCACGATCGACGAATTGATCGACATCATTCCCGGGCCTGATTTTCCGACCGGCGGTCAGGTCTTGGGCCGCAACGGCATTCTCGGCACGTTCCACAACGGCCGCGGCTCGATCATCATGCGCGCCAAAACCTCAATCGAGGAAATCCGCAAGGACCGCATGGCGATCATCGTCCATGAAGTGCCATATCAGGTGAACAAGGCACGCTTGCTGGAGCGCATGGCCGAATGCGTACGCGAGAAGATCATCGAAGGCATTTCCGACCTCCGCGACGAGACAGACCGCGACGGCGTGCGCGTCGTCATCGAACTCAAAAAAGACGCCATGCCGGATGTCGTGCTGAACCAGCTTTTCAAGCACACGCCGCTGCAGACGTCCTTCGGCTCCAACATGCTGGCGCTGAACTACGGCCGTCCGCAGATGATGGACCTGAAGGAATTCATCGCCGCTTTCGTCAACTTCCGCGAGGAAGTCATCACCCGCCGCACGATTTACGAGCTCGGCAAGGCGCGCGAGCGAGCGCACATCTTGGCGGGCTTGGCCGTCGCCGTCGCCAACATCGACGAAGTGATCGCCATGATCCGCGGCGCCAGCGACCCCAACGACGCCCGCGAAAAGCTGACCGCGCGCGAATGGAACGTCGCCGACATCGCGCCGCTGATGAAGCTGATCGACGACCCGCAATATCCGGTCAGCGCAAAGAATACCTATAAAATGTCGGACATTCAGGCCAAAGCCATCCTCGATCTCCGCCTGCACCGCCTGACGGCGCTGGAACGCGACAAAATCGGCGAAGAGCTGAAAGAAGTCACCGACATGATCGCGGAATATCTTTCCATTCTCGCCAGCCGCGAAAAACTGATGAACCTTCTGCGCGAAGAGCTGGTGGACATCAAGACCCGCTTCGCCACGCCGCGCAAGACCGAACTGATCGCCGACGAGCACGAACAAGACGTCGAAGACCTGATCCAGAAGGAAGACATGGTCGTGACCGTCACCAACACAGGTTACGTCAAGCGCGTGCCGCTCGCCACCTACCGCGCGCAAAAGCGCGGCGGCAAGGGCCGCACAGGCATGCAGACGAAGGAAGAGGATTTCGTGACCGATCTCTTCGTCGCCAATACGCACACGCCCATCCTCTTCTTCACCACCAAGGGCATCTGCCACAAGATGAAAGTCTACAAGTTGCCGCTCGGCACGCCGCAGGCGCGTGGCAAGGCCTTCATCAACCTTCTGCCGCTGGAACAGGGCGAGACGATTTCCGTCGTCATGCCGTTACCGGAGGATGAAAGCACGTGGGACAAGCTCGACGTCATTTTCGCCACATCCCACGGCACAGTGCGCCGCAACAGCCTTGACGATTTCCGCAACGTCCGCGCCAACGGCCTGATCGCCATGAAGCTGGAAGGCGACGAAAAACTCATAGACGTGCGTACCTGCACGGATACGGACGATATCGTCCTGTCCTCGCGCAAAGGCAAGGCCATCCGCTTCCCCGTCGCGGATTTGCGCGTGTTCAAATCCCGCGCTTCCACGGGCATCCGCGGCATCCGGCTCATGGACGGCGACCATGTCGTCTCCATCTCCATCGTCCGCCACGTCGAGGCGACGCCGGAAGAACGCATGGCTTACTTGCGCAAAGCTTCCAAGCTCCGCAATCAGGTTGAGGACATGGAAACCGAGGGCGGCGGCGATGATGAAGAAGAAACAGCCTCCGGCAACATCGAGCTTTCGCCCGCCCGCTTCGATGAAATGGCGCAGATGGAAGATTTCCTGCTCGCCGTCACCTCCAAAGGCTTCGGCAAACGCACCTCGGCCCACGAGTACCGCATCGCTGGACGCGGCGGTTCGGGCATCTGGAACATGAAGCTCGGCAAGCGCAACGGCGAAATGGTCGGCACGTTCAAGGTACTCGACAGCGATGAAATCATGCTCGTCACCAACGGCGGCCAAATCATCCGCATGGGCGTGAAGGACGTGCGCTTCGTCGGCCGCCAGACGCAGGGCGTCACCCTCTTCCGCATCGAAGACGGCGAGGAAGTCGTCTCCGCCGCGATCATCAGGGATGACGACAATGGCGAAGAATAAGCCCGTTGCCGCGAACCCCCAAAACAAGAAAATAAAGTCGCAGCCGTTAGTGGGCGTTTATCCCGGCACGTTCGATCCCGTGACGCTCGGGCATCTCGACATCATCGAGCGGGCGATGAAAGTGGTCGACCATCTCGTCGTCGGTGTCGCCGACAGCCCGGCCAAGGGACCGCTTTTTCCCGTCAAAAAACGCGTCGAACTGATGAAGATCGACGTCGCCAACAACCGCAAGCTCAAGGGAAAATCCATCGAAGTGGTTTCCTTCAACGAACTGCTGATGGATTTCGTCACGCGGATGAATGCGCGCGTCATCGTCCGCGGCCTGCGCGCGGTATCGGATTTCGAATACGAATTCCAGATGGCGGGCATGAACTCCTACCTCAACGGCGACATCGAAACAATGTTCCTGATGGCGCAAGACAAGCATCAGTTCATCTCGTCGCGCTTCGTGAAGGAGATCGGCCGCCTCGGCGGGGACATAGCGCATTTCGTCACGCCCAACGTGGCGAAAGAGCTGAAGAAAAAATTCGGCAAATAACAGGCCTTCAAAATCAGGGCGTCAACGTCACAGGCAGGCCGTTATCCGGTTGCGTCACGCCGGGCGCCTGCATGTCGCGCAAAATCCCGTTTAGCGACGCCTGCCCGGGAACGGCAAGCGAGGATTTTCCCGCCGGCAAAACCGCCGGATCGTGCAGAGGTAGCGGCGGCGTGGCGGATATGTTCTTTTGCAAAGCCCCGCCATCGTTCAGCCGGTCGAGAATATCGTCGATCGGCTGATCCTTTGTTTGCCGTGATATGAATTTTTTGGCATTGTTTTTGAGCTTTTTCGCCACCACCGGCGGCGGGAGACGCTTGGCAATATAATCCTGCAGTGCTTTGCCGCCGCTTATTTTATAGTCGGATGCTGACGATGAGCGGCTTACCGTCAGCGCCGGGAAATCCTGCGGTTTCGTCATACGCAAGGCACCGGAAATATCGTAGCTTTTCGTTGCTGTATCCAGAGAACCCGTGAGACTCATTTTTTCCAAAGCATTTTCGGCACGCAGGTTTTCAATGGTGATTTTTCCATGATCAAGCTTGAATTTTCCCTGCGCGTTTTTAAAAACCGACGCACCGTCCTGATGCACGGCCTCGTTGACAAGCCTGTCGAGATCGACCGGCATCTTTTTGAGCTTGTCCAATCTTTCCGGAAGATGCTCGACGTTAAATCCGTCAACCTTCAGTTTTTCGGCGCTGAAAGAAATATCGCCTGTCGCGCTTTGCAACGCATTGTCAGCCGACGACAAGTTAAAAGCGATATCTCCCGCACCCAAGGCAAACCCTTTCAATCCGAGCTTTTTTTGCAAATCCGATAAATCCGCATTCACAACGCTACCTTTGAACGATGAGGCCCATGCGCCGGATTGCGCCGTCGCATCAAGCTCGCCCTTCAGCGTTCCGCCCCACACTTTTCCGGACGGCAAGGAGAGAGACACTGCGGACGGGGAGGACGATTTCATGAAGAAAGACGGATGAGAAACGGTTTGCCCGTAAAGAACGATATCATCCGCCTGCCCTGCCGCCGTATAAGAATAGACACCTGACTGCGCTTCCGTGACCGCGCCTTTGATTGAAAAGCGCTTTCCTTGCAAAGGAGGCAGGGAAACGCCGAGGCTTTTTGCAATCTGCAACGCATCAGCCGCAGCGAGCGTATAGGAAACGTTCAAGCCGGAAACAGGCGCAAGGTTCGCCACGCTACCCTTGACGCTGAAAGCATCGTTATCCGCAAGATTTCCGCTGAACTTGTCAATGGCCATTCCGTTTGCACCCGTCGCCGCATTAAAAGTTACGCCGGACATCGAAAGACCACCGGCGCTGAAGTTGTCGGCCGTGAGTTGCAAATCCGCATCGGATTGCATGAGCGCGCCGAGAAAACCATCGGAAAAATCGGCACCGCTCCATCCGTCAAAATGCAGCACCGCGGTAAATTTCGGCTTCGCCACATGGCGGGCGACATTCAAAACGCCGGACAGTTTTTCTTTCTCCCCGAAAACGGCGCGCATGTTGTAAAAGCTCGCCTGAACAGGAGAGACTTCAACGCTGCCGTCCATTTGCATCTTCCTGAAAGGCGGATTGGCGCCGCTGAGCATGCTGAAGGCGCTTGTCGCATCGGGCGCGAAGGCATCGACCATTTTACCGAGATCATCGGTCATGATTCGCACCTTCGTGTAAATTGCATTCCCGGAGCGTGGCATGATGCTACCGGAAAAATCTATCGCGCTCTTGCCCGGCAAGGTGATCTCTCCGGATTTGATGATCCAGTCGGTCTTTCTGGAATAAGCTGAAATATGAGCCGTTTCGAGGCGCTTGCCGTTCCACGTAACGTTATCACCCTTGAAATCCAGGCTTATCTTATAACCGTCGGGAACATCCGGATAACCCGAGGAAGAACCGCTCGTAACGATCAACCCCTTGGCTGAAAGATCGGCCCGCACGTCGCGCAGCCCTTGTTGAGGAAAGCGGACGGATATTTCGCCGCGCAGACGCCCGTGATGCCCGAAACGCGCATTTATATCCTGCACATCCAAGCTGTCCATTTTCAAAGTCATGGCGCCCGTCAGGTTGACGTCCGCGCCCCAGAAATCCAGCGCGCTCAGGGAAGGATTGTGGATCAGGCTTGCAAGGCTGCCGTTGGAAACGGAGAGCTCTCCGGCCAGGTTTATGCCGCTTTGCAGGCTGACAGTGCCGTTCATGCTGATTTGCGGCATGTTTTCGACCGGCGTGAAGGAAATTTTGACAGGCGCCGTCATGGTCCGGTCGAACACGCCCGTGTCGATTTCAATACCTGCGTTCGTCTGCTGATATTCCATGTTGCCTGAAACGGAATACGGCCCGAGCAGGGTATTCGCGCTCACGGTAAGCGTCAGATTGTCAAATGTCTTATGCGTTCCCGTTAAAAAGTTCGCGTAATGCAAGGTGCCGTCGGTAATGGTGACCTGGTTGAACTGCATGGCCTGCGCCGCCGCGCCAAGGTTGTCGGAAGGCGCGAGAAGCCCCGAAAAATTGGTTTTTCCTTCATCATTCACATCGAGGTTGAAAACCGGTTGCACCAGATCGACCGTATCCACCACGATCTTCCCCTGCAACAAAGGCGCAAGACTGACCTGCGCCTCGATGGACTTCAGCGTCATGAGCGGGTTTTTCATGGACCCGTCCGCATTTGCGACCGTCACGTTTTCAAGCAAAAGTTCCGGCTGCGGAAGGATCTGGAATGAAATATTGCCTGCGACGCTGATCTTGCGCTGAAAATAAGGCGATATCTGCGCCATAAGAGTGGATTTATGCCTGTTCCAGTTGATGAAACTCGGCGCAACAAGGCCGACGGCCAGCAATCCCAGACCGATGAAAAACAGGGTTTTGACGAGACGTGTCATCATATTGCGATTTCCCTTTTGCGGATAACGGATAATACTGCATCAGCGGCCTTGCGGCTGGGCGTTTCCGGATCGCCCAGCCCTATCATGATCAGCGCTTCGCGGAACCCGCGCAACTGCTCCGCGCGCGCGTCTTTGTTGTCGAGAATCTTGAACACTTCCTGCGTCATTTTTATAGACTGGCATTGCTCCTGCAAAAGTTCGGGCACGAGCGGGCGGTTCAGCAGGATGTTCACCAGATTGACATAGGGCGTTTTGATCAGGCGCCGCGCAAACCATGCCGTCACGGCATTGACGCGATAGGCGATGACGTGCGGCGTGTCCGCCAGCGCCAGCTCGAGAGAGACCGTGCCCGAGGCCGCCAGCGCGACGGCGCTCGCTGCGAAACAATCGAACTTGTCTTCTTCCCCGTCAATCACCAGCGGATTGATCCCTTTGCCGACGAAAAATTCCTGAATATGCGCCTTCAGATGCGGCAAGGTCGGCACGACGACCAGCATATCCGGCTTGTCGCGCAACAGCGTATCCGTCGCTTTCGTGAACCTCTCCAGAAGGCGGTTCAATTCGCCCATTCTGCTGCCCGGAAGGATGCAAAATATTTTTTGGGCCTCGTCGATATCGTATTTTTTGCGAAACCTGTCGCTGTCGCCGCGGCGGGACAACCTTTCCACAATGGGATGCCCGACGAACGTGGCCGCAAGATCATGCTCCTCGAAATAAGGCGGCTCGAAAGGCAGCAGCGTCAGGATATGGTCGAGAAATCGCGCGACTTTCCTCGCGCGGCCAGGCCGCCATGCCCAGACGCTCGGCGCGACGTAATGGATGCAGGGGATCGCGTGCGATTTCGCCTTCACTTTTCTGACAACGCGAAAGCAAAAATCCGGAGAATCTATCGTGACGACCGCATCCGGTTTCGATTTCAGGATCGTAGCCGCCGTTTGCCGGATGCGCTTGAGAATTTTAAACAGGCGCGGCAAAACTTCCGCAAGCCCCATAACTGAAAGCTCTTCCATCGGAAAGAGACTTTCCAATCCTGCCTCTGCCATCAACCTGCCGCCAATGCCTGCGAACTCGACGCCTTCCGGATGTTTCGTGCGCAAGGCGCGCATCAGCGTGGCGCCGAGAAAGTCGCCGGAGGCTTCGCCCGCGATAAGAAATATGCGCAAAGGCCGGTTCATTCCGCCTTGTATCCTTTCAGGAAAATCCCGAATTTGTCCGCGGCGGCCACGGTCTCTTCACGATCGACGATCAACGACGCGCCCGCCTCGACGGCAATGCCTTCAAGCCCGGCCTCATACGCAAGCTGAACGGTGCGCAGGCCGACCGTCGGCAAATCGAGACGGTTGTCCTGTTGCGGCTTGCATCCTTTGACGAGCACGCCGCCACGGCCTTTTTTGCGCAAATCCTTGCAGCGTTTCAAAAGCGCATCGGTTCCTTCCACGGCTTCGAGGCCCAGAACGACGCCTTGCTGCACGACGGCCGTCTGGCCGATATCAAGCGCACCGAGCGTTTTTGCCGCTTTTATCCCATAGCGCAAATCTTCTTCATTTTCCGGAGATGGTTTTTTTGCGGTCAGAACGCCCTCCGTCGTGATCAACCCGGGATCGACTTCATGCGCGCCCAAAATCTGAAACCCTTCTTTTTCGATTTCCTCCGCCACGGCGCGGAGCAACGCGTCATCGCCCAGCGCGGCGGGTCCAAGGCGTGCAAAAAGCTGCAATGTGCGCATGTCCGGCTTCATTTCCAGCACGTTCGGCCTGTGGACGGAGCCCGCCAGCACAATCGTATCCACGTTTTCCGCCTTGAGAACGGCGATGGCTTCATTGGTCGCGCCAAGCTTGACGAAACGGTGCGGCAGGCCGTCAAGCGCCTCTTTATCCGCCTGCCCTTGCAACGCGAGCACAAAAAAATCCTTCCGCGTGTTTTGGCAGGCGCGAATAAGCTTCAAGGGCAGGCTTCCGCCGCCCGCGATAATTCCAAGGCGTGACATGATGAATCATCATATACTTAAGGTATTGCTTTTTAAAGGTTTTTATTATTTTACAAAAAACCTAAAGAGATTTGAAAATGACCAAAGCGGATTTAGCCTGCGGGTTTAGCCTGCAATATAGAACGTCCTTCTCGCGCGCGAATGAAATCGATGATGCGCATGACGGGCTCGTCGCCACTGAAAGTGTCCGCCGCCTTCTCCGTGCGCTCCGCCAGTGTATCGCTCGCATCCTCAAAGATCGACTTGAAAGCCTTGAGAAGCGCGCGGATCTGATCTTTGCTGAAACCGCGCCGTTCGAGACCCACATAATTCAATCCTGCGAGATGCGCCCTTTCGCCCTTGACCAGACCAAAGGGGATGACGTCGTTCTCCACGCCTGACATGCCGCCGATCATCGCATGCGCGCCAATGCGGACGAACTGGTGCACCGCCGAAAGACCGCCAAGGACGCAATAATCCCCGACATGCACATGCCCTGCCAGCGTCGCATTGTTCGCCATGATGACGTTGTTTCCGATCACGCAGTCATGCGCGACATGCGAGGCCGTCATGAACAGGCAGTTGTCGCCTATGGCTGTTTTCAGCCCGCCGCCCGCCGTGCCGGGATTCATCGTCACATGCTCGCGGATGGTATTGCGCTTGCCGATGATGAGTTCCGATTTCTCGCCCGCGAACTTCAAATCCTGCGGCGCATGGCCGAGAGATGCGAAAGGGTAAACAACCGTTCCTTCACCGATGGTCGTGTAACCCGCGATGACGGCGTGGGATTTCAGATCCACCCCATCTCCAAGTTTCACGTTCGCTCCAACCACGCAATAAGGCCCGATTTTGACGTCCGCGCCCAACGCCGCGCCGTCTTCTATGACGGCTGTTGGATGAATGTTTTTCGTCATGCCTCGCCGTCCATGATCATCGCCGTGACCTGCGCCTCGGCGGCCAGATCCGCGCCGACGCGCGCCTCGCACCTGAAGCGCCAGACGTTGCGGCGGTTTTGCTCTTTTTTCACATGAATATGCAGCGTATCGCCCGGCGTGACCGGCTTGCGGAACTTCGCGCCGTCGATCGCCATGAAATAAACCAGCTTGCCTTCAAGCGATTCCCCCGCCGAGTGCACGACAAGCGCGGCCGAAGTTTGCGCCATCGCCTCGATGATCAGCACGCCCGGCATGACCGGCGCGCCCGGAAAGTGGCCTTGAAAAAAATTCTCGTTGATCGTGACGTTCTTGAGACCGATGGCGCTTTCGTTCGGCACGATGTCCATCACCCTGTCGATCAGCAAAAGCGGATAACGGTGCGGAATCATCTTCATGATCTGCCGGATATCTATGATTGCGTCGCTCATGCCTCGTCTCCTTTTTTTGCCGCCAGTTTGGCCAGTATGGCCGTCTGCTTCATGCTTTGCCGGATCGGCACGGCGGGTGAGCCCATGACCTCCGTGCGGTCGGGAACGTCACGCATCAATCCCGATTGCGCGGCGATCTTTACGCCGCTGCCAATCTTTATATGCCCGGCAAGCCCTGCCTGACCGCCGATCATCGTATAATCTCCCACTTGCGTCGAGCCTGAAATACCGACCTGCGCGACGATCACGCAATATTTCCCGACCTTCACGTTATGCGCGATCTGCACGAGATTGTCGATCCGCGTGCCTTGTCCGATCACCGTATCCGGCCCCGCGCCGCGGTCCACCGTCGTGTTGGCGCCGATCTCGACGTCGGATTCGATGATCACGCGGCCAAGTTGCGGCACGGCGGTAAATCCCGTCGCGGGATCGATGGCGAAGCCGAAGCCTTGCCGCCCAACGCAGACGCCGTGGTGCAGACGGACTTTATCCCCGATCAAAGCATGGCTGACCATGACATGCGGCCCGATGTCGCAATCGTCTCCGATCTCGACGCCCTGCCTGATAACGGCATGCGCCTGAACGCGGCACCGCGCGCCGATTTGAACATGCGGCCCGATAACGACGCCATCCTCGATCGTGCAATCCGCACCGATCTTCGCCGAAGCGTCGATGACGGCGGAAGACGCAATCCGCGCTTCCGGTTTTTCCGGCGGATAGAACATCCGCGCCGCGACGGCATAAGCCTTGTAAGGGTTTTTGTTCGTCAGGCATACGGTGCCCGAGGGCGCGTATTGCGCCAGCTCCGGCCGCACGAAACAGGCGCCCGCTTTGGTCGATTTGAAAACGTCGGCGTATTTTTTATTGTCGAGAAAACTGAGCTGGTCTTTTTCCGCCGATTCCAGCGGCGCAACATCCGTCATCACGAGGCCGCCATGCGACGGGTCGGACAAGTCCGAACCCGTCGCTCTGGCAAGCTCGCTTAAAGGAAACGCGCCAGCAAGTGTAAAGAAACGCCGGTCAGCCATTCTCTTTTCTGCTCTGCGCAGGCTTATTTGCCGCCGGCACTGGCAGCCGCGGAAACGGCTTCGGCAGCCTTTTTCCAGTCAACGCGAATGCTTCTGTCTTTTTCGTTCATCTGCTTGATGACCGCGTCCGTCATGTCCATATCGGGCGTCGACATCATCACCGCGTCATCGGTGAACACTGCTGAATAGTGCTTTTCCTTGGCGATGTGGGCGACGATCTGCGCGGCGGAATGACGCAGTTCGTTCATGGCGTTGCTGAACGCCTGATCGAGTATCTGCCTGCGGTCCTGCACCATCTTCTGGCCGGAGATGACTTGTTCCTCTATGCCTTTTTGCTTGTCTTCAAAAGCGCTCTTGGAAAGGGTGTCTTTTTGCTTTTCGAGGGCTTCTTCGGAAGAACGGATCTTGTCTTCTTCCCTTGCGATCTCCGCCTGATAGCTCTTCCGCTTGGCATCCATCTGCTTGAAAATGCTCTTGGCCGCATCGGTTGTTTGCAGGACACGGTTCATGTCGACGACGCCGAACGTCTGTCCGCTCATCGGAGCCGCCGCGAAAGCGGGAAGAGAAAGCGCCGTCATCGCCGTAACGCCCAGTACCATAACAGTCTTTGTAATCGTTTTCATTTTTTCCTCATATGTTGCTTGGTTTGTGGATTGTTCAGAACCTCGTGCCGAAACTAAACCTGAACTGCTGAACCTTGTCGTAGCTTTCCTTCTTGATCGGCCTGGCGAAATCGATGCTCATCGGCCCCATGGGAGACTGCCATGAAAAGCCGACGCCGACGGAAACGCGCGGACTACTTGAATTCTGTATGCCTGAGCCCGTTTCATTCAAGGACCAAAGGCTGCCAAAATCCGTGAAGGCATGCGCGGTCACGCCAAGATCCGGCGGCAATCCCGTCGGAAATTGGAGCTGGACCGTGCCGCGGTAATATTTGTTGCCGCCGAGCGAATCCTCGCTGGCGAAGTCGCGCGGGCCGACGCCGGCATCGGCAAAACCGCGCAACGTATCGCCGCCGAGGAAGAAGCGCTCATTGATGCGCACCGTTTTTCCGCCCCATCCGTGGACGTAGCCCGCGTCGCCAAGGAAGCTCAAAACCCACTGGTGGGCGATCGGGTAATAATAAGTGCCGCCCGTATCGAATTTATAATAACGCGCGTTGCCGCCGGGAACCGCGACTTCTGTCATGAAGTGCGTGATAAAACCGGAGGTCGGCTCGATCTTGCTGTCGCGTGCGTCGTAGGTCAGTGTTTGCGAGATCGCGGCGGTCGTGTAGCGGCCCGCCTGCTCCTGAATGTAGATGGACGCGTTCGGGGCGATGCCGCTGACATTGTCCGCCTCCCATCTCAGGCCCAGATCCTGCCGCAATCTTTCAGAGAGCGGATAGCCGAAGCGCAACCCCATGCCCGCCTTGCTGTAATTGTACGAGCTTTGAATTTGCAAATCCTGCGTGACGTTGAACAGGTCGATTCCCGCCGTCATGTTGCGGTCCATGAAATAAGGATCCGTGTAACTGAAATCGAATTGCGTCATCTTCGCGGCCAGCATCGCCGACAGGGAAACCTGCCGCCCCGTGCCGAGAAAGTTGTTTTCCTTGATGGTGAAGTCGGCCAGCGGGCCGTCCGTCGTCGAATAACCGCCGCCCAGCGACAGCTCGCCGGTCGATTTTTCCGTGACGTTGACGTCGACGTTGGTTTCGTTCGGCGCCGTGCCTGGAACGGCCTTGACCTTGACGTTGCCGAAGAAGCCGAGGTTCTTGATGCGCGTTTCGGATTCCTTGAGCTTGCTCTTGTTGAACGGATCGCCTTCGACCAACAGCATCTGGCGGCGGATGACGGAATCTTCGGTGCGCGTGTTGCCGCTGATGTTGATGTCGTGAACGAAGGTTTTCTGCCCTTCGTTGATGGTGAAGGTGATAGCGACCGTATGTGTCTGACGGTCGGGCACGACGCCCGGCTGGATATCGACGAAGGCGAACTGGTGATTGCCGAGGGAATCCGTCATCTTGATGACAGAACGCTCGATCTCGTCCATTTTATACCAGTCGCCCGTATGGATGGTGACGACCTTGTTCAGAAAATCAGGATTGAGCCCGGCGATGTTGCTTTTGATATCGACGGAGCCGACCTTGTAACGCTGGCCTTCATGGATCGAGAAGGTCAGGATGAAGCTTTTGCGGTCGGGCGAAAGCTGCGCCACGGCGGCGCGCACATGGAACCCGGCATAGCCGTGATTGAGGTAAAAGCGACGCAACAGTTCCTGGTCATAGGCAAAGCGGTCCTGATCGTAGGTGTCGTCGTGGCTCCAGAACCTGTACCAGCGTTCCTCGCGGCTACGGATGATGGTTTTCAGCGCATCGGCGCTGAACCTTCTGTTGCCGATGAAATTGATGCGCGAGATGAGAGTCTCCGGCCCTTCGGTGATCTTGAAGATCAGGTTGACGCGGTTCTGGCTCAGCTTGATGATTTGCGGATCGATCACCGCGGAAAAGCGTCCGCTCAGACGGTAGATTTCCTGCAATCGCTCGACATCGGCCTGCACCTTGGTGCGCGTCAGCACCATGCGCGCCCGCAGCTGAATTTCGGATTTCAGGTCGTCGGTCTTGAGCTTTTTGTTGCCTTCGAAGCGGATCTCGTTGATCAGCGGATTTTCCGTGACCTTGATGACGAGATCATGCCCGTCCTGATGCATAGACACATCGGCGAACAAGCCCGTGGCATAGAGGCTTTTCAGCGAACTGTCGATCAGCGACTGGTTGAATGGGTCGCCTTTCTGGATATTGATATAGGAAAGAACCGTCGAGGTTTCGATCCGCTGGTTGCCTTCCACCACGATGTTCTGGATGACGTTGGCGGACGCATGCGCCTTATGCGACGGCGCGGCGGCGGCGATTTGAAGGACGCCCGGAGCGCCCAGCCATAAGACCGAGAGCGCCAGAGACATCAGAACACTTCTGAAAGACAAGAGTTTTTTCATTTATTCAATTATGGCTTCCGGTTCAGAAGATGTGATGTTTGACGTATGAGATAATTTTCAGCTGAATCATGTCGTTCCATGTCGAGAACAGCATAATACCAAGTATAAACGTCAAGCCAACCCTTAAAGCGTATTCCTGAAAGCGTTCGCCCGGCGGCTTGCCTCTTATTTTTTCCATAGCGTAAAAGGCCAAATGCCCACCATCCAGCATCGGCACGGGCAGGAAATTGATAAGCCCGAGATTGACGGACAACAGCGCGGCGAAAGAAATCAGAGAAATTATACCTTGCTGGGCGAAATCGCCCGCGTAAGCGCCAATGCGCAGAATGCCGCCCAGTTCATCCGTGCTGCGCGTGCCGTCGATCATCTGCCAGATGGCCTTGAGCGTGTCTCTGGCAATGCCCCACACGTCCTCGTTCGCGGCGATGAAGGCTGAAACGAGCGTATGCTTTTTCATCGCAGACCCCTTGGGTGGCGCGTAGATACCCAGTTGCCCGCGCTCACTTTCGAAGCCGAAGCGGTCTTTCTCATGGATAAGCGCCGGCGTGACGCGCATCGTCACGACTTTTTTGCTCCACGCGTCCTTGCCGATGGAATGCACCAGACGGATGACGATCGGCTTGTCCAGATTCACGGAAACGAACTGAACCATATCCTGAAAGCGGTATATCTTCGTGTCGTCGAGGTAGAGAATTTTGTCGTCCGGGCGGATGCCCGCCTTGTCGGCAGGCGAGCCGACCATCAGCTTGCCGACGACCGGCGGCGTGTAAGGCTGACCGACGAAGGTATAAAGCCCCGTCAGGATGAAGATCGCGAAAATGAAATTGACCGTGGGGCCCGCCGCGACAATCGCCGAGCGCTTGCCGATCGGCTGGCTGTAAAACGCCACCTTCTTTTCTTCTTCGGTCAGCGGCGTCTTGTCTTCATCTTCATGCCGCGCGCTGGAAGGATCCATGTCGCCGAACATCTGCACATACCCGCCGAACGGTAGCCAGCTGATTTTCCAGCGGGTGCCGGCCTTGTTCGTCCAGCCGAAAATTTCCTTGCCGAAGCCGATGGAGAAGGTCTCGACCTTGACGCCGCACATCCGCGCGACGATGTAGTGACCCCATTCATGCACGAACACGAGGACGCTCAAAACGATGACGAACGGGATGACATAAACTGTCACGAAATGTTCCGGCGCCGCCAGAAATTTATGATAGAGATCCATGAACATTTTAACGTATAGGCTTCCCCCGCCGTTTTCAGTGGTTCAGTTTACTCTGGAGATAACCGTCTCCGCAATACGCCGCGCATCGGTATCTGTTTGAAATATCGCCTCAAGGGAAGATACAGAAGGAATATTCGCCGTTTGTAAAGTCTCCTCGACAACACTTTCTATTTCAGAAAATTTCAGCCGCCGTGCCAGAAACGCCGCCACCGCCGCCTCATTTGCGGCATTGAAAACGGTCGATGCGGCGGGGGAATGAGCCCGAAGCACATCCCGTGCCATTTTTACAGCGGGAAATCTAATTATATCAATTTGTTCAAATGATAAATTAATCTGATTTTCGAAGCTTAAAGCATTCCCCGTCGTTTGCATGCGGTCCGGCCACGCCAGCGCATTGGCGATTGGCGTGCGCATATCCGCCGCACCCATTTGAGACAAGATAGATCCATCGATATATTCAACCATAGAGTGAACGATGGACTGCGGGTGGATGACAACGTCTATTTCTTCATTTTTTACATTAAATAAATAATGCGCTTCTATGACTTCCAAAGATTTATTCATCATCGTAGCGCTATCGACGGAGATCTTCCGGCCCATCGCCCACGTCGGATGCCTCACCGCCTGCTCTGGCGTGATTGCGGAGAGCTCCGCGCGCTGCTTTCTTAAAAACGGGCCGCCCGATGCTGTCAAAATCAGCCGTTTTATACCCGCGCGCTGCAGCGGATTGAACACCTGAAAAATGGCATTATGTTCACTATCAACCGGCAACAACGTCGTGCCGTGCTTTTCGACCGCCGCCATCATGAACGGCCCGGCGCAGACCAGCGATTCTTTGTTGGCGAGAGCGACGGCCGTGCCTTGCTCGATGGCGCGCAAGGTCGAGGATACGCCCGCCGCGCCGACGATTGCCGCCATGATCCAGTCCGCCGGAATGCCCGCCGCGTCGACAACGGCCTGATGCCCTGCCGCCGCCCGTATCTGCGTTCCCGCCAGAGCCTGCTTTAGCTCGCTATAAAGGCTTTCATCGGCGATGACGGCATGTTCCGCATTCAAGACGCGCGCCTGCTCCGCCAGAAGCTTCACGTTGGTATTGGCCGTAAGGGCGATGACTTTGAATTTATCCGGCTGGCTTGCGACAAGATCGATCGTGTTGCGCCCGACGGAGCCGGTCGATCCCAAAATGCTGACTTTTTTCACAGCGCGAACCCCGCGATCAACCCGAAGATCAATGCGACGAGCAATAGCGCATCGATGCGGTCGAGCACGCCTCCATGGCCGGGGATGATCGTGCCGGTGTCTTTGATGCCGCTACGGCGCTTGAAGAAGGAAATCAGCAAATCGCCCGCCTGCCCGCACATGGCGAGCGCGAATCCCATGAGAGCGTAAGTGTAGGGCGAGAAATGGCCTATTGTTTCAGCATGAAACTTCGCCAGTGTCGCGGGGCACGCAAGGCCGCCCGCGACAAGCCCTGCGCCGACGCTACTGCCGATGAAGCCCGCCCATGTCTTTTTGGGGCTGACTTTGGGCGCGAGCTTCGGCCCGCCGATGGCGCGTCCGGAAAAATAAGCCGAGATATCACTCGCCCAGACGATCAGCAACAAAGTGAGCATATTGTAAAGGCCGTAGGCCGTGCCCACGCGCAGCCAGATCATCACCGCGCAGGAAGCCGCTATGTAACAGATGCCGAGAAACAAAAATGACAGGCGATATTTTTCTTCGGCTTTGATCATCTTCGTCCATTCGGAAATGCCGATCGCCGTCGCCGCGCCCATCAATAAAATAAAAGCCACGCCGCCGAGATAAAGCGCGCCCAGCACGATGAAACCGAACATCGCCGCGCCGTGGATACGCGTCTTCAACCCGCTGTCCATGACGCCGGTTTTCATCCTTGCACGCCATGCGATTGCGCTGAAATGCCGCCATAACGGCGCTCGCGGCCGGCAAAAAACGCGACGGCCCGCTCGAGGTCTTTCTTCGAAAAATCCGGCCACAGCGTATCGGTGAAATAAAGCTCGGCATAGGCCATCTGCCAGAGGAGAAAATTGCTGATCCGGCTTTCGCCGCTGGTGCGGATCATCAGATCCGGGTCGGGAATGTCGCCGGTCATCATATGGCGCGAAAAGCTGTTTTCATCGATGCGCGCGATATCCGTTTCGCCCGCTTTCACTTGCCGCGCCAGCTCTTTCGCGGCAAAGACGATATCCTGCCGCCCGCCGTAGTTGAGCGCCAGCACGACGGTGATTTTCGCGTTGTCGCGGGTGAGGCTCTCGGCGTTTTCGATCAGCTTGACGATATCGAGCGGCAAGGCCGCGCGGTCGCCGATCACCCTGATACGTGCGCCGTTTTTATGCAGTTCGGCGGTTTCCTTCTTGAGATAATAGCGCAAGAGGCTCATCAGGTCGGACACTTCGTCCGCCGGACGGTTCCAGTTTTCCGAGGAAAAAGCGAACAGTGTCAGGTAGGGAATGCCCAGTTCCCCCGCAGAGGTGACGACATGCCGCGCGGCTTCGGCGCCTTTGCGGTGGCCTTCGGTGCGGCTGAGGCCACGCGCCGTCGCCCATCGGCCGTTTCCGTCCATGATAATGGCGACGTGCTGCGGAATGTTCTGCGCGGAGGTCATTTCCTCAGACCTGCTTGATCTCATGTTCCTTGTGCGCGAGGGCCTCTTCGACCTTCTTGATCCAGCCGTCGGTCATTTTCTGGATCCTGTCTTCGGCTTTTTTGAGCTCGTCTTCCGGCAGCTTGTTCTTCTTGGCCGTGTCCATGCCCTCGCGGCGGATGTTGCGCACGGCGATCTTGGCCTGTTCGGCGTATTTGGAGGCGACCTTGGCGAGTTCAAGACGGCGCTCTTCCGTCAGGCCAGGCAGCGGCACGCGGATCAGCGTTCCGGCCGGTTGCGGGTTGAGCCCAAGTCCTGAGGAAGAGATCGCTTTTTCAACGGCCTTCGTGTTGCTCGCGTCCCAGACTTGTACGGTCAGCAGACGCGGCTCGGGCGCGCTGACGGTCGCCACCTGATTGATCGGCATCTTGCTGCCGTAGACTTCGACGACAATATTGTCGAGCAGATTGGTGGAGGCGCGGCCCGTGCGCAAGCCTTGAAACTCCTTGTGCAAGGCGTCGACGGCACCTTGCATGCGGCGTTCATAATCATTGAAATCCATCGTAGCATCAGGCATTTTTGACCTCTTTCTTTTCCATGACGACAGTGCATTCTCCCCGCCCCTGCATCAGTTCGGCGAAAGCGCCGGGACGCTTGATGGAGAAGATGATGACGGGGATGTCGTTTTCCCGCGCCAGCGAAATGGCGGCCGCATCCATGACGCCCAGATCCTTCGAAAGGACGTCCATGTATGTCAGGTTGTCGAACTTCGTCGCCGTCGGCACCTTGACGGGATCGGCAGTATAGACGCCATCGACTTTGGTGCCCTTGAGCAGCGCGTCGCAGCCCATTTCCGACGCGCGCAACGCCGCCGCCGTGTCCGTCGTAAAGAACGGATTGCCCGTGCCCGCGGCGAATATCACCACGCGGCCTTTTTCCATGTGGTGCATGGCGCGGCGGCGGATATAAGGTTCGCAGACGGAAGACATCGGGATGGCGGACTGCACGCGGGTGATGACGCCTTGCTTTTCAAGCGCGTTTTGCAAGGCAAGAGAGTTGATGACCGTCGCCAGCATGCCCATGTAGTCGGCCGCCGCGCGATCCATTCCTTCCGCCGCGCCGGAGACGCCGCGGAAGATGTTGCCGCCGCCGACAACGAGACAGACCTCGACGCCGAGGTCGACGACGTCCTTGATGTCGCCGGCGATGCGGTCAACCATGGCGGGTTCAATGCCGTATTCCCCGGTTCCCATCAGGGCTTCGCCCGATATCTTCAGCAGAACACGCTTGAACCGCGCTTTGGTCATGTTGGCAACTCCAGTCGTTTCAGATCACCCCGCCGCCATCTTCGCGACTTCGGAAGCGAAATCATCTTCTTTTTTTTCGACGCCCTCGCCGAGTTCATAACGGATGTAACCGGTGAGCTTGACGGGCGCGCCGAAGTCCTTGGAAGCCTTTTCAAGAACGGCGGAGATTTTGGTCTGCCCGTCGATGACGAAGACCTGCTCCAGAAGCACGGCTTGCTCGTAGAACTTGCGCAAGCTGCCCTCGACCATCTTTTCGACGATTTCGGCGGGCTTGCCGCTTTGCTTGGCCTTGTCGGCATAGATGGCGCGTTCGCGCGCGACGATGTCCTTGTCGAGCGAAGCGACGTCCAGCGATTCAGGGCGCGTGGCGGCGATGTGCATAGCCAGCTGGCGTCCGAGTTCGTTCAGCTTGTCGGCTGGCGCGGAGGATTCCAGCCCGACCAGAACGCCGATCTTGCCGAGATTGGGCGCGAGGCTGTTGTGAACGTAGGTTGCGACCACGCCCTGCTTCACCGAGAGTGCCTTCACGCGACGGAGCGACATGTTCTCGCCGATCGAGGCGATCAGGTCGGTCAGCGTGTCGGCGACCGTCTTGGCGCCGAGGCTCATAGATTTGAGCTTCTCGACATCGTCGATCTTGTTCTTGAGCGCGAGTTCGGTCACTTTCGCGAGCATGGCCTGGAACTGGTCGTTGCGGGCGACGAAGTCCGTCTCCGCGTTCAGTTCCACGGCAACGGCGGACGTGCCTTCGGCGGCAACGCCGACAAGGCCGTCAGCCGCGGCGCGGCCGGATTTCTTGGCGGCGGAGGCGAGGCCTTTTTTGCGCAGATAGTCCATCGCCGCCTCCATATCGCCGTTGTGTTCGGTCAGAGCCTTTTTGCAGTCCATCATGCCCGCGCCGCTTTTTTCACGAAGATCCTTTACAAGGGATGCTGTGATCTCTGTCATTATCTTGTTCCTTTCGAGGTTTCAGCCGGCGGCTGCCGTCACTTTGAGTTCTTCCGATTCATCGAGATTTTCAGCATCGGGATTTTCCGCCGCGCCGATATCGATGCCCGAAGCCGTGACTTCGGCCTGCAGGCCGTCGAGAACCGCTTCCGAGAACAAATCACAGTAAAGGTTGATGGCGCGGGTCGCGTCGTCGTTGCCTGGGATGGGGAAATCGATGTTGTCGGGATCGCAGTTGGAGTCGACCACCGCGAACACCGGAATGCCCAGCTTGCGGGCTTCAAGGATGGCGTTGGCTTCCTTGTTGGTGTCGATGACGACCATCGCATCGGGCAGGCCGCCCATTTCCTTGATGCCGCCGAGGGCTTTTTCAAGCTTGTCTTTTTCGCGGGCAAGGCCGATTTGTTCTTTTTTAGTGAGGCCGTGCTTCACTTCTTCGTCCCCGAGCATTTTCTCGACTTCACGCAGACGCTTGATCGAGCCGGAGATCGTGCCCCAGTTGGTGAGCATGCCGCCGAGCCAGCGGTAGTTCACGTAGTACTGGCCGCAACGGGCAGCCGTTTCGGCGACTTTGTCGGCCGCCTGGCGTTTGGTGCCGACAAACAGAACGCGGCCGCCGTTTGCGGCGATGTCGCGCACGCCCTTCAGGGCGCTGTAAAGCATCGGCACGGTGAGTTCGAGGTTGATGATGTGGACTTTGTTGCGCTCGCCGAAGATGTAAGGTTTCATCTTGGGGTTCCAGCGGCGGGTGTGGTGGCCAAAGTGAACGCCGGCTTCAAGCAACTGGCGCATCGTGAAAGTAGGCATAGTCATAGCGTTTGTATCCTTCTCGGTTATACGTCTGCAAGCCTCTGGTCCCTCTTCAGGACACCGAAAAACGGCTTGCATGTGAATTAGCAATCTTTAAGAACCATTCAAAAAGCCTTGCTTGGCGTTGTTTTTATATGTATTCCCCGGTTTTTGCAAGGAAAAGCTTGGCTTTTATAGCATTTCATCCGCTTATAAACCGTTAAGTCCAGTCAGAAACAGCAGTTTAATCTTTGTTTTATATTATGTAAATAAAAAAGATTACTTTATGCGTCATGTACCAACTTATTAACATATAAGTAAATATAGCCCATAAAAACATCATTACAAAAATATACAAGGAGTCTCGAAATATTTTCCAAGAAAAGCCGCCACCTTCGCCAAATTGCAAGAAGATCGGCGTGCGAAAGAGCAAGTTGCTTGCGCGCCCAAGGCTGGAAACAGCCCTGAAAGCGGACCGCAGGCGTACCCCAAACGCCTGTCTTCCTACCCGGATTTCAAAAACTTTTTCAACGATTAAAAATTCGTTTCAGTAATCTATCCGCGTGTTTTCAACCGCGACCTCGTCGCAGTTGTCATCCGGCGCGTAGCGATCGATGACTAGAAAATCCGAAACGCTGTCGAGCGCGAGGCTGTAATGGTGCCATGTGCCCGCATGATAATTGACGCCCTGGTCCTGCGCGGCCAGAAACGCCCTGATATTGTCCGGATTAAAATCCCCCTTCGGCGCGACGACGACCATATAAGGCCGACCGCTCAGAGGATAAAACGCCTGACTTGAAAGCGGATGCCGCTCCATGATTTTAATCTCGATCGGGCGCGGCACAGGCGTGGAGCGGAAAATGCTGACGATCGGCCTGCCTTCCCTCGCCGTCAGGTCCAGTTTCGCCAGATCGTGAAAACGCACGGTATTGCCGTAGTTGATGTCGCGTTTTTGCTGCGCCGCCGCAGAAGAGATCACATCTCCAAAGGGCGCGAAGGCGGCGGCGGTCAGCGGTTCGGGTTTTAAAACGCGTTGCTTCATGTTAGGCTATTTTACGCTTCAACAAGAAAGAAAATCAATGCAAACCGCTCTCCCCGCGATCCTGATCTCTTACTCCGATTCCGCCTTCACCAACCCGCACGAAGTCGTCCTGCCGGACGAGCCGAAAGACTGCCGCGGCGACTTCACCCACATGGGCGCGAAATACTGGGGCTTCGAATCGCAACGCCACAAGGCCACTTCGGTTCTGGCCGATGAACAGGCTTTTTCTTACGATCATGACGCGCACGGCTGGCTTTTGATCGGCCTGAAAGAACGCGCGGAAATCGACCGCCTCACCATCAGCACGAAATGGTACACGGCCAATCAGGTGCGCGCCGTTTCCGTCTTTTTGAAGGACGGCATGACGGGAAAGAAAACGCAAGTACTGAACCGCGCGCCGCTCGCGCCGGACAGCGACCATGAATTTAAAATTCCCCCGACCGTCGCCACGGAATGCTATGTCGAATGCTACTACGAAGGCGGCATCTCGCGCATCAACCTGTTCGGCGCGAAAACACCGGAGCAGCCGCCGACGTACAAAAGCCTCCTCGAAGGCGCGGAAATATCGCACATTTCCAACGCGCACTACGGCAATCCGGCGATGGCTGTCTCAGGCAATCGCGGAGAAATGCATATGCGCGGCTGGGAATCGGCGCGCACCGGTTGCGGCGAGCGGGCGTTGTTCCATTTAAAGAAACCCGCCCTCATCGAAGAAATCGTCGTGGATACTTACCTGCACCGCCTCAACGCGCCGCTCACCAGCCATGTTTTCGGCGTCAATGGTTTCGAAGAAGCGCATATGGCCGCTTTGCCGCGCTGGAAAATCGTCACACAGGCGGGCAAGGAGATCATCCCCGATGATTTTCAAACCTTCATGCTGGAGCAAAAGTATCTGCCGGAAAAAAAATTCAAGATAAAGCTGCATCTGCCGGAGAAAAGCCCGTGGCAACCCATCCTGCCGTTCGCGCCGCTCGCACCGGACACGTTTCATCGCTTCCATACGCTCGAAAAGCACGCGCCGGTCACGCATGTGCTGTACATGCACTATCCGCACGGCGGCATACACGGACTGAAAGTTCTCGGCACGGAAGTTTGAAGTTTATTTTTTAGCAGGCGTTTTTTGCGGCGTGGAAGCAACCGGCGCGACGACCGGCTTCGAAGCGACAGGAGGCGCGACTTCTTGCAGCACTTTTCCCGCGTTGCCTGTCGCTACCGGAGCTCCATGCTCGCAGGCATCGAGAGCCATTGCCGTCGACGCTGCCTGCACGCAGGATTTTTCAATGCTCAGGCGGAAGATGGTATCCTTGACGTGCTGAACAAGCGCGGCCTTGCGCACGGCGAAATTCTCGTTCGACGTCTCCGGAATACCCTTGGCCAGCGGCGGCTGTTTTTCAAGATGAACCGCCGCAAAAGAAGAAGACGCCACGGTGAAGCACAACATGCCCGTCACAACGATAAGAATCCGTTTCATCATCAATATGCTCCTGCCTCTATTCAAATGCGCATACATTATAGCCTTCAATCGGCTAAAAATTTAATAGAAAAGCACATTGACATATTTTTAAACCGATAAACCGCGGGACACGACCCTTAAAAGATCGCGCCCCGCGGGATATTTCAGATTTTGCCGGAGAGACTCAGCCTGCGCCGACGTGCTTTTCCTTGTGGCTCGCATCGTTATCGGCCTCAGGAGCTTCGATCGCCGCAACCACGTTCTCGCCTTCGACGCCAACGGGGTTTTTCGCCATGTTCGCTTCCAGGGCGGCCGCGTCGCGTTCCGCCGCGAAGCGTTTCAGCCTGTGGACGAACGCGCCCGTGCCCGCCGGAATCAGGCGACCGACAATGACGTTTTCCTTGAGGCCGATCAGCTTGTCGACCTTGCCGTTGATCGCGGCTTCCGTCAGCACGCGGGTCGTTTCCTGGAACGACGCTGCCGAGATGAAGGAACGCGTTTGCAGCGAGGCCTTGGTGATGCCTTGCAGCAACAGAACGCCCTTTGCCGGACGCTTGTTCGCCTCGATGGCCCTAGCGTTGATTTCCGCCAATTCCTCGCGGTCGGTGACTTCGCCGTTGACGAAAGTCGTTTCGCCCGCATCGGTGATCTCGACCTTCTGCAACATCTGGCGGATGATCACCTCGATGTGCTTGTCGTTGATCTTCACGCCCTGCAGACGGTAGACGTCCTGAATTTCGTTGTTCAGGTAGTCAGACAGAGCTTCCACGCCCATGACGGCGAGGATATCGTGCGGCACCATCGAGCCATCGAGAAGCTGGTCGCCCTTGCGGACGTAATCGCCCTCGTTGACGGCGACGTGCTTGCCTTTCGGAATGAGATATTCCTTCGGCTCGCCCTTGCCGTCGGTCGGCTTGACGATGATACGGCGCTTGGATTTGTAATCCTTGCCGAATTCGACCTGACCGTCGATTTCCGAGATGATCGCGAAATCTTTCGGACGGCGCGCTTCGAAAAGCTCGGCAACACGCGGCAGACCGCCCGTAATGTCGCGCGTTTTCGACGTTTCGTGCGGAATGCGGGCGATGATGTCGCCGGCCTTGACCTGCGCGCTGTTCTCGACGTTTAAGAGAGCGCCGACGGGCATGTAGTAGTTGGCTTCAAGTCCGTTGGAGAGCTTGATGACCTTGCCCTTGTCGTCGGTCAGCATGATGCGCGGCTTGAGCGACGTGCCTTTCGGCTGCTGGCGCCAATCGGTCACGACCTTCGACGCTATGCCGGTGGCTTCGTCCGTTTCCTCTCGGATGGACATGCCCTCGATCAGGTCTCCGTAGAAGACGATACCGTCTTTTTCGGTGATGATCGGAATGGTGTACGGGTCCCATTCGGCGAGTTTCGCGCCGCGTTTGACCTTGTCGCCGTCGTTGACGAGCAGTTTGGAGCCGTAAGCCAGACGGTGGGTCGCCTTTTCTCGGCCTTGCTTGTCGAGCAACACGACTTCGGTGTTGCGGCCCATGACGATCTGGACGTTTTCTGAGTTGACGACCACGTTCTTGTTGCGGATCTCGATGGTGGCATCGAAAGCCGCTTCGGCCGCGGACTGCGCCGCGCCCCGCTGCGCCGCGCCGCCGATGTGGAACGTCCGCATGGTGAGCTGCGTGCCGGGTTCTCCGATCGACTGCGCCGCCATGACGCCGACCGCCTCGCCGATGTTGACCGCCGTGCCGCGCGCGAGATCGCGCCCGTAACACTTGGAGCAAATGCCGTTGTTCTTGGCCTTGCAGGTCAGCACCGAGCGGACCTCGACGGAGTCGATGCCCGCGGTTTCGATGGCTTCGGACATGGCTTCGTCGATGATCGTGCCGGCCTTGACGAGAACCACGCCGGAGATCGGATCGGCAACGTCCTTCGCCGTCGTGCGGCCAAGGATGCGCTCGGCCAGCGAGACGATGACGTCGCCGCCTTCGATAACGGGACGGACGGTGAAGCCCGCATCCGTTCCGCAATCCTCCTCGGTGATGATCGCGTCCTGCGCGACGTCGACGAGACGGCGGGTCAGATAACCTGAGTTCGCCGTCTTCAACGCCGTGTCGGCCAGACCCTTGCGGGCGCCGTGCGTGGAGTTGAAGTATTCGAGAACGGTCAGGCCTTCCTTAAAGTTCGAGATGATCGGCGCTTCGATGATCTCGCCCGACGGCTTGGCCATCAGACCGCGCATGCCCGCGAGCTGGCGGATCTGCATGGTCGAGCCCCGCGCGCCTGAGTGCGCCATCATATAGACCGAGTTCATGTAGCCGAGCGATTGCGGCTTGGAAATGGCGTTCATCATTTCCTTGGTCACGTCGTCGGTGCAGGAAGACCAGATATCGATGACCTTGTTGTATTTTTCGCCCTTGGTGATCAGGCCGTCCTGATATTGCTGTTCGAACTCCTTGACGCGGTCGTTCGCGGCGGAGACGAGCGCGGTCTTTTCTTCGGGAATGATCAGGTCGTCCTTGCCGAACGAAAGTCCGGCCTTGCACGCATTGGCGAAGCCGAGGCCCATCATGCGGTCGCAGAAAATGACTGTTTCCTTTTGGCCGCAGTGACGATAGACCACGTCGATCAGGTTGGAGACGTCCTTCTTGGTCAAAACGCGGTTGATGACGTCGAACGGCACCTTGGGGTGACGCGGCAGAACCTGCGAAATCATCATGCGGCCCGGCGTCGTTTCAACGCGGATCGTCTTCGGGTTGCCGTTTTCATCGACGGTGTTGTAGCGCGCCTTGATCTTGGTGTGGAGCGTCACTTCCTTGTTGAACAGCGCCATCTCGATTTCCGCGATGTTGCCGAACGACATGCCCTCGCCCTTCAGTCCGTCGAAAGCCATGGAGAGATAGTAAAGGCCGAGAACGATATCCTGCGACGGCACGATGATCGGCTTGCCGTCTGCGGGGCGGAGAATGTTGTTGGTGGACATCATCAGCACGCGGGCCTCGACCTGCGATTCTATCGACAGAGGCACGTGAACCGCCATCTGGTCGCCGTCGAAGTCGGCGTTGAACGCCGTGCAGACCAGCGGGTGAAGCTGGATCGCCTTGCCTTCGATTAGCACGGGCTCGAACGCCTGAATGCCAAGGCGGTGCAGCGTCGGCGCGCGGTTCAGCAGCACGGGATGCTCGCGGATGACTTCCTCGAGGATATCCCACACTTCTGGGCGCTCTTTTTCGACCATGCGCTTGGCGGCTTTCACCGTCGAGGCAAGCCCGTAAAGCGACAGCTTGTTGTAGATAAACGGCTTGAAAAGTTCCAAAGCCATCTTCTTCGGCAGACCGCACTGGTGCAGTTTCAACTCAGGCCCGACGACGATGACCGAACGGCCCGAATAGTCGACACGTTTGCCGAGCAGGTTCTGGCGGAAGCGGCCTTGCTTGCCTTTCAGCATGTCGGCAAGGGATTTGAGCGGACGCTTGTTCGCGCCGGTGATGACGCGACCGCGGCGGCCGTTGTCGAACAGCGCGTCGACGGCTTCCTGCAGCATGCGTTTTTCGTTGCGGATGATGATGTCCGGCGCGCGCAGTTCCATCAGGCGGCGCAGACGGTTGTTGCGGTTGATGACGCGGCGGTAGAGATCGTTCAGGTCCGACGTCGCGAAACGGCCGCCGTCCAGCGGCACCAGCGGACGCAGTTCCGGCGGAATGACAGGAACGACGTCGAGGATCATCCATTCGGGGCGTGTGCCGGAACTCAGGAACGCGTCGACCAGCTTCAGGCGCTTGACGAGTTTTTTGCGTTTGGCGTCGGAGAGCGGCCCCGACAGTTCCTCTTCCATCTTCGCTTTTTCTTCGTCGAGCTTGAGATTGGAAAGAAGTTCTTTCAAGGCTTCGGCGCCGATGCCAGCACGGAATGCGTCTTCGCCGAACTTGTCGACGGCGTCGGCGTATTCCTCTTCGGTGAGAAGCTGCAAGGGCTTCAGCGTCGTCATGCCCGCGTCGAGCACGATATAGGATTCGAAGTAGAGGACCTTTTCAAGGTCTTTCAGCGTCATGTCCATCATCAGGCCGATGCGGCACGGCAGCGACTTCAGGAACCAGATATGCGCGACGGGCGCGGCCAGCGCGATGTGGCCCATGCGGTCGCGGCGCACCTTGGAGAGCGTGACTTCAACGCCGCACTTCTCGCAGATGATGCCCTTGTACTTCATGCGCTTGTATTTGCCGCAAAGGCATTCGTAATCCTTCACGGGGCCGAAGATGCGCGCGCAGAACAGGCCGTCTTTTTCCGGCTTGAAGGTGCGGTAGTTGATGGTTTCGGGCTTCTTGATTTCACCGAACGACCAGGACGAGATCTGGTCGGGCGACGCGATCGAGATGCGGATCTGGTCGAAGCTTTGCGTGCCGCTGACCTGACCGAAAATGTTCATGACTTCATTCATTGTATGTTTTCTCCCGCTTCTTAGGAATTAACGGATTGTTTCAGGTCAACATTGAGGCCGAGCGACCGCAATTCCTTCACCAGAACGTTGAAGGATTCGGGTATGCCGATCTCGAAGATGTCGTCGCCGCGGACAACTGATTCGTAGGCCTTGGTGCGGCCCGCGACGTCGTCCGACTTGACGGTCAGCATCTCCTGCAACGTGTAGGCCGCGCCATAAGCTTGCAGCGCCCAGACTTCCATTTCCCCGAAGCGCTGGCCGCCGAACTGGGCCTTGCCGCCGAGGGGCTGTTGCGTGACAAGCGAGTACGGGCCGATCGAACGGGCGTGGATCTTGTCGTCAACGAGGTGGTGGAGCTTCAGCATGTAAATGTAGCCGACGGTGACGGGACGCTCGAACCTTTCTCCGGTGCGACCGTCGGTCAACATCACCTGACCGCTGACGTTGAGACCCGCCGCAGTGAGCAACTCGTTGATGTCCGCTTCGACGGCGCCGTCGAACACCGGCGTCGCGATCGGCACGCCGGTGCGGATGTTGCCGCACATTTCCATCAGGTCGTCTTCCTTCAGCGGGAGGACGTCTTCCTTGTAGGCTTTTTCGCCGTAAACGACCTTCAGCTTCTGATGCAGGTCTTTTTCGAGCTTTTCGCGCGCCGCGACATCCTGCGTTCTCTGCATGGTGTCGATGACTTCGCCGATCTTCTTGCCCAGCGAGGCGGAGGCCCAGCCGAGGTGCGTTTCAAGGATCTGCCCGACGTTCATGCGCGACGGCACGCCCAGCGGGTTCAGGACGAGGTCGACCGGCGTGCCGTCTTCAAGATAAGGCATGTTCTCGAGCGGCATGATGCGCGAGACGACCCCCTTGTTGCCGTGACGGCCGGCCATCTTGTCGCCGGGCTGGAGCTTGCGCTTCACGGCGACGAAGACCTTGACCATCTTCATCACGCCGGGGAGCATTTCATCGCCGCGCTGGAGTTTTTCAACTTTGTTTTCGAAGCGCTGCGTCAAATCGTCGATCGCGCGGTCGAAGGTCTGGCCCATACTCTCGATGGTTTCCATGGTCGCGTCCTCGGTGACGACGATCTCGCGCCATTCGACCTTCTTGAGCGCTTCAAGAGCCGCGACGGTGATCTTGTCGCCCTTCTTGATCTCGCCCACGGCCTTCGCGGCAGTCTTGCCGTTGAGGATCTCGCGCAAGCGCCCGTAGTAGCCGCGTTCGTAAATGCGGCGTTCGTCGTCGCGGTCCTTGGCGAGACGTTCGATCTCGTCGCGCTCGATGGACATGGCGCGCTGGTCTTTGTCCACGCCGCGGCGGGAGAAGACGCGCACTTCGACCACTGTGCCGGAAACGCCCGGCGGCAGACGCAGAGAGCTGTCCTTCACGTCGGAGGCTTTTTCTCCGAAGATGGCGCGCAGAAGCTTTTCTTCCGGGGTCATCGGGCTTTCGCCCTTCGGCGTGACCTTGCCGACGAGAATGTCGCCCGCCTTCACTTCAGCGCCGATGTAGACGATACCGGCCTCGTCGAGGTGCTTGAGGCCCTCTTCGCCGACGTTCGGGATGTCGCGGGTGATGTCTTCCTGACCGAGTTTGGTGTCGCGCGCCATGACTTCGAATTCCTCGATGTGGATCGAGGTAAAGACGTCGTCGCGGGCGATGCGTTCGGAGATCAGGATGGAGTCTTCGAAGTTGTACCCGTTCCACGGCATGAACGCGACCAGCACGTTGCGGCCGAGGGCAAGTTCGCCCAGTTCCGTCGAAGGACCGTCGCCGATGATGTCGCCGGCTTCAATGCGGTCGCCGACTTTCACCAGCGGGCGCTGCGTGATGCAGGTAGACTGGTTGGAACGCGAGAACTTCTTGAGTTTGTAAATATCGACCGTCGCCTTGGTGGAGTCTTTTTCGTCGGTCGCGTGGATGACGATGCGGTTGGCGTCGACCTGGTCGACGATGCCAGAGCGCAACGCCGTGATCGCGGCGCCGGAATCGCGGGCAACGGCGTATTCCATGCCGGTACCGACCAGCGGCGCGTCGGAGCGCATCAGCGGCACGGCCTGACGTTGCATGTTCGAACCCATCAGCGCGCGGTTCGCGTCGTCGTTCTCAAGGAACGGGATCAGCGCCGCGGCGACGGAAACGATCTGTTTCGGCGACACGTCGATGAATTCGATCTGGTCCGGCTGGATCAGCAGGTAATCGCCGTTCTTGCGGCAGGACACGAGATCGTTGACGAAGGCGCCTTTGGCGTCGAGCACGGCGTTGGCCTGCGCGATGGTGTATTTGCCCTCTTCCATCGCCGACATGTAAACGACGTCGTCCGTCACCTTGCCGTTCACGACCTTGCGGTACGGGCTTTCGATGAAGCCGTACTGGTTGATACGGGCATAAGTCGCGAGCGAGTTGATCAGGCCGATGTTCGGGCCTTCAGGCGTTTCGATCGGGCAGATGCGGCCATAGTGCGTGGGGTGCACGTCGCGGACTTCAAAGCCTGCGCGTTCGCGGGTCAGTCCGCCGGGCCCGAGAGCCGACATGCGGCGCTTGTGGGTGATTTCGGACAGCGGATTCGTCTGGTCCATGAACTGCGAGAGCTGCGACGAGCCGAAGAATTCGCGCACCGCAGCGGCGGCGGGCTTGGCGTTGATCAGGTCGTGCGGCATGGCAGTGTCGATATCGACCGAGCCCATACGTTCCTTTATCGCGCGTTCCATGCGCATCAGGCCGATACGGTACTGGTTTTCCATCAGTTCGCCGACCGAACGCACACGGCGGTTGCCGAGGTGATCGATATCGTCGACCTCGCCGCGCCCGTCCTTCAGGTCGACGAGGATTTTGAGGATGGAGAAAATGTCGTCCTTGCGCAGGAGACGCATCTGGTCATCGGTTTTGATGTCGAGGCGCGCGTTCATCTTCACGCGGCCGACGGGCGACAGGTCGTAGCGGTCCTGCTGGAAGAACAGGCCGCGGAACAGCGCGTCGGCGGAGTCCAAGGTCGGCGGTTCGCCGGGGCGCATGACGCGGTAGATGTCTATCAGCGCGTCTTCGCGGTTGCGGCATTTGTCCGCGACCAGCGTGTTGCGGATATAAGGCCCGACGTTGATGTGGTCGATGGCGAGAACATCCAGCGTTTTCAAACCGGCCTTTTCGATCTTTTCAAGACTCTTGGCGTCGATTTCCTCGCCCGCCTCGAAGAGCACTTCGCCTGTCTTGTCATCGGCGATGCTGTGGGCGAGATAGGTTCCGGCAAGCTCTTCGCTGGTGATGAGATATTCCTGCAGGCCTTCTTCTTCGAGTTTCTTGGCCTGACGCGCGGTGATCTTGGTGCCGGCGGAGACTTTCACCTTGCCCGTCTTGGCGTCGACGAGGTCATAGCGAAGCTTGACGCCGCGGAAGCGTTCCGGCACATAGGCCGTTTTCCAGTCGTCCTTGACTTTTTCGTAGGTGATGGTCTGGTAGAAATAATTGAGAATTTCCTCGGCGGAAACACCCTGGATCTTGGCTGGGTCGACGGCGCGGCCCGCTTTTTCCTGACGTTCGCGGTATTTTGAGGATTCGTCGTTGTCGAGCGCGAGCAACAGCGTGGTGACCGGCAGCTTGCGGCGGCGGTCGATGCGCACGTAGACGAGGTCTTTGGCGTCGAATTCGAAATCGAGCCACGAGCCGCGGTACGGAATGACGCGCGCGGCGAAGAGATACTTGCCCGAGGAGTGGGTCTTGCCGCCGTCGTGATCGAAGAACACGCCGGGCGAACGGTGCATTTGCGAAACGATCACGCGTTCGGTGCCGTTGACGACGAAGGTGCCGTTGACGGTCATCAACGGCATGTCGACCATGTAGACGTCCTGCTCTTTGATATCGCGGATCGAGCGCAGGCCGGTGGTTTCATCGATGTCGAATGTCGAAAGGCGCAACGTCACGCGCAAGGCCGCGGCGTAGGTCATGCCGCGCTGCTGGCATTCCTCGACGTCGTATTTCGGCTCTTCCAGCTCATAGCGCACGAAGTCGATTTCGGCGCGGCCGGAGAAATCCTTGATCGGAAAGACGGAGGAAAAAACCTCTTGCAAACCTTCATTGACGCGCTCGGCGTGCGGCACTTCGCGCTGCAAAAACTTTTCGTAGGAATTGCGCTGAACCTCGATCAGGTTGGGCATTTCGCACACTTCGGGGATCTTCCCGAAAGATCTGCGGATGCGCTTGCGTCCGGTATAGCTTTTGCTGTCGTTGAGGGTTCTCAGGGCTTTTTTGGCGCTCATTTGCTCGTCCTTAATGTCGTCGTTCCACACACACCGAAGGGGTTACCTTCGCAACGAAAGCCCGATACCAATGCACCCGAATATCGCGGCTTTTAAATCTCTGAAGTTCGTCTCGTTCCGGTAGTTCCAAAGTTCTATAGTCTTTGCAGTCCAAAACAACAGAAAGGGGCGATGGGAATTTCTCCCCATCGCCGGCCTTTTTGTTGCAAGCAGAAGTTACTTGAGCTCGACTTTGGCGCCGGCAGCTTCAAGCTTCTTCTTCATTTCTTCGGCTTCAGCCTTCGGCACGGCGGCCTTCAGCGGCTTCGGCGCGCCTTCGACCAGGTCCTTGGCTTCCTTCAGGCCGAGACCGGTGATGGTGCGGACTTCCTTAATGACTTCGATCTTCTTGTCGCCGGCGGCGGCAAGGATGACGTCAAATTCGGTCTTGGCTTCGGCAGCCGGAGCGGTAGCGCCGCCGGCAGCGGCAACAGCCACCGGAGCGGCGGCGGAAACGCCCCACTTTTCTTCCAGAAGCTTCGAGAGTTCAGCCGCTTCAAGGACGGTCAGGGCCGACAGGTCGTCGACGATTTTTGCGAGGTTAGCAGACATTGTTAGTTCTCCTTAAGGTTAACGGTTTGGTTATTTTTGCGAGTATGCCGAGATGACACGGGCCACTTGCGAGGCCGGCGCGGCGGCGAGTACGGCAAGGCGCTGTGCGGGCGTTTGTATCATGCCCACCAGTTTTGCGCGCAGTTCGTCGAGCGACGGAAGTTTCGACAAGGATTCAACGCCGGAAACGTCGAGCATTTTGTCCCCGAGGGCGCCGCCGATGATGACGAGCTTTTCATTGTCCTTCGAGAAGTTGTACGCGACTTTGGACGCGGCGACCGGGTCTTTCGAAGTAGCGAGGCCGACGGGTCCTTTCAGCATTGGGCCGATGCCTTCATAGCGCGTGCCCTTGAGCGCCCGCAAAGCGAGGCGGTTCTTGGACACTTTGTAGCTGACGCCTTCAGCACGCATCTTTACGCGGAGTTCGGTGACTTGCGCCGCCGTCAGCCCGTCATTGCGGGTAACGACGATGGTCTCGACCTCCTCGAAAGTTGTGTGCAGCTCATCGACAGCCGCTGCTTTTTGTGCACGATCCACGGATATCTCCGTTCTTTTCTAGTTATGGCGGGCTTTCCTTTTGAGGGGATCGCCCAACCGGGTTGCACTTTGGATAACCGGTATCCTGATTATCCGTTTCGTCCCATCCCGAAGTTCAAGCCATAAAGCGATACTTTTGCACGTGCGACATGCTCAGTCTGCTATAAACTCTACAACCTCGTCTGTACCGGCCTTTCGTTTACGCCCCCTTAGTTCGGAGGAACCAGTAGTCTCGGACAGGGTTTTCCGAAGGTTCCCCTTCGAAAAATTCTATTTAGGCCGCCTTGCCCAAACTGGACAGCTCCAGCTTGACGCCCGGGCCCATGGTCGAGGACAAGGACGCCTTTTTGAAGTAGTTGCCCTTGGTTCCCGACGGCTTCGCCTTCAATATCGCTTCGTAAAGAGCGCGGATATTTTCAACGAGTTTCTTTTCATCGAAGCTGGCCTTGCCCACGCCGACGTGGACGATGCCCGCCTTTTCAGCGCGGAATTCGACCGACCCGCCCTTCGCGCCCTTGACCGCGCCGGTGACGTCCATCGTCACGGTGCCGAGTTTCGGGTTGGGCATCAGCCCCTTCGGGCCGAGGATCTGACCGAGACGGCCGACAAGCGGCATCATGTCCGGCGTGGCGATGCAACGGTCGAAATTGATTTCGCCCTTCTGCACTTGCGCGGCGAGATCTTCATCGCCGACAACGTCCGCGCCGGCTTTTTTCGCTTCCTCGGCTTTCGGGCCCTTGGCGAACACGGCGACGCGCACGGTCTTGCCCGTGCCGTTCGGCAGGGAGCACATGCCGCGGACGTTCTGGTCCGTCTGCTTGGTGTCGATGCCGAGCGCGATGGCGATTTCGATGGTTTCATCGAACTTCGCGGTGGCGTTCTGCTTGATGAATTTCACAGCGTCTTCCAGACCCCAGACCTTGGCGCGGTCCTGCTCCGTGCGTGTGGCGCGCAGGCGTTTCGCGAAGCGTGATTTTTCAGCTGTTTTCTTGGCGGATTTTTTCTTCTCGGTCATGGCTTAGCCCTCCACCGCAATGCCCATCGAGCGTGCAGTGCCGGCGATGCTCTTCATCGCGGCTTCGACGCTGGCGGCGTTCATGTCTTGCAATTTCGCTTCGGCGATCTCGCGCAGTTGCTTTTGCGTGATCTTGCCGATGGTATCCGTCTTGCCGGACGTGCCCGAACCTTTTTCGAGCTTGGCCGCCTTGACGAGATAGTAGCTGGCGGGCGGGGTTTTCATCACGAACGTGAACGAGCGGTCCTGATAAACCGTGATCACGCAGGGAATGGGCATGCCCGCTTCCATCTTTTGCGTCTGGGCGTTGAAGCCCTTGCAGAATTCCATGATATTGACGCCGGCCTGGCCGAGCGCCGGGCCGATCGGCGGCGAAGGGTTCGCCTTGCCGGCCGGAACGACCAGCTTGATATAACCTTGTACTTTCTTTGCCATTTCTGACTCCTGATAAATAGAGTTTTGTGGTGCGACTTTGCGATGGTCTTGGGCATCGTCTCCCACAGCTAACGCCCGGGCCTTAAGCCTGAGCGCGCGTCAATATATCGTCATTTCAAAGGAATGCAAGAGAATAATGTAATTTTATTGAAAAGAAATTTATAGCAGGCCGTCACCCAGGTTATAAATTTACATAACAATCAAAATCAGGCGGATTTGCCGGATGGTTCAGACACTGACATCGCCTTGGCCATTTCCAGGATCTGCTTTTTCAGCTGCGGGCTTTTGATTTGCGAATATGCGCGCACCAGCTCCATCACATCGCGCTTGAGCAGAGGATCGGGCTCCAATTCCTCTTGTTTTGTATCGGAAAAGCCTTTTATGGCAAGATTACGCGTTCCCGGCTTGTTTCCAATGCCGAAACTGCCCTCGAAGAAATAATCGACTTGAACTTTAAGCACCTTGCAGATATCAACAAGGCGGCTGACGCTGATCCGGTTGGTGCCGCGCTCGTACTTTTGCACCTGCTGGAACGTCAGGCCGATCGCCGTAGCCAGCTCTTCCTGACTGAGACCGAGCATGAGTCGCCGCGATTTAACCTTTGATCCGACGTATATATCTACCGGATTCGGGCCTTCTTCATCGTTTTTCGCGCGCGCCATCAACATTCCTCCAATTTACCACTCGCAATCTATATATACAATTCTACATTGTCAACATACATCAGTATGCAATCTGATGTTACGGTCGCTCATACCCCGAAACACAAAGCCCTTTATTTTTAAAACTGCGCCGCTAGACTAGCCGCCAAACACGCAATGGAGCATGACTATGGACAAGTTACTGAAAGTTTCCGTCACGCAACTTCCGCACGCCAAAGGGCTGGATCTGCCGCACTACGGCACGGAACATTCCGCAGGCATGGATCTGGCGGCGGCGGTCGATGCGCCGGTCGTCCTGAAACCGGGTGAGCGCACGCTGGTGCCGACAGGCCTCGCCATTGCCCTGCCCGCAGGGTTCGAGGCGCAAATCCGTCCGCGCTCCGGCCTTGCGGCGAAACACGGCGTGACGGTGCTCAACACGCCCGGCACGATCGACGCGGATTATCGCGGAGAGATCAAGATCATTCTCGTCAATCTCGGCGCTGAAGATTTCACGATAGAGCGCGGCATGCGCATTGCGCAGATGGTTGTCGCCGCATACAGCCGCGTGGAGTGGAATGCCGTCGCGACGCTGGATGAAACGGAACGCGGCGCCGGCGGGTTTGGTTCGACCGGCCTGAAAAAAGTCTCCGGCAATGGCTGAAAAAAAACGTTGCCACTGGGTCGGAAAAGGCAAAGACTTTTACGACGCCTATCACGATGAAGAATGGGGCGTGCCCATCCATGACGACCGCACGCACTTCGAATTCCTGATCCTTGAAGGCGCGCAGGCGGGATTGAGCTGGGAGACGATTTTGAAGCGCCGCGCGGCCTACCGCAAAGCCTTTAAAAACTTCGATCCCGTGAAGGTTTCGCGCATGACGGACGCGGAACTGGAGAAACTGATGAAAGACGAGAGCATCATCCGCAACCGGCTGAAGATATTCGCCGCGCGGAAAAACGCCCGCGCATTTCTTGCGATACAAAAAGAATTCGGTTCGTTCGACAAATACGTCTGGGCCTTCGTTGGCGACAAGCCGATTGTGAACAAGCGCAAGGGCGGCGACATTCCCGCCACGACAAAAGAAAGCGACGCGCTCTCGAAAGACCTTAAAAAACGCGGCATGACGTTCGTCGGTTCGACCATCGTCTACGCGCACATGCAGGCGACGGGACTGGTCAACGACCATCTTGTCGACTGCTTTCGCCATGCGCCCTGCAAGAGGATGAAATGAAAATATACGACCATATCTGGCAGACGATCGGCAACACGCCTTTGGTGCGCGTTCCAAAGCTCTCGGAAGAACACGCTGTCAAAGCCGATATCCTGCTGAAGCTGGAATTTTTCAATCCGCTTTCCAGCGTCAAGGACCGGCTCGCGCAGGCATTGATCGAAGCCGGGGAGCGCGACGGAAAAATCAAACAGGATACCGTCATCATCGAGCCGACATCGGGCAACACCGGCATCGGCCTTGCCTTCATATGCGCGGCGAAAGGCTACCGGCTTATTCTCGTCATGCCCGAGAGCATGTCTTACGAGCGGCGCAAGATGCTGCGGTTGTTCGGCGCGGAACTCGTCCTGACGCCCGCAGATCAGGGTATGAAAGGCGCGCTCGGCAAGGCGGCGGAGCTTTTGCATGAACACCCCAAAAGCTTCATGCCGCAACAGTTCGACAATCCGGCCAATCCCGCCATCCACCGCGCCACGACGGCGGAGGAAATCTGGCGCGATACGGACGGCAAGGTCGACGCGCTGGTCGCGGGCGTCGGCACCGGCGGCACACTGACAGGCGTTGCGCAAGCCCTCAAACCGCGCAAACAAGATTTCAAAGCCATCGCCGTCGAACCGGCGGAAAGCCCGGTTCTGTCCGGCGGTCAGCCCGGCGCGCACAAAATTCAAGGCATAGGCGCGGGATTTATTCCGGAGATCGTCGATACGGCGCTGATCGACGAAATTTTAAAAGTCAGCAGCGAAGACGCCATCGCCATGTGCCGCCATACCGCCAGAACCGAGGGCATTCCGGTGGGCATATCCTCCGGCGCGGCGATCCATGCGGCGCTGGAGATCGGCAAAAGGCCGGACATGGCCGGAAAGACCATCGTCGCCATCATCCCCAGCATGGCCGAGCGCTACCTCTCCCTGCCAGCCTTCAAGGATCTGGAATAATTGAACAATCCCCCTTAAGGGTTTATTAATGCGCCGCTGATATCATGAAATTAGTGGAAGTTTATCTTTAATGATTCGTGGAGGGATCAAAAATGGTGAACGGACCGAACGTCGCCTATCAGCCCGCGGTGGCTTATCAGGGCGGCACCGTGAACACACCGCATCAGGAACCGAAAACAGACCAGACGCAGCCCAAACAGGCGCCTGCGGCGAGTACGCAACACGGCGACGGCAAACATACATCGAAAAACAGCGGCAACGGCGGCGGTCAGCAAGGCCGTGGACAGTTGCTCAACGTATCGGCTTAACGGGTTTTACTTTCCGCTGTGGCGAAACACACATGACGTGGCATGCGTAGTCATCTCCCCTTCGGGGAGATTTTTTATGCTCCCGCCTCTTCACCGTGATCGCGCCTCTTAAGGTTGCCGGAGGTCGTGATCTGCACATAGTCGGCTAATCATCTCTTTCTACTGAAACGCCACTTCGTCGAAACTGCGTAGCTTGCGGCTGTGCACGCGGCCATAGCCGAGCGCGCGGATTTTGCTCATCGCCATGAGGCCGATTTTAAGGTGCTGGTCCACCTGCTCGCGGTAGAACTTGTCCGCCATGCCGGGAAGCTTGAGCTGGCCGTGCAATGGTTTGTCGGAGACGCAGAGCAATGTTCCATACGGCACGCGGAAACGGAAACCGTTGGCGGCGATGGTGGCGGATTCCATGTCGAGCGCGATGGCGCGGCACTGGCTGAGACGCTTGATGGGCACGCTTTGCTCCCACAACTCCCAGTTCCGGTCGCTGACCGTGGCGACGGTGCCGGTGCGCATGATCTTCTTTTTCTCGTAGTCATCGAGGCCCGTCACTTCCGAGACGGCCTGCTCGAGCGCGATCTGGACTTCAGACAGCGCGGGGATAGGCACCCACAGCGGAACGGCGTGGTCGAGCACGTTGTCGTCGCGCACATAAGCGTGCGCCAGCGCGTAATCGCCGAGCTTTTGCGAGTTGCGCAGGCCCGCGCAATGTCCCAGCATCAGCCAGGTGTGCGAGCGCAGGACGGCGATATGGTCGGTGATCGTCTTGGCGTTGGAAGGGCCGATGCCGATGTTGATCAGCGTGATGCCGGTGCCGTCGGCGCGCTTGAGGTGATAGGCGGGCATTTGCGGCGCGCGCGCCTGGCGTTCGCCTTCCGTCTTTGCGTTGACGTCGAGGTTGGCGTTATGCATGACGAAATTGCCCGGCTCGACGAAAGCCGTATATTGCTTTCTCTCTTCCGCGCCCCCGGCATTGTCCGCGCGCGTCATCATCTCATGGCCGAGGCGGATGAACTCGTCGACGTAGAACGGATAGTTTGTGAACATGACGAATTTCTGAAAGTGGTTCCCCGTCGTGCCCGTATAGTGCTTCAGCCGTTGCAGGCTTAAATCCACGCGCGGCGCGTTGAACAAAGCCAGCGGTTTCGGCTGCCCCGGCCCGACTTCGTAAGTGCCGCTGGGGATGGTGTCGTCCATCACCGCGAGATTGGGCTGGCTGAAAAACTCCGGCAGACGCTGGAGCTGTTCCTGCGTCAGGCTGCCCTCGAGGTAGAAATTTTCGCCGAGCGCGAAATGCAGCGGGATCGGCAGGTCGCTGACGCCGATGCGCAAGTCCGCTTCCGGATGGTTTTTCAGCAGCAGGTCGAATTGTTCGAGATAATAATCGTGATAAAGGTCGGGGCGCGTCAGCGTCGTGCCGTAGGTGCCGGGGCGCGACAAAAACCCGAACGACAGGCGGCTGTCCATGACCGGCGCTTTTTTGGTGGTGATGCCGAGATAGGGATAATGCGCAATGACGCGTCCGTCCGGCCATTTGCCTTTGGAGTAGTCGTCGAAAGCGTCGCGCAAATACGCGGTGTTGGTGTCGTAGATTTCCCTGATCCAGGCGAGCGCCTTCTCCGCGTCGCGGAAGCTCTTGGTGGTCATCAGGCCGTCTTTAATCGGTGCGGGCATATTCTTCTTCTAGTCCTGTTAATCCGAGGGCGAAATCGCGTGCCGTGAAGGGCCGCAAATCATCCACTCCCTCACCTATACCTATAGCATAAACAGGTAAAGCAAACCTTTCCGCGAGGCCAACGAGCACGCCGCCTTTGGCCGTTCCGTCGAGTTTTGTGACAATAATACCGCTTATGTTAACTATTTCTTTGAATAATTCCGCTTGGGAATGAGCATTCTGACCAACCGTGGCATCCAGCACGAGAATGGTCGCATGCGGCGCTTCGGGGATTTTCTTCTTGATGACGCGGTTGATTTTCTCCAGCTCCGCCATCAGGTCGGATTTGTTTTGCAAACGTCCCGCGGTGTCGATGAACAGCACGTCCGCGTTTTCGGCTTGCGCGCGCTCGATCGCTTCATAAGCCAATGACGCGGCATCCGCGCCGGTTTCTTTGGCGATGACGGGGCAGCCGTTGCGTGCGCCCCAAACCTTGAGCTGCTCCACCGCCGCCGCGCGGAACGTATCGCCCGCCGCAAGCATGACGTTTTTGCCGTCGGCTTTGAGATGATGCGCGAGCTTGCCGATGGTCGTGGTTTTGCCCGTGCCGTTGACGCCGACCATGAGGACGACGAACGGCTTGGCGGCGTTTGTATCGAGCGGCTTTTCGACGGGCTTCAGAATGTTTTCGATTTCATCGGCCAGCGCCTGTTTGATTTCTTCTGGCGCGATTTCCTTGTCGAAACGGTTTTTGCCGACAGCCTGCGCAAGTTTTGCCGCAGTTGCAGGGCCGAGGTCCGCCGTGATCAGCAGTTCTTCCAGTTGTTCCAGCGTTGCGGCGTCGAGCTTTTTCTTGGTGAAGATGTCGGAAATGCCGGTGGAAATCTTCCCCGACGATTTGCTGAGGCCCTCGCTGAGTTTTTTGAAGAAGCCTTTTTTTTCTTCGGCGGGCTGTGCTTGCGGCTGCTCTTTCGCTTCAGGCTCTTTTTTCTTCCAGAAACCGATCATGCCGCCACGCGCCCCTTAATCACTTCGCCTTCGATATCGTCCAGCTCCGCCATCACGATCTGCCCAAGCGGCATCTGTTTATCCAGCCGGACTTCGCTGAAATATTCCGTGCGGCTCACCATATTCCTTTCGGCGAGGACGGGCAATGTTTTCCCGATCAGGCCGGACAAATGCCGCTTCACATGTTCCGCGCCGAGTTCGCGCAAGAGGCGCGCGCGCTCTTTGCGCACATCGCCTTTCACTTGCGGCATGCGCGCGGCGGGCGTGCCGATGCGCGCGGAATAAGGGAAAACGTGCAAAAACGTCACATCACAGTCTTTCAGCGCGTTATAGGTGTTTTGGAACATCTCGTCGGTTTCGGTCGGGAAGCCCGCGATGATGTCCGCGCCGAAAACGATATCGGGGCGGAGGCTCCGCGCCTTCTCGCAAACTTCATATAAATCTTTCCGCAAATGGCGGCGCTTCATGCGTTTCAAGACCATATCGTCACCCGCCTGCATGCTGAGGTGCAGATGCGGCATCATGCGCGGATCTTCAGCGATTAATCGCCACAAATCATCGTCGATCTCCACGGGGTCGAGCGAGGAAAGACGCAGCCGTTTGATCTCCGGCACAAGGCCAAGTAAACGCCGCACCATCTGCCCCAGCGACGGCTCTCCGGGCAGGTCCGCGCCGTAGGATGTGATGTCCACGCCGGTAAGAACAATCTCATTATATCCGCCCGCGACGAGCTTTCTTACCTGATCGACGATCTCGCCCATCGCGACCGAGCGGGAATTGCCGCGGCCATAAGGAATAATGCAAAAAGTGCAGCGATGGTCGCAGCCGTTTTGCACCTGCACGAAGGCGCGGGCATGATGATCGAACCCCGCGATCAAATGCCCCGCAGTATCGCGCACCTGCATGATGTCCCCCACGCGAATGCGTGCGGTGCCATATTTATCGCGCACGCGCTCGATCAGCGCCGGATTCCGCAGCTTTGCTGCATCAGACCATATTTCCGCCGTGAGTTTGATATCGTTGCCGATCACCTGATCGACTTCCTCCATCGCGGCGAAGCTCTCGCTATGCACCTGCGCCGCGCAGCCGGTGACGATGATCTTCGCATCCGGATTTTCGCGCCGCGCCCTGCGGATCGCCTGCCGCGCCTGCCGCTCCGCCTCGCCCGTCACCGCGCAGGTATTGACGATCACGGCGTTTTCCATCCCCGCATTTTTGGCGTGGGTTTTCATGACTTCGGATTCATAGGTATTCAGGCGGCAGCCGAAGGTGATGATCTTCAGGCCGTTTTCCGACGCTTCCTCGCGCGGAGGCAGGACGTCTTCTGGCTCCTCGCGAAGGCGAGTAATTTCGATTTTTTCGCTCATATCTCGACCGTCCCCCGATAAACCTCGACCGCATCGCCGGTCATCAGCACATGCCCGTCGCTTTCCCGCCATTCGATGTCCAGTGTTCCACCGTCGAGAACGATCGTCACTTTCCGCTCCGTCAGCCCGCGCCGCACCCCCGCCACAGCCGTGGCGCAGGCGCCGGTGCCGCAAGCCTGCGTGATCCCTGCGCCGCGCTCCCACACGCGCATGCGGATTTTGGTTGGAGAAAGCACCTGTGCGATTTCCACGTTTGTATGCTCCGGAAACAAAGGATGGCTCTCGATTTTCGGCCCGAGAAATTCCAGCGGCACCATGGCGACGTCGTCCACAAAGAAAACCGCATGCGGATTTCCCATGTTCACAGCCACGGGATATTTCAAAACACCCTCATTGATTGGCAAAGATTCTGTTTTTTCTTCATTACTTAATGGAATTTCTTCATGTCTTAGTTTAGCTTTGGACATATCGACGCAAACAAGGTCGCCCGCCATTTTCGCCGTCAGCCGCGCGGCGCTTGTCTCCAGCACGATTTCCGGCTTTTTCAGCTCCGCCATCAGCAGCTTGCCGACGCACCGCGTGGCATTGCCGCAGGCGCCGACTTCACTGCCGTCTGCATTGTAAATCCTTAAAAAAACATCTGATTCCGGTGATTTCGGCGTGTCGATCACCACCATCTGGTCAAAGCCTATGCCGAAGTGGCGGTTGGCCAGTTTCCGAATCTGATCCGGCGAAAAATGCAGACTTTCCTTGCGACTATCGAAAATCGCGAAATCATTCCCCAGACCGTGCATTTTTATGAAGTTTTTTGCCATAGAATTTTTATAAACCCATTTCTTTTTTTATACAATATCTTAAGGGGGATATTTCACGCGAAACATTTAATGAATTCACAAAAATATGCCCATAAGTCATTAAGTTATGTTGATTTTTGCCTTTTGAGAAGTCTATAATCTCCGCAGATTCTAAACAAAAACTGATCGAAAGCGAAGGAACAACCGTCATGTTGAACATCGGCAAGCGTCTGTCTATTTCCGTCTGCACTCTTGTTATTTTGGGTGCATTTACAATATTTCTGTCAAATATGTCCATAGCGCAGGCCGCCGCAACCGCGACTAAAGCCGCACCCGCGGCAGCAACCGCGCCGCAGGAAACGAAAATCCCCGCCGGCAGCAGCCTTCTCGCCGCGCCGAAAAGCCTCGGCATAGACGTGACCGCCGCCATGCAGGATCGCGTGCTCGGCAACCCGAAAGCTCCTGTGACGATCATCGAATACGCCTCGCTCACCTGCCCGCACTGCGCGCACTTTGATAAGGAGATCCTGCCGCAGGTCAAAAAACAACTGATCGATACCGGCAAGGCCAAGCTGGTCTTCCGCGACTTCCCGCTCGACAAATTCGCCCTCAAGGCGGCGATGATGGCGCGTTGCGTGTCGCCCCTGAAGTATTTCGACATGATCGACGTGCTCTTTCAAAACCAGCAACGCTGGATCAAGGCCAAGGACCCGATGGCGGCGCTGGCCCAGCTCGGCAGCCTCGCCGGCATGGATGGTAGCCAGTTCAACGCCTGCATGCAAAGCAAAGGGCTGGAATCCGACATCATCATGAACATGAAGAAGGCGGAAAGCCAGTATAAGGTCGACGCCACGCCGACGTTCATCTTCAACAACGGCGCGGCGCAGTTCGCGGGCGCTTATCCCGTCACGAAGTTTGAGGAAATCGTCGCCAGCCTCACGCCCAAAGGAAAATAAGCGCACATGGTCCAGTTTAACAGGCTCAGGCTCACCGGGTTCAAATCCTTCGTCGAGCACACGGAACTTGAAATCGGCAAAGGCCTCACCGGTATCATCGGCCCCAACGGTTGCGGCAAGTCCAACATCGTCGAAGCGATCCGCTGGGCGATGGGCGAAAACTCGCCCAAGCGCATGCGCTCGAGCGACATGGACGACGTGATCTTCGCGGGTACGGAGCGCCGCCCCGCCCGCAACACGGCGGAAGTCACTCTTTTGCTGGACAATTCCGACCGCACCGCACCTGCCGAACTGAACGATTCCGACGAGCTTGAAATCTCCCGCAAGATCGAGCGCGACGTCGGCTCCACATACAAAGTGAACGGCAAGAATGTCCGCATGCGCGACGTGCAACTGCTGTTCGCCGATTCATCGGTCGGCGCGCACTCGCCCGCGCTGGTGAGCCAGGGCCGCGTCTCCGACATGATCAACGCCAAGCCGACCCAGCGCCGCATGGTGCTGGAAGAAGCCGCGGGCATCTCGGGCCTGCACGCCCGCCGTCACGAGGCGGAACTGAAACTCCGCGCCGCAGAAACCAACCTCACCCGCGTCGAGGACGTGCTCGGCTCGATGAACGTCCAGCTTGAATCCCTGAAGAAGCAGGCGCGTCAGGCATCCCGCTACCGCAATCTCAGCGGCCATATCCAGACGGCGGAAGGCGGACTGCTCTATCTGCGCTGGATGGAAAGCGCCACCGCCGTCACCGCCGCGCTCGCCGCGTTCGAGGAAGCGGAAAATATCGTCCGCGAGAAAACCCTCGCCGTCACCGAACTCACCACCAAACAGACGGAAGCCGCCGCGCAACTGCCCGATCTGCGCCAGAGCGAAGCCGAAGCCGCCGCCGCGTTGCAACGCCTGAAGCTGGCTTACGGCACGCTGGAAGGTGAAGAGCGTCAGGTCGCGGAAGAACGCGCCAAATCCGAACAGATGATCGCGCAATACAATGCCGACGTCGCGCACGAAACCGCGCAAAAAACCGAAGCCGCGCAAACCATCGAGCGTCTCGCGCTTGAAAACGCCGAACTGACCGCCGCTGCGCTGGCGCAAACGGACAGCGAAGAGGAAGCGCGCCTGCTCGCCGAAGAGCAGCAGAACGCCGTCGAAAAACTTGAATTCGCGCTGACGGAACTGACCGAGGAAACCGCCGCGCAGGAAGCCGAACGCGCGTCCGCCGAGCGCCGTATCGCCGATTTCGTCCGCCGCCATGAACAGCTTGAAGCGCGCAAGGCAGGCTTTGAATCCGAGCATGCGGATCTGATCGCCAACACCCCCGCGAAGACCGAACTGGATGAAATCACCGCCGCGCTGTCCTCCGCCGAAGAAGAAACGCAAAAGGCCGCCGCAGAAATCGAAAGCGCGGAAGGCGCGCGCAACGCCGTTGAAACGGCGCTGCAGGGAGCGACGGAAAAATTCCAGGAACAGCAGAAAATTTCCAGCCAGCTGAACGCCGAGGCGGAAGCCTTGCGCCGGGTTTTGCGCACCGAGCAGACGGATTTCGAACCCGTGCTCGATCAGCTGACCGTCTCCTCCGGCCTTGAACGCGCCCTTGCCGTCGCGCTGGGCGACGACCTGCAAGCCGCGCTCGACGGCGCCGCGCCGATCTACTGGCGCGACCTGCCCGACTTCGCTTCGGCGACCGCTCTGCCTTCCGCCGCCAAGCCGCTGTCGGAATGCGTCACAGGACCGCATGCGTTAAGCCGCGTTCTTTCGCAAATCGGCATCGTCGAAAACCGCGAAACTGCCGAACAACTGATGGCGCAACTGCAACCCGGCCAGTGCCTCGTCACGGCCGACGGCGGCGCGTGGCGCTGGGACGGGCTCGTCGTTTCGCCCGATGCGGAGAATGCCGCCGCGATCCGCCTGCAGCAGAAAAACCGCCTTGCCGAACTCGAAACCGAAATCACGGGCGCTCAGGAACAGCTTGAATCCGCCCGCGCCGCGCTCGAAAGCGTCAGGGAAGAGCGCGCCCGCGTGACCGAGCGCGTCAACGCCGCGCGTCAGGCCGCGCGCACGGCGGGCGAAAACCTGAACACGCTCCGCCGCCGCCACGCGCAACTGACCAACCAGCTGGCGGAAGTCACGGCGCGTCTTGCCAGCCTTGCGACCTCGATCGAAAACGCCGCGCAGGAAATCGACGCCCTCGCGACGCAAATCTCCGAGGCGCGCGAAGCTTTCGCCGCCCTGCCCGACACGGCGGAGAGCCGCGAAAGAATCGCCGCGATGAAAACGGATCTCGGCGCGCAGCGCCAGACGCTCGTCGAGCGTCAGACCGCCTATGCGGAAATCCGCCGCGCCGGAGAAGCCCGCGCCCGCCGCATGGGGCAGGTCAATGACGAAATGTCGAACTGGAACGCACGCGTGGAGCGCATTGTCTTGCGTCTTGCCGAACTCGCCGAGCGCATCCAGCTTGCCGAGGAAACCTTGAGCCGTCTTGCCGAGCGCCCCGCGCAGATCGAGCAGGAAAAACAGGCGCTGATGACGCACATTACGACCGCCGAAGAAAAACGCCAGCACGCCGCCGACGCGCTTGTTTCAGCGGAAAACGTCGCCAATGAAACGCAACGCGAACTCCGCGCCGCCGACAACGCCCTTTCCGACGCGCGCGAGGCGCGGGCGATGGCGCAGGCGGGCGTCAATACCTCGCAACATACGCAAAGCGGCATCGAAGCGCAGATACAGGAAAAATTCGCCTGCGTGCCCGAGCAAATGGTGACAAAGCTGGAGCTCATCGTGGAAGATCTTCCCTCCATCGACGAGCTGCACGGCAAGCTGGAGCGCCTTGTCCGCGAACGCGACAACATGGGGCCGGTCAACCTCCGCGCCGAAGTCGAAAGCCAGGAAATCACCGACCAGATGACGGGCATGCAGACCGAGCGCGACGACCTCGTCGCCGCGATCGAAAAGCTCCGCGAGGGCATCAACAAACTCAACAAGGAAGCGCGCGACCGCCTGCTTAGCGCGTTCGACACGGTCAATGCGCACTTCCAGTCTCTGTTCACCCGCCTCTTCAACGGCGGCGCGGCCTATCTCAAATTGATCGAGGCAGATGATCCGTTGCAGTCCGGCCTTGAAATCTACGCCCAGCCGCCGGGCAAAAAGACCTCCGTCCTGTCGTTGCTTTCCGGCGGTGAACAGACGCTGACCTCCATCGCTCTCATCTTCGCGATGTTCCTGACGAACCCTGCGCCGATCTGCGTGCTGGACGAAGTCGACGCCCCGCTGGACGAAAGCAACGTCGACCGCTACTGCATGTTGCTGGAAAAGATTTCCGAGGAATGCGACACGCGCTTTCTCGTCATCACCCACCACCGCATGACGATGGCGCGGATGGACCGCCTCTACGGAGTGACGATGAGCGAAAAAGGCGTCTCGCAGCTTGTCTCGGTCGATCTCAAGCAGCACGCGCTGGATCTTGAAGATCAGGCCGCCTGAACGCAACGTTTCAGAACATAGGTTGGAAGCATCAGGCCCATGCCATCGTGCTCTGAGCGCTTGTATCATGCCTCTGCATTCCATTGTTATATAATACGTTAATGATATATTAATTATATATGTATATCATGGCCTTATTAAAGAATGAGGTCAGCACATGTCAGAGCAAGTTCCAGTCATCGAATCCACCGCTCCGGAACAACTAAAAGTTTTTTCAGACTTTGTAACGGCTCTGCGTGAAGACAACGTGGCCGCGGCCATCAACGAAGCCGAGCGACTGACGCCTTACTTCAGCGCTTTATCCAAACAGCTCGACCTTGATGCGGCGATCAACCCTCAAAAAGCCGCCGCGGTGCGCGATTTGACAAGCCCGGGCGCGCTCAAGAGCGTTTTCAACGCCGTCGCCGCGCGCACCAAAAACACGATTTTGTCGGAGATCGCGATCATCCCGGAAGCTGTTCTGCGATTTGAAACCGCAAATGAGACGCAATATTCCGGGCCGCTGAATTATAAAGGCAAAAACTTTATCAACTTCGGCTTCATACAGGTTTTTAACGCCAACAGGACAAGCGGCACCAGCTTTCCCATTCTTGCGTTCAACGACAGCCTCATGAAAACAATCGCGCCGCACCGGCCGAAAGCCATGCTCGAAGCGTTGCAAACGGTCGCGACGGCGGGCAATCACGACATGCTCCATCATTATACCAACACCATCCTGAACCCCAATATTTCCTGCACGAGGATGGACAAAAAAGACTTTCCCGATCCTGTAATGGAGGTAAGAGATTGGCAGAAAACGCATTTCAATGGCTATATAAGCGATCGTTCCGAGGATAGTTTCGAAAGCTGGCTGATGCTGAACCATATGCGCGTGCGCGAATTGATGAAAGACACGCATGAGGAAGAAGCCTTGAAACAATCCTGCGATACGTTCTTCGACGAGCTGGGACGGATTGGCGGGGAAATATCCACCGCGACATCCGCCAAGCAAGCGCATGAAACGGTTGATCGTTTCGGCATCGCCTTGCTTTTCACGATGATGCGCTATCTACCGCTCGATCACCCGCTGATCGATCACGCCATTGAACGCTTTCAGCAGGTTGATCCCGATCCCCGCTCTCTGGAATTGGAAAGATCCGCTCTCGTAAGACAATCACAGTCCCAAATGGAGCACTGGGTCGTTCAAACCCTGGCGAACTACAGAGCGAAGGGCGTGGAGTTACTGCCCGAAAATCCCGACTATGCCGCCTTGAGAAAGCTCCAGCTCATCCAGATAGAACCGGCGATCGTGCATCTTTTAAGCCCGGCCCAACCCGGCACTTTTTTGGAGAAGATAAAGAAGAACAACCGCCTCGGCGAAATCAACCTCGACATGATCAGCACTTCTGCCGCTGGAATCTGGTTCGACCTCGCGGACGGCAAGCACACTTTCGTCAAGCCGGACGGAACAACAGTTGAGGCCTGGATCAAGGACGGAAAATACCACCGCGGCAATGAACCCGCGCGCATCACGACGTGGCCGGACGGAACGATGGAACAATTCTGGTACAAAAATGGAAGCATGTTCCGCTCATCCTCGGTGAAACCCGGTGGAAAGGCCGAAGTACACGACTATGAAGCGGCAGAAGAGCCGGAATCCTTGGAAAAGTATTTAGAAAGATATTGGTCGCAAGCCCCCAGAAAAACAAAACCGGGAACCCCATCCAGTTCATAAAGCATCTTCAGCTCTGTTTCGCCAGTTCCGTTTCCTTTTTCGCCGGAGCGGGCTCGCGGCGCAGGTTCATGTAGAGCAGGATCGGCGACGCGACGAAGATCGATGAATAGGTGCCGACGACGATCCCCACCAGCATCGCGTACGTGAAGCCGCGGATGACCTCCGGCCCGAAGATCAGCAACGCCAGCATGGCGAGGAAGGTCATCATGCTGGTCATCATCGTGCGCGAGAGCGTCTGGTTGACCGAAAGGTTGAAGACGTCCGGCAGAGGCATCTTGCGGAATTTACGCAGGTTCTCGCGGATGCGGTCGAAGACGACGACGGTATCGTTGATCGAATAGCCCGCGACCAGCAAAACGGCAGCGACGGTCGAGAGGTCGAATTCATACTGCGTGAGGGTGAAGAAGAGCAACGTCGCGCAGACGTCGTGCGCCAGCGCGATACAGCCTGTGATGCCGAACTGCCACTCGAACCGCACCCAGATATAAAGCAAAATGCCGATCATCGAATAAATGAAAGCCTTGATGCCGACCATGATCAGCTCATGCCCGACCTGCGGCCCGACGTATTCCGCTCGGCGGAACTCGACCTTGTTGTGCAAAAGCGTGCTGATTTCGGCATAGAGCTCCTTGCGCGTCACATGCGCGGCTTCCTTGCCGGGGATTTTGACCATCACCTCGCCGTTGCCGAATTCCTGAATGGTCGGCGCGCCGGTGCTGAGCTTGGACAGCGCTTCGCGCACCTCTCCGATATGCACGGCCATCGGCGTCTTGATTTCAACCAGCAAGCCGCCGGTGAAGTCGATCCCGAGGTTAAGCCCGCGGGTAAAAAGCAGCACGACGGATAACACCATCATCGCCCCCGAAAGGAAGAGCGCGAGCTTGTGAATGCTCATGAATTTGACTTTGGTGTCGTCCTTGACGATTCTGAAACGGAGCATGTCGGATACCCTTTGCTAAATCTCGAGTTTGGTGGGGCGTGTTTTGCGCAGCCACGTAATGACCATCAGGCGCGTCAGCATCAGGGCGGCGAAGAGCGAGGTGATGATCCCGATGCTCATGGAAACCGCGAAGCCCTTGACCGGCCCCGTGCCGAAAGAGAACAGGATCACGGCGACGGTGAGCGTGGTGATGTTGGAGTCGATGATCGTCGCCTTGGCGTGCACATAACCCGCGTCTACCGCCGCGAGAACGGAGCGCCCGGCGCGCAGTTCCTCCCGAATACGTTCGTAAACCAGCACGTTGGCGTCCACGGCGATGCCGATGGTGAGGATGATGCCGGCGATGCCGGGCAGCGTCAGCGTCGCCTGCAGCATGGAGAGCAACGCGAAGATGAAGATCATGTTGAGGATCAGCGCGATGTCGGCGAAGATGCCGAACAGCCCGTAAGACGCCGCCATCAGGACAAGAACGGCGACCATCGCGACGGATGCGGCCACTTTGCCCGCCGCGACGGAGTCCGAACCGAGCGACGGGCCGACGCTGCGCTCTTCCATCACGTGCAATGGCGCGGGCAGCGCGCCGGAACGCAGCAACAGAGACAGATCCTGCGCCTGCTTGACGGTGAAGCCGCCGGTGATGACGCCGCTGCCGCCGCAAATCGGCTCGTTGATGCGCGGATCGCTGATCACCTTCCTGTCAAGGACGATGGCGAAAGGCTTGCCGGTATTGTTGCGCGTCACGTCGCAGAAGCGGCTGGCGCCGATGGAGTTGAAGCGGAAACTGACGACGGGCTGGCCTTCCTCGAAGGTTGGCTGCGATCCAACCAGCATGTCGCCGGTCAGGACGGCATGTTCGCGGATAACGACGAACTGGTGCGGATCGTTCTGCATCGGCAGACGGATGTCGCCGGGCAGCGGCTGGCCGTCGGTCGCGTTGAGATCGACGAGATGAAAGGACATTTTCGCGGTTTTGCCGAGCAGTTTCTTGACATGGTCGGGATTGGCGACGCCGGGCAGTTCCACGACGATGCGGTTCGCCCCCTGCTGTTCGATGACAGGCTCCTTGGTGCCGGTTTCGTCGATGCGGCGACGGACGATTTCGATCGACTGCTGGATGACCTGCGCGTTGATGGACTTGAGCGCGTCCTCGCCAAGCGTCACGGTCACGAGCCCGGCATCGGTGATGTTGACGACCGCCTTGTCTTCGAGATTGTTGGCTATTTTGTAGGCCGCGTCATGATCCAGCGCGGGATGGCGGAGCTTGAAGGAAATGCCGTCCTTCGTCGCCGTCAGGTCGAGATAGCCGATGTTTTTTGCGCGCAGCTTGCTCCGCGCCGCGTCTTCCATCGAGTTGACCCTGTCCCTGACGACGCTGCCGATGTCCGCCTGCAGCAGAAGGTGCGAACCGCCCTGCAAGTCAAGCCCGAGGTTGATGGTGCCGGAGGGCAGCCACGACGGCATGTTTTTGGCGAGCCAGGCCTGCGCCTTGGGCGGCGCGACGTCCGGCGCGGCGTAAAGGATGCCCATCAGCGTCAGGAACAGAACAAGGACGACTTTCCATCTTTCAAACTGCAACATATTTCAATCTTTCCCCACCGGCTTTGCCGGCCAGTCTTTATTTATCTTCGCCGGTTAATTCTTCTTCGTCATGATCGTCGCGCGGGCGACATGGACATGCACGTTTTCAGCCAGTTCGACCAGCACCTCCTCGTCGCTGACGACTTTTTTGACGGTGCCGATCAGGCCGCCGCCGGTGATGATCTTGTCGCCCTTCTCGAGTTCTTTGACCATCTTGCGGTGCTGGGCGGCGCGCTGGTTTTGCGGGCGGATGACCATCAGGTAAAAAACCATGAACACCAGGATCAGCGGCACGACAGGAGTCTGGAGCATGGCATCCAGACCGGCAGGCGCATGCGCGGCGGCGGTTGCGGCTTGCGCGGAAGTGTCCGCAAAGGCTGGCGTGATAAACATAGTGATTTGCTCCGTTTTGAAATGGCGATGTTCTATATTGCTGAATACGCTTGAAATGACAAGGGAAAACAGATTTTTAAGCGCGCCATTGTAAAAAATTATTCATTATACATATTTTCAATATATCGATTTACTCGGAAGCCGCAGGCATGGCCGCCAAAGTGATCGCCTGTTCCGGCCCTTCCGCGTGCTTCTCCGCGTGGGGTTGTTCATGCGGGCGGGATTTTTTCGTCTCCTGCAACGCGCGTCCGACATATTGGTGGGCGAGCGCGTGATAGAGCGATACGGGGCAAAACACCTGCGAAACGGCTGAGGCCAGCACCGCGATGGCGATCAGCGGCGCGGGCATGAAAGAATTGCCGGTAATTTCAAGCACGATGATGGCGGACGTGATCGGCGCCTGAGTCACGCCGGAAAGATAGGCGACCATCGACATGACGACGATGACCTGCTCCGCCGTATGCTTGAAAAACGGCAGCATGGAAGCGCCCATCGACGCGCCGATCGAAAGGCTGGGCGAAAAAATGCCGCCCGGAATGTTGCAGATCGACGACAGCGCCGTGGCCAGCAGCTTGGCGATCGCGCATCCCCAGGAAACCAGATGCCTGCCGTGCAGCAAGTCGTTGGCAAGGCCGTATCCCGTGCCGTAAGTGTCGCCGTCAGTCATCAGGCCGAGAACGGCGACGAGCAAGCCGCAGGCCGCCGCGAACAGCGCCGGGTTTTTCAATGGTGTTTTGTTGGTGAATTTTTTCAGCACCATAAGCCCGTGCGTCAGCATCCAGGTGAACAGCGCGCCGCCGAGGCCGCCAAAAACGCCGATGACCAGCAGCGGAATCCAGTCCGTCGACGGCACGAAATCCTTGGTCGTCACGCCAAAATAGTTGTAACTGCCGAGAATGGTCATCGAAGCCGCGCCGGAAAGGACGATGGACATCAAAATCAGCGTGCTGTTGCGGCGGTGAAAGCCGCGCGCCATTTCCTCGATGGCGAAGACGATCCCCGCGATCGGCGTGTTGAAGGCGGCGGCGATGCCGCTCGCCGCGCCCGCGAGGATGAGACTGCGGTCGGTGTTGAGCACCTTGAAGGCAGCGCACATCATGAGCAAGGCCGCGCCGACCTGCACCGTCGGCCCCTCGCGCCCGATCGACGCGCCGGACATCAGGCACAGCACCGTGAGAAAAATCTTGCCGAAAATGCTCCGCGCGCCGAGCAACCACTGGCGCGCCTGCTTGTCGTGCAGCTCCCGCGCCGCGATGGCCTGCGGGATGCCGCTGCCGGGAATGCTCGGAAACCATTTGACGGTCGCGCCTGCGGCAAGCGCGAAAATCGCAGGCGTCATCACCAGCGGAATGAAGCGGTTTATATGCACGATGCTCATGAAGACGGCCTGAGACTTGTCGGCGATCATGCTGAAGGCGGCCGCCAGCAGGCCGATGAGAATGCCGCAGGCCCACACCAGAAGCCGTTGCCGCCACATCAGCGGAGAAAAAGTCCGCGCGACCATTTTCCGCACCCGCCAGAGCACCGGGATCGAGCTTTTGAAATCATCCTTGAATTTTACGTGCAACATGGCTGGTCTGTCTGGCGGTGTCGGTTGGCTCCCGCGCGCGTTTCTGGCTGGAGTCGGCTTGCGACATGATACGCCTTGTTTAGAAATTCTTCAGGGAAAAATTGAAAATAATCCGGCCTGCGTTTTCAATTTACGTAAAATTAGCGCGCGAGAATGTTCTTGAACTGCCACGGGTCCGTCTCGTCGATATCCTCGGGGAAAAAGCCGAGCCGGCTGTCCAGCGGCGTCCAGTCCGTATAGTAGCCGCGCACCGGGCCAAGATAAGCGCTTTGCAGCTCAAGGCACCGTTTGAAATCCATCTCGTCCGGCTCGACGATGCCGCGCATCGGGTTTTCCAGCGCCCAGACGATCCCCGCCAGCACGCCGGAAGAGACTTGCAGCCCCGTGGCGTTTTGCATTGGCACAAGCTTGCGCGTTTCCTCTATCGAGAGCTGCGAGCCGTACCAATACGCGTTTTTCGCGTGGCCGTAGAGCAAAACGCCGAGTTCGTTCATGCCTTCGACGATCTCGTCCGGCGCGAGCAGATGCTGGTCTTCCTGCATGTCGCCGCCGCCGAACAGCTCGTGCAGCGACAACACGGCATGGTTGCAAGGGCGGTAGGCGTAATTGCAGGTCGGGCGGTATTCCGGCGCGGACGGATCGCCGACGGTGTAATAATCGGCCATCGAAATCGCCTCGTTGTGCGAAACCAGAAAGCCGTATTGCGGCCCCGGCGTCGGGCACCAGGAATGGACGCGCGTGTTCGCGCCCGGCTGCATCATGTAAATCGACGAGCGGCAGCCGTCCTTGTGCTTGCGGGCATTGGGCGGCATCCATTTTTCATGCGTGCCTCAGCCCAGTTCCGCGGGCTGCACGCCCTCCTCGATCATGCCGTTGACCAACCATGTGTTGAAAAAGCATTTGCCCTTTTTGACGCGGTTGGTCTTTTGCGTGTCGCGCTCGGCGATATGAATGCCCCTGACGCCGGATTTTTGCATCAGCCGCGCCCAGTCTTCGCGCGTTTGCGGCGCGTCGAAGTCAAGCTTCAAATCGGCGGCGAGGTTCAAAAGCGCCTGTTTGGTCAGCCACGACACCATGCCGGGGTTGGCGCCGCAACAGGAAACCGCCGTTGTGCCGCCGGGGCTGCCGCGCTTTTCCGCCAGCAGCATTTCGCGCATGACATAGTTTGTGCGGCTGGCGGGATCGGCGTTCGGGTCGGTAAAAACGCCCGGCCACGGCTCGATCGACGAGTCTATATAAAGTGCGCCCAGCTCGCGGCAGAGGCGCATGACCTCGATAGAGCAGACATCTATCGAGAGGTTGATGCAAAACCCCGGCCCTCCGCCATCGGCGAGCAACGGCGCGAGAACGGCGCGGAGATTTTCCCCGGTGAACGCCGTATCGAGACGCCGCGCGCCGTAATGATCGAGTATCTCTTTGTTATTGCCTGCCGGGTCGATGACCGTAAGCCGTTCGGGATCGTGCGCGACATGGCGCTTGAGAAGCGGGAGTATTCCGGAGGCAATGGACCCGAAACCGATGATCACAACCGGCCCGCTGATGCGCCCGTATACGGCGACGTCGCCCGACGCTGTATTAGGTATAATGCGAGACATGTTTGTATGTTAAGAAAAATTAACGGCTGTTACAATGATAAAATCCCCAGAAAATTATTCTTTACATAATTTATACAAGTGTGTATATTTTCCGCCATGCAAAAACACATCGATAAACTCCTCGAAATCATGACCTTCCTGCGCACCAGCCCCGACGGTTGCGCGTGGACGAAGGAACAGACGCATAAATCGCTGACGCCCTATCTCATCGAAGAAGCGTATGAAACCGTCGACGCGATCGATCAGGGCAAAACCGGCACCGACCTGCGCGACGAACTCGGCGACCTTTTGTTGCAAATCGCTTTTCATGCCGAAATCGCGGCGGAACGCGGTGCCTTCACCTTCGACGACGTGGCGAAGGCGATTGCCGACAAGCTGGAGCGGCGCTACCCCACCATCCTCGGCCCTGAAGCCAACACGCTGAAGACGCCGGAGGAAATCGACCGCCGCTGGGAGGAAGTCAAAGCCGAAGAACGCAAGGCCAAGGGATTGGACGGGCCAAACGCCAGCGTCCTCGATGAAATTTCGCACGGACTGCCCGCCCTCGTCCGCGCCGCGAAGCTCAAGGGCCGCGCCGCGAAAGCGGGCTGGGAGTGGCCGGACGTCGGCATGCAAATGGACAAGCTCGAAGAAGAACTGGGCGAACTCCGCGCCGAGGTCGAAGCCGCGCATCCGGACAAGGAACGCATCGCCGCCGAACTGGGCGATTTGATGTTCGTTCTGGTCGATTGCGCGCGCTGGCACGGCATCGACGCCGAGGACGCATTGCGCACCACCAACAACCGCGTCGAGCGCCGCTTCCGCCATCTGGAGCAAGGGCTGAAACGCATGGGCAAAGACATCAGAAACTCCACGCTCGAAGAACGCCGCGCGCTCTGGGATGAAGCCAAACGGGCGGAGAAAAAAGCATGACGAAGAAACAGACGGTATGGCGCGTGCAAAACGAGTTCGGCGCCGGCCCATACAGAGGGCGCGGCAATATCGGCGCGACCTTGTCAGGCATCTTCCGGGCGGGCAGAATCAGGAAGGACAGATGGCGCACGCCATTGAAGGACGAAACGCTGAAGGAAAAGTTCAACGGCAGCGCCGGTCCCGACCCCAACGCGGCCTGCGCCTTTAAAGACCTCGAACAGTACCGCCGCTGGTTCCATACGCGGGAATTGCGAGAGCTGCTGCATTATGCGGGATTTTTCCTCGCCAAGTACGAAGTCGAAACGTCCGTCTTGCACGGCGCGACGCAATCCCTGTTTTTGCCGGAAGGCGCGAAACTGGTCGCCGTCAGGGCCTGCAATGATCCGGGCATCGCGCCCGTTGAAACGGCGAAACTCAAAGCCGCGAAGCGTTTTGCCAAACAGGCGCGGCAAAAAACCTGAAATCAATAAAGCTTCAGCGTCGATCCGTAATGATGACGCGCATATATCATGGCTTCTTCGTCATCCAGAAAATGCCGCGGAATAAATGAAACGGAAGGCAGTATCCTCACTTTGTCGCGATATCTGCCGACGAGCGGCGTCAGGAGTTTCGTGCCGACGATCTGATAGGCCTGCCATGCCCATGAAGAATTTCATAACGCATGATATCCGCGACGCCGCACCATTCGCCGCGTTTCCTGAACAGCTCCATCTGTTTTGCGCATGTCCATTGGTTTTGCGCGAGATCTGCATTGCCCCACAGCCTGAACTCCCAGTCCGGGTGCTTCTCACGCCATGTATTCATCCAGACATCAGGCCGTTTGCTCTCGTCGCCGATCCAGATCATATGGAGTTTTTTTGGAATTTTCGTTGTCATAATTTTATCATTTTAGTGAATATATTCACCTATATTTATATCGTCAAGCAAATAATGATTGCGGGTATGCAGGACGATTTGCCGCACGCCATTATTGCTTCCGTCGTTGCCCAGCTGACATTGATCAGGAGGCAAAAAGGATTCACTCACGAAAAAGTCGCGCAACTGAGCGGACTTCACCGCTCCAGCATCAGCTTGATAGAATCGGGAAAAATGCAGGCGACGCTGCTCACGCTGCTCAAGGTTTGCGCCGCGCTGGAATGCGATCTCAGCCGTCTGCTCTCCAAAGCCGAAAAAGAATGCAAATAACGGCTCCGGCGTTCAACCTTATAGCGTCACGCCGCGGCTTTCAAACGCGTCGATGATCATTTGCGCGTAAGCCGGCGCGTCATAGTGATGATCGAGCGGATCGGAATTGATCAACTCTCCGCGCACCAGCCCCTGCCCGTCCAGAGACGCCGCATCGAGCGATATATAAGCGATGCCGTGCGCCGCGCAGAACGCTTCCATTTCCGCATTGAAATGACGGGTCAGCACGGTGCGCTCCGCGCGGCTCGCCTTGACTTCTTTTCTGGCGTTGGCAACCTCGCCCCAATCCTGCCCGTCGCCGATCGTCGGGTAAGGCGTGCTGACGCAAATGACCTTGCGGGTCGCGGCAATCTCCAGTAGCAGTTTTTGGTAGCTGTCGAGCGCCTGCCGCTCCATCTCCGCGACGGGCACGCCGTATTTTTCCGCGCGGTACCAGATCACGAACCCCACGTCCACTTCGCCCATCAGCGTGATGACGGTTTTCGCCCGCGATTTGCGCGCGGCTTTTCTGAACAACGGCAGCGCCTGCGTTTTTGAATTGGGGTTTCGCAGTCCGGAAACCGTGGCGGCTGAAATGGCGGCGACATCGAAGAAAATATCCCCGTACCGCGTATCGAACAAGGCATGATTGAAAACGCCCGCGTGCGAATCGCCGAGCACGAGCACGTCCCTGCGGCCGCGGCGTTTTTTCCAGCGCATAAATGCTTCGCGCGGCCTCACATTACGCCTCCACCCTGCGCTCCGTTTCAGCGCCCTCGCCGTTTTCCGGCACCGGCGTGACGCGCACGAGGCTGATCTGGTTTTTCTGTTTCTTGAGAATCTCGAAGCGGAAGCCGAAGAAGGTGAAAGTCTGCCCGACGCTCGGCACGCGGCGGCTTTCGAACAAAATCAGCCCGGCGAGCGTCGCGTATTCCTCGTCCGGCAGGCCCCAGTCGAATTCGCGGTTAAGATCGCGGATGGTGACTTTTCCGTCGATGATGTAAGAGCCGTCGGTCTGCGGGCGCACGCCGGTGACGGCGACGTCGTGCTCGTCGCTGATCTCGCCGACGATTTCCTCGAGAATGTCCTCCAGCGACACGACGCCCATCAGCGCGCCGTATTCGTCGACCATGATGGAGAAATGCTCGCGCCGCTTGCGGAAGGCCTGCAACTGGTCGAACAGCGTCGTCTGCTCCGGGATGAACCACGGCTCCATCATCGCGTTCATGATGTTGAGCTTCGAAATGTCGCCCTTGCAGTTGATCAGCGCGTTCAAAAGCAGCTTGGTGTGGATGACGCCGATGATGTTGTCCTGGTTGTCCTTCCACACCGGCAGGCGGGTGAAGGAACTGTGCAGCACTTCGTCGACGATGCGCGCTGGCGGCAGGTCGGCGTTGATCATGCGCACGTTCTTGCGGTGGACCATGATTTCGGAGACTTCGACCTCGGCGAGATCCATGATCGAGCGCAGCATCGCGCCGCGCTCCTGATCCTCCTCGATGCTCATGGTTTCCTTGAAAAGGTCGATGGCGCCGCGCAGCTCCTCCTCGTATTCGTCCTCGTCATCGATCCGCGGCTTGACGCCGAAGGCGCGAAAACAGCCTTCGACCAGCTTGTTGACGCTGAAGGTGATCGGCCGGAACAGCACCACCGCGATGGCGACGGCGGGCGCAAGCCACAAAGACAGGCGTTCGGAATTGAGCAGCGCATAGGTTTTCGGCAGCACTTCCGCGAAAATCAGCACCATCACCGTGACGCCGATCGTCGCGTAAAGGATGCCTTTCTCGCCGAACATTTGCAGCAAAAGCGCGGTGGCGAGCGAGGACAGCAGAATATTCATGATCGTATTGCCGAACAAAAGCGTGCCGATCATGCGGTCTTTGTGCTGACGCAGCCTGTTGATCAGCCGCGCGCGGGCGTTGCCGTCGTTCTCCAGCGCATGCATGCGCGCGCGCGAGGCCGCCGTCAGCGCCGTCTCCGAGGCCGAAAAAAACGCCCCGCCGAGCAATAGCGCGAACAATCCCGCAATATCCAGCCAGATGTCATGATCCATTTTTCAAGCTCCAAATTTATTTTTTAAAAAATCCCGCACGTCCGCGCCGTCGACGTCGCGCGCGACGAACGCGCCGCCGATCCGCCTGGCGAGGACGAGGACGATTCGCCCGTCCCTGTTCTTCTTGTCGGACTGCATGCGGGCGAACATGTCTTCGGCGGAAACATCGAACGGCGGCGCGGTCATCAGACCGGTTTTTTGCAAATGGGCGCGCAGACGTTCCACGTCCTTTTCCGGACACAAGCCCCGCGCACGCGAAAACTCAAGCGCCAGCAGACAGCCGATGCCGACCGCCTCGCCGTGCAAAATGCGCCCGTCATAATTTCCGATTGCTTCCAGCGCGTGACCGAAGCTGTGACCGAGGTTCAGAAGCGCGCGGATGTCTTTTTTCTCGTCCGCGTCCGCCGCGACGATCGCAGCTTTGGCGCGGCAGCTCTTTTCGATGGCGTATTTTTGCGCCGCCGCGTCGCCTTTGAGCAGTTTCTCGCCGTTTTCTTCCAGCCAGCCGAAAAAGGCCGGATCGTCGATCAGCGCGTATTTGAGAATTTCCGCATATCCGGCCTTCAATTCGCGCGGCGGCAGCGTTTTCAGAACGTCGGTGTCGATCAGCACGATTTTCGGATGGTAGAAAGCGCCGGCGAGATTCTTCCCCGCCGCGGTATTGATGCCCGTCTTGCCGCCGACGGAACTGTCCACCTGCGCGAGTAGCGTCGTCGGAATCTGCACGAAACCCGTGCCGCGCATCATGACGGCGGCGGCGAACCCCGCGATATCACCCACCACCCCGCCGCCGAACGCAACAAGCGTGGAATTTCTATCTAATTTATAACTTAAACATTTATTTATAATGTATTCGAGTTGTTTGAAGTTTTTCGTTTCCTCTCCGGGCGGAAGAATGACCGGCGGACAGGCCTTGAACTCCGCCGCATCAAGCGCCCGCATCAGCGGCACGAGATATGATCCGGCGACCGTTTCATCAGTCACCACGCAAATCTTCCGCGACGGCAAGAGACCGGCAAGACGCTCTCCCGCCTCCGCCAAAAGCCCGGAGCCGATCAGGATGTCATATGATTTGGCGCTTTCGCGGATATCGAGGCCAACGCGGACGATATTTTCCGAAGCGGCGTTTTCAGACGCGGTCAGAGCTTTGTCTCTCCAGAGTGTTTGTTTCTCAGACGTCATTTCCCTTTTCGCGGGCGGCCCACAGGGCAAGCTCCGCTTTTATAAGCCTCGCGCTATTTTGCGGCGTTTGATCGTCCGTGACAATGCTTATATCGGCCTGCGCATATAATGGCGCACGCGCGGCAAGAAGCTGCTCCAGTTTCCGGCGGATATCCACGCCCTGCAGCAAAGGCCTGCGCTTATTGCGCGACAGCCTTTCAACCAGAACATCAATATCCGCGTGTAACCATACTGAAATTGCTTTTTGTTTTATAGTTTTTCTGATTTGATCTTGGATAAACGCGCCGCCGCCTGATGCCAGAACGCAAGGCGCGTCGTCGAGCAACCTCAACATCACCTTTTTTTCCATGCGACGGAATTCCGCCTCGCCATATTTGGCAAATATCTCGGAAACATTATGGTTGGCGATACGTTCGATTTCCTGATCCGAATCAATAAATGGCATTCCCAGAAGGCGCGCCAGAATCGCCCCTGTTTTTGTCTTGCCCGCCCCCATAATTCCGACGAGAACGATGATTTTTTTGTCCAAAGTCATGATAAAAAATATCGTTTTTCCAAGGCTATTGCAAATTAATTATTTAAAATCAAAGGGATAATAATAATATCGTTATGAAAAAAAATATTGACACGCCATGGTGTATTATGTAATAAATTAATCACTAAGGATTACAGTCCATAACAACGCTCCGAAAGCGGAAGGAAAGGAAGGAAGCAAACGAAATGATAAGAAAACTGCTTACCCTTCTTGTGTTTCTGGTTTTCGTGGGCGTTGTCGGCGGCTTTATCGTGCTGTCGGCGTGGAATGTACCCATACAAAAGAAGCAGATCGTGCAATCTGTCGACGCCTCGCAATTTCTGCAAACGAAATCGTGAGCGCTTCAGTCGGCAAGGGCCGGTCGGCTTTATGAGCGGTTTTTCGGGAATGTTCCGAATCGGCAAAATGATTTTTGCCGTTCCGGAACATTCCAGGAGGACTAAAACGATAAAAATAAACTAGAAAATGCTTTAAGAAGTGTTTTTTAGGAAACTTTGGAAAGGACATAAAAACCGGAATTTGGAATATGAGAAAAGCAATAAAATTCATGATCTTTGATGTTTTTTTGAACTATAACATTAAGATAGTGAAATAATAAAAATAAATTTTCACATATTTCCCCCTTGCGTTTCCTGTTGGGATACGGTTTTATGTCACTGTTACGGAGGTAATGCGCTTTTAGGTTGCTTTGTGAAAGAGTTAGTAAGCAGCCGGGGTGCGTTAGGTAATTTTAAAAAGGAGAAAAAACTATGGCACGTCCAGGTCGTCCTAAAATGCCCAAAGCCCCTCTGCCGGGTACAGTCGAGGCATTTCTTGATATGCTCATCGCGGAACGCGGTGCGGCCCTCAACACGCGTCACGCTTACGAGCGTGACCTCGCCGACGTCTGCGCTTTCCTCAAGAAGCAAAGCAAGGACATCAATTCGGCGACAACCGTCGATCTCAAGGCTTATCTGACCGAGCTGAGCGCGCGTGAAAACGCGAAGAGCAAAGGCGGCGGAAAAACGGCTGTGCGCACGATCGCCCGCCGCATTTCGGCCCTGCGCCAGTTCTTCGGCTTCCTCGTTTCCGAAGGCACGCGCTCGGATGATCCGACGTCGACCATCGAAAGCCCCAAGCAAACCCGCACCCTGCCGAAAATCCTGAGCGAAGAGGAAGTCTCCGTTCTCATCGGCACGGCGCAAAAACAAGGCGGCCCGGAAAGCGTCCGTCTCGTCGCGTTGCTTGAAATCCTTTATGCCACCGGTCTGCGCGTTTCCGAACTCGTCGGGCTGCCGCTGTCGGCCATCGGCCCTGAAAGCCGTTACCTGACGGTTGAAGGCAAAGGCGGTCGCGAGCGCATGGCGCCGCTGTCCGAACCCGCGCAAAAGGCGATGAAGAACTACATGGACATCCGCGCCAAGTTCCTCATGTCCGACCGCAACGAATCGCAAGGCAAGTGGCTGTTCCCGTCGCGCACGTCTGAATCGGGCCACCTGACCCGCCAGCGTTTCGCGCAACTGCTGAAGGAACTGTCGCGCAACGCCGGCATCGATCCGGAACGCGTCAGCCCGCACGTTTTGCGTCACGCTTTCGCGACCCACCTTCTGAAGCACGGCGCGGATCTGCGCTCGGTGCAGAAGATGCTGGGCCACGCCGATATCGCCACGACCCAAATCTACACGCAAGTGGTCGGCGATCAGGCGAAAGCCGCGGTGGAAGAAAACCATCCGCTCGCCAAAGAAGCGAACGGCAACTAATCGCCGTCTGAATCTATGATCTGGAATAAAGGGGGCTTTTGCAAAAAAGCTCCCTTTTTCTTTCTGCCGTTTTCGGCTAGGGTAGCGCCGTAAGCGTTTGTTTTATAGAGCAAAGCGTCGTCGCGCGCGATTGCACGCGTTCCGGGTTTGCTCTGAAGAGGTATGGAGATCATGACCTATCATTTGGAATTCGAAAAAAAGATCGTCGAGCTGGAAGCCAAGGTTCTGGAACTGCAGAGCATCGACAACGGCGGCGTCGACATGGACGAGGAAATCTCCCGCATCCGCGAAAAGGCGGAGCGCATCCTGACACAGACCTACGCCAAGCTGGCGCCGGATGAAAAAGTGCAGGTCGCGCGCCATCCCGACCGACCGCACTTCGGAGACTATGCCAAACGGCTGATCCAGGACTTCACGCCGCTGGCCGGCGACCGGACGTTCGGCGAAGATGCCGCGCTGATCGGCGGCCTCGGGCGTTTCCGCGGCCAGTCCTGCGTCATCATGGGGCAGGAAAAAGGCCACGACACCCCTGCCCGCATCCATCATAATTTCGGCATGCCGCGTCCGGAAGGCTACCGCAAGGCGCAACGCCTGATGGCGATGGCGGACCAGTTCTCGCTGCCCATCATCACGCTGGTCGATACGGCGGGCGCTTATCCCGGCGTCGGCGCGGAAGAGCGCGGACAGTCGGAAGCCATCGCCAAATCGATCGAAGCCTGCCTGCGCGCGGAAACGCCGCTGGTCTCGGTGATCATCGGCGAAGGCGGCTCCGGCGGCGCGATCGCGATCGCCGCGGCGGACCGCGTCTTCATGCTCGAGCATTCGATTTACAGCGTGATCTCGCCGGAAGGCTGCGCGTCCATCCTGTGGCGCAGCGCCACCTTCGCCAACGAGGCCGCCCGCGCGCTGAAGCTGACGGCGCAGGATCTGAAGCAGCTTGGCATCATCGACGACATTATCGCGGAACCGCTCGGCGGAGCGCATCGCGAGCCGGAACAGGCCATCGATTCCGTCGGCAACGCCATCGAGAAGGCCTTCGGCGAACTGTCCGCGCTGGAAGGCCCTGTGCTGAAAATGCGCCGCCGCCAGAAGTTCCTTGAAATGGGGCATGCCGTTTAGCGATGGACGCCGCGCCCGCGCCTGTTTCCATCCGCCCAGCAACGCAAGACGATTTGCCCGCGCTGGCCGCCATGCATGTCAAAAGCTGGCAACAGGCTTACGCGGGATTGCTCGATCAAGCCTATCTCGATGCGCTTGACGTCTCCCAACGGCAGGAAAACTGGCGCAAAATGCTGGCCGGAGACAAAGGCGTCATTCTGCTGGCATGGGCGCAAAGCGGAGAGAACGGCGAAGAAACGCTCGCGGGGTTTCTCGCCTATAATCCGCCGCGCGAAAAAGCGCCGGACGGATGCGATATCGAGATCTGCGCCATTTATGCGCTACAGGATTATTGGTCGAAAGGCATCGGCTACAAACTTTTCAGTGCGGCGATGGCGCGTTTCAAGGTCTCGGGCCGTCAACGGGCCTATCTTTGGGTTCTCGACGGCAACCGGCGCGCCATCGACGCCTATACGCGATGGGGCGGCGCGCTTCAACCCGGGCATATGGATTTGCAGATCGGCGGGCGCGACTTGCGCGAGCTGTGCATCGTCTTCAACGTCTCGTAACACTGTCCGACGCGGAGAATCCTCTTCCGCCCATCCCCGCCAGCCTGTAGCGCATGCGTGCGCGGGGAACAGCAAATGATTGAATGATTAAATGGCTAAGCTCCGCACGAGACGGACAGAAAGCCCGCCGCTCTTACTGACGTCGACCTGAAAGCCGTCGCTGAAGCGCTGAGTCCTCGCGGCGTAGGCGGTGAAGTAGTTGGGCGAGGACGACCAGTACCAACCGGACGGGTGCGAACCCGTTTCGTCAAACGTGCCTTTGAATGCACCCTTGCTCTTGTTATTGAACATTTCATTCAGAACATCCGGCGCACCGTTCCTGTCTTCCCAACCGGTCGGGACAGTCCAGTCATTGTGACCAAGAACCGTCGCGTTTTTAGCGTATTCGGCGGCCTTATTGAAAGTCAGGGAAAGTCTCTTGCCGTTGCTGTCCTGTGCGTCCGTAGGAGCGGCGAAGTAATCTCTTTCCGTCCCGTCCTTGCTTTTCAGGCGACCGATATAGATGCCTTCTTTTGTCAGTTCACCGACTTCATATGCCGTCTTCGCGGCGGAGATAGCAGTCATGGCATTACCGTTGACCGGGCCAATCCCGGCGATCTCGCCGTTTGCGCCGATCTCGATGCGCTTGCCGTTCACCGTGATCGTCACAGCACCGAAATCTTCACCTAAATTAATCTCTTTCGTCTTTGCCATGTTCCTTGTCCTTTTCTAAAAGCCGCCGTGAGGCCGTAATTACTCCGTTTTTTGAATGCCATATCTGATATTATGGTTTAATGTACGTAATTCTCTGTATTTTGTAAAATAAAATCCAATTTTTTGTCGCCCTCTACGCTGGTTAAAAAGAAAAGGACTGCCCCAGATAACGTGAGTAATCTGAGACAGTCCAAAAAGAAAATAGTTAAATGATTAAATGACTAACGACCTTACGGTCGAAGACCTCAACCGAGCGACGGAACCTACACCGGCGACAAGCGCACAGGGCTGCAACTCAGCCGACCGTAGTCCTTAGTGAACCAACCCTCGAGGCCATCCGAGAAGCGGACAAGAGCCACGAGGTCAGTAGAGGCGCGGTGCGGCGTGGACGACCAGTACCAGTCAGGAAAATCGGAACCGTCCCCTTTATTGCTTGTATTAAAGGTGCCTTTCAGAGAACCTTGATTTCGGTTTCTTTGCAGAGTTCTCAGCGTTTCCAGATCGGGTATTTGCCAGTCATCATGACCGAGAGCTTTTTCCTCATTGAGCTTTTTGACCGCTTTTGCGGCATCATTAAAAGTTGCCGTGAAACCCAAGTCCATGGGCATGGCGAATATTTTCTTGCCGTCCTTGGTGACGCCAGCGAAAACCGAGCCGTCATCCATGTCGGTTCCGGCGGTTATGCCGTCATTGGCGGCGGTGCCTTGGATTTCACCTTGGATCTTAGCTAAACTTTTCTTCAGTTGATCGACGGCGGCGTTATTTTTCTTCATTGCCTGTATCCTTCCAATAAAACATCTGTTGCGTTTGCACGGTTACTCGCTCAGTAAAATATTATGGTTTACTGTGTACAATTCTCCATAATTTTGTCAAGACGGAACTTAATTATTTATTAAAAATATTGCCGCCCCCGCATTCCGCACCATCAGCGCACCGTTCCCCACCATTGCCGCACTATTCCGCCCCATTACGGTTGACAAACCCATAAAAATAATTTATTATGTATAATAAATATCACAGTGGCAGATAAAAGGATCGCATCACATGCAAAAGAAAAAACTCGTGGCGCTCGCGCTTGCAGGAACGGCTCTCGCGACAGCCGGTTTTCTCTATGAGCACAACAAGGAGCCGCACAAGCAAAAGGATTATTTCAGCCAGCAGGAAAGAGAAAAGCAGCCCTTGCCACCCTCTTACACCACAGCCGCTTCAAAGTATGCGTCGCTGGTGAGCATGCAACCCGCGGCGCGCATCTGCCCCGAGGAAGTCGTCATCCTGAAAGGCGAATTTCAAGTTTCAGGATCTTCAAAAACACGCACGGTCGCCTTGAACATGCCCGCCGCAGACGCCAACGCGGCAACTTTTTACGGCTTTTTCGTTCCCGGGGCGATGGCGAAACAATTCAACACGGAAGTACGCCAGGGCCCGGTGAATGTGACCATCGACAACATCAGCCCCAAAGAGGCCAACGCCTGCGCCGCGACCGGCGGCCCCGTCTACGGCAGAATCGCAAGCTTCACGCGCGCACGGCCACAAAGCTAGGGTCAGGACAACCCGTTCAGCTTCTTTTTCGCGGCTTCGAGGGATTTCATCGGATCTTTGGTGATCAGTTTCTGAACTTGCTGGACTTGCGGGTTGGCGCGGGCGGCGGCGCGGTAATATTCCATCATGAAGACCCTGAGCGCGGCGGTGAAAGAAGCGCCCGGATCCTTGAGGTCGTGCACCGCGCCGCACAGGTCGTGAATGGAGCAGCCTTCGAGCGTTGCTATCTCGTTCAGCGCGTTCCACATCTCCGGCTCGAGACGGACGCTGGTGCGGTGCTTGTGAATGCGGATGTTCTTGCTGAGCAACGTGCTGGAGGATGCGGCGGGCGCCGCTGCCTCGGCAGGCGGTTGCGCATGGCTGTCTTTGCCGTTCAGAGGGGAAATCGGGTCTTGTTTCTTGATATCTTCGATCACGACTGTGTTCTCCGTTTTTTTTGCGATGAATGTTTAGGTATGTGAAAAGGGTGTATGTCGAATACAATTCAGGATTGTATATATAAGTTTATAACAACACAAGGGTGTATTTTAAAATATTATGTCTATGAACGCGCCATTCAGGCCAGATCGCAAGGGAAAGCCGCGCAAACAGCAAGCTTTCCTTGCCTGAAAATGCAGAGAGAGCGATAATTTTAGAATGTGGTACACAAGATTCAGATCATACTGGAGCACGCTCGAAAACCCGCCCGAAACAGGCGTGACCGTCACGAAGACCTGCGACATTTCGGGATGCACGGAACGCGGCGATTTCAAGGCGCCCAAATCGCGTGACGACCTCAAGAGCTATTACTGGTTTTGCCTCGAACATGTCCGTGAATACAACCAGAACTGGGATTTTTTTAAAGGAATGTCCCAAGCTGAAATCGAGCGCAATATGAGCAAAAGCACCGTCTGGGACCGCCCGACATGGCGCTCAACGGAAGCCGGACGCAACGCCGATCCCGACAAGATCCGCCGTCGCGTCTATGAAGGCTTCAGCGCCGAAGATGTTTTTCAGAATTTCTCGCAAAACGGCGCGGATGAAAACGGCGAAGACGCGCACATCCACCTTGGCTCCATTCCGCATCCGGCCATCGAAGCGCTGGCCGTCATGGGCCTGAAACCGCCGGTCGACTGGGCAAACGTCAAAAGCCGTTACAAAACGCTGGCCAAACGCTATCATCCCGATACCAACGACGCGGACAAAGAGGCCGAGGAGCAGTTGAAGAAAATCAACCTCGCCTACTCCATCCTCAAGCTCTCTTATCAAAACTACACGAAACTGGAAGAATCATAATGGCCATCATCACCAGCTCCACCAACAAACGCCTGCCGGACATCATGGTCTCCGTGCGCCAGCTCTTCGGCATCGATTCCGACTTGCAGGTGCCGGCCTTCTCGGCGAAGCAGGACAACGTGCCGGACGTGGACGACGTCTACCGTTTCGACAAGAACACCACCCTCGCCATCCTCGCCGGCTTCGCGCACAACAAGCGCGTGATGGTGCAGGGCTATCACGGCACGGGCAAATCGACGCATATCGAGCAGGTGGCTGCGCGGCTCAACTGGCCGTGCGTGCGCATCAACCTCGACAGCCACGTCAGCCGCATCGACCTTTTGGGCAAGGACGCCATCGTACTGAAAGAAGGCAAGCAACTGACCGAATTCAAGGAAGGCATTTTGCCCTGGGCGCTGAAAAACCCCTGCGCGCTGGTGTTCGACGAATACGACGCGGGCCGCCCGGACGTGATGTTCGTCATCCAGCGCGTGCTGGAGGCGGAAGGCCGCCTGACGCTGCTCGACCAGAACGAGGTCATCCGCCCGCATCCCGCCTTCCGCATCTTCGCGACCACCAATACCGTCGGCCTCGGCGACACCACCGGTCTTTACCACGGCACGCAGCAGATCAACCAGGGCCAGATGGACCGCTGGAACATCGTCGCCACACTGAACTACCTGCCCGAGGAAGAAGAAACCAACATCATCCTCGCGCGCGTGCCCGCCTATAAAACGGACGAAGGGCAAAAGACGGTTGCGAGCATGGTGCGTATGGCGAATTTGACGCGCAAGGGCTTCATGGCGGGCGATCTTTCCACGGTCATGTCGCCGCGCACGGTCATCAACTGGGCGGAAAACGCGCAGATCTTCGGCGATGCGGATTTCGCCTTCCAGCTCACGTTCCTCAACAAATGCGACGAACTGGAAAAAGCGATCGTCGGCGAATATTACCAGCGGTGCTTCGACCGCATGCCGGTCAAAGCCGCCAACGACTGACGCGAAACCCGCCTCTTATTTCGGCTTTCCGTCCTGTTTTAGGTTTCTTCCCGCCTGCCGGAGATTATCGTAGTTGTGAATTCTGCGTTCCGGTTTCGAAGCCGGGGCGGCTTCCGCTGGCGTTTCGGCCTGATCCGCGGCGGGTTCTTTTGCTTCAGGCGCCTTTTCTCCCCCGGCTTTTTCTCCCATCGTCGCGCGCTGGCTGTCGCCCAGCGCCGCGCGGGCCGCCGCCGCCGCCGTGAAGCGGTCGCGCAACGGTTCGTGGATCTTGTAAGCTTCTGCGAAATAAGGCGAGCCGGAAATATCCCCAAGATCGCAACTTTTGACCGCGGCTACGAGCTTGCTTTCGGCGACGGTCTTGAGATCGTTCATGTCGGAGAGAAAACCGTCCGTCTCCGCCTGCTCTTTGAAAAGGCCGATCATCTGAAGTTGCAGGCGCTTGTATTTGGGCTCTTCTATGAAGAAGCCCGCGCCGAGAGAATCCTTGAACTTGTCCGATACCGACCTGAAATTGAAAACATGATTGGTGGCGAGATTGGTCACGGCGTCGTCGATGGCGGCCTCGGTTTTGTTGATATAGGCCTTCACCGCGCGCAGTTTCACGATTTTTTCCGCGGCATCGTCCGTTTCATCGATCTCCGCGAACTTTTTGATGATTTCCGCCGCATGCGAAGTTTGCAACTCGGCCAGAACTTTCACACCGTTTTTAAGGCTGTTGTCAGCCGCCGCACGTTTTTTCTCGAACATCCGCAAAGATCTCCCTTCGAATCAGGCTTTCAGCTTTGAATGCGGTTAAGTGTAAATATTATTTACTTTTATGCAATACACTCTGGTATTATAGAAACTTATAGGCAATAGCGGATTTTTCTCCGCGATTAAAAAGCAAGCGTATAAAATGGTTTCATGACGCAGGATCACGACCCAACTGAAAACTTCAAGCAGGCAACGGAAGCCACGGCGCGCGCCCTGTCCGGCCATGACGACGTCGCGCTCGTGTTCGGCGGCCAGCACGCGGATGTGGACATGCACGGCAAGACCATTCACCTGCCAGCGCTGCCGCACGCGTTCGACGCGGCGGTCGTGCCCGCCATGCGCGGCCTCGCCGACGGCATGGCCCTGAAGCTCCGCTATCACGATCCCCTGCTGCACCGGAAAATGATGCCCGCCGACGCGGGCGCTCGCGCGGTTTACGAAGCGCTCGAGGAAGCGCGCATCGAGGCCGTCGGCACGGAAGATTATCCCGGCGCGGCGGGAAACATCGAAGCCGTTTTGCGACAGGACACGCGGCAGAAAAAACTCGACCGCGTCACCGCCATGGACGACGCGCCGCTCGCCGCCGCGGTGCGCTTTTACGCGCGCGAAGTGCTGACCGGACGCGCGGCGCCCGCCGAAGCGCAAAAGTTGCTGAACGTCTGGAAGCCGTGGCTGAAATCGCATGTCGATGCCGACGATCTCGCCAAACTGAAAGCCGCGCGCGGCGATCAGGCCGCTTTCGCGGAACTGGCGCACAGCCTTTTGAAAAAAATGGACATGCCCGACGAACTGGCGGACGCGCCGCCGCCGTCCGAGGCCGGCGCGGAGCAGGACGGAAAACAGGGTGAAGACGCGGAGCAATCCAAGGAAGAAACGACGGCGCAAAGCCCGTCGCCGTCGGGCGGGCGCGAAAACGAGGACGGCGATCAGGCGGAACAGTCGACCGAGATGGAGGGCGGCTTTGAAACCGGCGAGAATGACGGCGCCGACGGCGGCGGCGAAGCGGAAACGGCCCGCAGCAACGCGCCGCGCGCGGGCGCGAACACGCCGTTCGGCAATTACAAGATCTACACGGACGCGTTCGACGAAATCATCAAGGCGAACGACCTTTGCGATCCGGAGGAGCTGCAAAAGCTGCGCAAAACGCTCGACAAGCAGATGACGCACCTGCACAGCGTCATCACCCGCCTCGCCAACAAATTGCAAAGGAAGCTCATGGCGCAGCAGACGCGCGCGTGGGAGTTCGACCTCGACGAAGGCATCCTCGATTCCGCACGGCTTTCGCGCATCGTCGCCAATCCGCACTATCCCGTCACCTACAAGCAGGAAAAGCACGCCGAATTCCGCGACACGGTGGTGACGCTGCTGATCGACAATTCCGGCTCGATGCGCGGACGGCCCATCACCATCGCCGCGATAAGCACCGACATCCTCGCCCGCACGCTGGAAAGATGCGGCGTGCGCGTGGAGATTTTGGGCTTCACTACCCGCGCATGGAAGGGCGGTGCGGCGCGCGAGAAATGGCTGGCCGACGGCAAGCCGCCGTTTCCCGGCCGGCTCAACGACCTGCGCCATATCATTTATAAAGACGCCGACAGCCCTTGGCGGCACGCCCGCCCGAGCCTCGGCCTGATGCTGCGCGAGGGCCTCTTGAAAGAGAATATCGACGGCGAAGCCCTGCTCTGGGCTTACAACCGCCTGATGGGCCGCGCCGAGCAGCGCAAGATCCTGATGGTGATCTCGGACGGCGCGCCGGTGGACGATTCCACCCTCTCCGCCAATCAGGGCAATTATCTCGAAGAGCACTTGCGCCGCGTGATCGACTGGATCGAGACGCGCGCGGGCGTGCAGCTCGTCGCCATCGGCATCGGCCACGACGTCACGCGCTATTACCGCCGCGCCGTCACGCTGACCGACGCGGAGGAACTCGGCGGCGTCATCACCGAAAAACTGGCCGAACTCTTCGATGAAAAACCCGCAAAACCGCGGAAAAACGCCCGCAGATAAGCGGCGGTGAAGGCGGCGGGTGAAGGCCTCAGCGCCGAAGCTTGCGTTTCGGCGGTTGGGATGATGATATGGATGCGAAGCGTTTGAGATGGTCGGGCAACGTCGTTTTGAGAAGGGGCGCATTGAGCTGCGTCAGCACGGGGGCATTGCGAAGGCAGTAATCACCCATTGTCGTGAGCGAGGGGGTGTTGAACGTCGTCAGCACGGGGGCATTGCGAAGGCAAAAATCACCCATTGTCGTGAGCGCGTTGGCGTTGAACGTCGTCAGCGCGTCGATATCGAAAAGGCAGTTCTCACCCATTGTCGTGAGTGCATTGGCGGTAAAAGAAGTCAGCCCTTTGGCCTCGTAAAGGCACCAATCCCCCATTGTCGTGAGCGCGTTGGCGTTGAACGTCGTCAGCGCGGGGGCATTTTGAAGGCACATCTCGTCCATTGTGGTGAGCGCGTTGGCGCTGAAAGAAGTCAGCACATTGACATTGTGAAGGCAATAATCCCCCATTGTCGTGAGCGCGGGGGCGTTGAACATCGTCAGGGAGTCGATATTTTGAAGGCACCAAGCACCCATTGCCGTGAGTGCGGGGACATTTAATTCCGTCAGCGCGCGGGCATTGCAAAGGCAATAATGACCCATCTCTGCAAGCTCCGGCAGATCGAGCGTCTTGATGCGGGAATTTTCCGCGCCGATCAGCACGTCTTCACCCAGCATCAGGTTGCCGTTTTTGACGATCAATGCCTTGTTGCCGCCGTAGGCGCGGTTGAAATCGTCGGCGAAGCTGTCCTCGTAGTTCGGGTCGAGCTTGATCAGCGTCTTGGTTTTATTGTCGAAGCGGAAATAATCGAACAGCGCGTCTCCCGCTGATTTGTTGACGGTATGGATCTCTCCGTCTTTCGCCCAGGCCTGATCGCCGTAATAGACGTTTGTACGTCTTCAGATAATTTCAGACAGTTTGGCCGGGAATCTAAGGTGTAAATCTGGCTCCCTTGTTTCTATTTTAAGCGGCGCGCCGTTGGGCGTGCAACTTCTTTCTTAGCGCCATGGTTTCACG
>JAJZVA010000014.1 GCA_021845905.1 Pseudomonadota bacterium
TTTTGCAGGCTGAAGCACTGCCGTCGCATCGCCACCAGATATGACCGAAAAGCCCTTTATTTTATGGCCTTTCTCTATCTCGCCGCCGCTCATATCTGGGGATAATTCAAATGTCGATTCGTCCTAGAACGTCACGTAATTGACGAGAGACAGTTTGTTGACCAGACTCGTCACCTGATAAGACGAGGTGAGTTGCGTCTGCAGAGCCTGCATTTCGGTGATCGCGCTGGTCGTGTCGGCGCTGGTGAGCGTGGAGAGCTGGTTTTGCACGATCGTCAGGTCGGAGGTGTTCTGGTTGCCGATCGCCTTGACTTGCGCGAACTTTCCCGCCAGCGTCTGCGCCGTGTTGTTGACTTCGGTCACGCCTTTTTGCGCGGTCGTAAGGGCGCTATTCATGAGATTTTGGTAGTCCGGCCCGGTCGCGGTGTTCGACGCTGTGGGGTAGGGCGTGTTGGCGACGAGGGTGAGCGCGCGGATCAGATCCTGGAATCCCGCGCCGTCCGCTTTCACCGTGTAATCGACGTTGGTGTTGGCGTCGACCTGGGTCGTGACGTTGCCGGATGTCGCAAGGCCGGGCGAGAGGCCAAGGTTCGAGGCGGAAAAGCCGTTGATCGCGCTGGTCAGGGCGGATGTGTTGCCGGTCGCCAGCCAGTTCTGGATTTCGTTGTTGAAGTTGGAGTTGAGCGTGCTGCTGTCGGCGAAAGGCGGCGTGGTGGAATTCGACCCGGCGAAGAGGTATTGCCCGTTGATATTCTGGTTGAGCATGTCCTCGACGGTTTGCAGCCCCTGCGCGGCGATCTGCTGGACGTTGGCGACATTGGAGGGGCTGTTTTGCAACTGAGTCTGGATGGCGGCGACAAGGTTGTTGCCGACTGATGTGATCTGCGACAGGGCGCTGTTCATCATTGTCATCTTGTTCGAGACGTTGGTGATGTTGCTTTGATATCCCTGTATCAGCGGCTGCTGGGCATTGAGGTTCAAGACCGGCTCCGCGTTGGTGCCAAGGCCGGCGTAATCGCTGGCGGTTTGTCCCGTGGTCACTTGCTGCGACAGGTCATTCAGCTGCTGGCGCAATGTGGCGAGGTTTTGCGACTGTGCGGTGACCTGTCCGATCAGGGATACGTTGTTCGTCGATGTCATGGTCTGTCTCCTTTAATCTCTTACGGTATGGCATTCATCAGATCGGTGAAGAGCGACTGGGTGGCTGTGATAAGTTTTGCGGCGGCGCTATAGGCGGATTGCACCTGGATGAGGTTGGTCATTTCCTGGTCGATGTTAACCCCGGACGTGTTCTGGTTGCGCGTCGTCAGCGTGGTAAGGTAGGCCTGCTGGTTCTGGCTCTGGGTCTTGTTGATGTTGGCCGCCTCGCTCTGGTCGGAGATGGCGCTGCTGATATAGTTCTGCAGCGTGCTGTTGGCGAGCAACCCGGTGGCGAGATTGCCTCCCGGGCCGACGTTGCTCTGGCGGAAGGTGGAAAACGCGACGTTTGCGGTAGTGACGCCCATGGCGGCGAGCGGCCCGCCGTTGGTGTCGATGGCGGAGAGGCCGCCGCCGTCCGTCGGCGTCATGACGAGATATCCGCTGCCGTTGAGAGATGCCGTGAGCCCGGAAATGGCGTTGAGTTTCGTAAGCAGCGTGGCAGACGTGTCCGTCGGCGTGATGGAGATCGTTGTTGGCGGTTGCGTGCCGACTTGCACGGTGAAAGTGGGGTTGGGCATTGGCGTCGTGCCCGCGGGCAGGCCGAAAGCGGAAACGATGCTGTTGCCTCCGTCTGTGAGAGTGATGTCGCCTTTGTAGTTCAACGAGAGGTCGCCATTGCTGTTGATGGTGGCGACGGTGCTGCCGAGCGCCGTGTTGATCTGAGAGGCGACGGACGAAGCCGTGTCCGTGCTGTTGACGGTGATGGTCTGCGCCGCACCCGCCCCGAGCTGGATGGTGAACGTGGCGGGAAATCCCGTGACGCCAGGCAGGGTTGCCAGCGTGGAATAGGCGGCGATGTTGACCGTGCCGACGATATTGTTGTTGGTAGTCAGGCCGAGTTGCGTTTCGAGCGGCGTCGCGCCTGAAATATTCACGCTGCCGGTCGCCTGCTGATATTGGTAATTGCCGAAGGTGTAAATGTTGACGCGGTTGATGACTTCATCCGAGCCTGCGGGCTGCGGCGTGCCGGTGGTGCCTTGCTGGATCAGGTTCGGATTGTTGATGATGGCGGGGTTGACCTGAATCAGGCTGGAAAACCCTGTGTAAGCCGGCGTGGCCGGTGGCGCGGTGTCGGCTGGCACTTTGCCGTTGCCGTCGGTGAAGAGCGCGAGCCCTTCATCGGCGAACCGGCTGGCGAGCTTTTGGGAGAACTCGTCCATTTGTGCCTGATATTGCGGCAGAACCTGGTCGCGCATATTGAGGAGGCCGCCAAGCTGGCCACCGAGATTGTTTTGCGCGATATCCGTGCCGCTCGGGCTGCCTACGGTGATGCCGCTGAGGCCGCCGCCCGGATAATAGGAGGTCGGCAGCATGTTGCTCTGGTGAAAATAGAGCGTGCGTGCCGTTGAATCTGCAAGCGTCTGACCTTGCGGCGTGGCGACGTAGATCATCTGGCCTTGTTGTGTCGTCGTCACCTGCATGTATTTCGAAAGGTCGTTGATGGCAGTGTCGCGCTGGTCTTGCAGGTCGGCGGTGTTTTGTCCCTGACTGGCGAGGTTTGAAATTTGCACGTTGAGCGATGCGATGTTGCTTAGATCCTGATTGACCTGCGTGACGCCTGCGCTGATATCGCTTTCCGTTTGCGCGCGCAGGCCGTTGATCATGTTTGCATAGGCGTTGAGCTGAGAAGCCGTTTGCTGCGCGGAGGTCAGTGTCTGGCTCAGCATGGTCGGGTCGTTGGGAGACTGCGACAGCTGCGAGAAGGAACTGGCGAGGTTCGTCAGTTGATCGTTCAGCGATGTGCCTCCCGTCGGAGAACCTTGAAAATCCTGTATTTGCTGGAAGTAGCTTTGCTGGACGGTTGTGTAGTTGGTGGCTGATGTCTGGCTATTGACGTCGCCGACCAAAGCCTGATTGACGACGCGCGTCAGATTGCTGGTCAGGACGCCGACCGACTGTCCATCGATGATCTGCGTTTCCTGGGGCAAAATTTTCCGCGTATAGCCGGGCGTCGAGGCATTCGCGATATTGTTCGATATGGTATCAATCTGCTGCTGGGCAACCTGTAGCCCTGACAAAGCGGCATTTAATGAAACCGATGACATAATTTAAACTCCATAATCTGTCTTTTGCCATAGGCGGCAAAAAAACACTTATCCTCCCCCTACAAAGCAAGAGGCGTGCCACATGAGGTTATATTTATGTCATCTTGTTGATTTTATGTAATGTTTTGAATATCAAACAATTAAAAATAAATCTTCATAGACAGTTAGGACTAGACGTTATTAACCAAGGCTGGCTATCCTGACAGCTAATGATAACCGGGGGTACCGAGACGATGTCTGATATTGCGCCTGATATTTCCAGCCAGCCAATGAGCGAGGCGCACGCCGAGAATATAGACTCAGCTGACACAACCGCTTCTTTGAAAAAGAACGACAGCCCTGTTTCCGGCAAGGCGGCGAAAGGTGCAAAAAACCCCGCAAAGCCAAAAGACGATGCAGTCAACGGACCTTTGATGACGGTTCTGGTGCGCAACGAATTCTATCGCGACGGTTTTCGCAACATGATGTGGCTTGCGGTCATCGAGGCCGTTGTCATCGCAGGTTTGCTGGTGACTTTTATATCTTATATGAGCACCTCGAAGGCGCAGGACCATTATTTCGCGACAACGGCGGACGGCCGCATTATGCAACTTATTCCTCTGGCGCAGCCGAACATGAACACTTCGGCGTTGCTGTCGTGGGCCGCGCAGGCAAGCACCGAAGTGATGACGTTCGGGTTTGATGATTATCAGCGTCGCCTGCAACAATCTTCGCGCTTCTTTACCCGCCATGGATGGGAAACTTTTGCGCAGGCGTTGCAACAGTCACGCATCATAGAATCGATTACGGCGCTCAATCAGGTTGTTTCCGCCGTGCCGCGCAGCGCGCCGATCCTGACGCAGGAGGGGGTTTTCCAAGGGAAATACAGATGGGTCGTGCAGTTGCCTTTGGCTGTCACCTATCAGTCCGGATCGGCTTCGCGCACGGACAACCTCAACGTCACGCTGGTGATTGACCGCGTGCCTTCGCTGGAAAATCCAAGCGGCGTCGGTATTGAGCAGTGGATCGCGACGACGAGCCCGGGCGGTTGATCGTGCAAGGTGAATGTTAAGCAGATGTCTTTGAAAAAAAATTCCTTGATATTGGGTCAGGTTGAGGATTACCGCGCGGGCGCGGAGATCATGATGCGCATCGTCGGCATCGAAACTTTGATGATGCTGGCGCTGACTGCGATTTTGGGGTTCGTCATTTTAACCCATCATGACCGGGATCGCTATTTTGCGGAAACGTCCGGTGGTCAGTTCATGCAGCTCGTATCCCTGCCTTATCCCAATATGGGAAGATCCGCCGTATCGGACTGGGTTTCCGGCGCGGTAAGTCAGATTATGACATTCGGATTCAACGATATCGATCAGCGTTTCGGCGTTTCCCAGCATCTTTTCACACCGTCGGGCTGGGAGAGCTTTCGTAAGGCCCTCATCGCGAGCGGTCTTATAAAAAATATCATGAGCACACAGCAAATCATTACCTCCGTCCCGCAATCTGTGCCTGTTTTGAAGAAGGAAGGCCTGATCGACGGGCGGTACAGTTGGGTGTTTGACGTGCCTTTGTTGATGACGTTTCGTGCCGGAGCAAACAAGAAAATGACCGTTGCCACGGTACATGTCGTCGTTCAAAAAATCTCGCCACTGGAAAACCCGAGGGCGCTTGGCATCAGTTCTTGGTATATCTATTAAAAAATCGTGTATTTTTCTTTGGGGGCAGGTATAAATGGAAATTGAACAAGCGGCAGGCCTCGCGCGCCTGCCTGTGGGAATGAATCGTCCGGAGGGACGATGGAACCTCCTTGAAAGGGGAGTTGCATGAGACGTCTGTTTTTGGGCTTGTCGTTGGTGGTGTTGCTGGGCATGGGGTGCTCCGCGGCTTTTGCGCAGAGCGACAGCCATTTTGACCAGGAATTGCAAGCTTTTCAAAAAAATAACGACAGCGGATCCGATGCGGCGAGTGCGCCGGCTCCCGCCCCGCCGCATCATATGACCGCCAATCCTTTGGGACCCGCCGCACACCTGCCTCTTTCCAAGCCCGCGCCCGCGACCGCTAAGGCGCTCGGCATCAATGTTCCGGTCGAGACACCCGATCAGATTGCAGCTGAATCCGCGGAACAGAAGCAAAAGATGGAACAGCAGACATTTGATGATGCCGTGAAGCAGCTCCTGCCCATGACGCCCGATCAGATACGTGAACTTCTGGACGTCTTCGAAAAAAGCCGCAAGGCTTCCGAAACGCCGATCGCGGATCCTGTTCCGAAGGTCGTTCTCAAAACTGTTTCTTTGGCGCCCGACCAGGTGCCGTTGGTCATTCAGACGTCGCCAGATCGCGTCACGACGTTGAGCATACTCGATTCAAGCGGCGCGCCCTGGCCGATCCGCGACGTCAGCTGGGCGGGCAAGTTCGATGTCACGCCGCCGGAATCAGGCGGTAGCATCGTGCGCATCACGCCGCAGTCCGCGCATACGATGGGCAATATATCGATCCGCTTGCTGGGTTTGACGACGCCTGTCACGTTCACCTTGAATACCGGTTTCAAAGAAGTTGATTACAGGTTCGATGCGCGCATTCCCAAGCGCGGCCCGCTCGCAAAACCCGACCTGATCGCCCATGACGGGTTGAAAACAACCGTCGGCGGTGATGCCAATCTCGTGCAGTTTCTTGATGGCACGCCGCCCGCCGCGGCTGCGAAGATGGAGGTTGACGGGACGGATGGCCGCACCGAGGCCTGGAGCCTGTCAAACGATATATATCTGCGCACGCCGCTGACTTTGTTGTCTCCAGGCTGGAGCGCCAGTGTAACTTCCGCCGATGGAACAAATGTCTATGTGCTTAACAACACGCCCGTTGTCCTTCTTTCCGATGGTGGAAACATGGTGCGTGTTCATATCGCCGCTACTGAGGGTACGCCATGATAGATGATGATTTGGACGCTCCGGAAGATTTCGAAAAAGAGGTTGCTGAAAAACCGTCTTTGCGCGAAATATGGGAGAACAATCCGGCCTTGAAGCTTGTCGCCATTGTTGTCGGCGTATCCGTTCTTCTGGGCGGGTACATGATTTTCTCCGGCAAATCCGAAACAGCGACAAAGTCCGTCATCGCCGTGAGCGGCGAAGCGAGCGCCAAGCAAATTCCGGGCGAGAAGATCGCCGACCCCGCTTATCGCAAGGCGTTGGAGCAAGTCAACAAGCAGAAGGCCGAGCAAGCCATAAAAACCGGTGGTAGCGCGATGCCTTTGCCTATAGCCGTCTCCAAGGGCGCGGGCTTGCAAATTCCGCAGGCACCGCAGGCACCGCAGTCTGACGTTCTCGCGGAATGGCGTCGCGTTGCCAGCGAAGAGCAGATGAAAATGGCGCAAAAGAAAATCCAGATGGAAAGCGCCCCGCCGCCTGCCGCCGTTCCCGTGGTGAAGCCGATCCGGCCTCAGATGGTGATCAAGGCCGACCCGAAAGAAGTGCAGTTGTTGTCGCAACAGATGCGCGTCATCCTCAAGGCGCAGAATCCGCTTGCCCCGCAGACGCTCAAGATAACCAATGCGAAATCGGCTTATGAGCGCATGAAAAAGCAGGAAGAGGCGAGCGCCAAAAATACCGGATCTTCCTCGGGCGGAGGATCCGATGGATCTTCTGCGACCGCAAATGCCGCTTCTTCGGGAGCGTCCTCGAACAGCACGCCTGGCAAAGTCATCGTCGCGGCCGGTACTGTTGATTATGCCCAGTTGCTCAACGAACTCGACTCCGATGTTCCAGGACCGGTGCTTGCTGAAGTGCTTTCCGGGCCGTTTTCTGGAGGCCGGTTGATTGGCAAGGTCAGTAAACAAAACGACTATATGGTCATTAACTTTGATACCGTCGTGAAAGACACAGTCAGTTACAAGGTTGATGCCGTCGCGCTTGACGAGAATACGACTCTCGCCGGGCAGGCGACGTCGGTCGATCACCATTATATGATGAAAGTCGTTCTTCCCGCCGCTGCGGCGTTCTTGACGGGATATTCCAACGGATTGTCGCAAACCCAGCAGACACAAACATCGACAAGCGGCGTCGGCATAACGGCGACGAACGCGCAACCGACGGCGAAGCAGAGCATCTATAAAGGCGTTCAGAGCGCTTCGCAGTCTGTCGGCAGCGTTTTCCAGCAACTGGCTGAGGAACCTACGACCGTGATTATCGCCAAGGGAACGACCATGGGGGTATTCTTTACCAAGACCGTGACCACGAAGGATGCGCAATAAATGACTGATAATGAACTTGATGTCGATATGGAAGATTTTGACGATCCGGTGCAGTCGGGTCGTGAGACGGCACCTCCCCAACAGCCGGATACCGGCACGGCGCGGCGTGGCAGTTCAGCGGCTTTAAAAATCGCGATCCTTTTTGTCATTGTTGCGGCAGGGGGCGGTGTTTATCTTGCACTGTTCGGTCATGGCAGTCCGTTGCGCGCACGCATGATGGCGAGCATTATGGCCCGGCGTGCGGAAATCAGACATGCTCCCTTTCCGCATCAAACGGCAGTTGTTGAAAAAATGGCGCCTTCGGCGCCGCATGCGCCTTTGCCAGTTGTGAATGACAAGCCGCCATCAATGGCTTTGTTGGCTCCAGCGCCGGCTCCGGTCGCGCCATCAGCCAGCCCAGCGCCTATCCCGTCCATGCCTTCTGCTCCGATGCAAATGCCTTCGATGCCGACGGCGCCTTCTACCCCGATTTCTTCCGCGCCGGCGTCTCCGTTTGCTATCCCGTCGCAGGAGCATGCGACGGCTTCTGCAAAGCCTGAAAACAACGCGATGCCGATGCCAGCGGTGGCCATGCCGACAATGGGGCGGCCCCACCCAGGCAAGATTGAGATCAAAGGCGGCAAGGCTATGCCTGCCGTTGTCGTTCCGGCCGTGAATAAGGTCGATATTGCCGGGCAGAATAAGGTGCAGGACCATATGCCTGCGGTTGTTTCAACTGAGGCGTCTCCGATGCCCGCTTCAATGGCGTCTGATAGAGAAATGGCGTCACCACAGTCTGCACCTCCGGCTGACGATTCATCCGAGGTGCGCGCTCTCAAGGAAAAAATAGCTCTTCTTGAAAAGACCATCGCGCAGCTTCAGCAGGCTCCTGTTGTTTCCGGCAAAGTGACGCATGAAAAACCCATGCGCCACACTTCACGCGCAAAAAAGCGCGTGACGCATCGTCGCCGTGTGGCGCATGCCCGCCACCGCTATGTGGAACGCAGTCATGCTCCGGTAGAAGTTTCCTGGGTTTTGAAGGCGGCTCAACCGGGCGTCGCCTGGGTTGCGCGCAAAGGATCTGGAACTCTGCAAAGGGTCAAACCAGGGGATTCTCTAACTGGAATCGGCCAGGTTGAGTTCATTGTGCATGATTCTTTCGGCTCCTGGGTCGTCGTGGGAACCAAAGGCAGAATCAGTCAATAAAACTCATTTTAAGAGAAATTATCCTCTAATTTTATAGATTTGGAGGATGCACATATTATTTGGTTTTTTTAATGTAATCAATGGTTTTTGCAGTAGTTTATTATTTTATTTCTTTTGGGAATTTGCCCGTTTATAAAAAAGATGTTCTAATGAAGATATATGCGTAGTCATGGGCTTGGACTTGGAATACAGGGGTGTTTCTATGGGGGTTCGCTACTTTAAAAAAGTTTCAGTGCTTTCTCTTGCTGTGTTGCTGGCTTCGACGGCGCCTGCTTTTGCCGCGTCGGGGATGATGGCGGGCACTATGCTCAATAATGTCACCCGCTCTATTTCCACTATGCCTGACCTGTTCTCTGCGGCGGCGTATCTGCTGGGTTTATTGTTTGCCATTACGGGAATTTTCAAATTCAAAGACCATGTGGATGAGCCGCGCGGCCATCCTTTGAGCGCGGGCGTAAAACGGTTTATTGCGGCGGGCATGCTGTTTGCCGCTCCTTTTATGTCGACAGCCGTCAAGGGAACAGTGGATGGCACTGGCGGTTCGCTTCTGGGCATTACCACCAATGTATCCGGTGCGAGCGGTCTGACGGGTATGGATAAGATGATTACCGGCTTTATCACCAATATTGCCGGACCTTCCACCACGCTCTTGACCGCATTCGCCTATATTTCGGCGATTGTTTTTTTGATTGTCGGGATTACCCGCCTGACGAAAACCGAGCAGGAAGGTCCGCGTGGCCCCACCGGCCTCGGCACCATCATGACGTTTATAGCTTCCGGCGCGCTGTTCTCATTTGGCGATATGGCCGGGGCTTTTTCCAATAGCTTGTTTGGGACCTCGTCGTCGGCAACCTTTGCGACAATTAGCTCGACGGTTCTTACTACCGCCGATGCCGCGCAGGTGGAGCCCGTTATTCAATCGCTGATGATTTTTGTCATGATTGTCGGGCTTATCGCTTTCGTGCGCGGCTTGTTCGTGTTGAAGGCTTTCGCCGACGGCAGTCAGCAGGCATCGCTGGCGCAAGCTCTGACGTTTTTGATCGGAGGCACCATGGCTATCAATTTAGGGCAGCTGATCAACCTCCTTCAAAACACGGTAGGTGTGTCCGGCATAACATTTAGCTAGACATAAGATCGTTTGTATGTTACGATTTCTAATGTAACAGTTTAAGTTGGAACTAGCGGAACTATCGGGATAGACTGACGAAACTATCAAGTGTGTAAACCAACAGGGAGAGTAAAACATGAGAAAAGATAAAATAGCACATAAGCTTGCTGCGGCTCTGACGACGGGTCTGCTCGTCGGCGAAAGCACATCTGCTTCTGCAACGAACTTCACCAACGTTGTGTCGAACATTACCACCAGCTCTTCGACATTGCCGAACCTGATTTCGACGGTCGCTTATATTGGCGGTATCGGCCTTGGCGTTGCCGGTGTCTTCAAACTGAAGCAGCACGTTGACAACCCGGGCCAACACCCGATGAAAGACGGTCTTGTCCGTCTTGGCGCCGGTGGCGCTCTGCTGGCGTTGCCATACCTGACCACGGCTATGCTTGGCACGGTTGGCACGGCTGGCGGTGGCGTCACTGTTCCTGCTTTTGCGGCGGCGAACAGCGGTCTTGTCGGTTAAAACCTGATGTCTTATCTAAGATTGACGCCCGGCATTGGTTATTTATCCGATGCCGGGCGCATTCTTTCTCCGGATGTGCAAAAGCCGGAGGAAGGTTTGCGCAGCAAAGTTCTGGCGCGTGACGATAATGCCTGCCGTTATTGCGGATTTCGGGCAAGTAAATATCAGGAATTGAATTATATCGGTCAGAAAGATTCCTCGCCGCGCGAGGAGGATTACGCGACAGCGTGTATTTTCTGCTATCAGTGTTTTCATCTCGAGAAAGTGGATCGCATGCAGTCCGGCGCGGTCATCTGGTTGCCTGAGATGGGGCAGGCGCTTTTGCACCATGTTTGCCGCGCCATTTATGTTGCGCGTATCTCGCGCGGACCGATGGCGGATGCCGCGCGCGATGCAATGGAAGCTTTGCTCGCGCGCAAAGAGGAGGCGGTCAAGCGCCTCGGGACGGACAATCCTAAAATACTGTCAACCGTTCTGCAGGATTTTCTGGAATCCAGTGAGTACAAGCATCGGATGGAAAAACTGAAGGGTTTTCGCATTTTGCCGCTCGATCGGCGTATCATTAAAGAAGGGGAGCTTGAGTTCAATCAGTTTCCACAGGTTTTGGCTTTCTGGCGTTCGAAAGACGGACCTTTCGGAGATTTTCCGCCACGCAAATGGGGAGAGCTGTTTTTTGATGTGCGTGATAAGCTGAAAACCGCCGCATGAACATGCGCGTCTGGAAAATAAGTTTTTTTCCGGCGCATATTTAATCTCTACCGATTAATCGCAAAACCGCTATAATGCCCTGTAGTGTAGGTTCTCTGGAGTTCAGGGTTTCGGGTTTATGGGTATTCTAAATAGTATTCTAAGTCCTTTCGTCAAGGTTCTCCGCCAGCCAGTGGAGTCCTTCATACGTCTTGAAACGTCTGATGATGAAATGACATTCGCAGCGTCTGATGGATCGCTGATGTCTCTGATACGCATAGACGGCGCGCGGCAAATCATCGGCGATAGCGAATACAGAAGAATCCTGTCGGATTGCGTGGTGAAATTCGGCGCGCGTTTCGACCGGCCAGGCCATGCCATGCAGGTTTACTTCGTGCGCAATCCCGAGCGTGTCGGAGAGGAAATCAGGCTTCTCCTGCGCCCCAACCGTGAATCCGCGCGGAACGTCGGCCTTGAAATCGACGATATCTTCGACGAGCGCGCGCGCAACCTGAGCCGTTATGTGGCGCAGGAGGAAATTTATTTTGTTTTGTGGACGCGCCCGGTCATTTTGACCAAGGCTGATTTCGCGCGCGAGAAAGAGCGTGCGCGCAAGCGCAAATGGGTTGCCGCGGCGAACGCGCAGTATCCTTATGCCGCCGTCGAAGCCTTGCGGACACGTCATAAAAGTTTCATCAACGCCATTCTTCCGGCGCTGGGAGAAATGGGGATACAAGCGGCCGGGGTCGATGTTCATGAAGCATTGCGCATCATCCGCGTCAATCTTTTCCAAGGCAGTGCAGACAGCGGCTGGAAAGCCTGCTTGCCCGGTGATCCGATCCCGCCGCGCGCGCAGGAGAAAAGAGGTGACGTGTCTGAGCTGTTGTGGCCGAGTTTGCCGCAACAACTGGCCTCCGTTTCAGCGCGCGTCATCAACGACCATATGGTCGAGATGGGAAAGCACGTCTGGGGCGGCGTCGATATGGTTTTGGGTCCGCAGGATCCTTTGCCGTTCCCCGCTCTGCTGGGGCGCCTTGCCGAAAACCGCACGCCTTTCCGCATGTCCATTCTTCTTGAAGCCGGCGGCGTTCAGGGAATGGCGATGCAGTCTTTCCTGTCTTCGGTGCTTGCCGTTACGAACCCGGAGAACAAGCAGGTCAAGGATTCTCTGGAGGGGCTTTCCGTTCTGGCGCGGAGCGAGCCTGTCGTGAAATTGCGCATCTCCTTCTGCACGTGGGCGCCGAAGGACGATCATGACCTGCTGGAAGATAGAGTCTCGGAACTCATGCAGGCGGTGGAAAGCTGGGGCTATTGCCAGGTTTCGCAGATGTCCGGCGATCCGCTGGACTGCGTGATGTCTTCCGCGCTGGGCATCTCGTGCGCGTCGACCGCGCCGCCCGGCATCGCGCCGCTCTACGAGGTCATGAAATTCCTGCCGTGGCAGCGCGCTTCGAGTCCTTTTGAAAAAGGAGCGATACTTTTCCGGACAACGGATGGGCGGATATGGCCTTACCAGACCGGCACGAACGTCACGACGACATGGTTCGATCTTGTCATGGCCCAGCCAGGCGGAGGCAAATCCGTTTTGATGAACACGCTGAACCTCGGCACCTGTCTGACGGCTGGCGTGTCGAAATTGCCGTTCATCGCGGTGATCGATATCGGCCCGTCTTCCGCCGGGCTGATCTCGCTGATCCGCGATGCCCTGCCGCCGAACCGCCGCAATGAAGTTGCAGCCCATGCCCTGCAGATGACGCAACAGTACGCCATCAATCCTTTCGATACCAAACTTGGCATGCGCTATCCGCAAATGACGGAACGCAGCTTCCTGATCGAGCTTTTGACGCTCCTCTGCACGCCGCCGGGGCAGGTCGATCCTTATGACGGCATTTCGCAGCTGTCCGGCATGGTGGTGGATGAAATGTACCGGTGGCGCGATGATTCCATTGCCAATGCCGAGCCGCGCCCGTATCTGCCACGCATCGACGCAAATGTCGATGATGCTTTGCGTGCGCACGATATCACTTTGCAAGCGGGCGCTTATTGGTGGGATGTGGTCGATATTTTGTTCGACAAGGGGCTTTATTACGAAGCGGAGCTTGCACAGCGCTATGCCGTTCCGACGCTCGGCGATGCCGTCGCGGCGGCGCGCCGTCCGCAGATACAGAATCTGCTCGATAAAACCTCGATCGGCTCGGGATCGGAAGGCGTTATCCACGCTTTCGAGCGCATGATCACGTCCGCCGTCCGCGAGTTTCCCATTCTCTCGTCGGTGACGCGCTTTTCGCTCGCGGGCGTGCGGGTTTGCGCGCTTGACCTTGCCGACGTCGCGCCGCAGGGCGATGCGACGGCCGACCGTCAGACGGCGATCATGTATATGATGGGCCGTCATGCTCTCGTCACGCCATGGTGGATTAACGAAGAGGCGCTTGCCCAGATGGCTCCGAAATACCGCTCTTTTCACGCCCAGCGTCTGCAGGATTTCGCCGAGACGCCGAAGCGTTTGTGTTACGATGAATTCCACCGCACCAGCAAATCGAAGTCGGTGCGCAACCAGCTTGTGCGCGACGTGCGCGAAGGCCGCAAACGCGGCATCCAGATTATTCTCGCCTCGCAGATGTTGCAGGATTTCGACGACGACATGGTCGATCTTGCGACCGGTATCTGGATTTTGGGCACTGCCGTGTCGGATAACGCCGTTGAAGCCACACAGGAACGCTTCGGCCTGACCGACACCGCGCGGTGGATCATGCGCCACAGGTTGACAGGCCCGGGCCGTGGCGGCGCGCCGCTTCTGCTGGTGCTGGGAACGACGGAAGGACGTTGCGAGCAGCACCTGATCAATACGCTCGGGCCGATCGAACTCTGGGCGTTTTCGACGACCGTCGAAGACGTTCTTATCCGCAACAAGCTTTACGCACGCCTGGGCGCGGCGCAGGCGCGACGGTTGCTGGCGGCAAACTTTCCGGGCGGATCGGCGCGGGCGGAAATCCGCCGTCGCGTTGTGTTGCTCGCGGAAAAGGGAGATGCTAATAACGCCACGGTGACCGCGGTCATCGACAAAATCGTCGAGGAACTTGTGAGTTCCACCAAGGTCAGCCTTGAAATGTTGCAAAAGCAGGATGCAGAGGCGCTAGCCGCTCAAAAAGCGGCGGGCGAGAAAAAGGCGCAAACCACTTCAGACGCAACGCCGGAGAAGGCCGTTGCGACTGAACAGCCGCAAATGCCGGAGCGGCCTGCTTAAACGGCAATGGCTTTTTTCTCGTATTCGCAGAGCTTGATTTGCACGCTTTCGGGAGCGTTCCGGAGTCTCAAGGACAGGTTTTTAACGTTGCCGCCGATTTTTTCAAACTCGGAAATATTCAGTTCAATGACGGGAATGCCGTTTTCCCTGATGGCCGCGGATATTTCCGCATAGCCTGTGGGCAACAGCGCCGTGCCGTTGATGCGCATGGCTGCGGCAGCGCCGCGCATGTGGGCAGGCACGATGATTTTTTTGAAATCGATGAAAGCGAAGTGACGCGCCAGCTCTTCGCGTATCAGTAGCGTATTCCGGCCCAGAAAGGCCGCCGATGCATTCAGCCGGCAGGCGCAATCTCCGGGCTGTTCGAGCATCGTGACTTCGTAACCGAATTCCGTGAGAAAAAAGGCCAGTTGCGCCGCGCCCTCCTGATTTGTGCGGTCCGACAGGGCGATATAAAAATGGTTGCCGATGCGCAAAACATCTTCCGCGTCGAGCAGTCCCGGAGCGGTCACGAATTTCAGGAATCTGTCTCCCGCCAGCATAGCGGCGATGGTTTGTTGTGCATTCTGCCGGAGAGGGGTATCTGAAGAATTACCGATCACGGCCAGACGGTCGGTCATGACAGCCATGCCACCGACCAGGCATGCTTGAGGCAGGGAAGGATCTGCCGCAACGGTTGCCACATCGATGCCGCATTCTTGCAGGGCATAAACGTATTTTCTGTGCTGGCTTGCGGCGCGGGCGGGGTCCGGTATGCCAAGGGTGGCGGCTTCGGTAATGTTATTTCCAGGAAGGCAGACAAGGGCGTTGGAAATATGATCGAACATTTCTGAGACGTCCATGCGGAAGACTCCTTCAGGATGCAGAGAGAACGGGCGTTTTCAAGTTTGACAACCAGTAGTAGCATAGTTTTTATCGAATTTCGAGAGGGATGTGCGCCATGCGCCTCAGAAAGGCTTTGTTGACGCGTCTCTTTTTTGGCTGTAGAAGAAAAAACAACCCCCGCATCAAAGTTGAAAAAAATCATGCAGATTGCCGTTACTTCACATATTGACCTTTTCCTTGTTCTGCTCAGTGTTGGCGCGGTTGGCGGATTTTTATCCGGCATGCTCGGCGTCGGCGGCGGGATCGTGTTCGTTCCGGCGCTTTATTTCACATTGCAGTCGTTTTTTCCCGGATCTTTCCATGTGATGCACGTGGCTGTGGCGACATCGCTGTCACTGGTGATGGCGACCAGCGCGTCTTCTGCTTACTGGCAAAACAAGCGCGGCGCAGTGGATTTCGAACTGCTGAAGACCTGGGCGTTTCCAAAAATTTGCGGCGTGCTTCTGGGCACTTTTCTGGCGTCGTATGTCAACAGCGGGTTCCTTAAGGATTTCTTCGCCGTCATCACGGTGCTGATCGGCACCTATATCGTTCTGGGAAAAGACGCCGCGGAAGATGCGCCGCCGCGTCCGCACCGCATATCCAAGGGTATGCAGAAGGTACTTGCGGCGATGATCGGGACGGTGGCTTCGATGCTCGGTATCGGCGGGGCGACGCTCAATATTCCGTTGATGAATTACATTGGCTTGCCGATCCGCAAATCCGTCGGCACGGGCGGCGCGCTGGCCGTCATCATTTCATTGCCCGGCGTTATCGGATATATCCTGATAGGGCTTTACAAGGCGCCCGTCTTGCCGCCTTATTGCCTCGGTTACGTCAACTGGCTGGCGCTGGCCTGCATCCTGCCGACGTCGATGTTGCTTTCTCCGGTGGGTGTCCACGTATCGCATAAAATGCCCCGCAAGGTTTTGCGCGGGATTTTCGCCGCGGTGTTGCTAGCCGTATCCGTGCGGATGATTTCATCGTAAAGGAGGCGCATGCAAAAACAAGAACCCGCCGTCGCGCGCTGGCTTTTCTTTTGCGCCGCTTTCGTTTTTTTTATCGCCGTGGTCGGAGCCATTACGCGCCTGACGGAGTCCGGGCTGTCCATCGTGCAATGGCAACCGGTCATGGGCGCGATACCGCCGCTGAATCGTGCCGACTGGATGCATGAATTCACGCTCTACAAAACCAGCCCGCAATATAAAGATATTAATCAAGGCATGAGCCTCGGGGCGTTCAAGCATATTTTTTTCTGGGAGTGGTTTCATCGCCTGATCGACCGGCTACTCGGGCTTATTTACGCCATCCCTTTGATCTGGTTCTGGCGGCGCGGAAAAATTTCCCAAGACATGAAAAAACCGCTACTCGGCATCCTTGTGCTGGGCGGTTTGCAAGGCCTGCTCGGCTGGTACATGGTCAAAAGCGGCCTCGTGCACCGGCCTGCGGTCAGTCATTACCGTCTGGCAGCGCACTTCATGCTGGCGATTCTGATTTATTGCTGTTTTATCCGTGCCGGTTGCCTGTTTGGCGCGGCGCGCGAGGCGGGGTCTGAAAAGCTTGTCCGCTTGCGCAATCTTGCGCGGCTTGCCGTCGGCGCCGTCGCGGTGACGATGACATGGGGCGCTTTCACGGCTGGCTTGCGTGCCGGACTCCTGTATGACGACAGCTTCCCTTACATGGGGGAACATCTCTGGCCGGGCGAGATGTTCTTCCGCACGCCGTGGTGGATCAACTTTTTCGACAATCCCGCGGCTGTGCAATTCACTCACCGTGTTCTGGCCGTCACGACGGCTTCCATCTTGCTGTTGCTGGCTGTCAAAGGGCGCGCGCTGTTGCCGCCGCCGCGCCTCAAAAGGCTTCTGACCGGCCTTGCGCTCATGGCATTCGTGCAGGTTGGGCTGGGAGTGAGTGTTTTACTGACGCATGTCAATATCATTGTCGCGGTTTCGCATCAGGCGGGCGCGATGACGATCATGGCATTGCTGATGTTGCTGTTGCACAATATACCGCGCGAGAAAGGACCTGACACTCATGCATCTTCATGAATTTTTATTCAGCCCTGCCTACCCGTATCACATCGCCAGATATTACATCACGGCGGCCTTGCTGGTTGTGCCGTTCGCGCGGCTTTTTATCCGTGCGGGATTCAGGCCTTACTGGGTTGTTTTGCTCGCTGTGCCGGATGTCGGGCTGGCCTTGTGCATTCTGGCGCTGGCGTTGCAAAAGTGGAAAGAGAAGGGAGCGCGCGCATGATGCAGTTTCTTGGATTGCCTGTATGGGGCCAGTTTTTGCTCGAAGGCATTTTGCTGTTCATCGAGATTTCTGCGGCGGGTGTTGTTCTGACGCGCGTGAACCGCAATCCTTATTTTGCCTTTCTGATCATTATCCCTTATGTGCAGATTATGGCGATCTGGTATCTGGCCTTTTCGATATGGCCGGAGAAAACGCAGTCGGTACACTCATAAGCTATTGTTTTAATTTAATAAAATTGGCCTTGACGGGCGATGGCCGTATAATTATGGTATTTTCCTCCATATAAGGAAAACGCCATGAACAAGCTCAACGTCTACTATCACCCGGATTGCCTCAAGCATAAAGGCTTTCCCGGCTTTTCCGAGAAGCCAAAGCGCCTGCACGGTCTGGCAGAGATGTTCAACGCGTTGTCCTTGCCCGTGATCCGTCCCAATCCCGCCGGAGATGAAATGTTGCTCCGCGCGCACGAAGCGGAATATATCGATCATGTGAAATCCATCAGCGAAAAAAGCCGCGTCATGGCGACGGTTGCCAATATCCGCAGCGAGATGGTGCAATGGTATACGCGGGTTTCGCCCGGCAGTTATGCGGCGGCTGTCGATGCGGCGGGTGCGGTTTGCGCCGCTGTTGAAGATACGCTGTCGGGAAAATGCAACCGAGCCTTCTGCGCGGTGCGCCCTCCGGGACACCACGCCGGACCAATGCGCGGCGAGGGTTTTTGTCTGTTCAATAACCTAGCCATCGGCGCATTGCATGCGCTTGAACACGGTGCCGGGCGCGTCGCGATCATCGATTTTGACCGCCATCACGGCAACGGCACGCAGGCCATTGTCGAGAAGAGCGGCAATGGACATCTGCTGTTCGTGTCTTCTTATCAAGAGGGATGCAAGTACGATCATAACGAAAGATCCGGACGGCTATCGCCGGAAGTGCTGACCGTGCCTATTCCGGAACACAGCGGCTACGCAACGGTCGAGGATCTCTATAAGCAACAGGTTATTCCCGCGCTTTACGATTTCAAGCCGGATCTTATCCTGATCTCCGCGGGTTTCGACATGCACAAATCCGATCCGCTTACAAATCTGAAGCTGGAATCGGAAGATTACGGCGCCCTGACGGCGCTGCTCGTCAAAGCCGCCAATGACCTTTGCGGCGGGCGCATCGTTTCGGCGCTTGAAGGCGGATATGAAATCAAGGCGCTGAAAAGTTGCGTGCGTAGCCACCTGAAAGCCTTGCAACAGTAAGTTATGGTATGATTTTGGCAAAAAAACTGCTAAAACGTTTCCATGAGTTTTTTTGAGAAAATGGCCGCAACGGACCTGCCGAGGGTCGAAGAAGCCGAGGTCAAGCTTGACCTGTCCGGCATGGAGAAGCCTGACGCACTGGCCAAGCTTGATTCCATCGTCGTCTATTGCAAAAAGAGCTGGGCGAAATCGCTTTACGTGAGCTTCGATCCAGCGCGTCCGGGCGCGGGCGAAACGTTGTTCCAGCCCATCGCGCGTTATTTCAAGATCGAGAAGTTCAACGGCTATGTCAGCCATGTCATCCCGATGATGACGGAGGAGAAGGGCGGCCTGTTCGTCGTGTTCAAGATATGACCGTTTATCTCCACAACACGCTGACCCGTAAAAAGGAAGAGTTCAAGCCGATCGACCCGAAAAACGTGCGCGTCTATTTCTGCGGTCCGACGGTTTATAATTACGCCCATATCGGCAATGCGCGCGCCGCCGTGGCGTTCAACCTGCTGGCGAAGGTGCTACGCTACGCTTACGGGAAAAATAACGTGCGCTATGTCAGCAATCTCACCGACATCGATGACAAGATCATCGCGTCTTCCAAAGAGACGGGCGAGGAGATCGGCGCCATCACCAGAAAATACGCGGACATTTATAACGCCGACATGGCGGCGCTTGGCGTGGAAAAGCCGGATGCCCAGCCGCGCGCGACGGAATATATTCCGCAGATGCTTTCCATGATCGACAAGCTGGTGAAATCAGGCCATGCCTATGAAGCGGAAAGGCATGTGCTGTTCAGCGTGCCGTCGTTTCCCGACTATGGCCGCTTGTCGCGCCGCAACCGCGACGACATGATCGCGGGAGCACGGGTCGAAGTCGCGCCGTACAAAAAAGACCCCGCGGACTTTGTGTTGTGGAAACCGTCAGAGCCCGGTCAGCCGGGCTGGGAGAGCGCTTATGGCCGCGGTCGCCCGGGCTGGCATCTCGAATGCTCGGCGATGAACGAGGCGCTCAACGGCAACCATTTCGACATCCATGCCGGCGGCGAGGATCTTATCTTCCCGCACCACGAAAACGAAATTGCGCAGAGCGTCTGCGCGCATGGCGGCGAGTCGTACGTCAATTATTGGATGCACAACGGCTGGCTGATGGTCGAAGGGCGGAAGATGTCCAAATCGCTTGGCAACGTGGTGCTGGTGCACGATCTCGTTAAGCGTGTACCGGGCGAGGCCGCGCGTTTCGCGCTTCTAAGCACCCATTACCGCCAGCCGTTCGACTGGTCGGAGGATTTGTTGCAACAGTCGAAGCGCACGCTCGACCGTTATTACGGACTGCTGCGTGACGCGAAAAACATAGAACCCGCTGGGTTTGAAGTACCGCAGTCCGTCGTTACGGCGCTGGAGGATGATCTCAACACGCCGCAGGCCTTCGCAGAGCTGGCCGTGCTCGCAAAGATGGTCTCGACAGCCGGAACGATGGAAGAAAAAGCCGCGGCCAAGGGCGCGTTTCTGGCTGCCGGGGAGTTGATGGGGTTTTTGAAGATGGATCCCGTGGCATGGTTTCAGGATGGAAAAAATGTTGAAGATATCCAAAGCCTGATCGACGCGCGCGATGCGGCCAAGAAAAACAAGGACTACAAGAAAGCGGACGAGATCCGCTATGAACTGGAAAGGAATGGCGTGATCCTCGAAGACACGCCGCAAGGAACGAGGTGGAAAAGAAAATGATGAAGAGAAACGCACATCCTGAAATACTTCTGGTGCCGCAAGACATGCACCGCGTCTGTTGCAACGGCGGAGGCGGCGCGCTCGGGCATCCGAAGGTTTATTATACATTCGACGGTGAGGAGGAAGTGACCTGCGGCTATTGCGACCGTTTGTTCACCAAAAAACAGGTTCCCGGAGCGAAGCCGTGGAAGAGCGTCGCGTGACGGATTGCGATACGGCGGCGGATGATGACTCGCTGCTGCAAATCTACAACCGCGATCTCATGACGCTGTCGGCGCAAGTCGCGCAACCGAAATCCCTCCCGCATGCGGATGTCAGGGCAACGGCAATGAGCGCGGTGTGCGGCAGCGAGGTCACGGTCGAGCTTGCTATAGAAAGCGGTAAAATCGCCGATTTCGGCTATGCGGTAGAAGCCTGTTCGCTGACAAAAGCAGTTGTCGCCATCATGGCGCGCGCCGCTGTCGGCAAGACCCGCGCCGATATTGCCCGCGTCGCCGCGGAACTGCGGCGGATGATGGAAGAAGACGGCCCAGTGCCCGACGGCGACTGGGCGGGCTTGAAAATTCTTGTGCCCGTCATCGGTTACAAGTCGCGGCACGATACGGTCATGTTGCCGTTCGTTGCGGTCGAAAAAGCTTTCGCGGGAAAAATGGTTTAATAAAGCGCCGACAGGCTGGGGGCGAGCGATGTGTGCTTCATCGCCGCGTATTTCTGCAGGCCTTCCATCATTTTTTGAGCAATCAGCTCCGGCGGCATGGCCTTTCTGGCCTTGCCAGCCGGAGCCTCTTGCGTGTGAAGGACGATGGTGGAGGCAGCGCCCTTCGGTTGAAGAACCGGCGGTGCAGTAGAGGGAGACGCCGGTTCTCCTTCGGTTGTCCCAGGCATTGTGGATGGGAGGGACAACGAAGAATTGTTGAGAGAAGATGATTTTTGCGCGGAAGCGATTTGAAACGCGCTCGAAGGAGCCGTGTTGAGCGCGACACGCGCGGCGGGAGCCGTAGGCGCGTCCCACCAGATGATGTCGTCGGCGGAAGCTTGTTTGCTGTTTGCGGCGGGAGAAGTCGCGCTTGTGTTTTGCGCCATCATGACTTGCGCGCCTGGTTGCGCCGCTTGCTGGCCGGTCAGGTCGGCGATGACGGTCTGGCCGATGCTTTTGCCGGTTTCCTCGCGATAGGCGATGTTTACGGCGGCGACCGCGCCGCCAATCGGCCCGCCGTAGAGCGCATCGCCGATGAATTCAGCCTCGGGCGTGATTTTGTCGCCGGTGATGTGCTGGTAGATGGCGCTGATGATGGGAATATGCTGAAGCGGGTTGATGACGTCGAGAACATCTTTCAGAAAACCCATGAACGTCATATGTCCCGTGGACGAGGTGGAGGGCATAGGCGAGGGCGTGGCCGATGGCGTGGAAGCGGCAGAATTTGCCGGTTGTGCGACGGAGGCGCTTGGAGCCGGCATGCCAAGGATGCGCTGGAATGCCGCGGCATCGGCGGAAGCGGTCTCTGCCATACCGTTTGTCTTTTTATTAACAAGAGGATAGCTCGCAATACCAGGCCTGATGGCGATATCCGGGTATGTACTGACCATGTCTTTTTTGCACTCCTTGCGGATATGTCTTGCAAGGGGCGTGCCAGATCAGTCTTAAATATTTAGTGAGGTTGAGTTATTATGTTTTCTTGTAACTGCAAGGCGTGCAACGCACGACTTCGTTATCTTTCATTTCATAAAACATGATGAAGCCGCGCGCGACCGAGGCATCGAGATGCTCTTTTTTCAATGATTTCAGGACAATTTTCCTGTTGCTGGCGGAGATGATGATATCAAGCGGGTTATCCGGGCTGACGGCGAAGCTGACGCCTCCCCCGTCAAAATCATCCGTCAGGGGAAGCAAAATGGTAAGTCCTGTACGCAAGGCATACAGGCTTTCATACTGGGTGATGACCGTATTGGCGTTCTGAAACGGTGTTCCTGCCGTCCGATTCGACATATCCCCTCCGTCCTACTGAATATAGATTTTAGCAGAGATTGTCTTAATAAATCATTGTAGGGTATAATAAGTGTATGAAAGAGATGAAAAAAATCATTCTTTTACAAGTGCCGGAGCCAGTCGGAGAGGCATTGCGCGAGCATTTTCACGCCGGCGCGTTTGAGGTTGTATCCGGCATGGATATTCTTGCGGCAGGCGATGCGGATATTGTGATTGCGGGCGAGCCGGTGCAAGTTCCCGGGCGTCCGGTATTAGCCTTGTCTTTCGGACAAAAACACCGTTTGGGCAGGCTCATGCGCCAGATCGGCAGGATGATCGCCGAACCTGTGCTTTATATGGACGATATTTCCATCGGCGCGTGGCTGTTCAGGCCGCGCGAGAAAATACTGTCGCGGACAGGCGATGAAGATATTCCCCTGACTGATCGTGAAGTGGATATTCTGGCTTTTCTTGTCCGTCATGCTGTGGCGCCGGTCAGCCGCGAGGTGTTGCTGAAAAGCGTCTGGCGTTACGGCGAGGGCGTGGATACCCACACGCTCGAAACCCATATTTACAGGCTGCGGCAGAAAATCGAAATTTCCGCCGAGGCGCCGCGCATTCTTGTGACCGAGGCGGGCGGCTACCGTTTGCATCTGGCGGAGCGCGCGCTATGATGACAGAAGAAGGAGTTCGTTCCATGGCAGGGGCGCGCCAAAAAGGCAGCATCATCATATATATCCTGATCGCCATCTTCCTCACCGGCCTGCTGGTCGAGATGATGACGCAGGGCGCGACGAAAAGCGCCTCCTCTTCGCAGATCAACGCCATGGTGATGGAGTTGCAGAAAGACATACAGACGATTCACAACAAGGTCGCCGAATGTCCGGTGATTTATCCGACGCAGCTCACCGGCACGCCGAGCAATCCCAACCAGCCGTGGCCGATGTATTGCGCCAATAGCTCCTGCGTTTTGACGGCGATGACGTCCGGGGGAACGGGAACGACATTGTCGCTTGTCGGTTGCCCGGGCGCGCCGACAGGACAGCAACTTGTTTTCCCCAACACGGTCACCGACAATCTGAAACTACTGGACGATAGCTCCAATTACAACGTCACATACATAAGCAATTCCACGGACGGAATCATGCTCCGCGTCACGCGCGTCGGGTCCGATCCGCTGTGGTCGGAGGCGATCAGCCGTCTCAGCGCGAAATTCGCGCCCTGCGCTTCCAAGGTCGTGACGGCGAATCCCGATCCGCTCGGGTACGATTGTTCCGGCGGGTGTTTCTATTACTGGATATTGCGCAAATCGACGAGCGTTTTCAGCTGTCCCTGATGTGACCTGACGGCGGTTCAAGGTTGCAGGCGCGCTGCCGCGTCTTTGATGGCATCGAGGATCGGCTGTTCGTCGCGGATGGGAATGCTGGCGACGCCACGGCGCTGTAAAAGGTCGAGTGCGGTTGAGACGCCCGCATCGAGCGCGACGTTCTCCTGCTTCAGCAGGGCGCGGATGGCGTCGAGCGAGAAGAACATGTCGTCATGGCTTTCCTCGGCAGGCGGTTCTTCTTTCTTCTGTTGGTTGTGCTTTTCGCGGTTTTTTTCGTCAGGTTTGCCGACGACGTCTCCTTTAGGCAACGATGGATTGATGAAATTGTTGATCCTGGGAAGTTCGTCCATATCTTCCCGTTTCCCTTACTGATAAAGGTTCATGATGCTCTGACGGACTTTATTGTCTTGCGTGGGATAATTATGCCACAGGAGCGTTTGATTGTCGTTTGAGAAGAGCATCATCTTGCCGACCTGGACGGCGATCGGCCAGTAGGAGACGCCATTTATCATCGCGGGTCTGCTGTCGGCGCTGTTTGGCGTGAGATAGAGGATCATCGGCAGGGTGCCGTCCTTGCTGGACGATACAGCTTTTTCAATCACATCGACCATCGCGGGGTTGGAGAGCTGCAACCACTGTTTGTCGGCGATGTCCTGCGGCACGATGGCGTAGAACTTGTCCTTGTATTGCGCGGGAAAAAAAGTAGAGTTTTTGAAGTTCGTCACGAAAAAACCGTGATTGGTCGGGTCGTAAGAGGAAAGCTGCACCTGCGTCTTGACGATGATCGGCGCGGTAAGGCTGAGCGCGGCATAAGCGGATTGGTATTGCTGCACTTCGTTCTGTTCTATGGTGGATTGCTCGAACGGCGATGCGGCCTTGTAGGCCTGCGTTTGTTGCGCCCAAGCAGAGAAATCCGGAGCATGTCCCGTCAGACGGCCGAAGATCATGGCGATTGTCTCGCTATCCGTGACGGTAGGCTCGTTCATCAGTTGCGGCCCGAGAGAAAGGCTGGACGCATCCTGCGCCATTGCGTGGTTGGATGGGAGCGCGAGCAAGGCGCAGAAAAACGACAGAACGAAAAGAAAGCTTGTTTTTTTCATACGAATGTCCACTTTTTTATCATATTTGTATTATTATATCATATTCTTTCGGAATGCGTCAGGCGGAGATGTGACGAAAATGAAAAAAGGGCGGGATTCAAAAAATAATAATCGAAACGAAAAGGATTTATGGGGCACTGTCACGCGTAGCGTCAAAGCCTATAAGCCATCAAAAGCCACTCATAAACCCGCCGGGGAAAATATCCGGAAAATAGATGCGTCTGTCAAATCGCAAACCCGCGCCCCTCTGCCGAAAGCCCATCCCGTGCAGGAAAAGCCCGCGCCGCGTGGTTTTGACCGGTCAACGGAAACAAAATTGAAGCGTGGGCAACTGCCGCTGCAAGGCCGTATTGACCTGCATGGCATGACGCAAGCCGAGGCTTATGCGGCTTTAAAGTCTTTTATCCATGCCGCGGCGGCGCAAAAAAAGAGAACCGTTCTGGTGATTACCGGCAAAGGGCGTCGATTCGAGGGGGTTCTGCGCCAGAAGCTGCCGCAATGGCTGTCGGAGCCGGATATGGCCCGGCATGTGCTTGCCCTGACGCCTGCGCAACCGAAAGACGGCGGCACGGGGGCGTTTTATCTGCGATTGAGAAAGTCGGAATAGCTCCGTAAAAACAAAATATTGACCGTGATGTTAAAAATTTGCAATCCTGCCTTGAAAGCCGGATCATGCGTGTTGCGGTAAGCTCGAAAGTATAGGTTGCGTGATGCAGCCGTCCCTGATGTTGAAAACAAGGAGATATCACATGAAAGCAAAACAAATCCTGACGGCGGTTGCCGTTATTACCCTTCTTTCGGCAGGCGCCGCCATGGCGCAAACGCCCACCGCTCCCGCGGCCCCGGCAGCTGCCGCTCCGGCGACAACCGCCGCGGCCTCGAAGTCGATGAAGAAATTCGACGACTACAAGGCCGAAACGCTGAAGCGTCTCGCCAAGCGTGCTGATGAAATCCAGAAGAAGCAGGCTTGCGTCACTGCGGCAAACACACCCGCCGCGCTTCATGCCTGCTTCCCGAGATGGCATAAGCATCATGAAGAGCGCAAGGCTAAAAAGTAAACCGGGCTTATCAGACTTGTAAAAAAACATCCGGCCCTTGCGGGTTCGGATGTTTTTTTTATCGCGATAATGTCCGGGTCCTCTTATTTGGAGAACAGGCCTTTCAAAGCGCTTCCGGCTTTTTGCAGGGCGCCGCTGACCGGAACGGACGAAAGCCCAGATTTGACCACCATGGTGGAGGAAACGGCCAGCACGCGGCTCATGATCTCCTGCGCGACCTCGGCTGTTGTGGCGGGGTTGTTTTTGCTGCCGATATTGGTCATGACGATTTCCGGCAGGGGAATGGCCTTTCCATGGCCGGCGATCGCGGGAAGGACGGAGCCATGGAGGATTTCCAGTTTCTCGATCACGATGCGGACAGCAGATTTTCCGCTCTTTGCGCTGCCGCTTTTCGTTGAGGAAGAAGCTGATTTGATATTATTGCGCAAAACGTCGAGATTCGTTCCCTTGGGACCGATTTCATAAGCGATGTTCAGCCCGTCGACGGTGACCTCTTTGATCACCACGAGTTTGCTCGAAACGTCGCCGAGCGCGACTGAAATATCCTTGACGTTCAGGATGTCCGCTGCCTTGAAGCCGGGCGGGTTGGCGACGGCGAGGCCGTCGACGGAGGCTGTCTTGTCGGCAAGAGAAATATTGACCGCCCCGACCGTGACCTTGGTGCCGAGCGTTTGCGTTCCTGCCGTTTCAATGGCGACTTTGACCGCGCTTCCTAGATGCGTGAACAGGTAGAAGCCGCCGATGACAAGAATGGCGGCGATGATGGCTAAGGCTTTTTTCATGAATGTCTCCTTGACGTTAAGGAGCAGACTTTAGCAGAGTTCGCCTTCCTTAAAAACTATATAGTTTTCGGCGCGGGGGCGGATTTTCCAAAGAGGCGCGTCAGGACATAAATAACCGACAAGGTTGCGCCATAGACGATAAGTTGCAAGCCGTCCGGCTTGTCGGTGTAGCCGATCAGGGCATGAAGCGCCTGTCCGGGGATGCTGTCTTGCGACAAGAAGGCCGAGCTGTTCCAGAGACTGCGGGTCAGTGCGTCGATCACTTGCGCCTGCTGGAGGAAGGCGGCCGCCTGCGCCGCCATGCCCGCCGCCAGAAGAGCAAGGAGCAGGCTTGTGACCTTGAAAAGATGGCGCATCGGAATGCGCAAGAGGCCGAAATAAAGCAAGGCCGCCATCGCCGCGCCAAGCACAAGGCCGCCTGCGCCCCCGAGCATCATCGATGCCGCGCTGCTTCCGCCCGCAAGAAAAATGCCGTAGAGAAAAAGCACGACTTCCGATCCTTCGCGCAGGACGGAAACGCCGACGACGATGGCCAACGCCATGAACGAACATTTACCGGCCGAGACATCCGCGCCGACGGCTTTCATTTTCGCCGCCATTTCCCGTCCGTGGCGCGACATCCAGACATTGTGGCCGACCAGCATGACGACGGCGAGAGAAAGAACTGCGGCGCTGAAAACCTGCTGCCCCACGCCCGCCAGCGCATGGCTGAGTTCGCTTGTAAAGGCGGCGACGAGGCTGGCGCCGATCACGCCGCCCGCAATTCCCAGGCCGACCCAGAGGCCGCGCCCGGCAATGCCTTTCGTCGCGGCGAGGACGATGCCGATGACAAGTCCCGCCTCCATGGTTTCGCGAAAGACGATCACAAGCGTGGCGAGCATGGTTTTTATCCTTTCTAGATATGCATCTCATATTCGATTTGCAGGCGCGCCGCGCTGTTCGCCGCCGCAGAACTGACGCCGAAGAGATATGCCGTTTCATAGTGGATGCGTCCGAAGAGGCGGCCGTAAAGCGCGGGGCCGATATAATGTTGTTGCTGGTTGAAGTGCCGCAACGCGCCGCCCTGTCCGAGATCGCTCTGGATTTCGAAGCCCGGCTGGAACTGCTCGCTTTCGCGGTAGCGCGTGCTCCAGAGGAAAAGATTGTCCGGCCCGCCCGTTGCGTGCGAACCGACGCTTTGGTCGAAGCCGATGTTGGCGATGCTGGTGAACCGGCCGGTGTCCTTTTGCAAGAGCAGTTTGACTTCAAGCGTATCGGCATTTCCGCTGTGCATCGCCTTGTCAAAGGCGACAAGAAGCCCGGAGTCGAGCCAGTATTCTCCCTGCGGGAAAAACTGAAAGCGGTTTTCCCATTCGACATCGCTGATTTGCGGATCGCTTTGCGTCGCGCCCTTGTTGTATCCGGCGCTGAGTTCCGTTTCCCAGTGGGTGTTGACGCCGTATTCCATGACGAATTCGTGGGTTTGCGCGTTGTTCTTTCCGGCGTGATTGTCGAACGTGCGGCTGCCGTTGTACTCAAGCGCGAGTTCGTGCGGCTCGACGATGGGGGAATAGATCTCGTCGAGCGCGAAGGCGGGCGCGCTGAGCATTGTCAGGCAAAAGACGGTGAAAAAACATAGGCGGAGGACAGCGCGCATTATTTCACCGTGATTTTTCCGGTGATTTTGCGGTTGAAGTCGTCAAAATAATTGTAAACGCCGGATTGAAGCGGGCCGAGATAAACGATAATGTCGTCATGCGCCGCCACGACCTGCTCGCGGTCGAGATCGGAGCTTTCGAATTCCACCGGCATCGCGTCTTCGTTTCTGACCGTGAGTTTGATTTTTTTGTTGGCTGGAAGAGAAAGATTAGCGGGCGTGAACTTGCCGTTTTTCAATGTGATCGTGTAAGGCGCGGGCATCGCCGCGCGCGCGGCAACGCCCGGCAAAAATAAAGCGGCAAAGGCAAACAAAAATAAGGGCATGAAACGCATGATATATCCTTAATGCAACTGATAATCATTCTCATTTAAAGTGGATTAAGTCAAGTACAAATTTCGTGGATACCCGTGCAAAATAATTCTATATAATTAATTCATTCGTTTAACTATTTTCATATCCAAGGAATGCGGGTATGCCGTCACGGCTGGAGCAACGTTGCGCCGAAAAAGGGCTGAAAATGACCAGCCAGCGCCGCACCATCGCGCGGGTGCTGTCGGAGTCGGACGACCATCCCGATGTCGAATTGCTTTACCAGCGCACGCAAAAGGCCGACCCTAAAATCGGCATGGCGACGGTTTATCGCACCGTGCGGCTGTTCGAGGAAGCGGGCGTCATCGACAAGCACGATTTCGGCGACGGCCGCGCCCGTTATGAAGAAACCGGCGAAGACCATCACGACCACCTGATCGATATGAAAACCGGACGCGTGATCGAATTCACCAATGAAGACATAGAAAAGCTCCAGCATATGGTGGCGGAAAAACTCGGGTATGAACTGATCGGCCATCGGCTGGAACTTTATTGCCTGCCGATCAGGAAAAAATCCGGAGAGTGAAAAGATTCTGATGTGCGAATTGACGCCTGAAATCTCAAAAACTGACACCGCGCGGCAGAGAAAGCAGATGCGCGCGCTCCGCGCCATCGCCACGATCAATGCCGTGATGTTCGTTGTCGAAAGCGCCTCTGGCTATTGCGCGCGTTCGACCGCCATGGTTTCAGACAGTCTCGACATGCTGGGCGACGCGCTCGGCGCGGGCACGAGCGCGCTGGTCGGAAAAAGCGGCGCGCGCAGGCAGGCCTGGGTCGCACTGGCCAAAGCGGGTGCAACGGCTCTTCTGGGGCTTGGCGTTTTGGGCGCCGCGGCCTTTTTGTTCTTCAATCCCGTCATGCCTGTCGTGACGACGATGGGGATTGTCGGCGGCGCGGCGTTCGCGGCCAACATGACATGCGCGGCGCTGCTTTACCGCTACCGCAACGATAATCTCAATTTGCGCGCGACGTGGAAATGCACGCGCAACGATATCCTTTCGAACGTCTGCGTTCTCGGCGCGGCGGCTCTGAGCCATGTTCTCCTGTCTCCGCTGCCGGATATTGTCGTCGGCGTTCTGGTTTCCGGGTTGTTCGTGAAATCTTCCTTCGATATCGCGCGGGAAGCGCTCGGCGTCTTGCGCGCGACGGGAAAGAAAAACGCGATAGAAGCAGCCATTGCGCCGCAATCGAATGCGCCGCAAAATGCGCCGCGTTTCAAGAAGGGATTGTGGGGAATATTCAACCGCACATCGGCGCAAAAATCCGCCGCGCCGCCGGCGAAAGAAGTTGCCGCGCCGCAGTCTCCCGTGCCCTTTAAAAAAGCGGTTTAATCCCCGATGCGGTAGTTCGGCACTTCGCGCGTGATGGTGACGTCGTGCACGTGGCTTTCGCGATAGCCCGCGCCGGTCATGCGGGTGAATTTGGCCTTCTTTTTCATCTCGGCGATGGTTTTGCAACCGGTATAACCCATGGAGGCGCGCAGACCGCCGATCATCTGGTGGATGACGGCGGAGATCGGCCCTTTGTAGGGCACGCGGCCTTCGATGCCTTCGGGCACCAGTTTCCTGCTTTCCGTCACGCCGCCCTGAAAATAGCGGTCGGCGGAGCCTTGGGTCATCGCGCCGATCGAGCCCATGCCGCGATAGGCTTTGTACGAGCGGCCCTGCACGTAAATGACCTCGCCCGGCGCTTCATCGGTGCCGGCGAACATGCCGCCGAGCATGGCGCAGTCCGCGCCCGCGGCGATGGCCTTGGCGAAGTCACCCGAGGAGCGGATGCCGCCGTCGGCGATGACGGGAATTTTGTAGCCTTGGGCGATTTTGGCGACATTCATGATGGCCGAGAGTTGCGGCACGCCGACGCCCGCGACGATGCGCGTCGTGCAGATCGACCCCGGGCCGATGCCGACTTTGAGCGCGTCCGCGCCCGCGTCGATCAGGGCTTTCGCGGCGTCGCCGGTGGCGATGTTGCCGGCGACGATTTGTACCTTGCCGTGGCGTTTTTTCAGCTTCGCCACCATGTCGATGACGGATCTGGCGTGGCCGTGCGCCGTATCGACGACGATGAGGTCGGCCTCCGCGTCGATCAGCGCCAAGGCGCGCGCGAAATTGCTTTCGCCTGTGCCGATGGCGGCGCCGACGCGCAGGCGGCCTTCATTGTCCTTGCAGGCTGTCGGGTAGAGCTGCGATTTCTCGATGTCCTTGACGGTGATGAGCCCGATGCAATGCCCCGCGTTGTCGACCACCAGCAGTTTTTCGATGCGGTGCTGGTGCAGAAGCTTTTTGGCCTTTTCCTTGCTGATGTTGCGCGGCGCGGTGACGAGGTTTTCCGAGGTCATCAATTCGCTGACTTTTTGCTTCTGGTTGTCGGCGAAGCGCACGTCGCGGTTGGTGAGGATGCCGACGAGCTTGCCGTTCGCCTGCGTCACCGGAATGCCGGAGATGCGGTTTTGCTTCATGACGTTGAAGGCTTCGGCGAGCGTCGCGTCCGGGCGGATGGTGATCGGCGCGTCGACCATGCCGGATTCATAGCGCTTCACGCGGCGGATCTGCGCCGCCTGCACTTCCGGCGGCATGTTGCGGTGAACGATGCCGATGCCGCCCGCCTGCGCCAACGCAATCGCCGTGTCCGCTTCCGTTACCGTGTCCATAGCGGCGGAAAGCAAGGGCACGTTGAGGGCGATGTCCCGCGTCAGCCGCGTCGTCACGTCCACGTCCGCGGGCTGCACGTCGGAGGCGCCGGGAAGGAGCAGAACGTCATCGAATGTCAGGCTTTCTTCAATGGCAGCGGCGGCGGATTTTTCGATTTTCGGCATATTTTCCCCTTTTCGTTCCTGCATCGGCATCAAGGCATGAAAATATATAAGCCTTCAGGCAGGCTGGGCGCAAGAAATAAGCAATGCAACAAGATGATTGTCCCGCAAGGCAGGCATGCCTTGTAATTCCATAGATTGGAAATGCCGGGCTTGTTCTTACTTCGCGTGCAACCTCAAGGTCGGGAAGGCGATTACGTCGCGGATGCTGGCGGAATCGGTCAGCAACATGACGAGACGGTCGATGCCGATGCCGAGGCCGCCCGTCGGCGGCAGGCCGTATTCAAGCGCCTCGACGAAGTCCTCATCGAGCATCTGCGCTTCCTCGTTGCCGGCTTCGCGCGCCTCGACCTGCTTTTTGAAGCGGTCGAGCTGGTCGAATGGGCTGTTGAGCTCGGAGAAGGCGTTGGCCACTTCCCATGCGTTGACGTAGGTTTCGAAACGTTCGGTGAGGATGTCGTTGTCGCGGTGCACCTTGGCGAGCGGCGAGATGTCCTTGGGCAGGTCGGTGACGTGGGTCGGCTGGATGAGCGTATGCTCGACTTTTTCGGCGAAGACGGCTTCGACGATTTCACCCCAGTTGGAGCCGGGCTTGATGGAAACGCCGGCCTTTTCGGCCGCGACCGCCGCCGCGCCGACGTCGGTGACGGCCATGAAGTCGATGCCGGTCTTTTCCTTCACGAGCTCGGTCATGGATTTGCGCGCCCAAGGCGCTTTGAAGTCGATCTCGTGTTCGCCGTATCTGATTTTCGTTTCGCCGTTGTGCGTGGCTTTCACCGCGCCTTCGACGAGCCGTTCGGTCAGGCCCATCATGTCGGAATAGTCGGCGTAAGCCTGATAGATTTCGACGGAGGTGAACTCGGGGTTGTGTTTGACCGATATGCCTTCGTTCCTGAAGCATCTGTTGATCTCGAACACGCGCTCGAACCCGCCGACGACAAGGCGCTTGAGATAAAGCTCCGGCGCGATGCGGAGATATAGTTGCATGTCGAGCGCGTTGTGGTGGGTGAGGAACGGCTTGGCGTTCGCGCCGCCCGCGATCGGGTGCAGCATCGGCGTTTCGACTTCCATGAAGTCTTCATCCGCCAGCGTTTGGCGGATGAAGGTGATGATCCGGCTACGCTTCTTGAAGGTCGCGCGGCTCTCGTCGTTCATGATGAGATCGACGTAGCGCTTGCGGTATTTCAGTTCGACATCGTGCAGGCCGTGGTATTTTTCCGGCAGCGGGCGGATTGATTTCGTGAGCAGGGTGATTTTCTCGGCGTTGACGCTGAGCTCGCCGCGCGGCGTGCGGCGGACGAGGCCGGTCACGCCGATGATGTCTCCGATGTCGAAATAGCCGAGCTGTTCCAGCGCTTCCGGAGACAAATGGTCTTTATGGCTGAAAATCTGGATCTTGCCCGAACCGTCCTTCAGGTCGATGAACATGCCGTTGTTGCGGTTCGACATCATGCGTCCCGCGACGGTGACGCGATCTGAGGTTTCGGTGCCGTTGGCGATGTCCTTGTATTTTTGCTGCAACTCGGCCGCGTGATGGGTGACGTCGAAATGATAAGGGTACGGCTCTACGCCGCGCGCCTGCAACTGCTTCATGTTCTCGATTTTGGCATCAATCAGAAGGTTGCTGTCGGTGGCGGTTTGGGGCGCGGGATCCTGTTTGTTCCTGGACATGTTTCCTCGTCAATTTTTGTGAAGCGTTCTGCGGACAGCATCGCATGCCGCACTATAAAAAGCTATGGCCGGCGTGTCAATTATCAGGGCCGGAATCAGGGCGTTTTCGGAACCGGACCCTGTCGCGGCTGCTCCATTTGAGCAGGCTTGCGGGGTTTTTGCCGTCGATCTTGCGAAACGCGTCGAGCGCCTTGATGCCGGTGTTTTTGCCTTTCGCGCCCATGAACTCGAGCGTGGTGTCGGCGGGCCGGAGAAGGTTGTAGGCGCGGACCTTGCCCGTGCGTGGGAGCAGGTCCTGCGCAAGGATGCCGCCGAGCTGCGATCCGATGATCATGCCGGCGTTGAGCGAACGGAAATAGGGCACTCCCATCGCCGCGTCTCCGGCGAGGAACCAGACCGCATCGCCGCGTTTCGCCGCGAATTTTTTGGCCCTGTAGACGGACAGCGTGAGTTTGGACAATTTTCCCGATCCCGGTTGATAGCGCTCGTCCGCCTTTTCTCGGCGCACGGCCATGTAGGTCGCAATGTCCTCGGCGAGCGACGGCGGCAGGCGCGGGTCGTCGTGCGCCAATGGATCCTTGAATGTCGCTTGCGGCATTTTATCGTAGGTTTCGGCATCGACGAAAAAACGCAACGTGACGGGCGTTGCGCCGTTTTTCTCGCGGCCTACATATTCGAAGATCTGGCTGTTGACGATCTTGGCGGTTTTGAGAATGCCCCTTTTGCCGAGCGTGCCTGCCTTGCCGTCGGCTTTGTATTTCATTTCAACGACGCGCTGCAACGTGGTTTCGTCAAGCGCGTCGGCGCCGAAGATGGCCTCGCGCATTTTGCTCCGCGCGCCGTCGGCGGCGACGAACAGGCGGCATTCGGGATGAAGTTTCTCCGCTTCATCCGGGCTTTCTATCTTCCTGTAAACGATTTTGATGCCGAGTTTTGCGGCATAATCTTTAAGCGCGTTTTCAAGATCGTTGGTGGCGACGTAAACCGCGCCCGCCATGGCGGATCTGGCAAAGACCTGCCGCAGGTCTTTGTTGCCCGTGACTTCTTCGAAAAAGGCGGCTTCGGCTTCATCGTTGTTGGTTTTCGCCCAGAGAAGAAGCGATGCATGCTGCAAGCGCAAAACGTGGGAACGCTGGTAGGTTTCGTGACGCTCATAGACGGTGATGGCAAGGCCGGGGTTGTTTTTCTTTGTTTGGATGGCTGTCCAGAGCCCGACCGGCCCGCCGCCTATAAAAACGATATCCGCGCACATATGGGTAACCTCTTTTTTATTGTCATAGAGTTATAAAGAGGCGAGATGAAGATGTCAATATCTATGAAAAATATAAATAATCTAGAGTTCTCTGACCATTTCGTAGTGCGGCATTCCGGCTTCCATGTATTCGGGGCCGCGTTTTTGGAAGCTGAGGCGTTCATAAAAGGGAACGGCGTCGGATTGGGCGCTCAGCTTCAATAGTTGAAACTCGCCCGCGCTCATCAGGTCATGCAGGACGTATTTCATCAGTTCATGGCCGATGCCGCGGCGGCGGGAATTCTTGGCGACCGCCATGCGCTCGATCTTGGCGGCGCTTCCCATGCGGCGCACGCGGCAGGTGGCGATGATTTTGCCGTCATCCTTGAGTGCGAAGTGGCGGCATTCGGTGTCCATACCGTCCAGTTCAAGCGTCGGCTCGACATGTTGCTCGCCGACGAAGACAGCGTGCCGCAATGCAAAGCAGGCTTGCATCTCTTGGGGATCGGTGATTTCCTGACAGATTATAGACATAAAACCCTAAAAAACTTCCGTGCCAGATAAGAGCCATAAAATAGCGCCCGTCGCAAGGGATTAAGCGGAACATAAAATAATTATGTAATAATAATTTATTTTTTGCCTGCTGTTTTTTTAATGGAAAATGTTTGCTATAAGAGCGTCATGATCAAAGCCATCTTTCTGGATATGGACGACACGCTGATCGTCAATCAGGTCTTGTTTGAGAACGCGACTTTTTTGCTGTGCGGCTACCTGCGCCATTTCGGCGTTTTGCAGGCCGAGGCGGAAGAGGTTTTCAGCCGGATAGACAAAGAGAATTTCAAGACCCACGGTTATTCGAGAACGCGGTTGCCCTCGTCTTTCGAGCAAACGTTGCGGCATTTCGTGCCCAATGCAGATGAAGAGATGGTAAGCATCGCGCGCGGCTTCGCGGAAGATGTTTTCACGGCCAACGCGCCGCTGAAGCCGGGTGTGGACGAGGCGGTGAAGATTCTATCGCAGCGCTACCGGCTTTATATCGTCACGGCGGGCGACGAGAGTGTGCAGAGCCACCGCTATGCGAATAATATTCCTTTTCAGGACAAGATCGGAAAAGTCTTCATCGTGCCGAAGAAAGACAAATGCGTTTATGAAACGGTTTTGGCCGAGCTTGGTCTGAAACCGGATGAAGCGGTGATGATCGGCGACAGCCTGAAGTCCGACGTCATCCCTGCGACGGAGGCCGGGATGCAGGCTGTCTGGGTAGAGGCGCATAATTCACAGCATGAGTCCGCCGCGGGTTTTCCGCCGTCGCGCGCTTACAAGGCGTCTTCCCTGTTTGAAGCGGCGGAGCGGCTGGTGCGCCGCGGCACGCCCGCGCCGCGTATCGGACGCGCTTTCCCCAAACCGCGCAGGACGCGGTAAAAAACCGTAAAAAAATCAGATTTGGATATCAGGCCGTCTTGCGGAGCGGAGCGGTTGCTGCGCGCGAGTCGACGTGTTCGCAGATGATGTGCAGGACTTTCTCGACGTCCTGCGGGCGGCTTTCGAAGTCGAGTCCGGCGGCATCGACGGCGACGGTGGGGATGTAATGCGCGACGGCTTCGACCTGCCTTTGCATTTCGTCGTTCAGCGCCTTGACGTAGCTCACATCGACGCCGGTTTCAAAATCCCGTCCGCGCTTGACGATCCGCGACAGGATGACGTCGGAAGGGCAGATGAGGTTGAGCAGCAGATCGGGCGGCTCCATGGATTCTATCGCCGTGTCGAGCGCGGCGAAAACGCCTTTTTCGCTCGGCGCGAGGCGGTTCAGAGCGGCATAGCTCCTGTGCACGATGGCGGAATGGTCGAAAATGAAATTTCCGTCCGCGCGCGCCTTGATCTGATGCAGGTAATCGAGCAGGAAGAAGAGGTTTTTTTCAAAGGCGAATTTTTCGGGGGATTTGTAGAACGGGCGGAGGAAGGGATGGTTTTCAACGGGTTCCTGAACAAGCTGCCAGCCGGTGATCGCGGAAAGATTTTGCGCCAGCGTGGTTTTTCCAATGCCCAGAGGGCCGCAGAGTTCAATGCGCATTTCAATGCCCGTTGTTGTTTGGTTGATGTTTAAAACTAAAATATTGTCGTTTTGGCAGGCAACTGAATTTTTTCTGAAACGGGGAATTAAATGCCTTGCAAAGCCTGGCCTGATAATTTTCTTTCCGTGGAAAGAATCGGCAACTCATGTATCATAATATCCGGCAGATGCTAAACAGGCTTGTTTTTCATGGATGTTTTTAAAAAAGGGCGCTTGAGAAAAGCAGAAATCTACCGTTGGTTGTGCGCGTTGCGGAGCCGGTCTTATGTGCCGGAATCCGGCTATGCCGTGGCGGCGGTCTTCCGCGTGAAAAGCGCTGGCGCGGATGATTGTTATTTCGCGGGCGTCAACGTCGAGAACGTCGATCACCGCCTGTCCACGCATGGCGAGGAAGGCGCAATCTCCGCCATCGTCACAGCGCTCGGGAAAAACGCAAAGATCGCCGAGGGCTGGGTGATGGGCGCGCCGCGGCATGTGCGGGCGGGAGATAACGGCATCGAAGCGGATCATTTTGCCAGTTGTTGCGGCAAGTGCCGCCAGCAGATCGCAGGAATGTCCTCGCCGCGCGCGAAGATTCATTACATGTCTTTGAACGGCGCGGTGGAAACGACGACGGTCGGAAAATTTTTGCCGGAACCGTTTGTGTTCGATGCGTTCATCTCCGGCCTTGCCGGAAGCTTGGTCAAAGACAAGGGCATATCCCTCGCGGCGGGACGGAAAAAATTGCTCCGCAAGGGCCCCTGCACGGACAAGCAAATCTCAGGCTGGCTGAAAAGCCTGGAATCCGTCGATTACGCAACGCATATATCGCAGTCGGTTGTTTTAAAGCTCGATAACGGCCATTACGTCGCTGGCACGCGCGTCGAGGATGTTGCTTTTATCGATATCAGTTCCGCGCAGGCCGCCGTCGCTGTTGCCGCCGCCGCCTTCGGCGCGTTCAAGATAGAAGGCGCGTGGGTTTATACGCGCGGCCGCGATAAAAAGAATTTGCCCGCTCAAGCAACCGGACTGTTGCCGCTTTCGGCGCTGCAAGTGCTTTCTGAGTTCGCGAAGAACAAAAAAACTCCCATCCGGTTTCTGCGGGACAAGGGAACGCCGGTGAAAAAAACCCTCGCCGCCGCCGTTGCGGTCGCGCCTGTCAAGTCTCAGAAGAAATAACTCCCCTGTCCGCTCATGCCGTTTTGCATTTGGGCGAGCAGATAAATACTGTCGGCGGAGAGCGGTTGTCCGGCGATAAAACCGCCGTCCATGTAAGGCGCAGAAGAAGAAGGGAGCGCCTGCGCCATCAAGCTTTGCATGAGGGACATGCTTGCTGATTGCGGGAGGGCTTGCGGTGATGACGCAGGCGCTGTAGTCACGGAAGCTGTCGGGGGCGCGACAGGATTTCCGTTAGTTGTTTCTGCAAATTGCGTGCCATTTATTTTTTGCGAGAAGAAGGCGTAAACCTGATCGAGCGTGCGGGGCTGGCCGGTCGTGGAATCGAAGAAAACGTGTTTGTTGGCGGCGGCGGCTTCGGGGAAGATCTTCGCAGCGGCGATGTTGCCGTTTTCAAGGCGGTCATTGAGGAAGGTCGTCGCGCCAGCCGCGCCGAGGAAGTGCGCGAGGTACATTTCCGTCGCGCCGACGGGGCCGCTTGTATGTGTTGAAAGATACTGGCGGTTTTCATTGTCCATCATGCCGGCCATCAGCGCCGAAATTTTGGGGTCCTTGCGCAGGTTGAGGATGGCGTCGCGCGTCTGGCAGTTGGCGACGCAGGGATGGCCGTTTTTCATGGTGATCTGGTCGGCGTATTTGCCGAGGCCAAACTGTGCGCCGTATTTCTTGATCATGCCGAGCCACGTGCTGTCGATGAACTGAAAGAGGCCGGTCGCCGACGAACTGGCAGATTTTGCCGTGGCGTTAAAGCCGCTTTCCGTGGCGGCATTTTCCATCAACTGGGAAAAACTTGCCCCGGTGCGCGCGGCGGCGCTTTCCACGGCGGAAATGATCCGCTGGGGAGCAGATCCTTGATATCTTTCGATAATTTGTTGCGCCAGTGCCGTCATATTCCACTCCAACCATTCTTTAATCATGGGCCTTTGGGCCTCTTATAAGGGAAATTTTGCAATAGCTGTGCCAGCCTGAAAATGGTGTATTGACATATAATTTGCAAGCTTGCATGATAGCGGCCTTAATTGTCCATAAAATAAAAACAAGGAATCCCCCATGAGAATCTCGTTTTCGAGCTCCGAGCAATCCTCCGGTACAAAAGTCGTCGTCGGCGCCGCCTCCAGCATGCGCTCTGAAGACGCCCCTGCCGCAGGCGAGCAGTTTTTCAAATACCTGAAGGCGAAAGATCTGGGGCAAGAGGTTGTGCTGGATATGGGCGCTCTTGCGCCGAATGTCGCGGCGGCATTCGCCAGCGGCCTTCTGAAGGCCTCCTATACCTTTAATAAATATAAAACCACGCCGCAGAAAAAGTCGCCGCAGGAGATCACCGTCACCACCTCCGCGCCGCAAGAGGCCGAGGCCGCTTTTGCGCCGCTACTTTCGACGATGGAAAGCGCTTTCTGGGCAAGCGACCTCGTCAACGAGCCCGCCAACGTCCTCAATCCCGAGACTTATGCCGAACGCGTCAAGGCGGAGCTGGAGCCGCTCGGCGTGAAGGTGCGCGTCATCGAAGCCGATGAGATGAAGAAGCTCGGCATGAACGCGGCGCTGGCCGTGGGACAAGGTAGCGTCACGCCGCCGCGCATGGTCGTTCTTGAATATGACGGAACTGAAAATAATGGCGTTGGCAGCGCGCAAAAACAGCCGCTGGCGCTGGTCGGCAAAGGCATCACGTTCGACTCCGGCGGCATTTCGATCAAGCCGAGCTCCGGCATGGAGAACATGACGATGGATATGGGCGGTTCCGCCGCCGTCGCGGGCGCGATGCGCGCGCTGGCGGCGCGGGGCGCGAAAACGCACGTCGTTGCCGTTCTGGCGCTGGCCGAGAACATGCCGGGCAGTCACGCCACGCGTCCGGGCGATATCGTCAAGTCTCTCTCCGGCAAGACGGTCTTCATCGGGAATACCGACGCGGAAGGCCGCCTTGTGCTGGCAGACGCGCTTGCTTATGTGCAGAAAGAATACGATCCGCACACCGTCGTCGATCTCGCGACGCTGACCGGATCCGCCGCCGCGGCGCTCGGCAAGGAATTCGCCGCCGCCTTCACCAACGACAAATGCCTGATGGCCAAGTTCAACAAGGCCGCCGCCGTCTCCGGCGAGAAAGTCTGGCAGATGCCGCTGGAGGAATCCAAGGCCGCCGCCGCCGCCGTCCGCAACACCCCGCATGCCGACCTGACCAACAACGCCGGCGCGCCCGGGGCGCTGACCGCCGCCGCTTTCCTGCGCGAGTTCATCGAGAAGAACGGGGATGGTTCCGACAAGCGCAAGTTCATGCACCTCGACATTGCCGGCCCCGGCATGCCTGCGGGCGAACTCAAGGGCTGGGGCGTGTTTTTGCTCGATGCCCTGGTCGCCAGGTTCTACGAGCAAAAGGATGCCGCGAATCAAAACGCGCCGAAGCATGCCTGCAAATGCAAGAGCAAAAACGAACCTGAATTTTAGAATTTCCAAGCGGCGGAAATTGAAGTAGACTTTCCGGCATGGGATACCGTCCGCCAGTCAGGGATATGCAGTTCGTCCTCCGCCATATCGCGGGAATGGAAGAGCTTGCCGCGTTTCCGGCTCTGAGCGCCGCGACGCCGGACGTCGTCGATGCGGTTTTGGATGAAGCGTCGAAACTTGCAAGCGAAGTCTGGGCGAAAACCAACGTCGCCGGAGACAGGCAGGCCTCGCGGCTTGAAGGCGACGCGGTCAAAACGCCCGATGGTTTTAAAGAAGCTTACACGCAATTCGCCGAGGGCGGCTGGAACGCGCTTGTTTGTTCCGAAGCGCACGGTGGACAAAACCTGCCGTGGGCGCTGGGCATGGCGGTCAATGAAATGTGGCAGGCCGCCAATCTCGCGCTGGGCCTGTGCCCGCTTCTGACTCAGGCGGCCATCGAGGCGATCGAGAAGTGGGGCGACGACGCGCAGAAGAAAACCTATCTTGAAAAGCTCGTCTCCGGCGCGTGGACGGGCACCATGCAACTGACCGAGCCGCAGGCGGGCACGGACCTCGCCGCCATCCGCACGACGGCGAAAAAGAACGGCGACCATTATCTGCTCAAAGGGCAGAAGATCTTCATTACCTATGGCGAACACGGTTTTACGCCCAACATCATCCACCTTGTGCTGGCGCATATGGACGGCCTGCCGGACGGCAATGAAGGCTTGGGGCTGTTTATCGTGCCGAAATTTCTCGTCAACGCGGACGGTTCATTGGGCAAACGCAACGATGCGCACGCGGTTTCATTGGAACATAAACTCGGCATCCACGGCTCCCCCACCTGCGTCATGATGTATGGTGAGAATGAGGGTGCAACGGGTTACCTGATCGGCGGCGAGGGCAACGGCCTCAAATGCATGTTCACGATGATGAACAATGCCCGCATCTCCGTCGGCCTCCAAGGCGTCGCGCTGGCGGAACGCGCCTATCAACATGCGCTGTCTTACGCAAAGGAGCGCGTGCAGGGATTTAAACTAGGCGACAAGTCGGGCAAACGCGTGGCGATCATCGAACATGCCGACGTGCGCCGCATGCTGCTGACCATGAAAGCGACGACCGAAGCTTCTCGTGCGCTCAGTTATTACGCGGGCAGCATGATCGACCGCATGCGCCACGAACCGGATGCGGACAGAAAAAAACTTGCCGCCGCGCGGGTCGATTTGTTGACGCCGCTGGTAAAAGCGTGGTCTACCGATCTTGCCGTCGAAACCGCCTCTCTCGGCATTCAGGTGCATGGCGGCATGGGCTTTATCGAGGAAACCGGCGCGGCGCAATATTACCGCGACGCGCGCATCCTGCCGATCTACGAAGGCACCAACGGCATCCAATCTGCCGATCTGGTGTTCCGCAAGGTGTTGCGCGACGGCGGCGCGGAGGCGAAACGCTTTATCGGTGAGATGAAAGATTTCTGCAAAGACGCCGCCGCGATGGAAAAAGCGATCAAAGCGCTGGAGGAAACGACGGCGTGGTTGCTCACGCACGCAAAAACCGATCTGGAGAGCGTTGCCGCCGCTGCCGTGCCTTATTTGCGGATTTTCGCCACCGTCGCGGGCGGCTATATGATGGCGAGGATGGCGCGTGCCGCCGAAGCCGAAGACTACAAAGAAAAGCTGGTCACGGGGCGGTTTTTCATGGAGGCGATCCTGCCGCAGGTGCATGGCCTGGTTGCGCCGGTCATGGGCGGGCAAAGTGCCATCACAAAAATGGCAGAATAAAATATATTATTAACATAATGTATAATATACCATATTATTAAAGTAATATTTGACAAATATGAAAAAAACTGTAATCTCCTGAGCAAGAGAGCGGTGTGCAATTAAAAAAAGTTTTTTCATGAATAGAAAACTGACAAAAGGCGTACTTTCTGCGATTTTCTGTTGCGCGGCAATGGCGCCAGTCGCGGCAAAAGACAAATCGACCCCCACGCCTGAAGAACCTGCCACGGTTACATTATGGCGCGGTGCGAATGAGGTGATGACGCGCCCTCAGGATAGCCATGGTTTTTATACTTATAAAAATCGGTTTAACAGAGCGATGGCGCGTGAGCGCATATTCATGAACATTCCCGCAGATGTTTCTATGGAGAAGAATTTTCTGCGCAAATTCGATTACCTCAGAAATTCAAGTTATGAAGCTAAAGCTTTTGCCGTCAACAGGTACGTTAACAACTACGTCAAATATACGAGCGATAAGTCATTGTACGGTAGCGAAATCCATTGGGGATCCCCCTTTGAAACCATCAAGAACCATGGCGGAGAATGTAAAGATTATGCCGTGCTGAAATACAAAGTATTGCGGTATCTGGGAGTTCCTGAAACCCGTCTGTTTTTAACTGGAGTTGATCCGAACGGCGGTAATGATGACGATCACGAAGTGCTCCTCATGAACGTGGCGCAAGACGGCAAGCGGCAGAAGCTTGTTGTCATGTCAAACGGCATCAATTCTCTGTTTGTGGCGGGTGATAGAGGATGGTCGTATTTCGAAATGCAGAATAAAGATGGATTCTGGTTTCCTCAGCAGTAGACAAGTCATCACTACCGCCTCCTGAAAAAGACCTAGGGTTTGATATTCAGTGTGAGTCTCCTCAATTATTTGATAAATAACGATATTTTTTAAAAATTGACGCTTTTGGAGGCTTTTTTCCCGAGTCGCGGAAGAATCTTTTTATTGTGAATTAAAAAATTACATACATTCACTTCTTGTTAAAATTTTATTATCATCTTTGTTGCGGTGCAGTAATAATCCGTTTATTTTGTTCATGCACTGGACGTGCAATCCCAGACGGGGTTAGTCTCGTATGTAAGTTCAATAAAAAAAGAACAAAAACAAAAGAACGAAAAAAACCAAGGAAGAGTCGCCATGGCGGCAAGTGGATTACTGGCAATTCTGGATGATATCAGCGCGATGCTCGACGGCGGTTCGGGCATTGAGGAGATCGGCGTCGAAAAAGCGACCAAGCTCGCCCACGGCGGCATCATCGACGATGTCAGGCGGGCGCACGAAGAGCGGATATCCCTCGATCACAAGCATGAAATGGCCGTGGTGATGGCGGTCGCCAAGGGCGCGCTCAAAAACAAGGTTTTGTATTTCATCCCGACGACTTTCGCGATCGCCGCTTTCGCCCCCTGGGCGGTGATGCCGCTCTGCATCGCCAGCGGCGCATATATCGCCTATGAAGGGGTGAAAAGGCTCGAGGCGCGCAAAAATCCGCACGCCCACGCGCAACATCAGGAAGAGCTCATGCGCGCAAGGATGAACGGCAAGGAAACGCTGCTCCGCTACGAAAAGGAAAAAATCGCCCAAGCGATCAAGACGGACGCCGCCTTGTCGCTGGAGCTGACGGGTTTTCAGGTGGGCATGACGGCGGGCGCGCCGCTGGCCGCCAAACTCGCCGTGATCAGCGCGATCAGCATCGGCGCGACCGTCGCGCTTTATGCGACGGTCATCGGCATCATCGGCATGAATCAGGTCGCGCAAACGCTGTCGCTCAGAAAAGGCGAAGGCCGCGGCGCGCGGATCAAGAGAGGCATCGGGCGGACGCTGAGCGGCATTTCGTCGCCGATGATGAAGGGGATCGCCGTCGTCGGCATGGGCGCCTTGTTCTTTGTCGGCGGACACCTGCTGTCCGCTTATATTCCCGGCGTATCGGGCCTTCTGGCCGGCGCCGGCAATGCGGTGGCGGGCGCGGGGCCCTGGATCGCGGGCGCCGTCACCACCGCCGCGACCATCGTCACAGGTCTTGTCGGCGGCGTTGTCAGCTATACGGGCGCGAAGATCGTGCAGTCGGCGCACCGGTTCATGAAACGCCGCGAAGACGCGGTTTACAGCCGTGCGACCAAAAAAATGAAAAATGCCGTTTCGGTCAGGACGCTTTGCAAGGCCTTCTCGAAGGTTTTCTCCGTGGACTGCGGCAAGGCGGCGGAAGAAGAAGATCTTATTGTGATCGATGACAAGCGGCCTTCGCAGTCTTCGCCGCAATCTTCGGAAGCCGGGAGCCTTTTGACGGAAGCGTTTTCAGGAGCGGCGGAAAAGGACACGCCGGTTGCGCCTTCCAAGGCGGCCAGAAGGCATGTTCGCCGTCCGCGCGTTTCTGCGCGACGCCCCGGACATATCCGTCCCCGTCGCGTGAAGCCTCCGCGCGGACCTGCCCGCAAAGGCCCCGGTCAATAGGCCTCGTATATATGCCGCATTAAAAAAAGAACCTCTGAGATCATCAGAGGTCCTTTTTTAAAGGGCCGTATGACCCTTGCCTTTAAAAAGGCTTATTTCGGCTTGCAGCATTTGTTTTCCGTTTTGCAAGGGCAGTTCTTCTGGTCTTGCTGCGGCGTGGGTTGGCTGTTTTCTTTCTTTTTGCCGCAGCAGGCGCCTTTTGCGCTTTTTTTGTCAAATGCGTCTTTGCAGCAAGCTTTGTTTTCGCAATGTTTCATTTTCATCACTCCTTCAAAGGGTTTAAGTTTTTTATAGAAGTTTATACTTTATACTCTTCAATGGCGGGCGCAAGGGAGAGTCTGTTTTTTATGGCAATATTATCTGATATTTACCGTCAAAAACTCGAAGAAGGCGCGTTGCAAGCGGATGCCGATCAGGAGCGCGCGGTCGACGCGCTGGAGGCGCTTGGCGGTGCGCTGGCCGCGCCGCGCGGGATATTCAGAAGAAAAGAGCCGAAAGGGTTTTATTTTTACGGAGGTGTCGGGCGCGGCAAGTCACTGGTCATGGATTTGTTTTTTGCCCATGTGCCGGTGGAAAAGAAACGGCGGGTGCATTTCCACGCCTTCATGCTCGAGGTGCACGACTTTCTGCATGAAGCGCGGGCGGCGCGCGCGCATGGCGCCGCCGCAAGCATCGACGGCGACCTGATCTCCTGCGCGGAGAAGATCGCGAAAGAAACAAGGTTGCTCTGCTTCGATGAGTTTCAGGTGAGGGACGTCGCCGACGCGATGATACTGGGGCGTCTGTTTTCCGGCTTGTTCAGGCGCGGCGTGGTCTTTGTCATCACGTCCAACATCGCGCCGGACGACCTTTACAAAGACGGCCTGCAACGCGACCGCTTTTTGCCGTTCATAGCGCTGTTGAAGGAAAAGCTGAACATTGTCCATTTTTCGGGAGAAAAGGACTACCGGCTGGCGGCCTTGCGCGCGCGTCAGCTTTACTTCTGGCCGCACGATGAGGATGCCGGGCGCGAAATGGATAAAATCCTGCGGGCGATGGCGGGCGATGCGCCGGTCGCGCCTTTTGATTTCACCGTGAAGGAGCGGGTGATCCACGTGCCCGCCGCGGCGCGGGATGTCGCCGGATTTTCGTTCGAGGAACTTTGCGGCACGCCGAAAAGCGCGCTGGATTATATCGAGTTGGTCAAGAGGTTCGGCGTTTTCATCTTGCGTGACGTGCCGAAGCTGAACGACGACCGCCGCGACGCCACGGCGCGTTTTGTCACTTTCATCGATACGGTGTATGATCATCGCGCGAAGCTGGTGATGTCGGCCGCCGCGCCGCCGGCGGAGCTTTACCGCGGCGGGGAGAACGCGGACATTTTCGCCCGCACGGCAAGCCGTTTGATCGAGATGCAGTCAAGCGCCTACAGGGCCGAAGAATACAGGGGGAACGGATGCTGAAATTTTTGAAGAAGATGTTCGGGCGGGATAAAAAACTCTACGAAAAGCAAAAGCATATCCTCAAGTCCGGCACGCCGGAAGAGCGTCTGCACATCGCGGAGAACGCGGCGACGCACCCCGAGGCGCTCTACTTTCTGGCCAAGGACGCCGACCCGAACGTCCGCCGCGCCGTCGCGGTGAACAAATCGACGCCGGTGCACGCGAGCGCCCTGCTGGCCAACGACAAAAGCCCCGACGTGCGCCTCGCCCTGGCGGCGCGGCTGGTGGAATTGCTGCCCGATCTCTCCGCGGAAAAGCAAAGCCAGCTCTATGCCTACGCCGTGCAGGCCCTGAGCGTCCTCGCGCACGACGAAGTGCTCAAAATCCGCACCGCGCTGTCGAGCGCGCTCAAAGACCACGCCAAAGCGCCGCCGAAAGTGGTGGGGCAGCTGGCGCGCGACGTGGAGCGCGAGGTTTCCGAGCCGATCCTGCGCTTTTGCCTTGCGCTGTCGGATGAGGATTTGCTGGAAATTCTCGCCGATCATCCGTCGGGCTGGGCGGTGGCCGCGATCGCCAACCGTCCGGCGGTCAGTCCGCGCGTGTCGGATGCCGTCTTTGGCGCGAACGACATTCCCGCGAGCCTCGCGCTGATCAAGAACAAAGGCGCGCAGTTCACCAAGGAACTGCTGTTGAAAATCATCGAAAAATCCCGCGATTATCCCGACTGGCACGAGGAGATCGCCGTGCGCAAGGAGCTTTCGCTCGATCTCGCGCAACGGTTCGCCGGCTTCGTCAGCCAGACGGTGCTGGACGTGCTGTCGCGGCGCGACGATTTCGACCCCGAGACGCGCGCGGAAATCGCCGACATCGTCAGGCGGCGCATCGCCTTCCGCGGCGACGATGCCGCCGAGGAAACGCCGGAGGAAAAGCTCGCGCGCTACATCAAGGCGGGCAATCTCACGCCCGGCGTCATCACCGATGCTTTATCGTGGGACGACCATAAATTCGTGTTGCTGGCGCTGGCGCAGCTCAGCGGCATCCATCCCATCGTGGTGGAGAAGATGCTGGGCGCGGGCTCCGCGAAGCCGATCGTCGCGCTGTGCTGGAAGGCGGGGCTGCCGATGCGCGTCGCCGTCGAGCTGCAACACAGCTACGCGCATCTTTCGCCGAAGGAATTCATGTATGCCAAAGGCGGCACGGATTATCCGATGAGCCCCGCCGAGATCAAATGGCAGCTCGAGTTTTACGGCGTGGAATTGAAATAGAAGCTTACGATAAAGAGTTACTGCGGCCCTTTGTTTCCCGGCGTTTTCGGCGCGGCGGCGACGGACGCGCGCGAGATCAGGTCCATCACGGCGGCGTTGTTGCTTTGCTGGGCGTACCATGAGACAGGCTTGCCGAGACTGTTGCGCGCGGTGGGGTTCGCGCGGCGTGCGAGCAGGGTTTGCGTAGCGGCGAGTTGAGCCGATTTGGCCGCGTACATCAGGGCGGTTTCGCCGTTGACGTTCCGGGCTTCGATGAGGGCGTTGTTGTCGAGCAGCGCGTTCATCGTGTTCACGTAGCCGCAGGCGGATGCGAGCATCAGCGCGGTATCGCCCATGGCGTTTTTCGCGTTGACGTCCGCGCCGCGCCCGATCAGCAATTTCGCCATGTCGCCGATATCGCTGCAGGCGGCGAGGATCAGCGCCGTGTATTTTTGCTTGTTTCTCGCCTCGATGTCCGCGCCGTGGTCGAGCAGGGCGGCGGCGATACGCGTGTTGCGGTTGAACGTGCAGAGCATGAGCGGGGTGCTGTCATCGCTGTTGTGCGCGTTGACGTCCGCGCCGTTCTCGATGAGAAAGAGCGCGATTTCGGTTTTGCCGTGGGTCGCGGCGGTCAGCAGGGCGTTGTTGCCGTCGCGGTCTTTGACGTTGACGTGCGTTCCGCTTTTCAGGAGCCTTTTGACGGTTTGCAGGTCGTCGTTTTTCACGGCTTTGATCAGGCGGTTTGCCGCGGTGATTTCGTTGAATTCTTTTCCAAAAAGCATAATGCGAGCCTTTCTGTTACTGAGAGTGTTTAAAATTTCATAAAACTGAAATGAATAATAGGCGGAAATATATCTGAGTCAAGAACAACTCCCTCATTGCCGAATTGAGGCATAATTTTTTATTTATTATGATAAATATAAACCAGAAAGAAAAACTTTTGCACGAAAACTTTTCCGCAGTGCAAAATTCTCCTTGTTTCCGCCCTGTCAACGGTTCAAATCTATGTTAGTTTATTGGCAATCGACTCAGAGGCAAACAGACCTCTGAAACCAATAAAACTCTTTAAAAATTAAGGAAAATATCATGTCACGCAAAAAAATCGCTCTTGTGGGCGCCGGGCAGATCGGCGGCACGTTGGCTCTTCTCGCCGGTACAAAAGAACTTGGCGATGTCGTTTTGATCGACATCAATGAAGGCATGCCGCAAGGCAAGGCTCTTGATATCGCGCAAGGTTCCCCGGTCGACGGCTTCGACGCCTCCATCACGGGCAGCAACGATTACGCCGCGCTCAAGGGCGCCGATGTCGTGATCGTCACCGCGGGCATTCCGCGCAAGCCGGGCATGAGCCGCGACGACCTGATCGGCATCAACACCGGCGTCATCCGCGCGGTCGGCGAGAACATCAAGAAACACGCGCCGAACGCCTTCGTCATCGTCATCACCAACCCGCTCGACGTGATGGTCGGCGTGATGCAGGAAGTCACCGGCTTCAAGCCGAGCAAGGTGGTCGGCATGGCCGGCGTCCTGGACAGCGCGCGCTTCCGCTACTTCCTTGCCGAGGAACTGAAAGTCTCGGTCGAAGACGTCACGACCTTCGTCCTCGGCGGGCATGGAGATTCCATGGTGCCGCTGGCGCGCTATTCCACGGTGGCGGGCATCCCGCTGCCCGATATCATTAAAATGGGCTGGATTTCGCAGGCCAAAGTGGATGCCATCGTCGAGCGCACGCGTAAGGCGGGCGGGGAGATCGTCAATCTGCTCAAGACCGGCTCGGCGTTCTACGCGCCCGCGCTCTCGGCGATCGAGATGGCGCAAAGCTACCTGCTCGACAAGCGCCGCGTGCTCGGTTGCGCCGCGTATCTTGACGGCGAATACGGCGTCAAAGGCCTCTATGTCGGCGTGCCGGTGGTCATCGGCGCGAACGGCGTCGAGAAGGTGATCGAAGTGCAGTTCACGGCGGATGAAAAAGCCGCGTTCGACAAGTCCGTCGCCGCGGTCAAGGAACTCTGCGAAGCCGCCAAAAACATCAAGACGGCGGCCGCTTAAATGAACGTTCACGAGTATCAAGCCAAGGAACTCCTGAAGGCGCGCGGCATTCCCGTGCTGGACGGTTTCGTCGCCTATACGGCGGAAGACGCGGCGAAGGCGGCTGAAAGGCTCCCGGGGCCGGTGTATGTCGTCAAGGCGCAGATCCACGCAGGAGGCCGCGGCAAGGGCGGCGGCGTCAAGGTCGTGAAGTCCGTCGATGAAGTCCGCGATACGGCGAAGAAGATGATCGGCATGAACCTCGTCACGCACCAGACCGGCCCGCAAGGCCACGAAGTGCACCGGGTTTATATCGAGGAAGGGTGCGACATCGGGCGTGAGCTGTATCTCGGCATGTTGCTCGACCGCGCGACCTCCCGCGTCACCATCATGGCGTCTACCGAAGGCGGCGTGGAAATCGAGGAAGTCGCGGAAAAGCATCCGGAGAAGATCGTCAAGGTCGTGGTCGATCCCGCCATCGGCTTTCAGGCGTTTCAGGGCAGGCAGATTGCTTTTGCCCTGGGGCTGGAAGGCAAGCAGGTCGGCAAGGCCGTGTCGCTTATCGGCAAGATGTATGACGCCTTTATCGGTCTTGACGCCTCGATCGTCGAGATCAACCCGCTGGTGGTCACAAAAGGCGGCGACATCATTCCGCTCGACGCCAAGATGAACTTCGACGACAACGCGCTCTTCCGTCAGAAAGAGGTCGAGGCGTTGCGCGATATCACCGAGGAGGATCCGTCCGAAAAGCGCGCCAAGGACAACGAACTCAGCTACGTCAAGCTGACCGGCAACATCGGTTGCATGGTCAACGGCGCGGGGCTGGCCATGGCGACGATGGACATCATCAAGCTTTATGGCGGCGATCCGGCGAACTTCCTGGATGTCGGCGGCGGCGCAACCAAGGAGCGCGTGGCCGAGGCCTTCCGCATCATCCTCTCCGATCCGAACGTTGAAGGCATTTTGGTCAACATCTTCGGCGGCATCATGCGTTGCGACATCATCGCCGACGGCGTGATAACCGCCGCGCGCGAACTGGGGCTGACCATGCCCTTGGTCGTGCGTCTCGAGGGCACCAATGTCGATCAGGGCAAGGCGCTTTTGAAGAAGTCGGGTCTTAACATCATTGCGGCCGACAATCTCGCCGACGCCGCGCAAAAGGTCGTCAAGGCCGTGAAAGCGGAGGCTGCGTAAACATATGTCCGTACTCGTCAACAAAAACACCAAAGTCATCTGTCAGGGTTTCACCGGCGCGCAAGGCACGTTCCACTCGGAGCAGGCGGCCGCATACGGCACGCACATGGTCGGCGGCGTCACGCCGGGCAAGGGCGGCACCAAGCACCTCAATCTGCCGGTGTTCGACACCGTGAAGGATGCCGTCAATGATACGGGCGCCAATGCGAGCGTCATTTACGTGCCGCCGCCGTTTGCGGCGGACGCGATTTTGGAAGCCATCGACGCCGACATTCCGCTGGTCATCTGCATCACAGAGGGCATTCCGGTGCTCGACATGGTGAAGGTGAAGCGCAAACTGCAAGGCTCGAAAACGCGCCTCATCGGCCCCAACTGCCCGGGCGTCATCACGCCGGGCGAATGCAAGATCGGCATCATGCCGGGGCATATCCACAAGCGCGGCAAGATCGGCATCGTCTCCCGTTCCGGCACGCTGACCTATGAAGCGGTCGCGCAAACGACGGCGAACGGTCTCGGTCAGACGACCTGCATCGGCATCGGCGGCGACCCCGTCAACGGCACGAACTTCATCGACGCCATCGACATGTTCCTCAACGACGACGAAACGCAGGGTATCCTGATGATCGGCGAAATCGGCGGTAGCGCCGAGGAAGATGCGGCCGAATTCTACAAAAACGCCAAAAAGAAAAAACCCATCGCGGGCTTCATTGCCGGCGTCACGGCGCCTCCGGGCCGCCGCATGGGCCACGCGGGCGCGATCATCGCCGGCGGCAAGGGCGCGGCGAAAGACAAGGTCGCGGCCATGAAAGCCGCTGGCTTCGTCATGTCCGACAGCCCCGCCGGTCTCGGCGAGGCGATGGCGACAGCCATGAAGGCGAAACATTGAAGGCGATGAAGGCATTCTAGAAAAATGGCGAAAGAGATCGAGCGCAAATTCCTGGTGACGTCCGACGACTGGCGCGCTGGCGCGAAAGGCGTCTCTTACGTGCAGGGCTATATCGCGACGAAGGGCGATACGACGATGCGCGTGCGCATCGCCGGGGATAAAGGCTTCATCACCATCAAGGGTCCGCGCGAAGGCATCAGCCGCGATGAATACGAGTACGAAATCCCCAAAGCCGACGCACGGGAAATGCTCGACAAGATGTGCGGCGAGAAGGTCGAAAAAACCCGCTATAAAATCATGCATCAAGGGCTTGTTTGGGAAGTCGACGAATTCAAGGGCGCGAATGCCGGTCTTGTCGTCGCCGAAGTGGAGTTGCCGAGCGCACGCCATCCTTTCGATCCGCCGCCGTGGGTGGGGGGGGATGTTTCGGAAGATGATCGCTATTCCAACTCCGCTCTTGCCAAGACACCCTATTCCCAATGGAAATCGCAGGACAATAGAAAATCACAGGACGCAAAAAAATGTCAAACGCCGAAACGCTAAGTTTTCTTTCCGCCGCCAATCCTGAATATATCGCGGAACTCTATGCGAAATACAGCCAGAGCCCGTCCTCGGTGGATAAAAGCTGGGCGGTGTTGTTCGGCGGTCTCGGCGATGACGCGAAGGAAATCGTCGCTGAATTGCGCGGCGCGAGCTGGCGTCCGTCACAGGACAAAATGGCCGCGGTGCTGTCGTCTGCGGCGAATAAAGAAGATGCGAAGCCTGCGTCCAGGAAGGGCGCGACCGCTCAGGCGCCGGGCGCTGCCGTCGCTTCGGTCGGCGATTCTCTGCGCGCTTATCTTCTGATCCGTTCCTATCAGGTGCGCGGGCACTTGCTGGCCAACCTTGATCCTCTGGGATTGATGGAGCGCAAATATCATCCCGAACTCGATCCCGCGACCTATGGATTTACCGATGCGGATTATGACCGCCCCATCGAGCTGGGCGGCATGGTGCTGGGTCTCGAACGCGCGACTTTGCGCCAGATCATGGCGCAGCTGGAAGAGACGTATTGCGGCTCCATCGGCGTCGAGTTCATGCATATACAAATCCCGGAAGAAAAAGCCTGGCTGATGGAGCATTTCGCCGAGCACCGCAACCAGACGCCTTTTTCCGCCGCGGAAAAGAAAGACCTGCTGGAGCAGCTGACCCGCGCCGAGGGGTTTGAAAACTTCGCGCAGACGAAATACACGGGCACCAAACGCTTTGGCGTCGAGGGCGGCGAGGCGGTCGTTCCCGCCGTGCACGAGATCATCGCCCATAGCGCGCAGATGGGCGTCAAGGAAGTGATCATCGGCATGGCGCACCGCGGGCGCCTCAACATTCTCACTAACGTGCTGGGCAAATCCTTCACGTCGATTTTTTCCGCGTTTCAGGGCGCGCCTTCGAAACCCGACGCGGTGCAGGGTTCGGGCGACGTCAAATACCACCTCGGCACGTCGAACGACCGCGACTTCAAGGGAAAAACCGTTCACGTCTCGATGGCCTCCAATCCGTCGCATCTCGAATTCGTCGATCCGGTAGTGGTCGGCAAGGTGCGCGCGAAGCAGGCGCTCCGCAAGGACGAGGATCACAGCGAGGTGATGGCGCTGTTGCTCCACGGCGATGCAGCGCTCGCCGGGCAGGGCATCGTTCCCGAGGTGCTGATGATGGCGAATTTGCCGGGCTATCGCGTCGGCGGCACGATGCACGTCGTCATCAACAACCAGATCGGATTCACCACCGCGCCGGCCTATGCGCGCTCGGGCAACTATTGCTCGGATGTCGCCAAGGTCATCCAGGCGCCTGTGTTCCACGTCAACGGCGACGATCTTGAAGCCGTCATCCACGTCTGCCGCATGGCGTCGGAATTCCGCCACACCTTTAAAAAAGACGTTTTCGTAGATATCGTCTGCTACCGCCGCCACGGCCACAACGAGTCGGACGAACCCGCTTTCACCCAGCCGAAAATGTACAGCGTCATCCGCGACAAAAAAACCGCGCTGACGGTTTATGCCGAAAAGCTGATCGGCGAAGGCGCTGTGACGCAGGCAGAGGCGGACAAAATGGTTTCCGACTGGAAAGACTATCTGGAAGGCGAATTCGAGGCGGTCAAGAGCTACAAGTCTAACCACATCGACATGCTCGAAGGCAGCTGGACGGGCCTGAAACAGGCGACGGGCGACGAGCGCCGCGGCGAGACGGCCATCGGCGACGATATGGCGCGGAAAATCGGCCGCGCGATCACGTCGGTGCCCGAAGGCTTCGATCTCAATTCCAAAATCGCCCGCCAGCTCGAAGCGAAGAAGAAGATGTTTGAAACCGGCGAAGGGTTCGACTGGGCGACCGCCGAGGCGCTGGCTTTCGGTTCGCTTGCGCTCGAGGGTTTTCCGGTGCGCCTGTCGGGTGAAGATTGCGGGCGCGGCACCTTTTCGCAGCGTCATGCGGCGCTGACCGATCAGACGAGCGAGGAAAAATACTTTCCGCTCGCGCATATAGACCCCAAGCAGGCGAAGTTCGAAGTGCATGACAGCCCGCTCTCCGAAGCGGCGGTGATGGGCTTCGAATACGGCTATTCCACCGCCGACCCGCGCACGCTGGTGCTGTGGGAGGCGCAGTTCGGAGACTTTTTCAACGGCGCGCAGGTGATCGTCGACCAGTTCATCTCGTCCGCGGAAACGAAATGGCTGCGCATGTCCGGCCTTGTGCTGTTGTTGCCGCACGGTTTGGAAGGCCAGGGCCCCGAACACTCGTCGGGACGTCTTGAGCGCTTCCTGCAAATGTCTGCGGAGGACAACTGGCAGATTGCCAACTGCTCCACGCCCGCCAACTACTTCCACATTCTGCGCCGCCAGATGAAGCGCGACTTCCGCAAGCCGCTGGTCATCATGACGCCGAAATCGCTGTTGCGTCACAAGCTCTGCGTTTCGAGCCTGAAAGATTTTACCGGCAAGGAAAGTTTCCACCGCGTTATCCCGGAGCATGCGAAGCTCAAAAACGTCAGGCGCGTGGTGATTTGCAGTGGCAAGGTTTATTACGACCTGCTGGAAGCGCGCGAAAAACAAAAGATCGACAATGTTGCGATCGTGCGTCTGGAGCAGTTCTATCCGTTCCCGGAAAAATCGCTCGGCGATGCGCTGAAAGCCTATCCGGATGCGGAGATCGTCTGGTGTCAGGAAGAGGCGGAAAACCAGGGCGGCTGGACGTTCGTCGATCGCCGCATCGAAAACGTCTTGCGCCAGATCAGGCACAAATGCGCCCGCCCGTCGTACGTCGGCAGGCCGGAGGCTGCCGCGCCCGCGACCGGCACGCTCAAGAACCATGTCCATGAACAGGAAACGCTCGTCAATCACGCTTTAACGATCTAAAAGGAAAAATAACAATGGCAACAGAAATTGTAGTTCCGGCCCTCGGTGAATCGGTCACGGAAGCGACCGTCGCGAAATGGCTCAAGAAAGTCGGCGATGCCGTCGCGGTCGACGATCCGCTGGTGGAGCTGGAAACCGACAAGGTGACGCTTGAAGTCAACGCCAAGGAAGCGGGCGTGCTGAAAGAGATCAAGGTCGAAACCGGCGCGAACGTCGAAGTCGGCGCGGTGCTGGGTTCTATTGGAGTTGGCAGCGGAGCCGTCTCCGCGCCTGCGAAAGCCGCGGCTCCGGCCAAGAAGTCCGAACCCGTCGCGGCGAAAGTCGCCTCCAAACCGGCGAGTAACGACGCTTTCCTCTCCCCCGCCGTGCGCAAACTGGTGGATGACAATAAAGTCGATACATCAGGCATGTCCGGCACCGGCAAGGATGGCCGACTGACGAAAGGAGACGTTCTGGAAGCCCTGAACGCGCCGAAATCAGCGCCGGCCGCCAAAGCCCCCACCGTTCCTTCAGGGCCGCGCAACAACGCCGACCGCGAAGAGCGCGTGCGCATGACGCGCCTGCGCCAGCGCATCGCCGAGCGGCTCAAGGACGCGCAGAACACCGCCGCGATCCTCACCACCTTCAATGAAGTCGATATGAGCCATATCATGGCCTTGCGCGCGCAATATAAAGACGGTTTCGAGAAGAAGCACGGCGTGCGTCTCGGTTTCATGTCGTTCTTCGTCAAGGCGGCGGTGCAGGCCTTGAAAGATTTCCCGGCTGTCAATGCGGAGATCGACGGTACCGATCTTGTGTACAAGAACTACTACGACATCGGCGTGGCGGTTTCGACGCCCGCGGGTCTGGTCGTTCCCGTTGTGCGAGACGCGGACAAGAAGAGCTTCGCCGACATTGAAAAAGAAATCGGCGATCTCGGCAAGCGCGCCCGTGACGGCAAGCTCGGCCTTGACGAACTGACCGGCGGCACCTTCACCGTCACCAACGGCGGCGTGTTCGGCTCGCTGATGGCGACGCCGATCATCAATCCGCCGCAGGCGGGCATTCTCGGCATGCACAAGGTGCAGGAACGCGCCGTGGTCGTGAACGGGCAGGTCGTCGTGCGGCCGATGATGTACATCGCGCTGTCTTACGACCACCGCATCATCGACGGGCGCGAGTCGGTCTCGTTCCTCGTGCGCGTCAAGGACGCGATCGAGGATCCGCAACGTCTGCTGCTGGATGTCTAAGCGCGCTACTGCGCGTCAAGCACTTCGTAAAAATGGTATCCCGTTCCCGGCGGGTTGGTATTGCCTGCGCTTTCAAAACAGCCGCTGGAATAGGGGAGCGCTATCGTATAGGTTCCGGCAAAAGTTCCGGTGAACTTGGTGCCGTCGAAGGCATCCGCCGTGACGGTGGGGATCGTCGTGGTGTTGTGGGTGATCTCCTCGATTTGAGCGCAGACGGCCTCGGTCACCCAGGGCATGATGATGAGGATCTCGGCGGTGGAGGCGGAGCAAGCCGAGCCGTTGGCCGTGGCCGGGCCGGTGCCCTGGTTTTCAACGCAGACGTTGCCTTCGAAGATATAGTTTCCGGCGAGCGTCGAGCCTGCTGCCGTAGCCGCCGCCGCATCGACCGCTTCGGCGGGCGGCACGGAGAAGCTCATGCCGCCGCCTGCCGTATTGAACACCTGGCAGCTTGAAAGCCCGCTGCCGGCATAGCCGCTCACCGTGGTGTTGTTGAAGTCAACCTGCGTCGCGCGGCAGTCGTTTTGCAACATCACGGTTTGCACGGCGCCATACATTTTTTGCGCGTAGGAGGTGATTTGCTGCGCATCCATCGCAGCACGTTCGGTCGTGTCGACGCTGCCTTCGTTTCCGCGGGTGATCAGGAACATCAGCGCGGCGAACAGCGCGACGCCGATCAGAACGTAGATCAGCATGTTGCCCGCGGCGGAGAATTTTTGTCGTGCGGGGTGTTTTTGGCGCGTCTTCATAAGCTTACTATAAACAAGTTGCATCGCATGTCCATGCGTTTTTAATTATGGATATTAAATCCCGCAAACTCTGTATTTTCTCTCCGATATAAGGTATGAAAAAAGGATGATCGATCTCAATTTGAATACGCAGCCGAAACCGTCCCCCGCGTCTTTTATCAAGGACACGGACGAGCTCAATTTCGAACAGGACGTCTTGCAGGCCTCGATGGAGCGGCCGGTGATCGCGCTGTTTTATTCTCCGGCAAGCGCGATTTGCAAGCAGATGGCGGCGGCGCTCGAAAAGCTGGCGTCGGCGGCGGTTCTTCTGGCGCGGGTGGATATCACGCGAAATCCCGGTCTGGCGCAGGCCTTGAGGCTGGAGGCCGTGCCGACGGTTTACGTTTTTCATCAGGGCCGTCCGATTGACGGCTTCACCGGCGCGAAAACCGATGCCGAGCTGAAATCTATGGTCGATGATTTGAAAAAGTTCGGCGGCGCGCCGGAAGAGATGGATAAGGCCGCGCTGGCGGAACAGACCAAAAAGATCCGCGATGAGGCGGATGCGTTTTTCGGGCAGGGCAATCTCGATGCGGCAATGGAACGCTATGCCACGGCGCTGGAGACCGATCCTTCCGACATGGAGGCGCTGGCGGGCATCGGCTGGTGCCTGCTGGGTCAGGGCGATGTGGCCGCCGTGAGGGAGATGCTGACGGGGCTTTCGCCCGAACAACTGGAAACGCCGCGCCTCAAGGGCCTGAAAAATCTCATGGCGCTGGAAGACAATGTCAAGGACATTGACGATGCGCTCGCGCTCGCCGACAGGATGATGAAGAACCCGAAAGACCTGCAGGCGCGTTACGATCTCGCGCAAAGGCACCTTGCCGCCGGGCAGCTTGAAAAGGGCATCGATACGCTGATCGGCATCATCCGCCTCGACCGCGAATGGCAGGAGCAAAAGGCGCGCAAATTGCTGTTGGAAGTTTTTGAATCGCTGGGCAATGCGCATCCGCTGACATCGAGCGGACGGCGCAAACTCTCGTCGGTGCTGTTTTCATGACGCCGCCGAAGAAAGCCGATCCGAAACTGTTGGAAATTCTCGTCTGCCCGCTGACCAAGGCGCCGCTGGAATACGACGCGGAAAAGCAGGAGCTGATCAGCCGTCAGGCGAAGCTCGCTTTCCCGATCCGCGAGGGCATCCCGATGATGCTGATCGACGAAGCGCGGAAGATTGACTGATTTTTTAAGAGAGGAAAAAGATATGTCCGACAAAGTCTGGATTTTCGACACCACCCTGCGCGACGGCGAGCAATCCCCCGGCTATTCGATGAACCTGCCGGAAAAACTGCAAATGGCCGAGATGCTCGACGGCATGGGCGTGGACATCATCGAGGCGGGCTTTCCGGCGGCGAGCGCGGGCGATTTTGAATCGGTGCAAAGGGTCGCGCAGCAATCGAAAAACGCCATCGTCGCGGGGCTTTGCCGCGCGGTGCAAAAAGACATCGACGCCGTGATCGAAGCGACCAAACCGGCAAAAAGAAAACGCATCCACACCTTCATTTCCACCAGCCCGCTGCACATGAAGCATAAATTGCAGATGGAGCCGGAAAAGGTGCTGGAGATGATCGAAAGCAGCGTCGGCTACGCGCGCAAATATTGCGACGACGTGGAATGGAGCGCCGAGGACGCGACGCGCACCGAGCATGACTTTCTCTGCAAGGCGGTGGAGACGGCGATCAAGGCGGGCGCTTCGACGGTGAACATTCCCGACACGGTCGGCTACACTATCCCCGAGGAATATTTCGCGCTGATCAAAATGCTGAAAGAGCGCGTGCCGAACATCGACAAGGCGGTCATCTCGACGCACTGCCACAACGATCTCGGCCTCGCAGTGGCGAACTCGATCGCCGGCGTCATGGGCGGCGCGCGGCAGATCGAATGCACCATCAACGGCATAGGCGAGCGCGCGGGCAACGCCAGCATGGAAGAAGTCGTCATGGCCTTCCGCACGCGGCATGACAAGCTGCCGTTCGAAACCGGCATCGAGACGACGAAAATCATGGCGGCTTCGAAGCTGCTCTCGGCCATCACAGGTTTTTCGGTGCAGCCGAACAAGGCGGTGGTCGGCGCCAACGCCTTCGCTCATGAAAGCGGCATCCATCAGGACGGCATGCTCAAAAACGCCAATACCTACGAAATCATGACGCCGGAATCCGTCGGTCGCGACAAGACGGATCTGGTGCTCGGCAAGCATTCGGGCCGCAACGCGTTCCGCACAAAACTGATGCAGTTGCAAGTTCATCTCGACGACGAGGCGCTGAACGCCGCCTTCGCCCGCTTCAAGACGCTGGCCGACCGCAAGAAGAAGATTTCCGACGACGACCTGCTCGCCGTGGCGCGGGCGGAGGGCGACTTGCCGCCGGAGCATGTCCGCTTCGTCTCGCTCGGCGTTCGTTCGGGGTCGTCCGGCCCGCAGGAAGCGGAACTGGAGGTCGAATTCGACGGCGAGAAGAAAAAAGCCAAGGCCGCGGGAAAAGGCCCGGTCGACGCCTGCTTCAAGGCGATGAAGACGCTGGTGCCGCATGACGACCTGACCTTGCACAACTATGAACTCAAGGCGCTGACAGAAGGTTCCGACGCCAAGGGCGAGGTGAACATCACGCTCTCCGCGCTGGGGCAGAAATATCACGGCGCGGGCGTCGATACGGACGTGATCGTCGCCTCATGCCGCGCCTATATCGACGCGCTGAACAAATATCTCGCCGTTCACAATGCTCGGGCTGCGTAAAGCGAAAAAACCTCTCACCGTGCCGGAAGACATCGGCGGCGTGCGCGTCCGTGCCAATGCGCGCGCGCGGCGCTTCTCCTTGCGCGTCGATCAGAAACTGGGCGACGTGGTGCTGACCTGGCCGCGCGGCGGATCGGAGAGCCATGCCTTGCGTTTCATTGCCGAGAACAGGGCGTGGATCGCCAGCCGCCGCAGCGCCATCGTGCAGCCGAGAAACTTCGCGGAAGGAGACGTCGTGCCGGTCTACGGACGCGACGTCACCATCGTGCGGCGCGACGGGCGCGGCGTGACGCGGCTCGAAGGAAATACGCTGATCGTCTATGGACGACCCGAATATCTGGCGCGTCGGGTGAAGGATTTTTTAAAAAACACCGCGCAGGACGTGCTGGAAGATATCGCCGCGCGCAAGCAGGACAAGCTGGGGCTGAAACCGAAAACCATCGCCATCCGCGACCCAAAAGCGCGCTGGGGCAGTTGCGGGCCGGACGGGCGGATGATGTTCTCCTGGCGGTTGATCCTCGCGCCGCCTTATGTGCTGGATTACGTCGTCGCGCACGAGGTCGCCCACCGCGTGCACCTCAACCACAGCCGCAAATTCTGGGCGCTTTGCGCCGAACTGGCCGAAGATGCGACGGCGGGTAAAAAATGGCTCAGCAAAAACGGTAATGCGGTGATGGCTTATATATAAGATATTGACAAATAAGCATTAATTATTTTTTTCATAAAAATATTTTACATAGTATAAAAATAATCATATTTTAATTTATGCTTTTAATTTTAAAGGAGAGATAAAAATGTCCACGCTAAAAAATATCAAAGGATTTGCGTCCGAAGTGTTCAATACGTTTTCCGGCAAGAATGGCGAGTCTGCCTCTTTTTATGCCACTGCAGGCGCCGCCCTTATTGGCATATCAGCTTGTTTTACGCAGGCTGCGACGCTCACAGTGACCGCTGACCCGGTTTCCACGGGCATTTTGGTGTTGGGGGCCGGCTTTGATCTTGCGGTGGGTGCCTTGGCTATTGAGCGATCTTTCAAGGATGCCAAGCTTCACCGCCAAAAAGCGCTTACGCTGTAACTTTTTATGGAGTAATGAAAATGTCGATCAAACAAAGCGCCAAGGGTGTTGTTTCGGATCTCTTTAATGCGCTTGCTTTCAGAAAGGGTGCGCTGGAGGCATCCAATACATACGTGGGTATTGCCGGCGGGATTTTGGCGGTAGGTGCATCGATAGCGAGTGCACCGCTTGTTGCCCTATCAGGCACTTTAGTATCTCTGGGCGCATGGGCCAATGCTTATAATATTAAAGAGTTCAAGAATAAAAGGAGACAGAATAAACTGTAAGAGGCTTCTTATAGTTCCACCTGCTTCAAAGCTTCCATCACCACATTTTCATTGGCGGCGGGTTTGTAGGCTTCACGGCTTAAGACCTGCCGCCATTTGCGCGCGCCGGGCAGGCCGTTGTAAAGCCCGAGCAGATGGCGCGTGATGTCTTTCAAGAGCACGCCGTCGCCAAGGCACCGCGCGATATAAGGCATCATCGCATCCATGATTTCTTCACGCGTGCGCACGCTGGGCGTGCCGAAAACTTCCCGCTCGATTTCGGCCAGAAAATAAGGGTTCTGATATGCCTCGCGGCCGATCATCACGCCGTCCGTTTCGGCGAGGCCGGCGCGCACGCCGTCCAGTGTCTTGATGCCGCCGTTGAGGACAAACGTCAGTTGCGGGAAATCGTGTTTCAACTGATGCACGATGTCGTAGCGCAACGGCGGGATGGTGCGGTTTTCAGCGGGCGACAATCCGTTCAGCCATGCTTTGCGCGCATGGATGATGAAAACGCCGCAGCCACGCTCCGCGCTTGCGCCGATGAAGTCGGTCAAAAAGCCGTATGAATCCTGCTCGTCTATGCCGATCCTTGTTTTCACCGTCACGGGAATGGAAACGGCTTGTCTCATCGCATCCACGCAGTCGGCGACCAGCGCGGGTTTCGCCATCAGGCAGGCGCCGAAGTTGCCGTTCTGCACGCGGTCGCTCGGGCAGCCGCAGTTGAGGTTGATTTCGTCGTAGCCATATTGTTCGCCGAGTTTGGCGCAATGGGCGAGGTCGCGCGGATCCGCACCGCCGAGTTGTAGCGCGACGGGATGTTCCTCGGGGCTGTATTCAAGAATCTCGAGCTTTTTGCCGTGGATCAGCGCGCCCGTGGTCAGCATCACGGTATAGAGCAGGGCATTGGGCGAGATCAGGCGCAGGAAATAGCGGTCGTGCCTGTCCGTCCAGCCCATCATCGGCGCGACGGAGAGCCTTCTGTCTATTGTTTTTCCAGCATTTTTTTTCGACATGTCCATGGCTCTTTTTATATTATTATGAATAAAAAGTCGAGGAAAAAGAGCAGAAAAAAGGGTTGGACAGGCATGAATTTGCGCTTATCCTTTCCGCATCATGAAGAAGGTGCTTTTACTGACATTTGCCGTTGTTTTCGGGCTGGGCATGGGCATGGCGGCGGTTTCCGCGCAGGCTTCGTATCAGGATCCACTGGCGCCCAAATTGCCGGTGCCGCGCTTCGTGACGCTCGGCTCGAAAAAGGTCAACGTGCGCACCGGCCCGGGCTTGCGTTACCCGATCACGGTGGTGCTGGAGAAAAAAGGCCTGCCGGTCGAGGTGGTGAAGCAGTTCAACGGCTGGCGGAAGATTCTCGACAAGGAGGGCGACGAAGGCTGGGTTTACATGAACCTGCTTTCCGGCAAAAGGGCGGTGATCATCGACAACGGCGAGCAGATCATGCGCGACGATCCGCAAGAAGATTCCCGCCCCGTGGTCAAGCTCGACATGGGCGTGATCGCCCGTTTGCACAAGTGCGACGGCGGCTGGTGCAAGATCAGTATCGACGGCTACGGCGGCTGGGTCGAGCGGCAAAATGTCTGGGGCGTTTTGCCCAACGAGACTTTCGCGGATTAAAAAGAAAGAAGACACAGTTTGACATCTCCCGACTCCCAGGAACGCCTGAAAGAAGAGGCAAAAAACATCCAGACGCGCATAGGCACGCTGATCAAGGACAAGGATCCGAAAGCGCGGATGTTGCGCGTGATGTGCATATATGCCGGTCTTATCACCGAAACATTGCTGGAATACGAAGAGCCGGACGTGATCATGGAGCAGGCCTTTCACCGCATCGCGGATCTGCTGCACACCGATCCTTCCGACAGCGCGGAACCGGATGAGCTGATGCCGCTTCCGACGGTCATTGATCACGATACGGAACTGGGCCGCCTGCTGGCGCGCGCCACGGCGGATAAGTTGCCCAAGGGGCTGGACGATCTGCACGAGATCGCCATCGCGCTCATTATCAACGACGTGCCGCTGTGGGAGAAGAACGGCTACCCGCGCGACCGCATGTTGCGGATGATGGTCGAATGCGTCATCGCGTCGCTCACCTTCGAGATGGCGACACAGGATTTCTGCGATTTTCTGGTCGAGGAGTTCATGACCGACAGCGCCCACTCGACGGCGGAGGCGCTGGTGGGGCTCGGCGCTGTCGCGGGATATTATTTTCAGGTCGCGCAGGCGGAGAAAAAACTGCCGGAAGGCACGGATCGCGAACTCATGAACGTCATGGTGCGCGAGTCCTTAAGCCACGGCACGCCGGGCACGAAGAACTGGTATGCGCTTGCCGCCGCCAACGATGTGGATGACAAGAAAATTCCTTACTATCTTAAGGAAATTAAACCGACTATAGAAGAATTCTTTGTTTTGATAGGGTTAGATGATCCTCTGGGTCGCGCCGTCGCGGTGGCCAAGGCCGTGGGACGAATGGTTGCCGTAATATCTGTCGAAGATGTTGGACAGATTCACCCAAGTATTGCAAAATCCCTAGCGAAAACCGGCATGATTCTGGGCACGCAATATAAGGAGCATGTTATTCCAGCCTGAAGGAAGGAGAACCTGTGCAAAATTCCAACGCCAAAGTGAAAGAAGATATGAGCTTTCAACCCAAATCCAGCTATTCGTATGATGACCTCATCTCCTGCGGCAAGGGGCAGCTGTTCGGCCCCGGCAATGCCAAATTGCCTTTGCCGCCGATGCTGATGTTCGACCGCATCACCCACGTTTCGACGGAGGGCGGCGCGCACGGCAAGGGCGAGATCGTGGCGGAACTCGACATCAAGCCGGATCTGTGGTTTTTCAACTGCCATTTCGAGGGCGATCCGGTCATGCCGGGGTGCCTCGGGCTGGATGCCGTCTGGCAACTGCTCGGCTTCTATCTCGGCTGGACGGGAGCGCCCGGCTCGGGCCGCGCGCTCGGCGTCGGCGACGTGAAGTTCACCGGGCAGGTTCTGCCGGAAGCGAAGAAAGTCACCTACCGCGTCAACATCAAGCGCGTCATCAACCGCCGTCTGGTGCTGGGCATCGGCGACGGCGTGGTCGAGGTGGACGGCAAGGTGATCTACGAATGCAACGACCTCAAGGTCGGCCTGTTCGAAAACCCGCGCGCGATGTAACTTTCAACAATTTAAGGATATTCTCATGACACGACGCGTCGTCGTCACCGGACTCGGCATCGTCTCCTGCATCGGCAACAATCAGGACGAAGTCACCCAATCGCTGAAAGAAGGAAAGTCCGGCATCTCTTTTTCGGAGAAATACGCCGAAGTGGGCTTCCGCAGCCATGTGGAAGGACGCCCGAATATCGACATCGCGTCGCTGGTCGACCGCAAGCTCCTGCGCTTCATGGGCGACGGCGCGGCCTACAACTATATTTCCATGGATCAGGCGATCAAGGACGCGGGACTGGAAGAGAAAGATATTTCCAACGAGCGCACCGGCCTGATCATGGGCTCTGGCGGGCCCTCGACCAGGAATTTGCTCGAAGCCTTCGACGTCTCCCGTGAAAAAGGCCCCAAGCGCATCGGGCCATACATGGTGACGCGCTGCATGTCCTCGACCAATTCCGCGACGCTGGCGACGCCGTTCAAGATCAAGGGCGTCAACTATTCCATCACCTCGGCCTGCGCGACTTCCGCGCACTGCATCGGCAACGCCGTCGAGATGATCCAGTGGGGCAAGCAGGACGTGATGTTCGCGGGCGGCGGCGAGGAACTCGACTGGTCGCTCACCTTGCTGTTCGACGCGATGGGCGCGCTTTCTTCGAAATACAACGATACGCCGCAAAAAGCCTCGCGCGCGTATGACGCCAACCGCGACGGTTTCGTCATCGCCGGCGGCGGCGGCGCGGTGGTGCTGGAAGAGCTGGAACACGCGCGCGCGCGCGGCGCGAGGATTTACGCAGAAGTCACGGGCTATGGCGCGACGTCGGACGGCTACGACATGGTCGCGCCGTCGGGCGAGGGCGCGGCGCGTTGCATGAAACAGGCGCTTTCTACAGTCAAGGGCAATGTTTCCTATATCAACACCCACGGCACCTCGACGCCGGTAGGCGACGGCGCGGAACTGGGCGCGATGAAGGAAGTGTTCGGCGATAAAATGCCGAAATTCAGTTCGACCAAATCCCTTACCGGTCACAGTCTCGGCGCGACCGGCGTTCAGGAGGCGATCTACTGCCTTTTGATGATGAAGCACAAGTTCACCTGCGCGTCTGCCAATGTCGAGACGCTCGATCCCGCGGCGGAAGGCCTGCCGATCGTCTTGAAGCGCGAAGACAACGTGACGCACGAGACGGTGCTCTCCAACTCCTTCGGCTTCGGCGGCACGAATTGCACGCTGGCGCTGTCGCGCTTCGGGGAGCGATAATCATGTCGGAAAAATTGATGCCCAATGGACTTATGCAGGGCAAACGCGGGCTGGTCATGGGGGTCGCGAACGACCATTCCATCGCCTGGGGCATTGCCAAAACGCTCCACGCCCATGGCGCCGAGATGGCTTTCACCTATCAGGGCGACGCTTTCGGAAAGCGCGTGCGGCCTCTGGCGGAGACACTCGGCGCGAAGCTGGTTCTGCCCTGCGACGTGGCGAAGGAAGCGGATCTCGATCAGGTCTTCGCCACGCTGAAGAAAGAATGGGGCAAGATCGATTTCGTCGTCCACGCCGTCGCCTATTCCAACAAGGACGAACTGAGCGGGCACTATGTCGACACGTCGCTGAACAATTTTCTCAACTCGCTGCATATCTCCTGCTATTCATTCACCTCCGTCGCGCGCCGCGCGAAGGACTTGATGGCCGACGGCGGCAGCCTGATCACGCTGAGCTATCTCGGCTCGGAGCGCGTGATGCCGAACTACAACGTCATGGGCGTTGCCAAGGCGGCGCTGGAGGCTTCCGTGCGCTACCTTGCGGCGGATCTCGGGCCGCGCAATATTCGCGTCAATTCGATTTCGGCGGGGCCGATGCGCACGCTCGCGGGCGCCGTCATCGGCAACGCGCGGCACACCTTCAAGTTCACCACCAAGGCTTCGCCCCTGAAGCGTTCCGTGACTTTGGAGGAAATCGGCAATTCCGCGCTTTATTTCCTCTCCGGTCTTTCATCGGCGGTGACGGGCGAGAACCATTATGTCGATTGCGGCTTCAACGTCATCGGCATGCCGCGCAACGAAACGTTCGACGAGATCGCCGCGCCGAACGGTAACGGAAACGGGGAGCATTGAACATGACGACTGAACCGCACATCGCCGGACGCGCGCCGGTGGCCGTCGACGTCGAGGCCGGAAAAACCTATGCCTGGTGCGCCTGCGGCAATTCGAAGAAACAGCCGTTCTGCGACGGCTCGCACGGCGGCACGGCGTTCTCTCCGGTCGTGCGCAAGGCGGAAAAATCCGAAACGGTTTATTTCTGCATGTGCAAGCACAGCGGCAACAAGCCCTTCTGCGACGGCAGTCACGAGAAAGTTTAAAAGTCGCTTATCTTGCGTGCAACGCGGAGGCGAACGCCTCGAAGATCTTTTTTGAAACGGGATTGATGCGGTAATCGCCTTCCGGGTGCCATTGCACGCCGAGGAAGAAATGCCTGCCCGGCACGGAAACGGCCTCGACCAGACCGTCCTCGCAAATGCCTTCGACGAAAAGGCCTTTGCCGACCTTGTCCACGCCCTGCGTGTGCAGCGAGTTGGTCATGAACTTTTGCGGCAAACCGAGCTTTTCGAACAGCCCGCCCGGCTGGGTGCGGATATTGTGCGCCTGATGCTCGTATTGCGCGATCACGCCTTTGGCGTCGGGGTCGACGCGGTATTGTTCCGGTTCGCGGTGGTCGAATTTTCCCGGCTGCCTGTGCACGAACTGGTGGAGCGTGCCGCCGCAGGCGACGTTGAGTTCCTGAAAGCCGCGGCAGATGGCGAGCGTCGGAATGTCGAGCTCCATCGCGTCGCGCAGAAGCTGCAACGACGTCGCGTCGCGGTTGTCATCGAGCAAGGCATCTTCGAATTCGCGCTTGCCGTTGTAATTCGCGGGGTTGACGTGCGTCGGCGAGCCGGTCAGCAACAGGCCGTCGATTTTCGAGGCGATGCTTTTGATGCTGAAGCCCTTGCCGCCGATGCTGTTGCCTATCGCGGGCAGGATCAGCGGCGCCGCGCCCGCGATCTCGATGAGCGGCACGATATATTGGCGCTTGATGCCTTGTCCTTCGGCTTTGTTGATGAGCGCGCGGTTGGCAAGGATGCAGACGATCGGCTTGCTGGGATAGGGCGATGTATTTGACATGGGAATTACCTTCTTATCGCGTGATTATAGCCTTTTGCGGGCGATATTGCATTGCCCGGGCGGAGGAAAATCGCAAATATATTTATTAAAGAGGAATCTTTTGTTTATTCATAATAAAATCAATGCAACGTCTCGATTTCCTCGCGGATGATGTCGGGGCAGTCGGAGAAGACGCCGGTGATGCCGGCTTCGAGCAGTTCGCGCGCCATGGCGGGGTCGTTGATGGTGTAGGCGAGCACGGGCTTGCCGGGCGAGAGATATTCCTCAAGGCGTTCGGGCGTGAGCGTGCGCCCATTGATGTTGATGGTGTGCGCGTCGAGATGCGCGGCGATGTCCTGCCATTGTTCGAAATAGTCGTCGATCAAAAGTCCGCGCGGCCATTCCCCCATCATGTCCATGGCGTTTTCGAGGCTGACATGGCTGAAGCTGGAGATCAGCGGCGGCGGCGCGTCGTCCGGCCAGATGCGCGTGGCGAAATCGAGAGCGATTTCCGCCGTTTCCACTTCGCGTCCCGGGCAGGGCTTGATTTCGAGGTTGAGGCCGAGGCCGCGGTCGATCACCGCGTTGAGCGCTTCTTCAAGCGTGGGGATTTTCTCGCCCATGAAGCTTTCGCCGAACCACGCGCCCGCGTCGAGCTCGCGGATGTCGCGGAAATCCGTGTCGGCGACGAGGCCTGAGCCGCTGGTGCAGCGGCTTAAATCGTCATCGTGAAAAATGACCGGCACGTGGTCGCGCGTGAGTTTGACGTCCATCTCGACCCATTCGACGCCGAGATCGGCCGCGGCGTGGATCGAGGCAAGCGTGTTCTCCGGCGCGTAAGCGCAGGCGCCGCGATGGCCGATGACTTTGGGGATGATCAGCTTGGACATTCTTTGCCTTTCAAAAACAATACTTTGAAATAATGTAGAAAACGCCCCGCGCTGGCAATGAACTTTATGCGCAAAAAAGTGTTGCTGACTTTACGTAATATGGTAATATATGATTCTTCAAGGAAGAATGCACATGGATCAAAAGACGCAAATTGTTCTGACGCAACTGAAATCGCTGAAAAGCGAGTTTGAAAAAAGCGCGTCGCTGGAAGGCGGAGCTTATGATGCTTTCGGCACGCTCGCGGACAAAGCCATCGCCAGTTTGGAAGCAGGGAGCAATCAAAGAGGCGTTGAATGGCTTCAAAGGCTCGACAGTCTCTGTTACGAGCCTGCGCATACCCGCGCCGTCAAAGAGATGTTGCGCGCGCTGTCCTGAAATCAAGGATGCAAAAAGCGAAGGGCGCAGGATTTTTAATCCCGCGCCCCTGTTTTTTTATATCAGCTCTGCTTTACGCCTTCGGCGGTTTGGGAAGTTCGAGCTTGGATTTTCTGATTTCCGCCACGAAGTCTTTGAGCGTGATCTGGCTTGTGTTGATCAGCATTTCGACTTGTCTGAAGATGCTGCCGTCCTTCAGTTCTTTCTCGAGCATCTTGCGGAGCGTCGTTTCCGATCCATCATTCGTCAGCAGGGTGGTCGAGACGTCTGCCTCCGGCGACTTGTTCAAGGCTTCGTTGAAGGCTTCGGTCAGGCTCTTCTTGTCCGCGTCGGAAAGGGTGATTTGGCTTTGCGCGGGCGCCGGCGATCCGCCCAGAAATTTATTGATATAATCGTCGACCGACATCTCCTGCTGCGTGAGCAGGTGCTCGAGAGACGTATAGAAATCATCCCCGGCGAGTTCCCGCTCTATTTCCTGGCGGCGGGTTATTTTTTCTCCCGCTTCCGTCGTCACGATCTGATTGGCGGTATCGGGGCTGGAATCGAGCAACGCCATGAGTGCGTCCTTGACCTTTTGCCTGTCGGCGGAAGACAGTGTCACGTTTTTCGGAAGGTCGATTTTCGCGGCGGGCTTGCTCAGGGTGTCATCGATCCATTTGAGGATTTCGACCTTGCGCTTTGCGCCGACCTGCATGCCGACGGGTTCTCCGTCTTTGAAGATCATCAGCGTCGGCATGGCCCGGACGCCGTATTGCGCGGCGAGTTCCGGTGAAGCGTCGACGTCGACCTTGACGATCTTGAGGCTGTCGGCGCGTTCGGCTGCGATTTTGTCGAGCGTGGGGGCGAGGATTTTGCAGGGGCCGCACCAGGTGGCGAAGAAATCGACGACGACGGGCTTGTCGGATTTCAAAACTTCTGTTTCAAAGTCTGCGGCGGTGACGATTTTCATGTGGGATATCCTTTTCTAAAATAATGCATTTTGGGGAACGGATAAAAATAACATAGCAGCGCGCAGAGTCAACGGCAGCCGTGTTTCTCTTTGTTTCAAGAGAGTTGGAGGGCGTTTTTGAAATGGATTTTTTGCGTGCGCGTCAGGGAGACAATGTCGTCTTCGGCGGTTTGGGTGATAATACTGATGCGAAGCGTTTCAGACGGTCGGGCAACGCCGTTTGGAGATGATGCGCATTAAGCTGCGTCAGCGCGGGGACATTTTGAAGGCAGTAATCACCCATTGTCGTGAGCGCGGGGCGTTGAACGTCGTCAGTAAATAAGCATAGCAAAGGCGGTGACTGCCCATTGTGTGAGCGCGGGGGCGTTGAACGTCCTCAGGGCGTAGGCCATCTCAAGGCACCAAT
>JAJZVA010000022.1 GCA_021845905.1 Pseudomonadota bacterium
TACCCTCTATCTTTTTCCATTGCTTATCAGACACTTCATAGCGCTTCACCATCAAAACCTCCCTCGGTTAAGGTCAGTGAATCACATCCAATGTTCTATTGGAATCCTATATGTCGATTGGTCCTAGACCATGTCTTATAATGTAGCATACGGATTGCTATCGTTTGCCGCATGGCGTATTTTTTAAATTAACAGAAAGCATGGTAATGAAAATGATGAAAGTTGAAGACTGGGAGCAGAACCATATCAACAGCCTGACGCTCAAGCTTATTTTTGCAGCGACGCTCGCCACGCTCGCGGCCGCCGGCATATCGATGCTGATGGGCCGCATGGGCATGCAGCGCATCCAGCCGGACCTGCTTTTTGCGCCGTGGAGCATCGCGCTCGTGATCGGCACGTCGATTGCGTTCCATCAGGGCGTTCTCGCCGAGCGCGCGCGGAACCAGAAACCCGAAGACGAAAAATAACCGCAGGAACTCTATAAGAGATCCCGCACCAGAGGCACGGTGACGGGCCGTTTTTGGCTGAGCGCGCGGCGGTCTATTTCGTCGACGATGCGGCGCATGGCGGCGAAAGACCGCTCGATGCGCGGCAGAATGAAATCGATCACCGCCTGCGGCACGAAGATCTGCCGGTCGGAAAAAAGCTTGGCAAGGACGATCGCCATCAGCGCGTCATCCGGCGATCCCAGCGCCGCGGACGGAGCGGCCATCAGGCGCGATTTCAAATCCGGCAGGACGAACGGCCATTCCGCGACGGGCTTTTGCGCCGTGAGCAGCAATCCGCCGCCCCGCTCGCGCAACATGTTGTAAAGGTGCAGCAAAGCCTCTTCTTTGGCGCGGTCGCCGATCGCGGGCAAAACATCGTCGAGCATCACCGCCGCCGCCGTCATTCCGCCCACCGCCGCCAGATCGAGGTCCGCCACCGCGCGCTCCGCCGCCTGCTTTTCTTTTTTCCACACTTGCAAAAGGTGCGTCTTGCCGCTGGCGGGGGAGCCGTGAATCACAAGCGCGCATCCCGGCCAGTCGGGGTATTTGTCGAGCCAGGCCACGGCGTCGCGGTTGCAGTCCGACACCCAGAAATCCTCGCGCCCATGCGCACTGCGGGCCTCGAGCGCGAAAGGGATCTGCTCCGGCGTGCGTTGCGAACCGTTCATTGCGCGTTGATGTTGCCGGAAACGCCCGCGGCGGGCGCGGCGGCGCTGTTTGTCGCGGCGGGGCCGGCAGCAACGGGCGCAGCGACAGAACCCGAAACGGCGGGCGTTGCCGCAGTGGCGGACGTTGCGGCGGCGGCCAGTTTCAACTGATAGACGGTTTGTTGCGTCGGCGCGGCGTTGCCGGGAACGGAGACGCCCACATTGTCCACCGGCTGATCGATTTCAAGCCCTTGCGCGGCCAGTGCCGTCTCTAGCGAAGCAAGCGTGCCGGTGAAAGAGATGGTGAATTGCACCGCATGGGTCGTGATGCTGGAAATCCCGACCGACACGGGCGGCACGACGGAGGCAAGCCGTTTTTGCGCCTGCATCCATTCGGAAAAATTGCCGAAGTTCATTCTGGCGGAGACGGACATCTGCGTCGCGGCGGGCGCCGGTTCGTTGACGACGGCGACCGGCGTGGCGAGCGGCGTCAGCGGCATGCCGGAAGCAGACGCGGCGCCGTAAGGCTGCGGCGCCTCGAGCGCGACGATCGCTTGCGTCACGGCTTTTTTGAAGGACGCGGGCGTATCATAGGTTCCGGGAATCGACTGCATGCGGGTAAAAACGCCATCTTTGTAGAGATAAAAATCGATGCCGGGCGCGGCTCCCGCGGATGCGCCGCCTCCGGATGCGCCGCCTTCGGATGCGCCGCCTTCGGATGCGTTTGGCGCGTGCGCCAGAAGGACAGCGACGGAGGTCGCGTCATAGTTGGCGCGCAGTTCCTCGATGGTGCGGTAGTCGCCCCGCCACACCGCGCCGGGATCACCCGAAGAAACGTCCGTCAGGTCGCCGAGCGGCACGGTGACCGTCAGGTGCGGCAAGGGGCTGGACGTGCCTTTTTCCTGCCATGCATCGCGCCACGGATTGGGATCATCCCACAAAATCCTCTGCCCGTCGGCTTGCTGGAAATAGGGCAGGACAAGAATGTTGCGGTTGGCAAGAGGCGCGGTTTGCGCGGGCACGACGCCGGTCAGGACGGAGGTCGTGTCCTGCGGCGCATTCGCCGCAACGGCTGTCGATCCGCCTTGAGACACGGACGTGACCGATGATGCTTGCGGCGCGGCGGCGGGCGACGTCGACGTTGCCGCGGTCATTGCCGCTTTCGCCGCATCGGGCGACGCATAAACAACGCCAAGTCCGGGCGGCAAGGTTATGTAATTTGCAAGCTGTTGGGTGAAGCGCACCGTAAAATCCGCCACGTAGCGGTTCGAGGACATTTGCTCGTTGCTAATCTGGAAATCGCGGACGAGAGTCTCGATCGTCGCGTCGTCCGGCACCTGATATGTCTTGAAAGCGTCGGGCGACATCGATTTTTCGGCAAGGATTTCAAAAGCGGTGCGTTGCGCCTCGATAATCGCCTGTTCCCGCGCCACAACGGCGTTTTTCGCGGTTTTGTCGACATGAATGCCGGTCACGGTCGGCGGCGGCGGGCTGGCCGTATCCTGCGGCGTTGCGAATTGCGCCCGTCCGGATGTGGAAAAAGCGACCAACGCCGCGGCAAAGACCAGCGCGGTCATTTTATATGTGAAACGATGATGGTTGAACATGACTTCCTGCCGGACAGGGGTGAAAACAGGTTATGACTCTATCCCCGCCCTGTCCAAAAATCCAGCCCTTCGCCTGAATAAAAAGCCATGGTTGAGTTTCCTGCCGACAGGAGAGTATCCTGTAGCGGGGAGATCAGTTACGGGCGTGACGTCAAGAACAGCGAAATATATCCTGGCGGCGGGCGGCTTTTTTGCCGCCCTGTGGCTGTGCATAGCCCCGGCGCGCGCGCAAACCGCGCCGCCGTTCCCGACGGCGATGCTGACGACGCAAACCGCCTCGGTCAATCTTACGCCCGATATCCGCATCATCGACGATCCGCAAAACGACCTTTCGTTCCGGCAGGTCCTCGATGCCTATGAAACGCAGGGCGGACAGTCGGTGACGGGAAAATACGTGTCGCCTGACGGAAAAGCGCCCGCGTACTGGTTCGTCTTCACGGTGAAAAACAACGACGCCGTCCGCGCGCGCTGGATGCTCGACCTCGGGCGGCGCACCGGCGGCACGACCGGCCTTGCCGACCGCGTCGCGCTCTTTTCGAGCATCGCGCAAGACCATCCGCTGCTCGTCGACGGGCGGCAGGTCAAAGACAAGACGCAGGCCGACGGGCAGGAGAAAAACGCCGTGCCGCTGCTGGCGCCAAGAGGCAGGGCGGTCACCTATGCGCTCTACATCCAGCCCATGGCGGGCGTGCCGTTGCGCTTTCGCCCGCAAATCGAGGACGATGGCAACTATCACGACGCGTTGCAGCGCTTTCGCCCGGCCGACAGCTTTCTTTATGTCGGCGCGGCCTGCCTCGCGGGTTTCCTGCTGATCATCCTGCTGTGGTATAAAAGCCCCATTCCCGCCGCGCTGATCGTCTACATCGCGGGGCAGCTCCTGCTTTACCGCACCGGAGACGAAATCCTGCCCCAGGGCAACGACACCGCCGCCGTTCACATCTGCCTGATCGCCGCGCTCGCCGCAGCCGCCGCGCTTTTCCTCACCGAACGGCTGTTCTTTTCCGGCAGCCGCAAATCCGCCGCCGCGAGCTGGATCGTCTTCGCCTTGAGCGCCGGCCTCGCCGCCCTCGCCGTCGCCGGGTTGCATCTTCCCGGCCTCGCGTGGGCAAGCCACGTCCTCTTCCTGCGCGCGCTGCCTGTCGCACTGCCGCTCGCCCTCGCCGCGACCGCCATGGCCATGGCGGCGCGGACGAAGGAAAAAACCCCCGCCACGCTCACCGCGCTCGCGTGGTTCGCGTCCGCCGCCTGCGCGCTCCTCTGGAACACGGGCAGCGCGGCGCCGCTCGCGCTGTGCGCTCACCTGATGGTGCTCTCGGCGGCGTCTGTCGCGTTGCTGATCTCCCGCGACGCGCAGCTCGCGCGGATGAAAAAGAACGCGGCGCAAAAACGCAAGGAAGACCTCGAATTCCACAAAACCTCGGAGATGGCGCACGAGGCGCGGCTGCTCAACATCATGCAGCGCGAAAAAGAGCTGATGGCCGACCTCCGCAAGCGCGAGACCGAACGGTTGCAGGCCCTGCAGCAGGCCAAGGAAGCCGCCGATGGCGCCAACAAGGCGAAGTCTGAATTTCTCGCCGTCATCAGCCACGAGATCCGCACCCCGCTGACCGGCATCATGGGGATGACGCGCCTGCTGCTCGGCACCAGCCTCGACGCCAAGCAAAAAGAATGGGCGGAAACCACGCAATACGCGGGCGAAGCGTTGCTCGGCCTCATCAACAACCTGCTCGATTTCTCCAAAGCCGAAGAAGGCAAGATGGAGCTGGAGAGCATCGATTTCGACCTTCACCGCCTCGCCGACAGCATGGTGATGCTGATGAGCGGCCGCGCGGAAGAAAAGAAAATCGCCCTCAAGGCGGAGATCGCGCCCGGCACGCCCGCCGCGCTCAACGGCGACCCCGCGCGTCTCAGGCAAATTCTCCTCAACCTGATCGGCAACGCCATCAAGTTCACCGAAAAAGGCGGCGTGACCCTGACCGTCCGGCAGGACGGCGCGGCCGACGGCAAGACGAAAATCCATTTCGCCGTCGCCGACACCGGCATCGGCATTTCACCCGACGCGCAGAAAAAACTCTTTCAGCCCTACCAGCAAGCGGACGCCTCGACGGCGCGCAAATTCGGCGGCACCGGCCTTGGACTTTCCATCTCGAAAAAGCTCGTCAACGCCATGGGCGGCGATATCCGCCTCGACAGCGCCCCGGGCAAAGGCACGACGTTCTCGTTCGTCCTCGCCTTCGCGCCCGCCAATGGCAAAACGGAGTCAGCGCCCGCCGGAGACAAGCCTTCCGCCGGAAACGGCCTGCGCGTCCTCATGGTCGACGACAACGACGTCAACCAGAAAGTCGTCTCCGGCCTGCTGGAAAAAGAAGGCCACGCCGTGCTTCCCGCCGGAAACGCAAAGGACGGCATCGCCCTCTTGCAGGCGGAAACCGTCGACGTCGTGCTGATGGACATGGAAATGCCCGAAATCGACGGCCCCGCCGCCACGCGGCTGATCCGCGCGCTACCGGACAAGGCCAAGGCCGACATCCCCATCATCGCCATGACCGCCAACGTCTCGCGCGACGATATCATGCGCTGCCTTGACGCCGGGATGAACGACTATTGCGCCAAGCCGATCAACCCCGACAAGCTCCGCGCCATCCTCTCGCGCATCAAGAAACAAACCGCCGCCACGGTGACGCCGCAGATCGAAGCGCACGCGCCGACGCCCGCCATTCCCATCCCGGACATCAACAAGGAAGACGCCGTCGTGCGCGCAGAGATCCACCCGCACGCGGAAGAAACGCCCGCGCCGCAAGCCGCGCCGGCGCAAACAGCCGCGGCGGCCGCGAACTTTCTCGATCTCGATGCGCTGGAAGCCCTCAAGAAAAGCCTCGGCGCGGAACAGCTCGAAGAGCTGATGAAAAGCTTCTACGAAAAGGCTGAAACGCTGCTCGATCAGGCCGAAAAAGCCGCCGAGGCGCGCAGCGTCAAGGCGCTCACCGCCTGCGGTCACGACCTCGCGGGCATGGCGTCGAACTTCGGATTCAAAGTCCTTGGCGAAACCGCGCAGCAGATCAACCGCCTCGGCCGCGACGACGCGGGCGCGGGCGCCATCGCGCCCAAGGTCGCGCAACTGCGCCCCGCCTATGATCAAAGCCGCGCCGCCTTCAAGGCCTGGCTTGGCGGCAAGAACTGACGCGCATGAAAAAGCCCCGATGACGGAACGCCATCGGGGCTTTCAATGGGAAAAATCCGCTTAGCCGACGATTTCGTCATCCTTGAAGAAGAAAGCGATTTCCGTTTTCGCGTTCTCCAGACTGTCGGAACCGTGCACCGAGTTCGCTTCCATCGATTCCGCGAATTCCTTGCGGATCGTGCCGGGCTCGGCGTTGGCGGGGTTGGTCGCGCCCATGATCTTGCGGTTGGCGGCGACGGCGTCATCGCCTTCCAGCACCTGCACCACCACGGGGCCGGAGATCATGAACTTGACGAGGTCCTGATAAAACGGGCGTTGCTTGTGAACGGCGTAGAACTGTTCCGCCTGTTCCTTTGTCATGCGGATGCGTTTTTGCGCGACGATGCGCAGGCCGTTTTCCTCGAACTTGGCGTTGATCTTGCCGGTGAGGTTGCGACGGGTGGCGTCGGGCTTGAGGATGGAAAAAGTGCGTTGCGTAACCATTGTGGTCTCCTGCGTGAAAGTTTGTCGAAAGGGAGACCTTGTATACGTCCTTACGCGCAAAAAGGCAAGCGCGCGCGAAACCTAGCCCGTTTTGAAGGTCCTGGGAGGCTTGGGCCCTTGCCGCACCGCGGGAATCCTGAACGGAACCGCCCGGCTTTCATACGGCGCTTCGTAAGTCAGCAACGGTGGTTTGTCCGGATAGCCGTAAGTGCTGGCTTCACGGCCTTCCTCATAAGTTTTGGTGATGTCCAGCACGATTTGGGGCATGACTTTTTCCTCTTTGGTCAGCCCTGATACCCGCACCGCGACGTCGGCCTCTTTCGCCGCCGCGTGTATGTCTTTATAGCCTTGCATATCGACGATATCCTGAGGCTGAAGGTCAATATATTTCGGGTTGATTCGCAACTGCATGGCAGAGGTTAAACCGATTGCGCCGGACGCGAGCATCTCATTGAACGCATCGTTTCTATTCATGCCGATATCCGTCATGGCATTCAAATATTCATGTACTTGGACGATTTTATTTTCAACGTAAAGACCCATTCCGAACGCCATACCCTCCATGACGCCATTCACAACCCTCATCTGCACTTCTTTTTTGTTCGGATCGGCAAGCGCGGCCTCCATAAAGACCCGGATGACGGCGCTCTGTTTGTTGTTATCGCTTTCACTCATGAGTTCAACCCTTTCAAAACAGGACAGACCGGAATCAGTCTTGAAATTTACGAATACATATTAGCTTTATATTATAGTTTATGTTTAATGTCAATAAGTTCTGTAAATATAATGCATGTATTAATACTTTGTTTTTCAAATATTTTTAGCTTATAAATCAATATAATAACCTGAAATTGCCGGAAGCGTCGTGTCCCTGTCCTTGCGTAAAATAAATATCAGCCAGTTCCGCAGCTACGAGGCGGCGCGACTCGACCTGACGGACGGTGCGGACGGCAATATCATCGTGCTGACCGGCGCGAACGGCGCGGGCAAAACCAATATCCTCGAAGCCATCAGCCTGCTGGTGCCGGGCAAAGGCCTGCGCAATGCCGACATCCCCGAGATGAAAAACCGCCATGCCGGGGCGCAGGAAAGCTGGGCGGTTGCGGCGGAAATCGAAACCGCGACCGGCGAGATCGCGCGGATCGGCACCGGCCTTGACAATGAAACCGGCCGCCGCCGCGTCCGCATCGACGGCGAGACCGTCAAAAGCCAGAGCGCTCTTTCTTCACTCGTCGCCGCCGTGTGGCTGACGCCGCAAATGGACCGGTTGTTCCTTGAAGGCGCAAGCGCGCGGCGTAAATTTCTCGACCGGCTCGTCGCCGCCGCCACGCCGGAACACAGCGCCAGCCTCAACCGCTACGAGAAGGCCATGCGCGAGCGGATGAAAATTCTGCAAGGCGACCGTCCCGCCGATCCCACGTGGCTGTCGGCGCTGGAGCGGCAAATGTCGGCGGACGGCGTCGCCATCGCCGCGGCGCGGCAGGCGCTCGTCGAACGCCTGCAAAACCACGCCGACCATCTGGGCGCGAAAGCGCCGCTGTTTCCCGAGCCGCTCTTGTCTCTCGACGGCTGGGCGGAAAACGAAATCGGCAGGCGTCCCGCGGTCGACATCGAGGACGACCTCAAAAACAGGCTCGCCGCTGCGCGCGGCGAAGACCGCGCAAGCGGACGCACGCATACGGGCATCCATCGCGCCGACCTTGCCGTCTTCAACAAAGCGAAAGACATGCCTGCGGCGCAATCCTCCACCGGCGAGCAAAAGGCCCTGCTGGTCTCTGTCATTCTCGCCCACGCGCTGATGATGCGCGCGGAGAAAGGCTTCGTGCCGATCATTCTGCTCGACGAAGTCGCCGCGCACCTCGACGCCGCGCGGCGCGAGCAGCTCTTCTCCCTGTTGCGCGCGTTGCAGGGACAAGTCTGGCTGACCGGCACGGACGAAGCTGTTTTCGCAAGCCTGAAAGACGAGGCGCGCTTCTTCAGCGTCGCGCAGGGCCGCATCCACGGACGCAACGTCCTGCGCGCCCTCGCCACATGAGCGGTTTCGCGCTTTTCATGCACGGTGCCGGATGGGTGGCCTTCACGCTCGTGTCGGCAATATTTTCAGCGGGCATTTATCTCGTCAATCAGTACATGCGGCAACCCGGCCACGCGCTCGTCTTCTGGTCGCGCCTTTTCACCGTGCTGGCGCTGACGCCCTGCGCCGCCTTCGTCCGCATGCCGCAGAGCCCGCTCTTTTACGCCGCCGTCGTCGCCACGGCCTTTTGCGCCGCCTTCGGCGACATCCGCACCTTCAACGTCGCCGCGCGCTACGGCGGCGGGGTCGTCTCGCGCACGCAGCCGCTGGTCATTTTCATGACGTTTCTGCTGTGGTTCGCCTTCAATCCCGCGCTGTTCGGCCAATACGCGCGGCATCCCCTGCATACGGGCCTTGTCCTGCTGGCTTTGGGCGGTTGCGGATTTTTCTCCTCCCGCCTCAGGAAATGCGCCATCAGCCGCCGCGCTTTCCTTGAAATGCTCCCCGCGCTGTTCGCCTACACGGCGGCGACGGTGCTCAACAAATACGCGATGGGCCACGGCCCGCTCGCCGGCGCGGTGTTCGGCTACATGTATATGCAATCGGCGACGGTCGTCATACTGACCGGCGGCTACATCCTGTTGAAAGGCAAACGCCCGCGCGCCGAAACCGGAGAACGCCGGCCGCGCAAAATGGCGCGCGCGGCGGCAATGCTCGTCTTCGGATGGATCGGCGCGATGATTTTCAAAAACACCGCCATGGCCTTCGTGCCCAATCCGGCCTATCTCTCGGCGCTTCTGTACACCGCGCCGGTGTTCATCGCCATCTTCTACAAGCTGACGGGGCATAAGGAGGAAGCGGATATCATGTCCGGCCTCGGGCTGGTCGCCTGCGCCGCCCTGCTCGCCGCGGCGACCGTTTAAACCAGCGGCCGCTCCGGCAAAAGAAAAGGCCGCCGGTTTCAAACCGGGCGGCCTTCGCTTCATTCGCAATCAACCCTTGAAGGTTACTGGCCGAACGGGCCTTTCTTCACATGGTCGTAATTGCCGGGCTTGCGCGGCGCGCGCGTCGCCTCCGGCGCTTTTTCCACCGGTTTTTCAGCGGCTTTCTGCGCGGATTCGGCCTTGAACGCGTCGGTCAGGCGGTCTTTGAACGCGCTGCCCGAGAGCTTTTCCGCTTCAAGCACCGCGTCAACCGTGGTGACGATATTGTGAAGCGCCTGCGCGACTTCAACGCTGCCGTATTTTTTCTTCAGGCGTCTTCTTTCCTTCTGGTTGCCCCACAGGCCGCCGACACCGGCGCCTGCCGCCGTGCCGATGCCGACGTGCGTGCCGACCCAGAGCACCGCCGCGGGCAACGTCATCCACGGCACGAAGATCGCACCGGCGGAAACAGCCGTCAGCGTGACGGCGCCAGCGGCGAGAGAGCCCACGGTGAGTCCCCCAATAAGGCTTTTCTTGTCCGTCGATTTCGGCGCGCCTTCGTCATAGATCTTGTGCATTTCTTCACTCAGGACAACGAGTCTTCTCATACGCTCGCTTGCATCGGGTTCTTTTTTGATATCATGCAGGGCGGCATTGACCGTCAGGGCAATTTGCTCGATGTCCGCAAGGCTCCAACTGTTTTGAGGGGCAGCGCTTCTGTTAAACGGATTTTTCATCTCGGTTTCCTCTCTGTTTTTTTAAAAATATTATGGTTGTGAGTGAGGAACAGTAGCACCCATTCAATTTATGTCAACGTGCGCTCAAGAGAAAAATCTATTCACTGTAAAGAAAGCATGGATATAACAAACATAAGTAAAATAGGCATAAACAATTATCTGTAAAGTTATTTTCCTATTGCGATACATTATGTTTTTACATCATGAAAAATGAAACGTGTGAAAAGCTTTTCCCGCCGCGCGATTTTATACGATTGCACTTGCTTAAACTGTTCGTTCGGGCGAACCTTTTCTGCTATATTCCTTAGACAGAATCGAATGAACATGAAACAGGATAAAGACATGACCGACGCCGCCAAGATCAAGGCCGACAAACAGGCCGCCGTGGAAGATTATGGCGCCGATTCGATCAAAGTGCTCAAAGGCCTCGACGCGGTGCGCAAGCGCCCCGGCATGTACATCGGCGACACCGACGACGGCTCCGGCCTTCACCACATGGTCTACGAAGTCGTCGACAACGCGATCGACGAAGCGCTCGCCGGATACTGCGATGGCGTGGACGTGATCCTCAATGCCGACGGCTCCGTCACGGTGCGCGACAACGGCCGCGGCATTCCCGTCGCGCTGCACAAGGAAGAAGGCGTCTCCGCCGCCGAAGTCATCATGACCCAGCTCCACGCGGGCGGCAAGTTCGACCAGAACTCCTACAAAGTCTCCGGCGGTTTGCACGGCGTCGGCGTCTCGGTCGTCAACGCGCTCTCCAAGACGCTGGACTTGCGCATCTGGCGCGACGGCAAGGAATGGTTCATGCGTTTCCGTCACGGCGAGGCCGAAGCGCCGCTCAAGGCCGTTGCCGATTGCGCGCCGGACAAAACCGGCACCGAAGTCACCTTCACCCCGTCGGAAGAAACCTTCACGATGGTCGAGTTCAGCCTCGCCACGCTTGAGCACCGCCTGCGCGAGCTCGCCTTTCTCAACTCGGGCGTCAAGCTCATTCTGACCGACAGGCGCAAGAAAGAGCCGAAGACCATCGAGCTTTTTTATGAAGGCGGGCTGATCGCCTTCGTCAATTATCTCGACCGCACCAAGACCGTGCTGCACAAGCCGCCGGTCTACGTCAGCGGCGAACAGTCCGGCATCACCATCGAGGCCGCGCTGGAATGGACGGACGCCTATCACGAGGACACGCTCTGCTTCACCAACAACATCCCTCAACGGGATGGAGGCACGCACCTCGCCGGTTTCCGCGCCGCGCTGACCCGCACCGTCAACCAGTATGCCGAAAGCTCAGGGCTCCTCAAAAAAGAAAAAGTCGCGCTTTCGGGCGAGGACATGCGCGAAGGACTTACTTGCGTTTTGTCGGTGAAAGTGCCCGATCCCAAATTCTCCAGCCAGACGAAGGACAAGCTCGTCTCCTCCGAAGTGCGCCCCGTGGTGGAAAGCATCATCGGCGAGAAGCTTTCCGCCTGGTTCGAGGAAAATCCCGCCGACGCGAAAAAAGTCGTCGGCAAGGTCATCGAGGCCGCGGCGGCGCGCGAAGCCGCGCGCAAGGCACGCGACCTCACCCGCCGCAAGGGGCTGCTCGACGTCACATCATTGCCCGGCAAGCTCGCCGACTGCTCTGAAAAAGACCCCGCGCTCTCCGAAATCTTCATCGTCGAAGGGGACTCCGCGGGCGGCTCGGCCAAGCAGGGGCGCAACCGCGCCAATCAGGCCATTCTCCCCCTGCGCGGCAAGATTTTGAACGTCGAGCGCGCGCGCTTCGACAAGATGCTCGGCTCGGAACAGGTCGGCACGCTGATCACCGCGCTCGGCACCAGCATCGGCAATGAAGAGTTCAACATCGACAAGCTCCGCTACCACAAAATCATCATCATGACCGACGCGGACGTCGACGGCTCGCACATCCGCACGCTTTTGCTCACCTTCTTCTACCGCCAGATGCCCGAGATCATCCGCCGCGGATACCTCTACATCGCCCAGCCGCCGCTTTACAAGGTCAAGCGCGGCAAGTCGGAACGCTACATCAAGGACGACCCGGAACTAGAAAGCTACCTCATCGACGGCGCGACGGAAGACATGAGGTTTAAATTATTCAACGGCGAGGTGACCTCGGGGCAGGATTTCCGCGGCATCCTCAAGCTCGCCAAAACCGTGCGCCAGAGCCTCGCGCCGGTCATCGAGCGCCTCGGCAACCAGCATATCGTCGAGCAGACGGCGGCGGCCGACGGCTTCAATCCGGAGAAGCGCACCGCGGAAACTGCGGAAGCCATCGCGCATCGTCTCGACGCCATCTCGCCATCGTACGAAAAAGGCTGGAAAGGCGGCATTGAAAATAAAAATGGCGGCGGCGGCTTCGTCTTCGCGCGCACCATCCGCGGCGTCGAGACGCGCCTCGAACTGCCCGCCGAATTCCTCAATGGCGGCGAAGGGCAGAAAATCGCCAAGGCCTACGAGGTCTTCAGCGAATTCTTCGGCGGCGGGGCCGATGCGGCAACGAAAAACATCGTCGGCACGCTGTTGCTGGCGGACGGCAAGGAAATCGCCATCACCGGGCCCTATGATTTGTTCAAGAAAGTCATCGAGGCCTCGAAGAAAGGCCTTTCCATCCAGCGCTACAAAGGCCTCGGCGAAATGAACGCCGACCAGCTGTGGGAAACGACGCTCGACCCCGAAACCCGCTCGCTTTTGCAGGTCAGGATCGAGAATGCCGATATCGCCTCGGATATCTTCTCAACGCTGATGGGCGACGTGGTCGAGCCGCGCCGGGAGTTCATTCAAGAGCACGCGCTCGAGGTCGCCAATCTGGACGTCTGATTTGCACGCAAGGCGTGCGGGGTCGCAAACCCGGGTGCTTGAACAGCCTTATTTTTTCAGCGGTTCCAGCGCGCCGCTCAGCCGCTCGTAGTTGCGCAAGGACGGCAGCGATGCCGACGGCGGCGTCTGCGGCGCGGCCTTCTTTTCCGCCGCCGCGAGATCCGCCTGCAACTTCTCGATTTGCTTCGCCGCCGCGCCTTTAAAAGCGTCCGACAAGCCCGGCAATTTCAAAACATCTTCATAGTAGGGCGACTGTAAAATCTGCTGCGCCTGATCATTGACCAGCGTTTCCTGCATCTCCGTCACTTGCCGCCTGAACTCTTTCATCTTTTGCAAATGCCCTTCCGCCGCCAAAATCGTCTTCTCGCCGCATTTGAAACTGATCTTGTCTATCGTCATGCCCGCACCCGCGCTAGGACCAATCGACATATAGGATTCCAATAGAACATTGGATGTGATTCACTGACCTTAACCGAGGGAGGTTTTGATGGTGAAGCGCTATGAAGTGTCTGATAAGCAATGGAAAAAGATAGAGGGT
>JAJZVA010000023.1 GCA_021845905.1 Pseudomonadota bacterium
ACGGCTTGAACGCCGTCCGGAAACAAAAAAACGCCGGAGGCAGGCGTAGAAAATACCCGCCACCCACGACTCCTTCCGGTGAAAACCAAAAAATAGTCGAAAATCTGGGTTTTTCAGCAGACTGTTATTGCGGCCGGAAACGGCAACAACGGTTCACATTATGCGCCCTTCATAAAAAAAATTCGATAAGAAATAAGGATTTTGTAAGCGCGCCGGCGACGCGCCAAATTATCAGAAACATGCGTCGCAACAACCTGGCGGAGCGAAAGCTATTCCACTTCCCTGACCATGAGCTCCAGCGCCTGCGAGAACTGGACGCCTGAAGCAACAGTCGCGGCGCGGCTTATTTCTATATTGATACTCGGCTCCGATTCAACGCCCATGACACAGCTCTGGCTGTCGACGCATTTGAAATCCGTCGAAAAAGTGAGCATTTTATGGCTACGGGCCTCGGCCATGAGCCGGGGATATTCCTGCTCAAGTCCGTGCGTAATATAGGCGAAATGGCTGCCTGTCGTGCCGATCGCGCCAACCGTCACCAACTTTGCCGTGACCTTGCGGCTGGCGAAAGTGTTGTTGCGCGCGATAATATTTTCCAGTTCGCGTGCCTCGGTCATCGACGCGGCGTCGTTCGGATCATAAACGACTTCTATCTGAATGGCGCCTTCGGGCATGCCGTAAATGAAGCTGAAAGCGCGCACGGCCACCTGCATGTCCTTGCGCGTCACATAAGGCGCCGGAGCGGCAGCCGCGCGGGCGCGCGCCGGAACAAGCAGGCATATGCCCCCAAGCAGGATAACGATAAAAAACCTTTTCGCCGCGCGAACCGGGAGTTTCATGCTTTTTTCCGGGAAAACGATCATGTTTACAACCGCCCCCTTAAAAATTCTGATCCAGAGATATGAACACGCGACGTTCCGTTTCAAGCGCCGTCGACGTCACGGACTGCGCCGACTGAAGCGACTGCCCCGACAGGGAAAGCGTCGTCTGGTCGCCAAACGTATAGGCGACACGCCCGCTGAAACTCACATGCGCAGGGATCGTCATCAGCGGCGGCGTGGTCGTGATATTCGTCGTCGGTGCGGCCTGCTTGAAACGCGTATTGAAATAGACGAAGGCATCGGACTCCCACGGGCCGTCATGCCATCCGAGATGGAAGTTGGTCAGGTTGACAGGCGTGCCGTCCTTGGTATTGGCGCTGGCGTCCGTATAATGGTCGTAGATGCGCTGGACGGTGTCGTTGACGTCCCAGCGCCAGTGTTCCATGAACTTTCCATGCAGGTCGAATTCCGTGCCGATCGTCCGCGTCCAGCCGATATTGTTGTTCTGGATGATAAAATTATTCGAGTAGGGCCCGGTGCATCCCGCCGGACACGCGACGATCGATCCGCCGGGTTTCATGGCGTCCGTCATCTCTTCGGTGAAGACATCCATATTGAATCCGCCCTCGATCGCTTTTATCTTGTGATCCCACCCGAGTTCGTAACTCGTCACGACGGTGGGATTGATGTTCGGATTGCCGATCTGCAGAACGGGAAATCCGCTGATCGTCGTGCCGGGACGAAACGACAAACCGAAATCGAGAAGGCTCGCCATGCGCAGGCCGCGGCCCGTGTTCAACCGGAATGAATCGATCGGCGTCGCCTTCCAGACGAGGCCGCTGTTATAACTCGGCTCGACGATCACCCTGTCGAAAGAGGCATCCGTCAAAACATTGGCCGCCGAAGCGTCGATCGGCCCGGAATGCGACAGATGAAGCCGGTCGACACGCACGGAATTGGTAAGTTCCCAGTCGGAGCTGATGTCCCATCCCCACATGCCGCTCATGGCATAGACGTCTTCCTGAATGGAAGAACCCGTCGGACCGAGGAGCGTGCCCGATGCGGCGTTGTGGCGATATTCGCCCTGAATGCGGAACGTGTTGGAAATGCCGGCCTTGAAGGTGTCCGCCAGCTGCATGACGGACACGTTGTTGCTGATATCGGACGTCGTCGATGGGTTGTAAATGTCCTGCGCATAGTTCGCGTCAAGCCAGTTCCTGTAGGCGGTCGCCTTGACGAGGCCGTAGTCCGTGTCCGCCTCGTAATCCGCTTTCAGCGAATTGGTCACATATTGCGCTTGCGTGAGAAAGTTGAAAGCGGTCATCTCCGTATGGTGCACGCCGGAATTCGAGGCCTCGACCCGCAGTTGCGACTTCGGCGTCAGCTGATAGATGCCGTCGATGTTCATCGCATGGTTTTCCGGTTGCATGATGACGCCCGTCGGCTCGTTCGGGTTGACGATATGGCCGAACTCGTTGGACCTGGAAGCGCCGCCGGACACGCGAAACGCGAAATCCTTGTTGACCTGAAACGTCTTGACCACGTTCGCTTCGCGGTAAGACCCCGTGCCGAAGGTGACGCCGGCGTGCGAAACATTGTCGTAGAGCGGGTTCATCGTCACGATGTTGATGACGCCCGCGGCCGCGTTGAAGCCGAACAGTGCCGTATTGGGCCCTTCGACCACTTCGATCTGGCGGATCTCGGAAAGCTGCACGGGGATCGCCGCCCAGTTGGTATAGCCGTAGTCGTCGAGATAAACCTGGCGCCCGTTGACCAGCACCAGCAGGTTGGAGGAATAGGGCGTGTTATAGCCGCGAATGCTGACGTCATAATCCTGACTGGCCGATTGCAACACGTTGACCCCCGGCACATCGCGGAGAATCTCGGGAATGTTTTGCGCGCCGGAACGGCGGATGTCCGCCTGCGTGACGATATACATGTCGACCGGCGCGTCGGAAACGCGTTGCGGCTTGCCCGTCGCGCTTGTGGTGACAGGCTCGCCGAACAGTTTTTCAAGGCTGCCGTAATTGATGCTCTGGGCATGCGCCTCAACGGGTGCGAGAAAAAACGCCGCGAGAAGGACAACAACGCTTAAAATACGCCGGAACCAAAGGCTTTTCATAGACCCCCCTTGAGCCTAAAACAATTCCCAGCCTTTATTCAGCATCAAATAGATTACCAAATCGCTAATACATGAGAACGTTCGGTCGGAAGAAGCGCGGCATTCAGATGCGGACCACGCCCGTCTCGATCCCGCGCCAGTTTTTCAAAACAGGCAAGGCGAGAGGACGGATTGCCTCCAGCACGGCATCGTCCGCAATATGAAATTTATCCATCAATGCATAGAGCGCGGCTTCCGCCGCACGCTTGGCGCCGTCTTCCGCTTTCAGCACGATAACCATATCGCTGGCGGGCGCAACACAGGCATAAACCCCTTCCGCGCCGGTCTTGCTGAGAATTTTCCCTTGCGCCGCCTGCATTAAGACCGTGTCGAGACGACCCGTCCCTCCTACCAGATCAGGATGCGCCGTCATCGCCGCGAACAACCGGCGGCACGCCGCGGCGCGCGTTTGCGAAAGGCCGTGCCCGGTCATAAAAGCCACAAAGCCGCGCGCGATGTTTGCCATAGGCAGGCAGGGATTGGGCGCGGAACAACCGTCAATGCCACAGATGTCCGGCACGATCCGGGAGCCGCACATTTCTCCCATGGCTTTAAAAATGCTTTGCTGCACGGGATGTAAGAAATTTGTATATCCGTGCGGATCTTTTTTCAGAAACATCGAAAGCGTCACCATGCCCGCATGTTTTCCCGAGCAGTTGTTGCATAACACGGCAGGCGGCGATTCGGGCGAGGCATAGGGCGCGTGCGCGCCGCATTCCAGCACCGTTTCATCGCGGCCAAGACGCGCAAGCCACGCGCCGACAGCCGCCGTATGCTTTTCTTCGCCGCTGTGCGAAGCACATGCCAGCGCAAGTTCCGCGTCCGAAAGGCCAAAGGCGTCCGCCGCGCCGCTCTCGACCAGCGCAAGCGACTGCAGGGGTTTTATGGCGGAGCGCGGAAACGTCGGGCGGTCGGCATCGCCGAAAGCGGCAACGACATCCCCCCGCCCGTCCATCACCACGGCATGGACGGCATGCCGGCTTTCGACGGCGGAACCGCGGGTCACTTCAACGATCAACGGCGCCGCTGTCATTTGAAAACCTTCAGCTTGCTTTTTTCAAGGTGCGTGCGAAAAGGTCGAAAACATGCGCCCAGTGTTTTTCCAGCGCCGCGGGGTTATAGGCGGGCAGATCCGACATGGTGAAGCCGTGCGGGGCGTCCTTGTATACCTCGGCGGCGTATTTGAGGCCGGATTGCTCCAGCGCGTCGTGCAGGCGCTCGATCTGCTCTTCCGGCATCGAGCGGTCGTTGTCGGCATGGGCGATATAAAGCTCCGCCTTGATGTTGCCAAGCTGGCGGTGCGGACTTTCCGGCTCCTGCGTCGCGAGGTTGCCGCCATGAAAGCTCGCGACGGCGGCGATGCGCTCGGAATAACGCCCCGCCACGCGCAAAGCCATCCCGCCGCCCATGCAATAGCCGGTAATGCCGACACGTCCGGCATCCGCTTCCTTCTGGCGGGCGAGAAATTCGAGAAACACGCCCGCGTCGCGCACGCCGGAAGCCGGGCTGTAGCACTGAATGAGCGGCATGAGATGGTTCTGGATGGCGTCCTGCACCTGATCGCGGCGGATCGGAAAGGAAAGAGACACGACCGGCGCGCGCCGCACGCGGTAAAAAAGATTCGGCAGCAACACGTAATAGCCCTGCGCGGCAAGCGTTTTCGCCATGTCATACAGCCTTGCGCGCGGGCCGTAGGCATCCATGAAAAACAGCACGGCGGGATATTTCCCGCCGCCAGCCGGACGGGCGATGAAGCAATCGCAGGTTCCGTCTTGCGTTTTGATGTCGACTTCGGCGGTTTCGACCGCCAGCCCTTCCTGCAACGGCGCTTTATCGAGCTCCGCCTTCAGCGCGGCCAGAAAGTCCGGATCTTCCGGCTGGGTCGGCGACGAAAAACGCCGCACGACTTCCCCTGCGCGGCTGACGATGAATTTTTCGAAGTTCCACAGCACCTCCGGCGCGGGATTGAGCGGAATGCCGCGTCCGGACAATTTCTCGCGAAGCGCCGCCGTCGGCGCGCCTTCGACGGCCGCCCGCGCGGTGGTCAGCGTTTTATAAAGCGGATGCTTTTCCGCGCCGGAGACCTTGATCTTCTCGAACATCGGGAATTCGACGCCGAAATTCGTCCTGCAAAATTCCATGATCTCGGCGTTGCTGCCCGGTTCCTGCTCGGCGAAGTCATTGGACGGAAACCCCGCCACCACCAGTCCCGCGTCGCGGTATTGCGCGTAGAGCTTTTCGAGGCCCGCGTATTGCTTGGTTTGACCGCATTTCGAGGCGACATTGACGATCAGCAGCACTTTTCCTTCAAACTCTTTGAGCGAAACATCCTTGCCGGTGATGCTGCGCAGGGGGATGTCGTAAATCGATGAAGCCATGATTTTACTCCTTCATATGGCGGGATTGTCTTTAAGCGGCACGGCGCAAGGCGAGCGCAAGGCGCAAAACCTCGGCCATGCTTTCCACCGTTTCCGCGCCGCGTATTTCCTCGCTGTCCACCTTGAAAAAAGGCACGCTGCTGATTCCTTCCGCACGCACTTTTTCCTCCATGCGCACGACGGCGTCTCTGCCTTCATCGGAAGACAGAAACGCGCGCGCCTTTGCTTCATCGAGCCCCGCGGCTGCGGCAATCCCCGCCAGAACGGCATCGTCCCCGATGTCTTTTCCGTCGGAAAAATAGGCCTTGAAGATCAACGGGGCGATGTTTTTTTCCTCTTGCGCCGCCCACCAGTTGAGGCGGTGCGCCTGGCGCGTGTTCGGCGATTTTTTGATCAGGTCGTGACGGAACGAAATGCCCTCCTCCGCGCCCAGCTCTCTCATCCGCGCGTCCATCTCTTTTGCCTTTTCTGCGCCGAAGCGCTCTGCCATGTAGGCCTGACGGTCGACGCCGCCCTTGGGCTGGTCGGGTTTCAATTCATAAGGACGCCAGCGGTATTCAACCGCCATGCCCGGCGCGACCTCTTCGAGCGCCCGCGCCAGACGCGCCTCGCCGATAAAACACCAAGGACATACGAAATCCGAAGTCACTTCGATAACAAGGCTGCCGTTTTCTTTTTTCTGCGTCATGATTATCTCCTCTGCGCTATGAGTCCGGCACATGTTACACCTATATAAACGCAAGCGGGTAATATTATTAGCGACTTGACATGACGACTGACGGCAAGATTAGGTTAAATATTTTTCCAGTGAATAATTGCAAAAGAGTATTATGATAGGGCCTCATAAAATGGATATATCCATTCAAGCCCCTCCGAGGAGATCATCATGACAAGTTTCCGCTTTTCCTTTGTCGCCGTCATTTTCGCCGCCGCGCTCGCCCTGACAGCCCTGCCGCACAGCGCACGCGCCGCAACGGCTTCCGACATCCAGCAGGATTCCGCGCAAGCGCTTCGCAACCTTTACAGGATCAACCCGCTGGCCGAGAGCCTGTCGCACAAGGCCAAGGGCATTCTCGTCTTCCCGAATATCGTCAAAGGGGGCTTTTTCATCGGCGGCAGCTACGGCGAGGGCGAACTGATTGAAGGCGGGCACGTGACCGGCTATTACAGCTCCGCCAGCGGATCGATCGGCTTCCAGCTCGGCGCGCAGACCTACAGCTACGTCATGTTCCTCATGAACGACAAAGCCTTGCGTTATCTCAAGGAAACGAAAGGCTGGGAAGTCGGCGTCGGGCCGACCGTCGTCATCGTCGATACGGGCGCGGCCAAGAACTTTTCGACCACGACGATGAAGGACGATGCTTATGCGTTCATCTTCGGACAGCAGGGTTTGATGGCTGGCGTCAGCCTCGAAGGATCGAAGATCTCCCATATCGACCGCTAAGTAAAACCGCGCGCAAGGGCGTTCACGCGATCTTGCGCAGGTCGGTTATAAAGCCGTTCATCTTCGCAAGAAGAGCTTCCACGCTCTTTGTCGCGTGAACGGAGAGACTGTCCGTCACCGCGGACACGTCCTGCGCCGCGCGGTTGACCGCGCCCATGCCATGGCCCATTTCCTTGACGTCGCACGCCATGCCCATCGTTCCAAGGGAGGCTTGCTCGGCGCCGGAGGCGATTTCGCGCGACGCAGCGCCCTGCTCCTCCAGCGCTGCCGCGACGATCGTCATCGATTGGTTGATCTGCGCAATGATCTCGCCGATGCCGGTGAAGGATTGCTCGACGTTGCCGGTCGCATCCTGAATGCTGCCGATCTGTCCTTTAACTTCCTCCGTCGCCTTCGCCGTCTGCCCGGCCAGCTGCTTGACTTCGCTGGCGACGACCGCGAACCCCTTTCCGGCCTCTCCGGCGCGCGCCGCCTCGATCGTCGCATTGAGCGCAAGCAGGTTGGTCTGCTCGGCGATATCCTCGATCAGCCGCACGACGTCGCCGATCTTCGCTGAGGTGTCGACCAGAAGACGGATGATCTTCTTCGCCTCCCCGACGCTCGCGACGGCCTGATCCGAAATCCGCGTCGTGCGGGCAACCTGCTGACTGACTTCGGCGATCGCGCTCGACATCTCTTCCGCGGCGGCGGAAATGGTCTGCACGTTCTGCGCCGTCATATCGGATTTCGACACCGCCGCATCCGCGCCCTGCCGCGCTTTTTCCACCGTCGCCGTCATGGATTGCGCCGTGCTTTCCAGGCTGCTGACCGTGCCGTGTATATCGGTGGCGACGGTTTTGAGCGTCGCATCCACGTCATTGGCGACAGCGATGAAGCCCTGCATGTTCTTTTCAACGCTGGCCGTCGCCCTGTTGATCACGCGCGCGGCGTTCAGCAGGTCGCCATGCAGTCCGTCTTCGAAGATGCGGCGGAAATACCGGTTGTGGCTGACGTATTCCATCGCCGCCGATGCCTCGCGGATAAAAGCGTCGTTAAAATCGGCCATTTGGTTGACGACAGATTGCAATTCGAAAAGATCGCCCTTTTCGACGACGTGCGTCAGCCTGCGCGAAAAGTTGCCATACGCCAAATCCTTGCACACCGCGGCCGTGCGGACGATCTCTTTTCGCGCGCGCAAGCCGAAAAACAGCGCCGCACAGGCGACTGCAATCGTCGCCGAAGCCATGACGGGCGCCGCAACGCCCTGCCCGCCTCCGAACGCGGATACGGCGGCGCAAGCGAATGCAAGACCGGCACACAAGGTCATGAGGAGCATCGCCTTAGAGAGAGAAGACAAATTCGTCATAGCCGACCCCCTTTTTCTGAAGCAGGTTGAGCAAAAGCGCCGTCGCGCTCTTCATGCCCTCCTTGCGGTTGGCGTGGCGCTCCTCTTCGTCCAGCAATGTCTTGTAAAGCGGGATGATCTTTTCCGCGAGAATCCGCTTGTCCGGAACGCGGCGGTTCGAGTGGTAACCGTCGATCTGCCCTTGCGCGTCGAGGCTCGGAGTCACGTGCGCCAGAACCCAATAATGATCGCCATGCTTCGCGCGGTTCACGACATAGGCGAAAATCTCCTTCTTCACCTGAATGGTATCCCACAAAAGCTGGAACACGCACCGTGGCATATGCGGATGGCGGATAAGGCTATGCGGCATTCCCATCACCTCCCTCTCGGCGTATCCCGCGATATCGAGAAAGGTCTTGTTTGCGTAGGTGATATGCCCTTTCAAGTCGGTTTTGCTGACGATAATTTCGTTTTTATTAAAAAAACGCTCGACCCCTGTCATACTAACAGCTTTGCTCATGCGTTTCCTTTGTGTTATGTATAAAAAATAATCAACCCCGCTTTTATTCTCTCAAAAAGGATAAGCGTGGACTTGACTTAGATCAAGCTGTCGAAAATAATTTTTCCTTTATTAATAAGTAGTTATACAATAGTGTGCATGTGTCTATATTACATATTCATAATATAAACACCATTTATATTAGACATAATATCAAAAAATCTTGATTGAGCGCTCTTGCTTTGCATTCTTGACAACAAAGGGGGAGTTGCTCTATGTCTATGTCTCGCATGCTCGGGAAAGGTTTACATGTCCTGTCCCGACCGCTTTATGCGGGTGTAACTCAGTGGTAGAGTGCAACCTTGCCAAGGTTGATGTCGAGAGTTCGAATCTCTTCACCCGCTCCATTCTTTTGGACTTATATAAGATATTGAAATATATAACGGATTTTCCTAGTTTTTTGCCTGTGTAGGAACTGTGCAGAAGTATTTTGGGATTCGACGTCTTCCTGCCCAGCCGTGCGATTCGTTTTTCAGCCATAAAATGCGAGTTCCGCCCGTTCCAAGAAAACATGGCTCTCGGCAAGCAAGCAAAAACACTGACGAAGGCACAGCAAGATGCTGTTCTCTCGTATCTCAAGACCACACGTCACCCAACGCGCAATAAAGTCATTTTCCTGCTTTCTGTGCGTTCTGGTCTTAGAGCGAAGGAAATAGCGTCTCTCACGTGGAACATGCTCACAGACGCTTCTGGCGCTGTTTCTGACGCTATCCATCTGACAGACAATGCAGCAAAGGGCAAATCAGGCGGCATCGTGTGGCTGAACCGTGAACTCAAGCAAGCCCTGATTGATTACCGCAATACACTGAAAAACGTGTCTGCTGATGATCGTGTCATCATGTCAGAGCGTAAAAACAATGTGTCACCGCAGGTCATCGTGAATCTGTTTTCAACATGGTACAAGAAGCTGGCCTTTGAAGGATGCTCGTCTCACAGTGGTCGCAGAACCTTCATCACCAACGCTGCACGCAAGATCAGCAGTGTCGGCGGCAGTATCAAAGATGTTCAGATGCTGGCAAGACACTCGTCACTGTCTATGACGCAGCGATATATTGAATCTGATATTGCCGCACAGCAGAAAGTCGTTCAGTTGATTTGATTTTGAAACACTGTGATTGTAGCTGTTTAGAGTCTCAAATGAGGACTCCGTTAGAGGACTCTCGCCTTCGTCGCAAAAGGTTCTTAATTATTTAAATGATTAAAGGAATAGGTTGTCTCTTCCCATACCTCTTTTGGGAACTCGCCACTGATAACTTTCCTACGGAATATTTCGTCTTTTCTAAAATCTAACATGGCTTTGTAAGATCCCGCTGCATCACCGCCAAGAATAATTAACTGGAAGTTTTGCGAAGAAGTTTTTTGCAAAATAATTTTTCTGGGATTACCAAGATCAGCGTAAGCAGAAAGAGGAATAAAAATTGTCTGCCCACTTCTCAAGACTGTGACCGTCTTTATAATTTTCTTAGGTGACGAAGTTTCATCACCTCCCCACATAAACTTCGTACTGTAGGGATAGCCGTCAGGGAGATTAACTGCCTCTACTGTAGCCCTCGCTATATCTGACTTCTCTAAGGCTATACTAGCTTTTGCAACGCCCGATTCAAAATATGACCCCGCTGCAAAAGACGCCTTGATGGGCAATAAAAATAAAAGGACAGAAGCGTATAGAAAAAATTTGTTCATGGCACGACCCACAGTTTATGGTCATTGCTGTTGTTAACTTGATTTCTAACAGCAGGGCTGGCGACAATGCAGCCTTCAGAAGCTGTGTGATTTTGCGCGGCGTTATCTCCGTGAATTCGGAATAGATCACGCCCAAAAGTATTTGTTCCTGATAGAGGTGTCAGGTTCATAGTGTTTGGCCCTGTCGTGGGACTGTAATGCCCTGAACCTATACCATATGTTCCTTGCGGTATTGGGCCAGTGTTCGGCACATTCTGCATTTGAGGGTTATTTAATCCAGACCCATGACCTGAATATCCTGACCCAACATAATTGGGATTAGGACCATTAGGCGTTGACTGTAACGTAGTTGGCGGGCTTTGGAACGACATGTTGTAGTGCGATAGCGTTCCTGTTGATTGAGAGTAAACCCAATCAAGGCCCCACTGATCTATCCTATTAACAGGGTTATTCTCTGTATAGGCATAAGTATTAATGCCGCCGAGGAGACCGATGGGATCGGACTGGGTGTAGCGTCCGGTGGATGGGTCGTAGGAGCGGAACATGTTGTAGTCGAGGCCGGATTCCGCGTCGTGATATTGTCCGGGGAAGCGGAGGTTCATGAGGGTTTGGTCGCCTTTGAGCGCGAATGTTTTGCCGAACGGCTCGGAGATGCGGTCCCACACGATGCGTTGCTGCGCGTCCGTCATCTTCTGCGGCGCGCCGAGGTGGTTGTCGTGGATGTAATAGACCTGACCGTGGGTCAGCTCCGCAACGGGCAGCGATCCGAGGTAGATGTACTCGCGTGAGATGCGTCCGTCATGTCCTTCGGCGATCAGGTGGCCCTGTTCGTCGTAGATGTAGTCCGTCGCGTCGTCGAAGTCGTTGAGACCGTCGCTCGCGCCGGATTTCTGCACGCGCTCGCCGAGCGCGTTGGTTTTGTAGCGGACGGTCGCCGCGCTCATGCCCTGATTGGTCAGGCTGGAGAGACGGTTGCGGGCGTCATAAGTGAACGACCTGTCCGTCCTGCCGTTGGCCTCGCGCGCGAGGTTGCCGTTGGAAGTGTAAGTATATTGCATGCCGCCAAGGCCGCTGACGCTTTGCAGCATGTTCGAGGCCGTGTCATAGGCATAGCTTCCGGTGCGCGTGCGCGTGTTGTCGCTGTGCCCGTAGCGTTGCGTGAAGCTCTCGCTCAGGCGGTTGCCGTCGGCATCGTCGAAGCACATTCCGGCGAGCAGGCCGGAAGGCGGGGAAGCGGGGTGTAATTGAGCCAGATCGAACAAGATTTATTCTCCCGCCATAAGTTTGACGCAGGGCAGGGTTCGGAGCAAGGATTTTTATAGAAGTCAGCCCGCTTGCCGAGTCACGGCCGCGCTTGGCGCGGGCGGCGGAAAACGCAGGATGGCGCGTAGCGTCATCCCTTGCGTTTTTTGCTACGTCGCAAAAGGTTCAAGTGTTTTTATATTTGTTTAGTGCGGATGATGGTGCCTAATCGCGTCTTCTCAGAACTCAAGGTTTCTTTCGGAAGCGTGATGTAAGATAAACTATAGGCACAAAAAACAAAAAGAATGATCCAATTATGATTAAAAGACCGCCACTCAAATACACATCTGTAGGGAAACCGAAGAGTTTGAATGGTGCCATATATACATCTGTACGTCTTCAGATAATTTCAGACAGTTTGGCCGGGAATCTAAGGTGTAAATCTGGCTCCCTTGTTTCTATTTTAAGCGGCGCGCCGTTGGGCGTGCAACTTCTTTCTTAGCGCCATGGTTTCAC
>JAJZVA010000015.1 GCA_021845905.1 Pseudomonadota bacterium
TCCACGCAAACACTTCTTCTTGTTCCTCAAAGAGTGCGAGTTCCGCTTCAATTACGGAACTCCAAAACAGCAACTTGCTACAATCAAAAAATGGGCTAAACTCTAGCCTTATCTAGGACAGCCCCTAAATCTTTTGCCCAAACCAACAAGAGCTTACCCAGCCGCTATAGTTTTGCCGTGATAAAAATGAATTACCTTGTAAGGTTTGATGATAATGCAAGCGATTATGGCGTTGTCGTTATTGAAGCAGGCGGGACGAACCCCATCGATGCGCCACTGCAGGGGTTAGAAAAAACTATGAATTCACTCTATGAGGTATCGGATCCATCCGTTAAAAGCCTCGCTGACGTGCTTGAGCTTATGAAGAAAAACGGCGCGCAATGGAGTAAAAAGTTGCAAAATCAGGTTGAACCTTCCCTGACAAAAAAAATTGAACAGAAAAAACCTTCCGCGCCCAAAGGTCCGAGGGCTTAAACTTTGCGATTATTTTGATTATTTGGTTTCAGCGTCAAGCCACGACAAAAAGACGGAATACGATCTTTCCATGCAGTGCCCTTTCGAAACGGCATACCAATGCAGTTGGGGCGAAACAGCCAATGCCGGCGCCTGCAATGCCAAGCTCGTCTCGCAGGCGCCGATGCCCCCCGGCAGAAAATAAAAGCGCGTAAATCCCGCTTCAGTTTTTGCGCGGCGCGCGGGACAAAATCCAGTCGCCCATGCACCGCGGCATCACGCCGAGGAGCCAGCAAAACACATGCATCTGCCACGGAAAGGCGATGGCGGATTTTTTGCCGTCGATCCCGCGCCGGACGATCTCCGCGGCGCGTTCCACATCCATCAGAAACGGCATTTTGAAGGTGTTGACGTCGGTCATTGGCGTCTTGATGAAGCCGGGGAAAATCGTCGAGACTTTGATGCCGTCGGGTTTCAAAAGCGGGCGGAGCGCGTCGCCGTAGGCGCGGACGGCGACCTTGCTGGTCGAATAGGCGGGCGCATTGGGCATGCCGCGAAAACCCGCCATCGAGGACATGAGAACAATGTGCCCGCTTTTGCGCGCCTGCATGCGCGGAATGAGCGGATTGACGGTATTGAAAGTGCCGCCAAGGTTGATGTCGAAAATTTCGCGCAACTGGCTTTCGTTTTGCGCGGCATCCATCGAGGTGCCGCCGGAGACGCCCGCGTTGGCGACGGCGACGTCGATTTTGTAGGCGTCGTCCCAGTCGAGAATCCGTTTTTCAAACGCCGCGCGGTCGGTGACGGGGAGGGTTGTCGTCTCGACCGTCGCGCCCTTTTCGCGGCAGAGCCGCGCCGTGTCTTCCAGCCGTTCGGCGTTGCGCCCGGCAAGCAATAAAACGGTATCCTGCGCGGCATAGGCGCGGGCGAGCGCGTGTCCGATGCCGCTGGAGGCGCCGGTGATCAGAATGGTCCGGTTTTTTGTCATAGTTTTCGGGTTATGTTTCCTGCTTGGCGGTTGTCTTGTCGGGTGCGGCGCGTTATAAGGTTAGAAACGGACACTCCTCGAAGTTAGTGAAAAATGACGCAAGCATCAAGCGCGACGCAAATCCCCCAGACGCAGGCGGCCTTTCGGCGGCGCGGCGTCATGCTGGTTCTGGCCTCGCCGCCCGGCGGCGGAAAAACCACGATTACGCGCGAACTGATGCGCTCCGACGCCCAGACGACCGTTTCCGTTTCGGCGACCACCCGCGCGAGGCGCCCGGGCGAGGTGGACGGCACGCACTATCATTTCGTCAGCACGGAAAAGTTTCAGGACATGGTGCGCGCGGGCGAGATGCTCGAGCATGCGCTGGTCTACAATAAAAATTACTACGGCACGCCGAAAGCGCCGGTGGAAGAGGCGCTGTCCGAAGGGCGCGACGTGCTGTTCGACATCGACTGGCAGGGCAACCGCCAGCTCAAAGAGATGGCGCCCGCCGACGTGGTCTCGGTTTATATCCTCCCGCCGAGCTGGGAGGCACTGGCGCAGCGCCTGCATACCCGCGCGCAGGACAGCGAGGAGGAAATCTCCCGCCGTCTCGGCATGGCGCGGGAGGAAATCTCGCACTACGGCGAATTCCAGTACGTGATCGTCAACAACGACCTCGGCGAGAGCGTGCAGCTGGTGCACAACATTCTCCGCGCCGAACGCGCGCGCCGCGAGCGGCTCGTCAATCTCGATGATTTCGTCAAGACGTTGAAACCCTGAAAGCCTGCGCCAGCCGGATGAATCCGGCGATGTCGATTTCCTCCGCCCGCGCGGTCGGCGGGATGTCCGCGGCGTCCAAAAGCTTTTCGGCGTCGACGTTCAGCTGTTTCAGGCTTTGCCGCAGCATCTTGCGCCGCTGGCCGAAAGCCGCGCCGGTGACGCGCTCCATGACGTTGAAGGGAATGTCGTCGGCGCGCTTCTTCGGCGTCAGGCGCACGACGGTCGAGGTCACTTGCGGCGGCGGCGTGAAGGCGGAGGGCGGAATGTCGAACTTGATCTCGACGTCGGCCAGCCACTGGGAGATGATGGAAAGCCGCCCGTAATCCTTGGTGCGCGGCGGCGCGGCGATGCGCAGGGCGACTTCGCGCTGGAACATTAAAGTCAGGCTGTCGAACGCGGAGATGTTCTCCAGCCAGCCGATCAAAAGCGGCGTGGCGATGTTGTAGGGCAGGTTGGCGATGATGACGCGGGGCGCGGGCGCGAGCGCCGTCATGTCGGTTTTCATCGCGTCGCCGGCGTGCAAAACGAGGCGGCCCTGCGCCACGGAAGCGACCTCCTGCAACGCTTTGATGCAACGGTCGTCGCGTTCCACGGCGTGGACGCAGACGGCATCCGTATCGAGCAGCGCCCTTGTGAGGCCGCCGGGGCCGGGGCCGATCTCGATGACGTTTTTGCCCGCAAGATCGCCCGCGGCGCGGGCGATTTTCGCGGTGAGGTTGAGATCGAGCAGGAAGTTCTGCCCCAGCGACTTTTTCGCCGCGAGGCCGTGCCGCGCGATGACCTCGCGCAGGGGCGGGAGGTCCGTCAGCGCGTTTTTGCCGGATATGTCCACGTCGGATATGCCCGTTTCAGATATGCTTGTTGATGAAGGCCGCGGCGCGCAGGTCGCTCAGGTAATGCGCCGCCATCTGGCTCAGCCGTTGCATGCCGAGCTTGTCCGCGACCTGCTGGCGTTCCTGCTTTTCATCGAGGCTGAGGTTGGCGGGCGTCTCGGCGGCGGAAGAGGCTTGCTGCGCCTGCGCGCTCCCTGTTGCTGCCGCGGCGCGCGCGCAAACCATGATCACCGCCCAGCCGCCGGGCATGCGGATGGGCGCGGAGAGCCGGCCGACCGCGAGTTTGGCGACGATATCGCGCAAGGGTTCCGGCAGGGCGTCCTGCGGCCCGCTGCCGAGATCGCCCGTGCCCTTGTAGGGGAAGTTCTTCATCTCTGCGTCCATGTCCGCGCAGGATTTGATCTGGCCGGCCAGCGTCTGGGCGCGCGCCATCTTGGCATCGACGACTTCGGCGGGGTCGCCGGGCTTGAAGGGAATGACGATTTGCTTCAGCGCGACGACGGGGCCTTGCGCGGCGGCGGAGTTTTGCGCGTCGGACGCGCCGGGCTCCTGCGTGGCGCGGGTGTCGAGCAGGAAGAGGATGTGATAGCCGCCGTTGGCGAAGACGGGGTCGGTGATCTGCCCGGGTTGCAGGGTTTTGAGCGCCTGATCAAGAGGCTGGCTGAGCTGGCCGCTTTCGATCCAGCCGAGGTCGCCGCCGCTCTGCGCCGCCGCGCCTTGCGAATATTTCCGCGCCATGGCGGCGAAGTCCGCGCCATTGCGTATTTCCTGCGTCAGCCGTTCGGCGCGGCTCCGGACAGCCGGTTTCGCGGCGGCGTTCGGCGCGCGGAGCATGATTTCGGCGATGTGATATTCTTTCTTGGTGTTTTGCCGCGAGAGACTTTTCAGCGCCGTGTCGATATCGCTCTCGCTGACGTTGATCTGCGGCTTGATCACGCGCTGGATGACCTGATCCCAGGCGATTTCCGCCTTGATCTGGGCGTAGAGCGTGTCGATGTCGACGCCCGCGGCCTGCAGGTGCTGCTTGAACTGGTCGGGCGTGAAGCCGTTCTGCTTGGCGAGGAAGGCGAAGCCGGCGTTGACCTGCGCCTCGTCGACGGTGATGCCGAGCTTTTTGGCCTGTTGCAGCTCGAGCTTTTCGTCGATGAGCTTGTTGAGGACCTTTTGCTCCATTTCGGCGCGCTGCGCGGATGAAACTTTTTCTCCGGAGAGATAAAGGTCGGTGCGTTGCTTCACGTCGGTCATGGTGATGATGTTGCTGTTCACCACGGCGGCGATGTTGTCGACCGTTTCGGCGCGGGCGGGCGCGATGCCGAGCAATAAAACCATTGCGACGATGAAAGGCAGGAGCCGTTTGGTCATGGAGCCTCTGATGATGTTGAAAACGGACTTAAAAATACACATTTTTGGCTTTTTGTGCAGGTGTTTTTGCAACCTGTTGATATGTTTATGCTTTTTTAACGAAACTATCAATCACCTTTTTGCGTCCCGCCTTATCGAAGCGGATGTCGAGCTTGTTGCCGTCGGTGGTGACGACGGTGCCGGGGCCGAATTTCTCGTGAAAGACTTTATCGCCGGGCCCGAAGCCGCGCTCCGACTCGATGGACGGCGCGGGGCCCGCGATTTCGGCGAGCCGCGCCGGACGTCCGCCCGGAATAAAGCTTTGCTGCCGCGGCGCCCCGCCATTGTAAAGCCCGGTTTCGGTCACCACCTCGACATGGTCTTTGGGAAGCTCGTCGATGAAGCGCGAGGGCAGGGCGCTTTGCCAGCTGCCGTAGATCATCCTGTTGGCGGCGAAGAAAATGACGGCGCGTTTTTTGGCGCGGGTCAGTCCGACGTAGGCGAGGCGGCGTTCCTCTTCCAGCCCCGCGATGCCGTTTTCATCCATCGCGCGCTGGTTGGGGAACAGGCCTTCTTCCCAGCCGGGCAGGATCACCGCGTCGTATTCAAGCCCCTTGGCGGCGTGATAGGTCATGATGGTGACTTGCTCGTCGCCGGCGTTGTCGTCGGAATCCATCACCAGCGAGACATGTTCGAGGAACATGTCGAGGCTGTCGAATTCATCGAGCGCGCTTACGAATTCCTTCAGGTTCTCCAGCCGCCCCGCCGCTTCCGGAGATTTGTCGGCCATCCACATCGCGGTATAGCCGGATTCGTCGAGCACGATCTGCGCCAGCTCGACATGCGACATCTCGCGCAGCAGCAAGCGCCAGCGCTCGAAATTCTCCATGAAGGTTTTGAGGCGGTCTTTGGTCTTGCCCGTGAGCTCGTCGGTCTCCAGCATCATGCCGAGCGCGTTGTGCAATGATGTCTGGCGGGAACGGGCGAGCGTGTGGATTTTGGCGACGGTGGAGGGGCCGAGGCCGCGTTTGGGCACGTTGATGATGCGCTCGAAGGCGAGGTCGTCGTCCGGCTGGGCGATGAGGCGGAGGTAGGCGATCGCGTCGCGGATTTCCTGCCGCTCGTAAAAGCGCTGACCGGCGAGGACTTTGTGCGGAATGGCCTCCTTGATGAAGCGCTCTTCGAACGCGCGGGTCTGGTGCTGGGCGCGCACCAGCACCGCCATTTCGCTGAGTTTAATTCCCTTGCGCTGCAAATCCTCGATCATCTCGGCGGCGGCGGCGGCTTCCTGCATCCCGTCCCACACGCCGCGGATGACGATTTTGTCGCCGGGGTCTCCCGCGCTCCACAGTTCCTTGCCGAGGCGGCTCTGGTTGTTGGCGATCACGCCGTTGGCGGCGGAAAGGATATGCTGCGTCGACCGGTAGTTCTGTTCGAGGCGGACGATCTTCGCCCCCGGAAAGTCCTTTTCGAACTTCAGAATATTGCCGATGTCCGCGCCGCGCCAGCCGTAGATCGACTGGTCGTCGTCGCCGACGCAGCAGATGTTTTTGTGTTTCTGCGCCAGAAGGCGGAGCCAGAGATACTGCCCGGTGTTGGTGTCCTGATATTCGTCGACGAGGATGTATTTGAAGCGTTCCTGATAGCGCGCGAGAACATCCGCATGCGCGGGGTCGCGGAAGATCGTCAGCACATGGAGGAGAAGATCGCCGAAATCGCAGGCGTTGAGGATTTTCAGGCGTTCCTGATAGGCGCGGTAAAGCAAAAGCAGCCGGCCGTCGGCGATATGCTCCACTGCGGCGTCCAGCCCCACGCCGTCAGGCGTCAAACCTTTGTCTTTCCATTTCTGGATAAGGTTGATGAGCAGGCGCGGCGGCCATTTTTTGACGTCGATGTTCTCCGCTTCCATCAGCTGCTTCAGAAGGCGGATCTGGTCGTCTTCGTTGAGGATGGTGAAGCTGGATTTGAGGCCGGCAATCTCCGCGTGCTGCCGCAGCATCCGCGCGGCGAGGGAGTGGAACGTGCCGAGCCACCAGCCCTCGACCGGTTGTTGCAGCATGTCCGCGACGCGGCGCTTCATCTCCGCCGCCGCCTTGTTGGTGAAGGTCACGGCAAGGATTTCCCAGGGTTGCGCGCGCCGCGTCATCAGCAGGTGGCCGAGACGGGTTGTCAGAACGCGGGTTTTTCCGGTGCCCGCGCCCGCCAGCACCAGAACGGGGCCGTCAAGCGTTTCGACGGCAGCGCGTTGCGCCGGATTCAGAGTTTCAAGATATGAAAAATCCGTGTGCGTTTGGGAGATAATATTTGCTGTCATGCGTCAAGCTTATAGCAGAGAAGGCTATCCGTTGCCGCAAAAATGTGATTTTATATCCGGGCAGTCTTGCAGGGGCTCCCTGAGGGTGAAGCGGCAAGTCACTGCGACAAGGAATTTTTGCCCAACAAGGAGATATATCACATGGGTAAGCGCATTGTTACTTTACTGGCCGTTTCCTCTCTGCTGCTGGTCGCGGCCTGCAGCCATCCCAACAGCGACACGGGGGCTGTCCTCACGCAAGGCTCGATGTCGGGCGACAACGGCAACGTGACGGCGACCGCCGCGCCCGTGACGCAACAGGCCGCGCCGCAACCCGGCCCGACGCCGGGCACGGAGCAGGATCTCGTCGTCAACGTCGGCGACCGCGTCTTCTTCGCGACCAACAAATACGACCTCAGCCCCGAGGCGCGCGCCACCATCGAGAAGCAGGCGCAGTGGCTGAAGGAATATCCCAACATCAACGTGACGATCGAAGGCCATTGCGACGAGCGCGGCACGGAGGAATACAACCTTGCCCTCGGCGAGAAACGCGCCATCGCGGTGCGCAACTATCTCGTCGCGCTGGGCATCAACGCCTCGCGCCTGCAAACGATCTCCTACGGCAAGGAACGTCCGGCGGTGCTCGGCGACAATCCGGCCGCCTGGGCGCAAAACCGCCGCGGCGTGCTGGTCGTCCAGTAAGGCTTGATGACGATGCCGCATTCCGCGCTTAAAGGCAAAACAAGGCTCCTGTTTGCGACGGGGGCCTTGTTTGCCTGTTGCGCCGCGCCCGGCCTCGCCCGCGCGCAGGATGCGGCGGGAAGCAACAGCCAGCTCGTCAATCAGGTGCAGGAACTGCAAAATCAGGTGCAGACGCTCAGCCGCGCCGTTTATAAAGGAGATATTATGCCGGCGGCATCAGCATCCGGCGCGTCCGCGTCCGGCGCCGTGAGCGCGGCGGGCTTGTCGGATTTTTATTCGCAGCTGACGTCGCTCCAGAATGCCCAGCAGAAGCTGACCGGCGAAGTCGAGAAGCTCGGCTTTCAACTGCAACAACTGACCGACCGAGTCAACCGCATGCAGTCGGACACGGACGAACGCTTCCAGCAACTGGCGCAGAACGGCCAGAGCGCGACAACGGCGACGCCGTCGAACATAACGGCGACGCCGTCGAACATAACGGCGACGCCGTCGGGCGCAACGCCCGCGCCGTCGGGCGCAAGCACGCCCGCCGCCTCGACATCGTCCGCCGCGCCGTCAAAAACACTGGGCACGCTGGGCGGAGATGCCGCGCCGCAAAAACTCTATGAGGACGCTTTCGCCGACGTGCGCAACAACAAATACGCCGATGCGGAGGGCAAGTTCAAATCCTTCATGCGGCAATATCCGGGCAACCGCCTTTGCGCCAACGCCGAATACTGGCTCGGCGAGATTTACTACGCGCAAGGAAAATACAAGGACGCCGCCCGCACTTTCGCCGAGGGCTATCAGAAATATCCCAAAAGCAGCAAGGCGGAGGACAGCCTCTACAAGCTCGGACTCGCGCTCGAAAAAATGAACAGGCGCGACGACGCCTGCCTTTCCCTGCAGCAAATCCACAAGAACTTCCCCGGCGACGCGGGGCCTTTGTATCAGAAGACAAAGGCGGAGATCAAAAAACTGAACTGTCAGTAAGCCGCGTGGCAACCGCCGACAAATACAAAAACTTCGTGCACCTCGCCCGCCATGCCGAAGAAGGCGTGGACTATGACATCCTTATCCGCAAGGCGCGCGGCAGCGCCGTCGCCGTCGTCGCGCCGCACGGCGGAAAGATGGAATTGCGCACCGAAGAAATGGCCCGCGCCATCGCCGGAAAAAAGCATGCGCTTTACGTTTTCAGGGGGATGTGCAAAAACGCTTTCAACGAGCTGCATGTGACAAGCACGCATTTCGACGAGCCTCGCTGCCTCGATCTGGTGGCGCGTTCGGACGTGACCGTCACGATACACGGCAGCCGCGTCGCGGAGCCGGTGGTCTTCCTGAGCGCGATGGACAAGGCGCTGCAAAAAAAGCTGATGCAGGCTTTCACAAAAGCTGGCGTGCGCGCCGTCGCCGATGAAACGCATCCCTACCAGTCGGGAAAAGATCCGCGCAACATCTGCAACCGCAACCGCCGCGGACAGGGCGTGCAACTGGAATTCAGCCGCGGCATCCGCGACAATCCGCGTCTGGCCGCAAAATGCGTGAAAGCCGTGCGCGCCTGTCTGAAAAATTGATTCTTCAGCCGATGCCGGGGTTCAGCGGCTTGGATTTTTTGTGGAGCGCCTTTTCGTAGTGGCGCAGTTCCCTGGAGAAGTCGACCATGCTTTGCGTCTGGTTCGCTTCCGTCGCGTGCCGGAATTTTTCAAAAAGCGCCTGCCGCGTCTTGGCCATCTGGGAATTTTTTTCCAGGTTTTCCGAGTTTCCCGACATGCCCTTGATCGTCTTGCCCCATTTGCGCGCCTCTCTGGCGAGGGCGGCCGAGGTCGCGCTGACCGTTTCGTTTTGCACCGCTTTGAAGAGCGCGTTGCGCACGCTTGCCGCTTCCTGCATTCTGGCGATGGCGTCCTGATCGAGATCGGCTTCGATGGTGAATTCGTTTTTCATGGCCTGTTCCTTGTCGGCGTTTAAAAAATGATATCACCTACAGTATAGAGTTTTATTAATTATGTCAATTAAAATCGGAATGTATAATATCATTTAAAATCAAATAGTTATAAAAATCCGTCCGGTCTGCGTTTTTGCAAGACGGGGCGGATTTTATAAAACCGTGACTTTTGCGGTTACATCAGGCGTTTGAGGATCTCCATCGGCAAGGGCAGGAGGATGGTCTTGGTCTTGTCGTCGGAGATGTCCTGCACGGCGGCAAGATAGCGCAGTTGCATCGCGCCGGGATCGGTCGCGAGTTTCCGCGCCGCTTCGACGAGCTTGTCGGCGGCCTGCTGTTCGCCCTCGGCGCTGATGATCTTGGCGCGGCGTTCGCGTTCCGCTTCGGCCTGGCGGCCGATGGCGTGGATCATCGAAGGGTCGATGTCGATGTTCTTGATCTCGACGCTGTCGACCTTCACGCCCCAGTGCTCGGTTTTCTCATCCAGCAGGTTGCGGATGTCGGTGGAGAGCTTGTCGCGCTCGCTCAGCATTTCGTCGAGCTCGTGCTTGCCGAGCACGGCGCGGAGCGTGGTTTGCGACAGTTCCGAGGTCGCGCGGTTGAAGTCCGTCACCTGATTGATGGCCTTGTCGGCGTCGACGACGCGGTAATACATCACGGCGTTGACCTTGACAGAGATGTTGTCGCGCGAGATGACGTCCTGCGAGGGCACGTTCATCGTCTGCACGCGCATGTCGACCCGCACCATGCGCTGGATCATCGGCAGAAGGAAGATCAGCCCCGGGCCTTTGGGCGGCGAGGAACGGCCAAGGGTATAGATCACGCCGCGCTGGTATTCCGGCAGGATGCGCAACACGTAAGGCATAAAGATGAGAAGGATGACGATCGGGAAGGCGAATTCGGCCATGGCGTTACTCCTTGGTTGCGGCGTTGAGAGGTTCGACGATCAGGCACAGCCCGTCGATATCGCGTATCTTCACTTTTTCGCCCTTTTGCGGCGCGTAACCCGCGGCGGCAGAGGCTTTCCAGACGGATCCCGCCGCCTGAACCTCGCCTTTGGCGCCGTTCCAGCCGACGATCTCGCCCGTCGCGCCGCGCAGGGCCTCGGCGCCGGTCGAAACGGCGCGTTTTCTGGTGCGCAAGGCCATCTTGAGGCCGAGGGAAAGAACGACGAGGCTGACCAGCGTCGTGCTGCCGATCAGCCAGACGGACACGGGGTGCGCGTCCGCGCCGGGCGTGATGAAGATTTTTCCGCCGACGGCGAAGAGCGAGGCGCCGAAGAGAGCCAGCGCGCCGCGCGATTTGAAAAAGGCTTCCGCCGTCATGCCGCCGATGCCGAGAACCATCAGCAGGATGCCGGCGTAATTGACCGGCATGCCGCTGATCGCGAAGATCCAAAAGAGGAGGCAGATCGTGCCGGTGATGCCGGGCAAAAGCCCGCCGGGCACCGCGGCTTCATAGATGACGCCGTAAAAGCCGACGGTCATGAGCAGAAAAACGACATCCGTATTGGAGAGAAGAGCCGTCATGCGCGCGCCTCCGTTCGAGGTTTCATGGCTGGGGTTTTTTCGGGCTGGTGTTGCGCGCAGGCTTGAGATTTTGCGGTTCCGCGCCGATATGCTGGATGGCTTCCGAGGCCCATTGCGCGCCCTGATGGCCCGCGTCGGCGGGACTCTTGCCGCGCGCGAGGCCGTGCATGAATCCGGCGGCGAAGGCGTCTCCCGCGCCGTTGGTGTCGACGATGTTGTCCACTTTTTTCGCGGGAACATGGGTGACTTCGCCCCGGCTGACGACATAAGCGCCTTTCGCGCCCGCGGTGATGGAGGCGGTGCAGCCGAGCGCGTGCAATGCTTCAAACGTTTCCTCAAGGGTCTCCGTGCCGAGCAGGGCCATGAACTCGCGCCGGTCGCCGAGCAGGATGTCGCCGTGCGATCTGGCGAGAGCGAGGAACATGTCGCGGTTTCGCGCGACGATGTTGGCGTCGTTGAGCGCGATGGCGACGCGGCTGCCCGCGCGCTTCGCTTCTTCGGCGGCGCGGTGGACGGCGTCGCGGCCGGAATCCGAAAGCCAGAGATAGGCGTCGAGATAGGTGATTTCGGCTTGGCTGATGGGCGCGGCGTCGATATCCTCGGGCGCGAGATGATAGCCCGCGCCGTGGATGAAGGCGAAGGTGCGCTCCTTGTCCGGCGTGGTGACGATGAGGACGCAGGTGGTGGCGGCCCCGGGCCGGTCGGAGACCGAAGGCGTGAAATCGATGCCTTTTTCCGCGACGCGCCCGGCGACGAATGCGCCGTGATTGTCGTTCGCCACCTTGCCGATGACGGCGGCCGCGCCGTCGCGGTGGGCGACGCCGGCGGCGACGTTGTAGCCGGGGCTGCCCGCCGTTTTGACGAGAATGTCGCCCGCCACCAGTTCCGCCAGTTTTTCCGCCGTGACCACGTTGGAGAGGCCTTTTTGCAGGCCGGATTTTTCAAGCAGGGCGTCATCGGCCTTGATCTGGATTTCAAGGCACAGGGCGGTGACGGCGACAATATCGTATTTTTTTGCCATAATTACAATCTCTGCAAAATATTTTTAGAACATTGCCACTCTAGCATGGCGCGGTGTTCTGTAAAGAAAAAAATCAGGCGGCCTTGGCGGCTTTCAAGCTTTCCAGCTCCGCGATCACCGCCGCGCCCATGTCGGAGGTGGAGAGCTGCTTGCAACCCCCTTTGTCCTTTGTGGGCATGATGTCGGCGGTGCGGAGATTCTTGGCGAGAACGCTTTCGACCGCCGCTTCGAGCAGGTCGGCTTCTTTGGAAAGATTGAAGGAATAACGGAACATCATCGCCGCGCTCAAGATGGTGGCGAGGGGGTTGGCGATGTTCTTGCCCGCGATGTCGGGCGCGGAGCCGTGGATCGGCTCGTACACGGCGGCGCGTTTTCCGTTTTTCTCCGCGCCGAGCGAGGCCGACGGCAGCATGCCGAGCGATCCGGTGAGCATCGAGGCTTCATCCGAGAGGATATCGCCGAAAAGATTGTCGGTGACGATGACGTCGAACTGCGCGGGGTTGCGCAAAAGCTGCATCGCGCAGTTGTCGGCGTACATGTGGCTGAGCGCGACGTCTTTATATTCGGCGGCGTGGAGCGCGGTCACTTCCTCGCGCCACAGCTTGCCCGATTCCATCACGTTGGCTTTTTCGCAGGAGCAGACTTTATTGCCGCGCAGCTTCGCCAGCTCGAACGCGACGCGCGCGACGCGGACGATCTCATGCGTGGTGTAGACTTGCGTGTTGACGCCGCGGCGCTCGCCGTTGGGGAGCTTTTCGATGCCGCGCGGCTCGCCGAAGTAAACGCCGCCGGTCAGCTCGCGGACGATGAGGATGTCGAGCCCTTTGACCACCTCGGGTTTCAGCGTCGAGGCGTCGATCAGCGCGTCGAACACTTTCGCGGGACGGAGGTTGGCGAAGAGGTCGAGCTCCTTGCGCAGTTTGAGCAATCCCGCCTCGGGGCGGAGCGCGTAATCGACCTTGTCCCACTTCGGCCCGCCGACCGCGCCGAGCAGAACGGCATCGGCCTTGCGGCATTTTTCGAGCGTGTCGTCGGAAAGCGGCGTGCCGTGCTTGTCGTACGATCCGCCGCCGATGTCGCCTTCGGTCGTTTGGATGTTGGCGTCGAAATTGTCGTTGAACCAGCCGATGACCCGCGCGGCTTGCGCCATCACTTCGGGGCCGAGCCCGTCGCCGGGCAGGAGGACGATGTTTTTCATGCGCGATACAGCCACGGCTGGCTGCCTTTCTGTTGTTGTTCGAATGCGGAAATGTCGGTCTGGTGCGCGAGCGTGAGGCCGATGTCGTCCAGCCCCTCGATCAGGCAGTGCTTGCGGAACGGGTCGATGTCGAAAGAAAAATTTTCGACTTTTTGCGCCGGAAGATCGACGGTGATCTCTTTTTGCGCTTCCGCTTCTTTCATCAGCGCCGCGACGTCGTTCGCGGGCAGGGCGAGCGGCAGAATGCCGTTCTTGAAACAGTTGTTGTAGAAGATGTCGGCGAACGACGGCGCGATCACGCAGCGAATGCCGAAATCCAGCAGCGCCCACGGCGCGTGCTCGCGCGACGAGCCGCAGCCGAAGTTCTCGCCCGCGACGAGGATGCTCGCCTTGCGGTAGGGCTCCTTGTTGAGCACGAAATCGGGAATCTCCTTGCGATCCGATGTAAAACGGATCTCGTCGAACAAATATTTGCCCAGCCCTGTGCGCTCGATGGTTTTGAGATATTGCTTGGGGATGATCTTGTCCGTATCGACATTCGGTACGGGTAGCGGTGCGGCGATGCCTTTGAGAATGGTGAATTTTTGCATTATGCGAGCTCCCTAACATCAGTGAGGTGTCCCGTCACCGCGGCGGCGGCGGCCATCGCGGGGCTCATCAGGTGCGTGCGTCCGCCGCGGCCCTGACGGCCTTCGAAGTTGCGGTTCGAGGTGGCGGCGCAGCGTTCGCCGGGGTTCAGCTTGTCGGCGTTCATGGCGAGGCACATCGAGCAGCCGGGCTCGCGCCAGTCGAAGCCGGACTCCTTGAAGATTTTGTCGAGCCCTTCTTTTTCCGCCTGTTCTTTCACAAGGCCGGAGCCAGGCACGACCATCGCGTAAACGCCCTCGGCCACTTTGCGGCCTTTGGCGATCGCGGCGGCGGCGCGCAGGTCTTCGATGCGCGAATTGGTGCAGGAGCCGATGAAGACCTTGTCGATCTTCACGTCGGTGAGTTTTTCGTTCGGCGTGAGGCCCATATATTCAAGCGCGCGGGTCATGGCGGATTTTTTGTCGCCGTCGGGCAGCTTGGCGGGATCGGGAACATGGCCGGTGATCGGCGCGACGGCTTCGGGGCTGGTGCCCCATGTCACTTGCGGAATGATGTCGGCGGCGTTGAGCGTGACTTCTTTATCATACGTCGCGCCCGCATCGGAAGGCAGCGTCTTCCAGACGGCGACGGCCTTGTCCCAGTCCGCGTTTTTCGGCGCCATCGGGCGGCCTTTGAGGTAGGCGAAGGTGGTTTCGTCCGGCGCGATCAGCCCGGCGCGCGCGCCCGCCTCGATCGCCATGTTGCAGACGGTCATGCGGCCTTCCATGGAGAGGCCCTTGATCGCCTCGCCCGCGAATTCCAGCACATGCCCCGTGCCGCCGGCGGTGCCTATTTTCCCAATAATGGCGAGGATGACGTCTTTCGCCGTCACGCCGTTGGGAAGTTTGCCCTCGACGGTGATGCGCATGTTCTTGGCGGGTTTTTGCTGGAGCGTTTGCGTGGCGAGCACGTGTTCGACTTCCGACGTGCCAATTCCAAAAGCGAGCGCGCCGAACGCGCCGTGGGTCGCGGTGTGGCTGTCGCCGCAAACGATGGTCGTGCCGGGCAGGGTAAAGCCCTGTTCCGGCCCGATGACGTGGACGATGCCCTGACGCTTGTCGTTCATGTCGAAGAGCTGCACGCCGAAGTCCTTGGCGTTTTGCGTCAGCGCGTCGACCTGCACGCGGCTCTCGATGTCCTTGATGCCTTGGGAACGGTCGGAGGTCGGCACGTTGTGGTCGGCGACGGCGAGGGTCGCGTCCGTGCGGCGCACGCGGCGGTTGGACATGCGCAAGCCTTCGAAAGCCTGCGGACTGGTGACTTCATGCACCAGATGGCGGTCGATGTAGAGAATGCAACTGCCGTCATCCCCTTTTCTGACGACGTGGCTGTCCCAGATTTTCTCGAACAGGGTGCGCGGTTTTGACATGGCTCATCTCCCTTTTCTGAGCCATCATTTATAAAGCAAAACAGCCCCGCTTGCGAGGGGCTGTTCCGTATCCGTATTATGTAAGAATTAACCGACGGCGGCTTTCTTTTCCGCGGCGTCTGCCTGTGCGGCATCCGTCGCGCCGTCTTGCTCATAAGCATCCGTGCGCTCGGTGATGCGGGCGGATTTGCCGCTGCGGTCGCGCAGATAATAGAGCTTGGAACGGCGCACCGTGCCGCGGCGGACGAGCTCGATGGAATCGATGCTCGGGCTGTAGAGCGGGAACACGCGTTCGACGCCTTCGCCGTAAGAAATTTTGCGCACCGTGAAGCTCTGGTGCAAGCCTTTGCCGCCGCGCGCGATGCACACGCCTTCATAGGCCTGAAGACGGGTTTTGGCTTTTTCGCCCGTGCCTTCAATGATTTTCACGTTGACGCGCACCGTATCGCCGGGGGCGAAGACGGGGATTTTTTTCTGTTCGGCTTCCAGCTTTGCGCTTTGGCGCTGTTCGAATTTCTCAAGATCGTTCATGGCTCTCATCCCATTTGTTTTTCAAGGCCCGTGAATTTCGCACATGACAGGGGTCATGCCGGCGGCCCGTTTGTTGGTTACCGGCTCCGGCGCAAGGCTTGCGGCGGAGCTGTGGGTTGTGGATTATTACCCGAGAATCATAGGTAAATTCAAGGAAAAAGTGCGCTTCTTTAAACCCGTGCCGGGCCGGTTTGTTATAATTATGTCTAATTATATGATTTTTCAGGATATTTTATCCATAAAATAAATCATATAGCATAACGTTAAAAATGCGCTATAAGGGTTTTTGCATTTTCACATTAAGTAAAAATAAAAGAGAAGTAATATGATTATTCGTAAACAAAAAAGAGTCAATGAACTGGGTGCTGCCGCTCATGCCGGTGATCTCGAGACGGTCAAGCGGCTCGTCGAAAAAGGCGTTCCTCTGGATAGAGAGACGAACATCAGGGCGCCTAATGAAAGGTTCATTAGTCTGCCGTCGCCCAATCGCCCACGCATGAAGCCTTTGGAGGTGTCCATTCATTGTGGCAACCTTGCGATATCTCAATATCTGGTGGACAACGGAGCAAAGGTGGAAAAAGTAGACATCCATCGTGCCATTGAAGATGGAAGGCTTGATTTTCTTGAGTTTTTAGCGGCAAAAGACAGCGACCTTTTCGGCTTGATACAGGATCCCGTAGAAATCGTCAAAACAGGCAGCCCGCGCATACTGGATATAGCCTTGCGGCGCGGCATGGACAAAGACGCGCTTTTGAAGGCAACATTGCGGCATTTCTATTCTTCAGAAGGACATATACGAGAGGATGCGAAGCATAATAAACAAAGGGTCGAGTCGGCGCGGTATCTGATAGAAAAAGGCGCGACGGTCACGCGCGAGATGGTGATGTCCGCCCGCCAAAATAACCCCGACCTTGCCGACGTGCTTGGTTTTGCGCAGGATCCTGAAGATGCCAAACTTTGGAGGCAAAGACAAAACCTGATCGCCGAAGGCACGATGGAAGAAAAAGCCCGTGCGCGCGTCGAGGAATTGCAGGACATGGCGAAAGAAGGATGCGCACCGGTTCCGAATAACGACAGACAACCGAAGGAAGCGATCGCCTGTGCCGAGAAGCGGCAGGAATCAGCGGCGGAGATCCGCGCGGTTGCCGAGCAACTGGAGCAGGGCCTGCGTGTTTTGCAACAATCCCCCGCTGTCGATTTCAACTACGCGGTGATGCGCGACAAAGAGGGCCTTCCATATGCGATCTCGACGAATATTGAGGGAGAACGCGCGCCTTTGCAGATCAGTATCTATTTCCCTAAGCGGGTGTATGTATATTCCGGCGATGGAAAGTGGGATCGTAACATGTATTCTCTTCACCACGGTTTTTCATACCATGCGGAATTGAACCCTCTCGAGTTTTCCACTCCGGAGGCCGTCATTGACCACGTGATCAAGGAAGCCTTCGCCAAAAACGCGGTGAAACCTTCAACGGATGCAAAACTTGCCGCGCAAACGGCAAAACAGGCAACGGAAAAGCCGGGCGGCAACGCGCCCTGATCAGTCGTTCTTTTTGAATTTTTCCCACAAGTCGGGGCGGCGCTCTTTCGTGATGGCTTCGGATTGTTCGTGCCGCCATGCCGCGACCCTGGCGTGATGGCCGGAGAGCAGCACTTCCGGCACCGCGCGTTCCACGCCGTCCGGGCCCGTCCAGCGCGCGGGGCGCGTGTAATGCGGATATTCCAAAAGGCCGTTCTCGAAGCTTTCCTCGTCATGCGTGCCGGCGTTGCCGATCACGTCCGGCAAAAGCCGCACAATCGCGTCGAGCAAAATCATCGCCGCCGGTTCGCCGCCGGAAAGAACGTAGTCGCCGATGGAAATTTCCTCGGCGTCGTAAGCGTCGAGCAGCCTTTGGTCGACGCCTTCATAGCGTCCGCAGAGAATGGCAAGCCGCTGTTCGCGCGCAAGCGCATGCGCCATTTTCTGGGTCAAAGGCTTGCCGCGCGGGGTCATGTAAATAAAGCGGCCGAGCGGCTGATGCGCATGAAGCGCGCGGTCGAGCAGGTCGGGCTTCATCACCATGCCCGCGCCGCCGCCGAAGGGCGTGTCGTCCACGGTTTTGTGGTTGTCGGTGGCGAAATCGCGGAGCTGCACGGTTTCGAGAGACCAGATGCCGCGCTCCAGCGCCTTGCCGGAAAGGCTTTGCCCCAGAAAGCCCGGAAACATCTCGGGAAAGAGCGTGAAGAGCGCGACATGAAACGGTGCGGTCATTTTCAATCCAGCAATCCGGGCGGGATGATCACCGTCGCTTCTTTGGCGGCGAGGTCGACGCGCGGCACGTTGGCGTTGGTGAAAGGCAGGTAAAAGCTCGCGCCTTTTGATTTGCCGTCTTTTTGCGGCTTGATCTCCAGAAGGTCGCCGCCGCCGAAGTTGGCCACGGCGATGATTTTTCCGAGAGGCTCTCCGTTTTCATCCGTCACCGCAAGCCCGACCAGATCGACGTGATAGTAGGTGTGTTCGTCCTCGATCTTCGGCAGGCGGCCGCGCGGCACGTAGAGTTTCGCGCCGCGCAAAGAGTCCGCCGCGGTGCGGTCCGCGACGCCTTCCAGCGTCGCGAGGAAAATCCCGCCGTGCGGCTGGAGCGACGTGAACGTGAAGGCGGGCTTGCCCGAAGCGTCGCAAAGCGGCGCGTAATCCGCGAGCTTTTCCGGCGCGTCGCTGAAGACTTTCACCTTCAAAACGCCCCGTACGCCATGCACGCCGACGATTTCGGCCATGCAGACAAGATCGGCGGATACGGCCTCTTTGCTGCGCACGGAAGGGGTTTAAGCTTCGGCGGCGGCTTCGGCGGGCGCGCTGGCCGCTGCGGCTTTTTCGGCGCGCTCTTTCTTGCGCTCGGTCATCTTGGCCTTGGCGACGGCCTTTTTCGGGTTGTTCTTCCTGGCGGGCATGGCGATGACGCCGGCCTTGCCGAGGAAAATCGCCACGCGGTCGGACGCCTGCGCGCCTTTCGAGAGCCAGAATTTGGCGCGGTCGGCGTTCAGGCGCACGCGGTCGGCGTGGTCTTTCGGCAGTTTCGGGTCGTAGGTGCCGATCTGCTCGATGAAGCGGCCGTCACGCGCCGCGCGGCTTTCCGCGACGACGATGTGGTAGTAAGGGCGGTTTTTTGCGCCCCAGCGGGCCATGCGTATTTTCAACATTTCAGTTTCTCCGTTCTTTTTCAGTGGCTGCAATTAAAAATTTTATGAGACTGCAACCGTTTCGTCTCAAATTTCAGTTCCTTAAATTCCGTTTTATTTCTCCGGAAAGGGGTTGGGGCCGAGGATGCCGTGTCCGCCGCCCAAACCATTGCCTTGTGCCTGCATGTTTTTGGCCATTTCTTCCATCTCGTTCATCGCGTTTCCGCCGAGCATGCCTTGCAGGCTGCGCATCATGCCCTTGCCGCCGAGCTTGTTCATGCGCTTCATCATCGTCTGCATGTCCTGAAACTGCTTCAGGACCTGATTGACCTGCTGCACCGTGGTGCCGGAACCGGCGGCGATGCGCTTCCTGCGCGAGGCGTTGAGCAGGTCGGGTTTGGCGCGTTCCTTGTTGGTCATGGAAAGAATGATGGCTTCGTGCTTTTTGAGGATGCCGTCGTCGAGGTTCGCGCCCGCCATGGCGTTCTTGATCTTGCCGACGCCGGGCAGCATGCTCATCAGGCCGGAAAGGCCGCCCATCTTCTGCATCTGGCGGAGCTGGTCGAGATAATCGCCGAGGTCGAAGTTACCCTTGGCGAGCTTTTCGGCGGCCTTCTTCGCGTCTTCGAGCTTGATGTTTTCGGAGGCTTTTTCGACCAGGCTGACGATGTCGCCCATGTCGAGGATGCGCCCCGCGATGCGCGCCGCGTCGAACGGCTGCAGAGCGTCCATCTGCTCGCCGACGCCGAGGAACTTGATCGGCTTTTGCGTGACCGCGCGCATGGAGAGCGCCGCGCCGCCGCGCGCGTCGCCGTCAATGCGGGTGAGGATGATGCCGGTGATGCCGACGCGGGAATGGAAGTTTTCCGCCGTGACGACGGCGTCCTGACCCGTGAGGCTGTCGGCGACGAGCAGGGTTTCGACCGGTTTGGCGAGATCGCGCACGGCGATCAGTTCGTTCATCAAATCGTCGTCGATGGACAGACGGCCCGCGCTGTCGAGGATCAGCACGTCATAGCCTTCGAGCTTCGCGGCTTTGAGCGCGCGCTGGGTGATGGCGGCGGGTTTTTCGCCCGCGACGATCGGCAATGTCGCGACATTGATCTGCCTGCCCAGAATTTCCAGCTGTTCCTGCGCCGCCGGACGATACACGTCGAGCGAAGCGAGCAGCACTTTCTTGCGCAGCTTGTTCGTGATGAATTTGCCGAGTTTTCCCGCGCTGGTGGTTTTGCCCGAGCCTTGCAGGCCGGCCATGAGGATCACGGCGGGCGGCTGCGTCGCGAGATTGAGTTCGGCATTTTCGTGGCCGAGCGTTTCGATGAGCGCGTCGTGGACGATCTTGACGACCTGCTGGCCCGGGGTGACGGAGCGCAGGACTTTTTCGCCGATCGCTTCTGCGCGCACCTTGTCGATGAACGCCTTGACGACCGGCAGGGCGACGTCGGCTTCGAGCAACGCCGTGCGGATGTCGCGCAAGGCGAGCAACACGTCTTCCTCTTTCAGCGCGCCGCGCTTCTTGAGGGCGTCGAGGACGTTGCCAAGCTTTCCGGTCAGGTTTTCAAACATCTCTTTTTGTTCCTCATATACACATAGTCTTTTCGCCCCGGTGAGCGTATCTTCGCCGACCGGGGGACGCGGAGCGCTGAAACTTCCAAAAGGCGGAGGTTTGGCTTCGTCAAAAACTTAGACCTATATATATGTGCGCGGACGGATGAGAGTCAAGTCATTTTAGGGAATATGGGATCTTTATATTTACATAACGCAAAAATGAAGGATTGAAGACAGGGAGGGCGCGAAATCATCAGAAATACGGGTAAATACAGGCAAATGCGGGCAGATACGGTTCTTTTATAGGCAAATGCGGAGGCTTGCGGACAAATGCGGGTGTTTTGCGGGCAAATATGGACAAGATTTTCAGGCTTCAGGCGGGTGCGCGGGCGGGAACTGCATTTGGCGCAGGCGCGGCTTTTTGCACGATCGGCATGTTGAAGAGAATATCTTCCTGCGCCAGCTTGAATTCGCGCAGCTTCAGTTTTTGACGCAACGCGTTCCGCTCGTCCTGCGGGATGTTGAGAGGCTTGCCGTCCATGGCTGCCTCATCACGCAGATACCCGTCGAGCAGAATTCTGCCGCACCTGAAGCCGTAATAGCCGTTTCCGGGATCAAGCGTGATTTTCGCGAGCTCTTTGAAAGCGTCTTCCGGAGACGTGGAAAATGATTTTACAATCGGCGCGTAAATTTCATGCAGATAGTCAATCACGGCTGGCGGCGGCGCATATCGCATGGCGAACCGCCAGGCCAGATTGGCAGTTTTGTCGGCATCCATGTTTTTGAAATCGATCATATCCTTGCGCTTGATGATTTCTTCGAGAACGAAGGAGGTGAAATGCGAAATGGCGTGTGTTTTATTGTTCTTTTTCGCCATATAGATAGCGCGGTGGAGCGGATTTGCGGGGTCGTCAGCGGTTTCTTCCTCCGTGCCGTAGCGCTGATAATGAGACAGCAGGGAGTAGGAGTCGGCGATGCATTCGGCGATTGTGGCTTCGGACAAGTTGTTGTCTTTAAATCCTTCAGGCGTTGTCAGATGCCCCAATTCATGATCAAGAATATAAAGAAGAAGTTTCTTGGCTTTTCCGGACAGGCTGGAGAGTTCTTTTTCCAGTTTTTCTTTTTTTATCACGTCGGCCATGTCGAGCACGATGAATTTTATATCCGTATTTTCAAACAAGATCACTTCCGATCCTTCAAGATCGTTTATCCGGTAAAATTTGTTTATACAATTCAGGGCTTCTTCTTTTTTGTTTTCAGGCATGTCTCTTCCGCTATAGAGGCGAAGAGAGTGTATATTGTAGACGCTGAGCTTGTCCTTCAGAGCGGGAAAACGCTCTTCCGTCTCGTCAACAAAGCCCTGACAAAGTTCATCTATCGTGCTTACCCTGTCATGCAGTTGCTGTTTTGCTGTTACGTTTGTCATTTCGTCCTCGAAAAGCGATTTATTTATTATATGTAAAATATAAAAAGAGTCAAGAACGCGATAAAAAATACTTATAAATCAATAATATATTATTACACGCACAAAAAAACCGGCCCGTGAAGGCCGGCTTTTTTGATCCGTGCAACGCTGCTTCAGGCGGCTTTGAAAGACCGGTTGAAGCTGACCACATTGTTGCCCGGCGGTTTCGGCTTTTGCACGATCGGCATGTCGAAAAGAAGGCCGTCGTTTTCGAACTTTTCCGTGCGCGTTTTCAGCTTCGCCACGACGTCGTCGAGATATTGCCTGGGCAGCTGGATGGGCCGGCCGTCGGGGTATGTGCCCGTTGCCAGCATGTCCTTCAGCCAGAGGCTTGCGAACTTGAAGGTGTAATAATCCGCCTTCGGATCGAGCGCCTTGCTGACCAGCGCCTTGACGCCTTCTTCCTTGTTGAAGCGGAAGATGTTGCGGATCGGCGCGAACGCAAAGGAGATATCCTGCACGACGCGTTTCGGCGGCATGTATTCCAGCGCGAAGCGGCGGGCGAGATCCGCCGTCTGTTGCGGCGTCAGTTTGTCGAAGTCGATCTTGTCCTTTTGCTTGTTGATGGCTTCGAGAACGAAAGAGGTGAAGTGCACGGAATCCCCGCTGAGGATGAAGTTTTCCGCCCGTCCGCCGGGGCTGACGTATTTGTTGTGCGCGTATTCGTCCACGCCGTAGCGCTGGTAGTGGCGGATTTGCGCGTAGGCGTCGGCGACGGACTCGCCGAGAAGGATATTGTAGTCATAGGCCGACTGGACGTCCCTTGACGCGCCGTCCTTGATGGCGTTGTGCGCCAGTTCGTGATCCATGACATAAAGCAGATGTTGCTCCGTTTCCTTCGAAACGCCGGCGCGCTCCGCCGGGCTGACGGATTCGTTCATGAACACGAGCATCAGGTTGCGCTTTTCGTCGCGGGTGGCGGCGGAAGACATCGCTTTGTTACGCTCCATCTCCTTGTAAAGCTGGTGGTTGCTGATGTAATCCGGCACATCTTCCCTGGCGAGGCCCGTTTTCTGCTTGTCGACGGATTCGGCGTAGACTTTCTTTTCGTCCATGTCGACGATCAGAATCTGGCCCTTGAGGTGCGGAAAACGCGCGACGGCGTCATGGGCGAACTCGTTGAAGATTTCCGACAACGATCTCCCTTTGGGCGCAGGCGCCGCCTGCGATGAAGAAGATAGCGATGATTGCATGATAGTAACCCCCTGTAGTTTTTTTTGAGATGAGATATCCACATAGCCTACGAAAGTTAGTATCAATTAGAGTATTGAAAGGGTTAATAATTTGTCAAGAAAATGCACTTTTTTAGTAATTTATTTTTACTTTATGAAATATTGTGGGCTGTTTTATTTTCCTCATATCTGCTATTTATAGCGTATGACAAAAGAATGGTGGTCTTTGGAAAATTATGCGCGCCGCATTCCTTATCTTAAGGAACGCGCGCAAATCGTTGCGGAGGTGCGCGAATTTTTTAATGCGCGCGGTTATCTCGAAGTCGAGACGCCGGCGTTGCAGATCGCGCCGTGCATGGAGCCGCATATAAAAGCGTTTCGCACGGAAAGCGTTTACAGCCCGGGCTTGTATCTTCACACCAGCCCCGAGTTCGCGATGAAAAAACTGCTCGTCGCGGGCCTGCCGAAAATCTATCAGATCGCGCAGGTGTTCCGCGACGAGGAAAAATCGAAACTGCACAGCCCGGCCTTCAGCCTGCTCGAATGGTATCAGGCGGGCATGGATTATAAGGAGATGATGCAGGAGACGATCGACCTCGTCCGCGCCGTCGTGCGGGAGAAGATCGTCTTTCACGGCAAAACCTCCGATCCGTGCGCGGAATGGGAAATCATCACGGTTGCCGGTGCCTTGAAAAAATACGCAGGCGTGGATATTTCCGCGCACCTTGGCGATCTTGCGCACATCAGGGCGGAAGCGGCGCGCATCGGCGTTTACGTGTCACCTCATGACGACTGGGAAAACGCGCTTTTAAAAATCCTGATGGACAGGGTCGAGCCGCATCTCGGCGCGCCCGCGCCGGCGATTTTGTGCGATTATCCCGTTTCGATGGCCGCGCTCTCGCGCCCGAAGCCCGAAGATCCGCGCTTTGCCGAGCGGTTCGAGGTTTATATCTGCAGCGTCGAGCTTGCCAATGCCTTTGGCGAGCTGACGGACGCGACGGTGCAGCAGATGCGCTTCTTGCACGATATCGCCTTGCGCCGGAAAATTTACGGCGTCGATTATCCTCTGGATGAAGATTTTATCGCCGCGCTAAAACACGGCATGCCCGCCGCGAGCGGCAATGCGCTCGGCATCGACCGTCTCGTCATGCTGCTGACCGGCGCGGAGGATATCGCGCTGGTGCGGGCGGCGCCGGTGGAGGAAAATCGGCACACCGGCTGGACGGCGCTGCATCATGCCGCAGCCGCCGAGGCAGAAGGCATCGACGTGGCGAAGATCGTGGCGGAGTTGTTGGATGCGGGGGCGGATCCGCACGCGCCCGACAGGAAAGGCGACACGGCCTTCAATATCGCCGCGCCGTCCTCGCCGGTTGCGGGGCGCTTGATGACCTTGCATTGGCTTTCAGGAAAAACAGCGAAGGGGCTGAACGAAACATCGGGTTCGCACGGCTCGACGCTTGCGCAATATATCGCCAAATGGTCGCGTGACGACGAGATCGAGGCGCATTTGAAAACAGAAGGCTTGAAGATCGATATTCAAAACGCCAGCGGCTGGACCCCGCTCCATGCGGCGGCGGCGATGGGCCGCGCAAAGGCGGTGGAGGTTCTCGCGCGATTCTATGATGCTAAATCCCGCGCCGCCCTGACGAGGGAAGAATACCGCGCGAATTATAACGGACATACGGTCGTTTACGCGGCGGGTCTGGACGCGGCGGGCATTGCGCGTGCGCGGCTTGCGCAGGATAAAGGCCTCTCGCCCGCCTTGCGCGAAGATTTGCAAGCGTGCGGAGAGCTTCTCGTTTAAGCGGCGAAGCGGCGCGCGCTGTCATAGCCTAAACCCAGCGCGACGCTGGAAAGTTTGTTGTCCTCGGAGAGCGCGGCGGCGGGGAATCCGTTTTTAATGAAACGTTTCAAGAGCGGCGTCTCCGTTGGCCCGCCGGTGAGGACAACCAGCTTGATCCTGTCTTTCGCAACGTTGAACAGGGCGAGGCATTCCGCAATCGCGGAGGATATTTTCTCCACGTCGGAGGCAATGGCGTCTTCGAAATCCCTGCGCGTCATGTCGATGCTGAAATCAGGCTCGATCAATCCCAAATTCGCCGTCGTGCTTTCCGCATCCGTCAGGGCGATCTTCGCCTGCTCGGTGATATCGAGCAGGTTGTGGCCGGTTTCGCCTTCCAGCACGTTTTGGCAGCGGTCGTGTTTTCGTCCGGCACGCGGATCGAGGCGGATGACCATGAAATCCGATGTGCCGCCGATGATCTCGTCGAACTTGCGCGGCCTGTTGTTGACCTGCGTGCTAAAGTTCATCAGGTTGGTGCCGAGCAATCTTTTCAGGCTACGCATGAAGCGTCCTTCTTCGCCTTCGGTGAAAAGCCGCATGGCGGCATGGCCGTAGACGGGCGGCTTTTGAAGCGGATAAAAAAGCGCGCTTGGCAGGGTGATGTTGTTTTGTTCCACCGGCGCGAGCCTGACGCCTTGTTCATCCGCGATGGCGATGGCCGAGTTCGAGGTGCCGAAATCAATCCCGCAATACATGGCGTCACCTCCTTCAAAAGGGGTGATTTCTAAATGTTTTCTTTCAAGCTGTCAACTTCAGGCGGCTTTTTTCTTGCGCGGTTTGGCGGTCTGCGCCTTGCTCACCAAAAACGCATAGGTGAGAATCTTGTAAGCCAGCTTGGCGGCGAGGAAGTTGCAGCCGTGGAGGTTGGGCTTGGGCGCGAGTTCGTTGACGTCCGCGCCGACGAAGTTGGAAACCTTCGCGACTTCGCGGATGATGTCGACCGATTCCTGCCAGAAGAGCCCGCCCGGCTCCGGTGTGCCGGTCGCGGGCATCAAGGAGGCGTCGAGTCCGTCGATGTCGAAGGTGACATAGACGTTCTTGCCTTTGAAGTGGCTGACGATCTCCTTCATGTTCCACTTGGCTTTCTCTCGCGCCCAGTAGATTTTGACGCGCTGGCCGCTCTTTTCAAGGAAAGGGATTTCGCTCTGCGAGATGTTGCGGATGCCGAAGGACGAAAGCCAGGTCACGCTCTTGTGGTCGAGCACGCGGCGGAGCGCCGCGGCGTGGCTGTAATGCTCGCCGTCGTAGCCGTCGCGCAAATCGGCGTGCGCGTCGAAGTGCAGAACGTGCAGATCTTTATAGCGCTTTGCAAAGGGGCGGATGGTGCCCGCGGTGATCGAATGCTCGCCGCCGAAGGTGATCGGGAACTTGCCCATTTGCAAAACCTCTTCGACCATGGCTTCGAGCTGGTCGAGCGCCTTGGGCACGTTCTTGCCGATCTTCGGCTCGACGGCGGTGAGGATGCCGATCTGGCGGAACGGCTCGCACCAGAACTCGTCGTCGAACAGTTCCACCTGATGCGAGGCGTCGATCATCGCCTGCGGGCCTTTCGAGGTGCCGCCGCCGTAGGAGACGGACGCTTCGAGGCCGAAGGGAACGACGACGGCCTGCGCGGATTTCACCGTCGCCGCGTCTTTTTTCTCAAGGCCGAGAAAGGCCTTGTCGGGCGTCATGAATTGCATTTTTTACTCCTGTACAAACGCCATGCAGCACTTGTTGCTGCATCCATATGGACGCCGGAACGAGCCCGGCGTGGCGGTGATTGTTTGTTCGGATCCCGGATCAAGTCCGGGATGACATCTGCGATGTCATTTGAACAGCTTCGCCCAGTTGCGGCGGGCGCGCTTTTTCCAGTGGGCGCGGTGATAGGCGTCGGAAGCGAGCAGCGGAATGACCGAACCCGCTTCTGCATAGACCATTTGTTCCATGGCGACGTCGACCTTGCCCCACGAGCAGGCTTCCTTCAGCGTCGAGGAGGAGCAGGCGCCGTCGCGCACGTCGGCGACCGTGACCTGAATGGCGTATTTGTGCATTTCGACGTTTTTGTGGCCGAGAATTTCCGCGCAGACGACGGTGTCCTGCACAAAGTTCTTCGGCACGCCGCCGCCGATCATCAAAAGGCCGGTGGTGCCCGCGGCGATCTTGATGTCGGTCAGTTCGCGGAAGTCGGCGACGCTGTCGATGGAAACATAGTTTTTAAGGCCTTTTTCGAGGCTCTTCTTCTGGTGCAGCACGAGGCCGAAACCGGCGGAAGAATCCGAGAACGCGGGGCAGAAAATCGGCACGCCGTGTTCATAGGCGGTTTGCACCAGCGAGTTTTTCTTCTTGGAGTTTTTCGAGAGCCATTTGCCCATCTCCCAGATGAACTCGCGGGAAGAGTAGGGGCGGCGCTCCAGGGATTCCGCGATCTTGAAGATCGTGCCGTCCACTTCCTGCAAATCTTCTTCATCAATATATGTGTCGTAGATGCGGTCGATGTAAAGGTCGCGCAGGTCGCGGTCGTCCACCGCGCCGTCGGCCTGCCAGTGCTTGAAGCCGAGCGCTTCGAAGAAGTCCATGTCGACGATCGAGGCGCCGGTCGAGACGATCACGTCGACCATGTTGCTCTTGACCATTTCGGTATAGAGGTCCATGCAGCCGCCCGCCGAGGTCGAGCCCGCGAGGGTGAGGACGGAGGTCGCGTTTTTGTCCTTCAGCATGGTGTTGAAGATTTCCGCGGCGCGGGCGAGGTCGCGCGAGGTGAAGGACATTTTGCCCATGCCCTTGATGATCGGCCGGGCGTCGAAGGATTTGATGTCGATATGCTCGACCGGCACGGAGAGCAGGTCGGCCTTGCGGTTGTTTTTGGGGTGCGGCTTGGGTTTCACCGATTTCAGGTTTTTCATGGCGTCTCTCTTTCTTTGATTTCAGGGGATGTTAAACAGTGGCCGGTTCTTTCGCGTCCTCGAGCTCGTACATCGAAGCAAGAGGCGGCGCGGCGACGGCAACCGTTTCCGTCGCGTCGAAGCCGTTGAAGGCGGTGCGCATGGTGTTGCCGTAGGCGCCGAGCTGTCCGATCTCGATATAATCGCCTTCGCGCACGTCTTCGGGCAACATAAAGGGGCCGGGCATGTAGTCGATACTGTCGCAGGTCGGCCCGTAGAAGCGGAAAGGCTTGAGGCGCGCCTCGGTGCCGCCGGGAACGGGACGGATCAGCCGCACGGGATAGCGGAAGCCGAGGTGCCCCGCGTCGAACAGGCTACCGTAGGTGCCGTCGTTTATATAGAGAACGTCGTTCTTGCGCAGGTCGACGCGCGTGATGACCGAGCAGCTCTCGGCGACCAGCGCGCGGCCCGGCTCGCACCAGAATTCCGTGCGGTCGCCGTGCGGCAGACGGTCGAAGCCCTGCTCGATCGCGGCTTTGTAATCGGCCAGCGCGGGCGGGCTCATGTCCGGATAAAGCGACGGAAAGCCGCCGCCGACGTCGACGATATCGACCTTGGTGCGCGGAATGGACTGCAAAATCTCGGCGACCAGCGCGAGCGCGGTGATGTAGGCCTGCGGATCCATGGTTTGCGAGCCGACGTGAAAGGTGATGCCAAGGCGTTTGGCCGCCTTGCGACCGGCTTTCAAGAGGGCGGCGGCCTTTTCCGGCAACACGCCGAACTTGCCGGAGAGCGGCAGTTCGGATGCCGTATTGGGCACGGCGAGGCGCAAAAGCAGTGTCAGATCCTTGCTCTTGCCGGTGCAGGTGACGATTTTTTCCAGCTCTTCAAGGCTGTCGAAGGCGAAATCGCGCACGCCGTGGTCGAAATAGGCGCGTTCGATGGCGCTGCGGCTTTTGACCGGATGCATGAAGGCGAGGTGCGCTTTGGGCAGGAGACCGCGCACCAGCTCGACTTCGGGAATGGAGGCGACGTCAAAATGCCTGATTCCGGCATGAAAAAGCCCCGTGAGCACATATGGCGCGGGGTTGGCCTTGACGGCGTAAAGAACCTTGCCGGGAAAATTCTGCGTGAACCATTTGGCGGCGGCGGAAAGAGATTCCGGGCGGAAGCAGGTTACAGGAATATCGGGACGGCGCTGGCGCACCAATTCGTCCGGCGTATCGTAATTATCCATTTCATGCAGTCTCCATAGAAACAGTAACAACGTACCCTTCCGGACGAATCACTCCGCCTTGGGGCCTTTATAATTTTAATCATATACGGTGATTCTTGAATTTTTGTAAAGAAAACTTTATGGATTTGAAATTATTTTGGAGGCGTGAGAGAAACGCTTGCGCCGCAAGCGCAAAAAAGCCGGTGCTGTTGCGCGTGGGAAGCTTCCGGCAGAAGTCAGAAAAGCTTTTTCGAAGCGTCACGGCGGGGTATCCGTTTATCGCGGCGGCGGCTTGGCAAGTGTGAAGCGCACGGCGCGGCGCGCGCGGCGGCGCACTGAATGGGTACGAGATTTTTCTATACATAATTTTGAAATCGTGTATGATCTCCCCTGCGCGCGCCGGAAAAATAAAAAATATATACTTTTCAATAAGATAAGCGCGAAAAAGAGGATGAGATGACGCAAAAACTGAAAAATATCGCCATTATCGCTCACGTCGACCATGGCAAAACCACCCTGGTGGATGTGCTGCTGAAGCAATCCGGACAGTTCCGCGACAACCAGCAGGTTGAAGAATGCGTCATGGATTCAAACGATCTGGAGCGCGAGCGCGGCATCACCATCCTTGCCAAAGTGACTTCTGTCGTCTGGAAGGACACGCGCATCAATATCGTCGACACCCCCGGCCACGCCGACTTCGGCGGCGAGGTGGAGCGGATCTTGTCGATGGTCGACGGGGTTGTCATCCTCTGCGACGCGGCCGAAGGCCCGTTGCCGCAAACCAAATTCGTCTCCGGCAAGGCGCTGAAAATGGGCCTGAAGCCGATCGTGGTGATTAATAAAGTCGACCGCCCCGACGCGCGTCCGGACGAGGTGCATGAAGAAGTGTTCGACCTCTTCGCCGCGCTCGACGCGACCGACGAACAGCTTGATTTTCCGCTTCTTTACGCGTCCGGCCGTCAGGGCTGGGCCTCGGCGACGCTCGACGGGGAGCGCACCGACATGGCGCCGCTGTTCGACCTGATTTGCGATTACGTGCCCTCGCCCAAGGTCGAGGCGGACAAGCCCTTCGCCATGCTGGGAACGCTGATCGAGAACAATCCCTATCTCGGACGTCTGGTGACGGGGCGCATCATGTCCGGCACGGTGAAGACCAATCAGTCCGTCAAGGCGCTCGATCTCGACAACAACCTTGTCGAAAACTTCCGCATCTCCAAGATCCTCGCTTTCCGCGGCATCGAGCGCGTGCCGCTGGATGAAGCCGCCGCGGGCGACATCGTCTCCGTCGCGGGCATGACGGAAGCGACCGTTTCCAACACCATCTGCGACCCCGCGGTCACGGAAGCCCTGCCCGCGCAGCCGATCGACCCGCCGACCATCTCCATGTCCTTTTCGGTCAACAACGGCCCGTTCGCCGGGCGCGAGGGCAAGAAAGTCACTTCGCGCATGATCCGCGAGCGTCTGTTCCGCGAGGCGGAGAGCAACGTCGCCATGAAGGTGAAAGACGGCCAGACGGCGGATACGTTTGAAGTCTTCGGGCGCGGCGAACTGCAAATGTCCGTGCTGATCGAGACCATGCGCCGCGAAGGTTTCGAACTGATGATCGGCCGCCCGCGCGTTCTGTTCAAAACCGACGAGCAAACCGGCGAGCGCCTCGAGCCGATGGAAGAAGTGGTGATCGACGTCGATCAGGACTATTCCGGCCAGGTGGTGCAGAAAATGGCCCTGCGCAAGGGGGAGATGACCTCGATGCTGCCTTCCGGCGCGGGCAAGGTGAAGATGACCTTCATCGCGCCGACGCGCGGCCTGATCGGCTATCACGGCGAATTTCTCACCGACACGCGCGGCACGGGGATCATCAATCGTTTGTTTCACGGCTATGCGCCGCACAAGGGTCCCATCGAAGGCCGCCGCACCGGCGTCCTGCTCGCCATGGCGACCGGCGAGGCGACGGAATACGACCTTTACAACCTCGAAGAGCGCGGCATCATCATGGTCATGCCCGGCACCAGGGTTTATGAAGGGATGATCGTCGGCGAACACAACCGCGAAAACGACCTGCCGGTGAACATCCTGCGCGGCAAGAAGCTGACCAACGTCCGCGCCTCGGGCACCGACGAGGCGACCAAGCTCACCCCGCCGCGCCTTCTGACGCTGGAGCAGGCGATCACCTACATCAACGACGACGAACTGGTGGAAGTGACGCCGACGTCTTTGCGCCTGCGCAAGGTGATCCTCGACCCCAACCTGCGCAAGCGCGCGGAAAAGGTCGCCGAAGCGGGTTAGGTGTTTAGTTCCACGGTGTGGTGGAGCGGAGCTACGGTTCTCGCAAGGCACCGCATTGGCTTCGCCGCAACTGCGTTGTCGTCTCAAAATTCTTGAATGCAAACAGTGCCTGATAAGCTCTCAGGTCAGCAGCCACGCCGCGAGGCCGAGGAAGGCGACGAATCCCACCACGTCGGTGACGGTGGTGAGAAAGACCGTGGCGGAATTGGCGGGGTCGAAGCCCGTTTTGTGGAGCGCCAGCGGGATAAGCGCGCCCGAAAGCCCCGCGGCGGCGAGGTTGATGACCATCGCCGCGGCCATGATCCCGCCCAGCTTCCAGTTGTGATACCAAATGGTGATCCCGACGATCATGACGATGCCGAACAGGATGCCGTTGATGCTGCCGACGAGAAGCTCCTTGAGAACCGTGCGCCAGGTGTTGGCGTCGGTGAGGTCTTTCGTGGCGATGGCGCGGACGACGACGGCCAGGGTTTGCGTGCCGGCATTGCCGCCCATCGAGGCGACGACCGGCATCAGCGACGCGAGCACGACGATCTTCTGGATCGTGCCGGTGAAGAAGCTGATGACGAACGTGTCGAGAAACGCCGTGCCGAGGTTGACGAACAGCCACCAGAAGCGCGCCTTGACCGTGGAAATCGGCGGGCTGAAAAAGTCGGGGTTGCTGACGCCGCCCATTTTCAGCAGGTCTTCCTCGGCTTCTTCCTGGATGACGTCGACGACGTCGTCGACGGTGATGACGCCGATCAGCTGGTCGTCGTCGTCCACCACCGGCGCGGACAAAAGGTCCTTGCGGCGGAAGAGCATCGCCACCTGCTCCTGATCCATCGTCACGGGCACGGAGACGTGCTCCTCTTCCACCAGCGTGTCGATTTTGACCGGGTGCTGGGCGCAGAGCACGTGGCTTAAAGAGACCGCGCCGATGAAGCGGTGCATCGGGTCGACGATGAAGACGTTGTAAAAGCGGTCGGGCAGGGTCGCGGCGGCGGCGCGCAGATAGTCGACCGTCTTGCCCACCGTCCAGAACTGCGGCACGGCGACGAATTCGCGCTGCATCATGCGGCCCGCCGAGGCTTCGGGGAAGGTCAGGCCTTCCTCGACCGCGGCGCGGAGATTGCGGTTGAGATGGCGGATGATGTTGCCCTGCCGTTCCTCGTCGAGGCGGGTGATGAGGTTGATGGCGTCGTCGCTGTCCAGCTCGTTGACGATCGCGGCGATGTTCTTGCCCGACATGTGTTCGAGAAGGTCGTTGAGCAGGTCGCGCTCGAAGTAGGAAAAGGTTTCGGGATGAAGCTCGTCCTCGAGCATCTCGACGAGCTTGTGGCGGCGGCCGCCGTCCAGCTTGACGATCAGCTCGGCGGCGTCCGGCGCGGGCATGTCGCGGCAGAGTTCCTGCACGCGGTCGGTATAGTCCTCGTCGATGAGCCCGGCGATCTCGCGGATGAAGGCGTCGGTGAGGCCGACCTGATGCAGCTCGGCGGCGTCGTCGCTGTCGGCTTCCTTGGGTGCGCCGGTTTTGTCGTGTTCTTCGGTCATGTGCGGTCAGCCGCGCTTTTTCGCGCGCTTTTGGGGCGCGGCGTCTTTTTTCTGTTTGGCTTTTCTAAGGACGCGCTGCGGCGCGGCGACGGTCTCCCCCGCGGCGGCGCAGGCGTATGCCGCGGCGTTGGCGATGCCGCGCGAGGTGACGGAGGGAATGAGGACATGCGCGGGTTTGGCCGCGCCGAGCAGCAGCGGCCCGACGACGATGCCGTCGCCGAGGATCTTCATGAGGTGAAAGGCGATGTTGGCGGCGTCGATGTTGGGCATGACGAGCAGGTTCGCCTGTCCTTTCAGCTCGGAATTGGGGAAGAGCTTTTCGCGGATCTCCTCGGAGAGCGCGGCGGAGGCGGTCATCTCGCCTTCGACGGAAAGTTCCGGCGCGCGGTCCTTGATCATCTGCGTGGCCGTGCGCATCTTGAGGGCCTCGGGGCAGTCGATGCTGCCGAAGTCGGAGCGGGAGAGCAGCGCGATGCGCGGCTCGATGCCGAATTTCTTGATCTCCTCGGCGGCGAGCAGGGTCATGTCGCAAAGGTCCTCAGCTGACGGATCGGCGTTGACGAAGGCGTCGCAGAAGAAGAACGTGCCCTTGGGCAGGATCATGATGCTCAAAGAGGCGCAGGCGCGCACGCCCTCGGCGAGGCCGATGACGTCGGTGATGTGCTGGTAATGGCGGTCATAGCGGCCGATGGTGCCGCAGATCATCGCGTCGGCGTCGTTCTTGCGCAAAAGCAGCGCGGCGATGAGGGTGTTGCGCGTGCGCACCAGCTGCCGCGCCGAGGCGGGCGTGATGCCTTTGCGTTCCATCAGCTTGTGATAGGTCTGCCAGTAATCGTTGAAGCGCGGGTCGTCCTCGGGATTGACGATGTCGAAGTCGCGGCCTTTTTTCATGCGCAGGCCGAGCTTGTCGATGCGCGCGCGGATGACTTCCTCGCGTCCGACGAGCACGGGCCGCGCGGCGCGGTCCTCGACCAGCGTTTGCGCGGCGTGGAGCACGCGCATTTCCTCGCCTTCGGCGAAGGCGACGCGCTTGGGGTTGGAGATGGCGCGGGCGTAGATCGGGCGCATCAGCTGGCCCGATTTGTAGACGTATTTTTCCAGCCGCGCGCGGTAGGCGGCGAGATCCGCGATCGGGCGCGTGGCGACGCCGCTGTCCATCGCCGCTTTCGCGACCGCAAGCGGCAGTTCGAGGATCAGGCGCGGATCGAACGGCTTGGGGATCAGGTATTCCGGGCCGAACTGCAACGGCACGTCGCCGTAGACGGCGGCGACTTCCGCCGTGGCTTCGGCCATGGTGAGCTGGGAGAGCGCCTCGACGCAGGCGACCTTCATCTTTTCGTTGATCGTCGTCGCGCCGACGTCGAGCGCGCCCCTGAAGATGAACGGGAAGCACAGTGCGTTGTTGACCTGGTTGGGATAATCCGAGCGTCCGGTGCAGACGATCGCGTCGGGCCTTGCGGCGCGCGCTTCCTCGGGCATGATCTCGGGCGTGGGGTTGGCGAGCGCCATGATCAGCGGCGCCTTGCCCATCGACCGCAGCATCTGCTGCGTCAGCACGCGCGGGGCGGAGAGGCCGAGGAAAACGTCGGCGTCGCGGATCGCTTCCTTCAGCGTGCGGAGTTTCGTTTCCTGAGCGAAGGTTTTTTTCGTTTCGTCCATGTCCTCGTTGCGGCCCTTGTGGACGACGCCGTAAAGGTCGGTGAGCAGGATGTTCTTTTTCGGCACGCCCATCTCGACCAGCAAAGAGACGCAGGCGAGCGCCGCCGCGCCCGCGCCCGCCGTGACGATTTTCACGTTTTTGATGTCGCGCCCGGAATAGGTGAGCCAGTTGCGGAACGCCGTGGCGACGATGATCGCCGTGCCGTGCTGGTCGTCGTGGAAGACGGGGATCTTCATGCGCTCCTTGAGGCGCCGCTCGACCTCGAAGCATTCGGGCGATTTGATGTCCTCGAGGTTGATGCCGCCGAAGCTCGGCTCAAGCGCGGCGATGATGTCGACCAGCTTGTCGACGTCCGTCTCGGCGATTTCGATGTCGATGGCGTCGATGCCGGAGAACTTCTTGAACAGGACGGACTTGCCTTCCATGACCGGCTTGGCGGCCAGCGGGCCGATGTTGCCGAGGCCGAGCACGGCGGTGCCGTTGGTGATGACGGCGACGAGATTGCCGCGCGCGGTATAGAGGCTGGCGGCGTTCGGGTCGGCGGCGATCTCCTCGCACGGCGCGGCGACGCCGGGCGAATAGGCGAGCGCGAGGTCGCGCTGGGTCAGGACGGCTTTCGTCGGCGTAATGGAGATTTTCCCCGGGCCGTTCGGTTCCCGGTGATAGGCGAGCGCGTCATTGTAAAGTGAGTCTTTTTTCATGATTTTCCCCGAAAGCCGGATAAAATTCTCCGCGTGTCAGATTATACACTTTTTTGGCTAAAGGATTGTAATTTTTGAAAGTTATGACTTTTGAAAAATTCTTTAAAGCGCTTTTGGCAAAAAGTCGCCGCGGCACTGACGAAACTATGCTGTTTATCAGAGGCTTATATCAATATTTGATATTAAATTACATTAAAATAATATTTTTCGCAATAAAAAGTCTGTAAAAGGTCTCCCATAAGATATAGAATTACATTCGCTATTCATATAACGCAATGAGCGCATGCCGGTTTATCGACTGACTCATCACTGACGGTACAAGAAGATATGGAAAATTCTTCGGCAAGAAAAACCGTACTTGTTACAGGCTCCACCAGCGGCATCGGCCTTGGGGTGCTGCAAGCTTTCGGCGCGCAAGGCTGCAATCTGGTGATGAACGGTTTCAGGGATCAATCCGAGATCAAAGACCTTCAGGAAGACATCATGCGCCGTTGCGGCGTGGAGATGATCTATTCCGGCGCCGACATGCGCAAGCCCGAAGAGATCCGCGGCATGATGCAGGCGGCGGAAAAAGCTTTCGGCGGCGTCGACATCCTCGTCAACAACGCCGGCATCCAGAACGTGCAGCCGATCGACGAATTCTCCGATGAAAAGTGGGACGACATCATCGCCGTCAACCTCTCTTCCGCCTTTCACACTATCAAGGCCGCCGCGCCGGCGATGAAGAAAAAGGGCTGGGGGCGGGTCATCAACATCGCCTCGGTGCACGGGCTGGTCGCGTCGAAGTTCAAATCCGCCTACGTCGCCGCCAAGCACGGCATGGTGGGGCTGACGAAAGCGGCGGCGCTCGATCTCGCCGAATTCGGCATCACGGTCAACGCCATCTGCCCCGGCTATGTCGATACGCCGCTGGTCAGGGGGCAGATTCCGCAGCAGATGAAAGAGCATAACTTAAGCGAAAAAGAGGTCATCGAAAAAGTCATGCTGAAAAATCACGCGGTGAAACAGTTTGTCGAAGTCGGGGATCTTGCCGCGCTGGCGGTCTTTCTGTCTTCGGACGCCGCCGTCGCCATGACGGGGCAGGCTTTGGCCATGGACGGAGGGTGGACGGCGCAATGAGCAAGCAACAACCGGACAAGGCCATATATTCCTTCTATCAGGCGGCCGAACGCGGCATCAAGGCCTACTTCAACATGCTGGCCGCGGGCGCGTCGCTCCAGTCGCAGATGCTGGAGGCTTTCGGGCCGGTCGTCATGATGCCGCAGGTTTACAAGGACGTCGGCAACCGGCTTGCGGCGGCGTCGGGCGTCCTGGCGCAGATGGGCAAGGAGTTCCCGAAACCGGCCTTCGGACTGACGGAGACGTCCATCGGCGGCAAGCCGGTCAACGTGACCGAGGAGGCCGTGCTGAAAAAGGATTTCTGCACGTTGCTGCATTTCAAGCGCGACACGAAGCGCAACGACCCGAAGGTCGTTATCGTCGCGGCGATGTCCGGCCATCACGCGACGCAGTTCAGGGACACGATCGCGGCGCTGCTGCCTGGGCATGACGTTTATATCGTCGACTGGAAAAACCCCCGCGACGTGCCCATGGACAAGGGCGCATTCGGCTTTGACGACTATGTCGCGCATGTGGAAGACGTGATTGAAGCCGTCGGGCCGGGCGCGCACGTCATCGGCGTGAGCCAGTCGACGGTGCCGCTGATGGCGGCCGTGGCGCTGCTGGCGGAGAAAAATTCTCCCGTCCAGCCGCTTTCCATGACGCTGATGGGAGGCCCGATCGATACCGCCGCGGCCAGGACGGCGGTCACGGAATTCGTCAAGGGCCGCGACATCTCGTGGTTCAAGGAAAATTTCATCGCCGAAGTGCCGGAAGGGTATGCGGGCGCGGGGCGTCCGGTTTATCCCGGGTTCCTGCAGCTGGCGGGGTTGCTGGCCGTCAATCCGCTGGCGCACATCGGCGCCTATGTCGACCTTTTCAATTACCTCGCCGCCGGCGAGACCGGGAAGGCGAACGAGATCAAGTCGTTTTACAACGAATATCTTTCGGTCTGCGACTTGACGGAAAAGTTCTATCTCGACACGATCGCGCGGGTCTTCCTGAAGCAGGAGCTGGCGGACGGCGCCATGCAGGTCAACGGGCAAAAGGTTGCGCCGGAAAAAATCGCCAAAACCGCGCTGATGACCATCGAAGGGGCGAACGACAATATCGTCGCGCCGGGGCAGACGCGCGCGGCGCACAAGTTGTGTACGGGGCTGGACGACGGTCTTCATTATCATCTTTTGCAAAAAGGCGCCGATCACTACGGCATTTTCAACGGCAGGATATGGCGCGAAGAGGTCATGCCGCGGCTGGCGGGGATGATCCGCGAGAGCGCGGCCAAACAGGGCGTGCATTACGATCCGCTGGCGGGAACCGTCGCGCCGGACAAATGGAATTCTCCCAAGGCGAGAAAAAGCAAGCCGCCCCGGCCTTGAAGCTTAATGCCGGCGTTCCCAGTCTGTCATGTAATCGCGCGTCAGCGGCAGGGCGTTCAAATTCCTGGTGAACTGGATCTGGTAGACGCCGGTGCCGAGATGGAGAAATTCCATCTCCGCCATCTTGAGGTAAAACTCCCACATGCGGCAGAAGCGCTCGTCGTAGAGCGCGGCGGCCTTGGCGCGGCTGGCCTGAAAGCGGTCGTGCCAGGCGCTTAAGGTGTAGGCGTAATGCATGCGCAGCACCTCGATGTCGGTCATGAACAGGCCCGCTTTTTCCAGCACCGGCGCGATTTCCGAGAGCGCGGGCGAATAGCCGCCGGGGAAGATGTATTTGCGCAGCCACGGGTTGGTGGTGCAGGGGCCGTCGAGGCTGCCGATGAAATGGAACAGGCTGACGCCGTCGTCGTTCAGAAGATCGCGCACTTTTTCGAACACCTGTTTGTAAAAACCGACGCCGACATGCTCGAGCATGCCGACGGAGACGATGCGGTCGAACCCGCCTTCCACCTCGCGGATGTCTTTTAAAACGAAACGCACCTTGTCGTGCAGGCCTTCTCTTTCCGCGCGGGCGGTGGCCCATTTCCGCTGCTCTTCGGAAAGCGTGACGCCGGTCACGTCCGCGCCGCAGGTCTTGGCGAGATAAATCGCCAGCGCGCCCCAGCCGCAACCGACGTCGAGCACTTTCATGCCGGGCTCCACGCGCAGTTTCGAGGCGAGGTGGCGGAGCTTGTCCTGCTGCGCGCGGTCAAGGTCGTTGGCGGGATCGGTATAGTAAGCGCAGCTGTAAATCATCTCCTTGTCGAGAAAGAGCTCGTAGAGTTTGTCCGAGATGTCGTAGTGCGGCGCGACGTTCGCCGCCGCGCGCCCAACGGGATTGTACTGCTGCAGGCGCTGCAAAAGAGGCGTGAAGGCATCGCCGATTTTCTTGAGCGCCGAGGGTTGCTTTTCCCACGCGGCGAGGTTGATGGCGATCACGGTCATGAAGTCGTCGAGCGTTCCTTCTTTGATGAGCAGCGTGCCGTTCATGTAGGCTTCGCCGATATGGAATTCCGGATTGAAGAAAAGTTTATGATGCAGGGATTTGTCCGTCAGCCGGATGACGGATTTCGGCTTTTGCCCCGCGACGCCGAAGCGGTATGTTTTGCCGTTCGCGTCGATGACGGAAAGATCGCCCGATTTCACCAGCGCGCGCAACAGATAAGACCACAGCATGAACATCTCCCGTGTGAATGAAGAATCGTTTTTAGGACAGAACGGCACGAGCCGCAACTCCCATCCCCCTGTTTTTACGCGCAAAGATCTTTTCGGGGGATTTTATTGACGGACGGGGCTTTTTTTCAGTTTAGCTTCATAATCGGGTGCTAACTCAAGGGAACAATGCTGTTTTCTTATGATTATGAAAATAAATAGCCTGTCTTGCGTTTTTAGTGGCTTTTTATTTTTTGAAAATAAGCATATACATTATGCGTAATAAAAACGGGAAAGCCCAAGGTACCCTTGCATGATACATGTTTACTGCGATTTTGACGGAACGATCACGACGCGCGACGCCACGGATTTCGTGCTGGAGCGGCTTGCGTCTCCCGGCTGGCTGGAGCTTGAAGCGCAATGGCAGCGCGGCGAGATGGGCTCGGCGGAATGCATGCGCCGTCAAGTGGCGCTGATGAGCGCGCCGCGCGAAGAGCTGAACCGCGTGCTGGATGAAGTGGAGATCGACGAGGGCTTTTCCGAGTTCGTTTCCTTCTGCGACTATTCAAGCATCCCCGTGACGATCATCAGCGACGGCGTCGATTATTTCATCCACCGCATTCTCGGCCGCCGCAAGCTCGACGTGTTCCGCGTCATCGCCAACCGGCTGACGATCTCGCCCGACAACGTTTATCAGCTGGCCTCGCCGTGGCGCTCGAGCGCCTGCACGTCGGGCGCGGGCGTGTGCAAATGCCGCGAAGTCGAAAAGGAGACCGCGCACCGCGCCTATGTCGGAGACGGGCGCTCGGATTTCTGCGTTTCCGCGACGCCGGAAACCGTGTTCGCCAAAGGCAAGCTCGCCGCCCACTGCGAAAAGACGAACACGCCCTACAAGCCTTATAAAAACTTCTACGATGTGACTGCCGGACTGGAACTTCTGCTCCAGGAGACCTACAACCCCGAGCCGATAAAAATAATATAACAAAAAAGGAAAGATCATGACCAAAGCGCTCAAAGACAATGTGATCAATATGCCCGGATCCTTCTCCGAGGAGGAGCTGCGCGCAATGGAAGCGCAATACTGCTCCCACGGCGACACGGTGCACTACATGGAAAAGCCGCCGTTTTTCGAATCGTGCGAGGGGTCCTACCTTTATGACGCGAAGGGCACGCCGTTTCTCGATCTGCAGATGTGGTATTCCGCGGTCAACTTCGGCTACCGCAACCCCCGCCTCGACGCCGTCGCCAAGCGCCAGCTGGACCGTCTGCCGCAGGTCGCCTCGCAGTATCTGCACCGCGAAAAGGTCGAGCTTGCGGCGATGATCGCGCAAGACGCCGAGCGCAAGTTCGGCATCAAGGGCCGCGTGCACTTCAACGTCGGCGGCGCGCAGGCCATCGAGGATTCCCTGAAGCTGGTGCGCAACTACACCGGCGGCAAGAGCCTGATGTTCGCCTTCGAGGGCGGCTATCACGGCCGCACGCTCGGCGCGTCGTCGATCACGTCGAGCTACCGCTACCGCCGCCGCTTCGGGCACTTCGGCGAGCGCGCGCAGTTCATCGAGTTCCCCTACCACTTCCGCGGCCCCAAGGGCATGAGCAAGGAGGAATACGGCCACTATTGCGTGCAGAAGTTCGCCCGCCTGTTCGAGACGGAATATAACGGCGTGTGGGATTTCAAGGCGAAGAAAGCGGAATACGCCGCCTTCTACGTCGAGCCGATCCAGGGCACGGGCGGCTACGTCATCCCGCCGATGAACTTCTTCTCCGAACTGAAAAAGGTGCTCGACCAGTACGGCATCCTCATGGTGGTGGACGAGATCCAGATGGGCGTCTACCGCACCGGCAAGCTGTGGTCGATCGAGCACTTCGGCGTCAAGCCGGACGTTATCGTCTTCGGCAAGGCCATCACCAACGGGCTCAACCCGCTCTCCGGCCTGTGGGCGCGCGAGGAAATGATCAACCCGACGATCTTCCCGCCGGGTTCGACGCACTCCACCTTCGCCAGCAACCCGATGGGCACGTCGGTCGCGCTCGAAACCATGAAGATGCTGGAAGAAGAGGATTTCGAAGGCCAAGTGGCGCAAAAGGGCGCGCGTTTCCTTTCCGGCATTCAGACGCTTCAAAAACGGCACAAGATCATCGGCGACGTCGACGGTCTCGGACTCGCGCTGCGCATCGAGGTGTGCAAGGAAGACGGCTTCACTCCCGACAAGGAGATGATGGACTGGATCGCCGAAGAAGGCATGAAGGCCGACATGGTCGTCGACGGCAAGCGGCACGGCCTGGTGCTCGATATCGGCGGCTATTACAAGAACGTCATCACGCTGGCTCCTTCGCTGACGATTTCCAACGACGAGATCGACCTCGCGCTCCGCCTGCTCGACGAGCTCTTCACCCGCGCGGAGAAAAGATAAGTCTTGTCCGGCATTTCGACGACAGATCGCAGCTTCTTCCTTGAAGGAACGGGCGCCAAGGCCGTTTTGCTGGTGCATGGCCTGACGGGCACGCCGTCGGAGATGCGCTTCGTCGGCAAGCATCTCAACAAGATGGGCTTCACCGTCTATGCGCCGACGCTCGCGGGGCATTGCCTTGACGAGGCGGCGCTGACGCAAACCACCTATGAAGACTGGATGGCGAGCCTGCAAAAGGCGCTGGCCCATCTTGAAACGAAGGCGGACGACGTTTCGGCGGCGGGGATCTGCGTCGGCGGGGCGCTGGCGCTCTATCTCGCGCATCAGGAAAAAGGCAAGGTCGGCAAGGTCGCCATCTACGCGCCCGCGCTGGATTACGACGGGTGGAACCAGCCGGTCTGGTCGCGCGCCGCGCGGGTGTTCAAGGACGTGCTGATCCACGTGCCCGCCATGCGCGACATGCGTTTTCAGGAAAGCCACCCCTTCGGCGTGAAGGACGACCGCATCCGCCGCTTCATCGAAAACCCGTCGAACCTCGACGGCGCGCTGCCTTATTTTCCCGCCAGGGCGCTCTATCAGAACTACCGCCTCAACGACGCCTTGAAAAAGGCGTTGCCGGAGATCACCGTGCCGACGCTTCTGCTCCACGCGCGGGAAGACGACGTCAGCAATCCGCGCAATTCATACGCCATCCAGAAGCGGCACGGCGGGGATTGCAGGGTCGTCCTGCTCGAAGACAGCTATCACATGATCCACGTCGACCGCGAGCGTCACAAGGTCGCGGAGCTGACGGGTGAATTCTTCAAGGGTTGATTTTCAGCAAGAACGCATTTTCGAAGATCGCATCCAGACCGCGCTGCGAAAATCGCGGATTGGCTTTGAGCGCGTCCTCGCGGGTAAGCTGACGGATATCCGCCCTACCGCCATAGAGCCTTTTCACCTCGGCCGCGTCGACGGAGAACGGCGGGCCTGACATTTTTTCCTGCGGATATTCGAATGTGACCAGTAAAACGGGCGTGCCGGAGGGCAGGATCTCCGTCAAATGCGCTGCGTATTTCTCGCGCATGTCCCTGGGCAGGGCGACAAGCGCGGCGCGGTCGTAAACCGCCGTGACGTTTTTCACATCGTTTTGCGTCAGGTCGAAAAAATCTCCCTGAAGGATGTGAAAGCCGTCCGCCGCGCGCGCCGTAAAAGCGCCCTGTTTTTGCGTTTCTGCCGTCAGGCCGTTTTCGCGGAAAAATTCCTCCGCCGCGATCTCGCTGAGCTCCACGCCGAGAACGTCGTGCCCCTGCCGCCGGAGCCACAGCATGTCCTTGCTTTTTCCGCAGAGAGGCACGAGAACTTCGCCGCCCTTGCGGCCGGTTTCGTGCCAGAATTTCTTTAAAAAGCCGTTGATCTCGGCCTGATGAAAGCCCGTTTCCTGTTTTTCCCAGCGCTCGATCCAGAAAGATTTTTCCATGCGTCCTCTCTTGTTTTTCCCATTGTATTACAAGGATTGTTTTAAACAAAGCCCGCAAAAATCAGCCGGTTACCTTTTGTTAAAGATATGCGGCTATACTTGTGAGGTATGTCTTTTGCACCATTTTGGGGGAGATTTCCATGGCTCTTTATTTGAAAAAAACAGCGCGTGCGGCGGGTGTCGCGGCGATCGGCCTGTTGCTTTTCCATCCGTCTGCCGCGCGCGCCGACGGCGCCGCCGCCAACGCGGCCAATAACGCGGCCGGCATCATCTGGCAGGCGGGCAACGATATTTTGCAACAGCAGATCAACGGCGCGGCCAACACCTACGGACGCGACACGGGCCGGGGTTACGGCGAGCGCGGCGACGATCGTCGCGGCTACGACCGCGGCGACGACAATGGCGGCGACGACCATGGCGCCGACAGGAGAGACGACCGCGGCGGCGATCGCGGTGGCGACGACAATGGCGGCGGAGACCGCGGCGGCGGCGACGATTAAATCTCTTTCAATGCGGCGAGAAGCCGTGCGTTTTCCTCCGGCAATCCGACGCTGACGCGCAGGCATTGCGGCAGGCCGTATCCCGCGGCATGCATGACGAGGATGTTTCGCGCCGCAAGGCCATCGCGAATGGTTTCCGCGCGCGCGCCGCAGTCGGCGAGCAAAAAGTTCGCCGCCGAGGGATAGACTTTCAAGCCTGCTTTTTGCAGGCCTTCGGCCAGCGCCGCGCGTTCGGCATGGTTGAAAAGGCACGATTTTTTGACGAAATCCTGATCGGCCAGCGCGGCGATGCCCGCCATTTGCGCGGCAACGCCAGTGTTGAAGGCGCCGCGCACGCGGTTGATGACGTCCGCCACGGCTTGCGGAAAATATCCCCAGCCGATCCGCAATCCCGCCAAACCGTAAACTTTTGAAAAGGTGCGCAGCATGACGGTATTGGGCGTGGCGTCGGCGAGCGCGCGTCCGTCCCCGTAGTCGCTTTCCGCGACATATTCCGCATAAGCCGCGTCGACGACGAGCAGCACATGCTCCGGCAGTTTTTCGCGCAAATATTTCAATTCATCGGCCGAGAGCAAACTGCCCGTCGGGTTGTTGGGATTGGCGACGAACATGATTTTCGTCCTGGGGCTGACGGCGGCGAGCAGAGTCTCCACGTCTCCGCGCATGTCCTTTTCCGGCGCGGAGACGGGCGCGGCGCCGGCGGCCTGCGCGGCGAGCCGGTACATGATGAAACCGTGCGCGCTGTGAACGACTTCGTCGCCGGCTCCGGCATAGGCGCGGATGATGAGCGCGATCAGCTCGTCCGCGCCCGCGCCGCAGACGATGCGGCCTGCGTCCATGCCGTGCAGCGCGGCGATTGCGTTTCGCAAGGCTGTCGCGCCGCCGTCGGGATAGCGGTGAATGCCGTCTTGCGCCGCAACATAAGCTTCGCGCGCGCGGGGGCTGCATCCCAGGGGATTTTCGTTGGCGTTGAGGCGCACCGGATGCGCGCGGCCCGCGGCGGCGGCCTTGTAAGGCGTGATCTCCAGAATGCCGGAGCGAGGCTGTGGCAGAGACATGATTTTCCTTTTGCGCTATAAAAGACTATCATAATGAAGGAGCGGGCAGGCTTACAAGGCTTAAAAATCGCCGCGCTTGATATAGGTCAAGAGACGGGCGGCCGGGCTTCATATTATATCTGAACTTTCATAGCGGAAACGGTGAGATGAAAATGACGAAAGAAAAAATGACCACGGGTGAAACGCTGTTGCGGGCGCTGAAAGACGCTGGTGCGAAGGCGCTGTTCGGCATTCCCGGCGATTACATCCTGCCGTTTTTCGACGTGGCGGCGCAAAGCGGCATTCTGCCGGTGCACACGCTGAGCCACGAGCCCGCCGTCGGTTACGCGGCGGACGCGGCGGCGCGCTTCGGCGGCGGCGTGGGCGTCGCGGTTGTGACCTACGGCGCGGGCGCGCTCAACATGATGAACGCTGTCGCCTGCGCTTTCGTGGAGAAATCGCCGCTGGTCGTCATCTCCGGCGCGCCGGGCGCGGACGAGTTCAAATCCGGCCTGCTGCTGCACCACCAGCTCACGCATGTCAAAAGCCAGCTCAACATGTTCAGGGAGATCACCTGCGCGCAGGGAGTGCTCGACAATCCGAAAACGGCGGCGCGGGAGATCGCCCGTGTGCTCGGCGAATGCAAGCGCTGCTCGCGCCCGGTTTATATCGAACTGCCGCGCGACACGGTGAAATCGCCATGCAAACCCGCCGCGCCGCTTAAGGAGAAACCCGTGAATGAAAAAGCGGCGCGCAACGCCGCCGCCGCGATCGTCCGCAGGCTGAAAAACGCGCGCCGGCCGGCCATTCTCGCCGGCGTCGAGGTCAGGCGTTTCGGGCTGGAGGAAAAACTCGCCGCGCTGGCCGAAAAAGCCGCCCTGCCGCTCGCCACGACGCTGATGGGCAAGGGGATGTTCACGCATGTCGCCGCGCCCTGCCTTGGCGCCTACATCGGTGCGGCGGGCGACGACGCCATCCGCAAGGCGGTGGAAGAATCGGACGCGCTGCTGATTTTCGGCGCGATCCGCAGCGATACCAACTTCGGCGCGGCGGGGAAAAAGATCGCGCCCCGAAACGCCATCTACGTCAACGCGGACGAACTCTCCGTCGGCGGCAAAAAAATGCCGCCCGCCGATCTCGCGCGGCTGCTCGATCTTGTGCTTGAAAAAACGCCCGCGCGGCGGGAAAAACGCTTCAGCCTCTTTTCCCGCAAGACGAAACCCGTTGCCGCGCCCGCGCCGCAATTCACCGACGCGCTGCTGACCGCGGACAACGTCATGGACGCGCTCCGCCTGTTGCCGCAAGAAGGAAAAGAGATGCCGGTCGCCGCCGACATCGGCGACTGCCTGTTCATGTCGGCGGGCATTCCCGACGTGCCGTTTCTCGCCTCCGGCTATTACGCGACGATGGGCTTCGGCGTGCCAGCGGGGCTCGGCGTGCAGGCGGCGACGGGCGCGCGCCCGCTGATCGTCACCGGCGACGGCGGCTTTCAGATGACCGGATGGGAGTTGCTGAACTGCCGGATGCACGGGCTCGACCCCGTCGTGCTGGTCTTGAACAACGGCGGCTGGGGAATGCTGAAGCGCTTCTCCGGAGACGCGGATTATATTTCGCGCGGCGCGTTTTCCTATGCCGCGCTGGCGCGGGAACTGGGCGGCGAAGGCTATGCGGCGCGCACGGGACGGGAGCTGCAAACCGCGCTGCAAACGGCGCTGAACCGACGCGGAAAATTCCAGCTGGTCGAGGCGGTGCTGTCGCACAACGAAGTTTCCGCCGCGCTCAAAAATTACGTCTCCGCCCTGCGCGCGAACAAGGAAGGCTTGAGGAAAAAACGCGCCTGACGAATTTTCAGGGGCTTGCGCGCGGGGCGCGTCATGCCTTGCGGCAGAATTCCAGAACGGCGGCGGAGTCGCCGCTGAAGAGCGGCGGATTTCCGCGCCGTTCCATGTGGTATGCGTATTGCGGATCGTAGTATTGCGTCAAAAGCGCGCCGATCCACTGGCGGTGGAGCGAAACGTCGCCGCTTTCCGCCTGCGCTGCAAGCGCGGCGTCGAGCGCCGTGGAAATATCCTTGTGGCGCTGCGGTCCGAGCCTTTTGCGGATGCGATAGAGGCTCGTGCGCAGGAATTCCGCGAACAATGAAAATCCCTCTTCGCCGTAAGTCGCCCGGTATTCGGCGCAAAGGCCGGTCACGTAATCCTTCTGCACGGCGGCGATGCGCTTTTCGAGAGGCTCTTCCAGCACGACCACCGGCGCCGTCGCGATTTTATCGATCAGGCATTGCGGCAGCGCGCAGCGGCCGACGAGGCGGCTTTCGTCTTCGATAAAGATCGGCGCGTCGCCGTCGGACCGCAGGAGGCGGATGGCGAGCGCGTTTTCGAAATCGATCTGCGACGGCTGGCCGCCGATGCGCCCGCCGAAGCTCGACCCGCGATGGTTGGCAAGTCCTTCGAGGTCGACGGCGCGCGGCAGCTGATGGAGGACGCCCGTCTTTCCTGTGCCCGTATGGCCGCTGATGACGATGAAATCGCGCTTTGCGACAGTGTCTTCCAGCGCGTCGAGGAGAAAGCGGCGCATCGCCTTGTAGCCGCCGGTGACGCGGGGATAAGCGACGCCCGCCTCGGCCAGCCATTGCTGGGCGATTTGCGAGCGCAGGCCGCCGCGAAAGCAGAAGAGGTAGCCGTCGGGGTGCGCCCGCGTGAAATCGCGCCACGCCGCGACGCGCGCCTCTTTCGTCGCGCCGTTGACGAGCTGCTGGCCGAGGGCGATGGCGGCTTGCTGTCCGTGTTCCTTATACATCGTGCCGACGGCGGCGCGTTCTTCATCGTTCAGCAGCGGGATGTTGACGGCGCCGGGAAACGATCCGCCGGCGAATTCCACCGGCGCGCGCACGTCGAGCATGGCAACGCCCGCGCGGAAAATCCGCGCGAAGTCGCTTGTGTCCGGGCGCTTGTCCGTCACGGTTATTTAAAGGCTTCGCCGCATTTCATCCCCGTTTTTTTGAGGACGATGGCGAGCGGGCAAAATTCGGTGAACGAGGCTTGCAGCAGGTTAAGCCCGACGAATCCGGTCAGAAGCAGCCAGCCGTGGCCGAAGCGCCAGGCGAGCAGGGCGGATGCGAGCGTGACGAGACCGGCGAACCGCATCACGGCTTTGTCAATGTTCATTGTTTTTCTCCTTTGGGTTGATGGTGAGGGGTTTTCCGTCATCGCGCAGCACGATGTAGATCGCGGGGATGACGAGGACGGTCAGAATGGTCGAGGAGGCGAGGCCGAACAGGAGCGAGATGGCGAGACCCTGGAAGATCGGATCGGAGATGATCGTCACCGCGCCGATCATGGCGGCGAGCGCGGTCAGCAGGATGGGGCGGAAACGCACCGCGCCCGCCTCGAGCAGCACGTCGCGCAAGGGGCGTCCATCGACGCAGCGGCAGCGGATGAAATCGACCAGCAGGATGGAATTGCGCACGATGATCCCCGCCAGCGCGATGAAGCCGATCATCGACGTCGCCGTGAAGGGCGCGTTGAAAAGCCAGTGGCCGAACATGATGCCGATGAAGGTCAGCGGCACCGGGGTGAGAATGACCAGCGGCAGCTTGAAGCTTTTGAACTGCGCGACCACCAGAACGTAAATCCCCAGCAGCGCGACTCCGAAGGCCAGCCCCATGTCGCGGAAGGTGACGTAGGTGATTTCCCATTCGCCGTCCCACAGCAGCGTCGGGTGCGCCTCGTTCAGCGGCGCGCCGTGGTATTTGATGGCGGGTTTGGGAAGATTTCCCCAGTTCGTCCCGTTGATGATCCTGTCGACGTCGAGCATGGCGTAAACGGGAGCTTCGTATTTTCCCGCCAGCGCGGCGGTGACCATATCGACGTATCTGCCGTTGTGGCGGAAGATGACGCGCGAGCCTTTTTCGTCCGTGACATGCACGACGTCGCCGAGCTCGACGACGGATTTGTCGCCCGGTTCGAGATTGGCGGGCACGGGCGTCGCGGCGAGCTGTTGCGTCCAGCTGAGGTCGCGCTTGGGCAGGCGCATGTCGATGGCGACCGGCGCATGGCCCGCGCCGCGGTGAGAGTAGCCGATGGGCACGCCGTCCATCAGCATGCGGATCGTGCTGTAAACATCCGACTGGCGCACGCCGAAATATTCCAGCTTGTCCTGGTCGATGGCGATATGCAGCTGCGGGCGCGGATGGCCGTAGGAATCGTCGATGTCGGTGATATAGGGCACTTCCGCGAAAATTTTCTTGAGCTTTTGTGCGACTTCAAAGCGCACCTTCGCGTTCGGGCCGTAGACTTCGGCGAGCAGTGTCGCGAGCACCGGCGGGCCCGGGGGCACTTCAACGACCTTGAGGAGCTTGCCTTTCAGCTCCGGCGCGGCTTTGAGCATTTTGCGCAAGGAGAGCGCGATGGCGTGGCTGGTGCGGCCGCGGTCGGCCTTGGGATAAAGGTTGATCTGCAATTCGCCCAGTTCCGGGGAGCGGCGGAGATAATAGTGCCGCACGAGTCCGTTGAAATTGAACGGCGCGGGCGTGCCGGCGTAGATTTGCATCGACTTGACTTCGGGAATTTCGCCTGCGACCTTTGCGGCTTCGAGCAGCGTGCGCTCTGTGTCTTCCAGCGTCGCGCCGGCGGGGAGATCGGCGACGATGGAGAGCTCCGACTTGTTGTCGAACGGCAAAAGCTTGACCGTCACGCTGCGCGTCGCGAACAGGCCGAGGGAGAGCAGCGTCGCGGCGCCGACGAAAAGCAGGAATTTCCAGGCGGATTGCTTGCTGGCGATGACGGGCGCGGCGACGCGGCGATAAAGCGCGCCGAGCTTTCCGCCGTCGTGCCTCTCTATATTTTGATTTGGCGCGGCAAGTTCGGAGTTTTTGCCGATCTTGACCATCAGCCATGGCGCGATGGTCACGGCGATGAAAAACGAAAACAGCATGGCCGCCGTGGCGTTGACGGGGATCGGCGCCATGTAAGGCCCCATCATGCCCGAGACGAACAGCATCGGCAAAAGCGCCGCGACGACCGTCAGCGTCGCGACGATGGTCGGGTTGCCGACTTCCGCGACCGCGCCGATGGCGGCCTCGGCTTTTGAGCGCCTGTCGGGCATGCCCCAGTGGCGGGCGATGTTCTCGATCACCACGATCGCGTCGTCGACGAGTATTCCGATGGAGAAGATCAGCGCGAACAGGCTGACGCGGTTGATGCTGTATCCCATCAATTTCGCGGCGAAGAGCGTGAGTAAAATGGTGACGGGGATGATGACGAAGGTCACAGCCGCCTCGCGCCAGCCGATGGCGAGGCCGATGAGCAGAACGATGGAAACGGTGGCGAGCGCGAGGTGAAACAAAAGCTCGTTGGCCTTCTCGTTGGCGCTGTGGCCGTAGTTGCGCGTGACTTCGACGTGCACGTCGGCGGGGATCATGTGCTGTTTTTCGAGCAGATGCACGCGCTTTAAAATGTCGTCGGCGACCACGACGGCGTTCGCGCCCGCGCGCTTGGCAACGGCGAGAGTGACGGCGGGCACCGGTTCGTTCCATGTTTTTCCGTCTTTCGTCACAGTCCAGACGCGCTGTTCCTCCGGCCTGGGGCCGGAGACGATGCGCGCGATGTCTTTCACGTAGACGGGGCGGCCGTCGCGCGTGGTGACGAGCAGAAGACCGATGTCGGGGATGCCGAACAGCGTTTGCCCGGCGACGACGGTCATCGCCTTGCCATCCTGCCGCACCGCACCGGCGGAAAATTCCTCGTTCGCGCCCTTGAGCCTTGCCGCGAGCTGCTGCAGCGTCACGCCGTATTCCGCCATTTTCTCCGGTTCCGGCTCGACGGTGATTTGCGGCGGGTCGCCGCCGGCAAGATAGGTGAGGCCGACGTCTTTGACCTTGACGACCTCGGCCTTGAGCTTTTCGGCGAGCAGGGTCAGCTCGCCCGCGCTCCAGCGGCCCGCGGCGGAAGGTTTGGGCGAGAGGGTGAGCGTGACGATGGCGACGTCGTTGATGCCGCGCCCGACGATCAGCGGCGGCGGAATGCCGACGGGAATGCGGTTGTAGTTGGCGCGGATTTTCTCGTGCACGCGCAAGAGCGCCGTGTCTTCCGGCGTGCCGACTTTGAAGCGCGCGGTGACCAGCACGCGGTCGTCCTGCGTCTGGCTGTAGACGTGCTTCACGCCCTTGATGCTCTTGACGATCTGCTCCAGCGGCTCGGTGACGAGCTGCACGGCGTCGGCCGCCTTGAGCCCGTCGGCCTGCACGTGAATATCGACCATCGGCACGCTGATCTGCGGCTCTTCCTCGCGCGGAATGGTGGCAAGCGCGAGCAGGCCGAAGACGATCGCGGCGATGAGGATCAGCGGCGTCAGGGGCGAGCGGATCGTGGCGCGCGTGAGGTTTCCGGCCAAGCCTGTTTTGGGGCCGGTTTTGCGGTCGGGTTTTGCATCTTCGCTCATGGACGCACCACAACGTCGCCGTCATGCAGGCCGGAGAGGATTTCGCGGCCTTTCGGCAACAACTGTCCGCGCTGCACGGGCACGGCTTCCGTCTTTCCGTCCGGCCTTTGGATGCGCGCGTAGTAAACGCCGAAGCGCGAGAAGATATCGTCCGGCGGAATGACGATGGTCCGGCGCGCGCCGACGGAAATCCACACGCGCACGCGCTGGCCGACGAAATAGTCGCCAAGGCCGGGCGCGGCCGCATCTGCCTCGACCCGACCGTTTTTGATCAGCGGGTAGACGAGGGTGATTTTTCCCTGCGCGGCTGCTTTGTCCGCCGCGCCGCCGTCGAGCCGCACCGCATCGCCGACATGGATCGAGGCGGCGTGGCGCTCGGGCACTTCGAGGCGCAATATATAATGCTGTTCGGCGACGGTGGCGATGGTTTCGCCCGGCATCACGACGGTATCCGCCGTGACCGGCACGTCGAGCACCCTTCCGGCGACGGGCGCGCGCACCGCGCCGTCGGCGATCCGGCGGCGGAGCACGTCGCGCTCCGCGAGGGCGGCGTTTTCCGCGCTCAGGGCGACGCTGTAGTTCTTGCGCGCCTGCTCCATCGCCGCGCGCGAGGCGATGCCCTCGGCGAGCAGTTTTTTCTGGCGGGCGTTTTCTTTCTGCGCTTGCGCCGCCGTCGCGGCATAGCCTTTGATCTGCGCGTCGAGCGCGTCGATCTGCAGGGCGATTTTCTTGTCGCCGACCACGGCGATGACCTGGCCTTGCGTCACGGCGTCGCCGGCGCGGACGGTGAGATCGGCGAGCGTGCCGCCGATGCGCGCCCGCGCCGGCACGACGTTGGCGCTTTCGACGGTGGCGAAGACCGCCTTTTCGTCCGGCACGGAAACCTCTTTCACCACGAAGGCGGCGGCGGGCGGGTTTGCGGCCGCGGCGGCGGGCACGGAGAGAAAAACGGCCAGCAGGGCCGGAATGATTTTTTTGCCGATGATTTTCTTGCCGTCCATTTTCAAGCTCCGCTCATTTTTCGCAATAGATGCCATAGAGACTCTTCACCACCTGTTCGGCGCGCGGCGAGGCGATTTTGTAGTATACGGTTTGCGCCTCCTTGCGGTTCTCCAGCAGGCCTTCGCTTTTCATTTTCCCGAGGAATTGCGAAATCTGCGGCTGGGTGACTGCGCCGTCTTCCGCGGCGACGATCTCGCCGACGCTCATTTCGCCCCTTTGCAGCAGGTTGCAGAGAATGGACAGCCTGACCGGATGCGAGAGCTGCTTCAAGAGGCCCACGGCGCCTTTTATTTTCATGCTTTTTTTGTCCATCCGGCGATTCTCTCCCGCGCTTAGTATATAAATATATTATAATATAATAATATTAGTAAAGCAAGCGGCGAAAAAAAGCTTATCCCCACGGCCCGCGCGGCGGCTCGGGCTGTTGCGGCTCTGCAATTTGCGCGCCCCACGGCCCGGCGGGTCTCGGCCCCGCGGCGGGCGGCAGGGATTGCGGAATGGGCGTCGCGGTCATTTCCGAGATGGCTTTGATACGCGCGGCGATCGGCGGGTGGGTGGCGAACATGCCGATGATGCTGCTGTGGCTGTTTTCGATGCACATCTGCTGCATCTCGTGGGGGAAATGCGGCAGTTCGTCGTGCCCTGCGATGCGCATCAGCGCCCGCATCATCGCGTCGGGGTTTTTTGTGAGCTCGACGGAGCCTGCGTCGGCGAGGTATTCGCGCCTGCGCGAGAGCGCGAAGCGGATCAGCATGGCAAGCGCATAGCCGACCATCAGAACCGCGAGCGCGATCAGCATCATCGCCGCGCCGCCGAGCCGGTTGTCGTCGTCGCGGCGGGAATAGAAGTTCGGCTGAAAGCCGAAGATCATCGAGCGGTAGATCATCTGCGCGAGGAAGCTGAGAATGCCGACGAAAATGACCGAGACGACCAGCAGCCGCACGTCGCGGTTCATGATGTGGGTCAGTTCGTGGCCGATGACGCTCTCCAGCTCGTCGTCCGGCAGGTGCTCGACGAGGCCGCGCGTCAGCACGATCTTGTAGCTTTTTTCGTCGAGGCCGGTGGCGAAGGCGTTTAAAGCGGGGCTATCAATGATCTCGAACGCGGGCATGGTAAGGCCGCGCGAGATGCAAAGATTCTCCAGCATGTTGTAGATTTTCGGGTACTGCCGGCGCGTGACCGGCTCTGCGCCCGTCGCCATGCGCATGATGCTGTCGTGGAAAAAATAGGCGATGACGAACCAGATGAAAGCGCCGAGAAACGCCCACTGGCCATAGGCCAGAATGCCCTGCCAGCCCGCCTGAAAAGCCTCGGTCCAGTTGGTGCGCGCGCCCGGCACGGCATGTTGCGCGAGGGCGTTCATGATGGCGAAGAAGCTACCGGTCATCCCCAGCAGCAACACCGGAAACCCCGCGAGCAGAATGCCCGATTTGATATGGTTGTTGTAGATCTGGGTATTGAGGCCGAAGGCGGAAGACATTTCAGGCCCCGCCCGCTAGAAGCTGACCGCGGGCGCGTCCTTGACCGCCTGTTTTTCGCTTTCGTCGACCTCGAAGAAACTTTCCTCGTGAAAGCCCATCGTGCCGGCGAGCAGCACGGCGGGAAACTGCTTGATCGCGGTATTGTATTCCTGCGTCGCGTTGTTGAAGAAGCGGCGGGCCGCGGCGATCTTGTTTTCGATGTCGGAAAGGTCGGACTGCAACTGGCGGAAGTTGGCGTCGGCCTTGAGTTCGGGATAGTTTTCCGCGACGCCCATCAGGTTCATCATCGCGCCGGAAAGCGCGCCCTCGGCTTTCGCCCGGGCGGCGACCGGCCCCGCCTGCATCGCCTGCGCGCGCGCTTCGGTCACTTTTTCAAAAACGTCCTTCTCGTGGCTCGCGTAGCCCTTGACGGTATTGACGAGATTGGGGATCAGGTCGTGCCGCTGCTTCAACTGCACGTCGATGTCGGAAAAAGCGGTCTTGCGCGCCTGCGCCAGCATGACGATGCGGTTGTAGAGCGAAATGACGAAGAGGACGACAACGCCGAGGATAACAGCCCAGATAACCCAGCCATGCATGATGAATTCTCCTTATAAAATATATACCTTTGGTGTGATTTTCGGGCAAAACGGCGCGGCGCGCAAGGATGAAAAAGGCGGGCTCCGCAAAGACGGTATCCAAAAAGACAGTCGGCCGGGCATTTAACCCGGCCGACTTGCGCTTTACAAAAGCAGGAGCCTTGAGCGCTCCATCCAACCGAAGAAGATGGAACCTGTCCTGCTCCGCCGGTCTCCGCCACATATCGGCAAAGAGCACCGACGCAAAGTCTCCCCCACCCAAGTCCTAAAAGCATCGTTATTTCAGCTTCAAGACCAGAATATCATAACTGGATTAACAAATTATAAACGGGTTTTCTGCCGTTTTTACAGGGCGTTACCAGTTGATGGCGTTCGGGCCGGAGGCCTGCCACGAGCTGGCGTCCTGTCGCGCCTGATCGAGCTGGGACTGCGACATGGCGTTGGCCGTTTCGATTCGCGCGACCACGGCGGCCGATTTTTGCTTTCCGTCGGGCAGACCCTGCGCCGCGAGATCGAGCCACATGTAGGCCTGCACGAGGTCTTTGTTCACGCCTTGTCCGTTTTTATAAAAGAAGCCGAGCTGGAACTGGCATTCGGGCATGCCGGCGGCGGCGCAGGCCGTGTAGAGCCGGACGGATTCCTGAAGATTCTGCGGAACGATCTTCCCTTGCAGGTAGATGCGGGCGAGCGCCATCAGCGCCGGCATGTAATGGTTCTCGTCCATGGCTTTTTGATACCATTTGATCGCGGCGGAGGCATCCTGCGGCAGGCCGTAGCCGTGCTCGTAATAAGAGGCGAGACGCACGCGCGCTTCGGCGCTGCCCTGCCGCGCGGCCTTGAAGTACCACAGCGCGGCGTCCGCGGCGTTTTTGGCGGGGTCGCCTTCGCCGCGCGCGTACATGTGGGCGAGCTTGAGCTCCGCCGGGATATGGCCGCGCTCGGCCGCGGCGTGATAGTAGGAGAGCGCCCGCGCGAGATCTTTTTGAACGCCGATGCCGTTGGCGTACATGTAGCCGAGCGCCGTCAGAGCGTAAACGTCGTTCTGCCGCGCGGCGTATTTGTACCAGTAAAGCGCGGCGGCGGTATTTTTTTGTACGCCGTGGCCCGCGAGATACATCTGGGCGAGATCGGCCTGGGCGCGGGCGTTGTCCTGCATCGCCGCCTGCTGGAACCATTGCGTCGCGAGTTCGTAGTTTTGCGCATAGCCGACGCCGTCGCGGAGCATGGTGCCGAGCGCTTCCTGCGCGTCGGCGCTGCCCATTTGCGCGGCCTTGGTATACCATTGCGCGGCGGTTTTTTCATCGCGCGGCGTGCCGTGGCCGACGCTGTTGAGGTATCCCATGTAGGTCATCGCGGGCAGGTAGTCCTGCTCGGCCGATTTCTGATACCAGCTGTAGGCGGCGTATATGTTGGGCGCGCCGTAGAGGCCGTGATCCAGCATGTAGGCGAGGTAGAACTGCGCCTTCGCGTCGCCGTTGGCGGCAAGCTGGCTGAAGTCGTTGAAGGCCGCGCGCATGTCGCCGCCGTTGAAGGCGTTCATCGCGTCGCTGATCGAGAGGTTCTGGTTGTAGGCGTAATAGGAAGTCTGGCCGTCGTTTTTGGAGGGCGGCACGATTTGCGCCGCCGCCGGTATCGCCGCCGCCGGTATCGCCAGCGCGGTCAGCGCCAGAGCGAGAAGCGCGCCGCTTTTCCGCGTCCGCGATCTCATTCAGCCATGCCTATCGCCGACATGTAGAGATCGAGCAGTTCCTGCTCCTCGCGGCGTTTTTCAAGGTTGGTTTTGCGCAAACTCACGATCTTGCGCATGATCTTGGGATCGAAACCGCTGGCCTTGGCCTCGCCATAGACGTCGCGGACGTCCTCGGCGATGGCGGCTTTTTCCTCCTCAAGGCGCTCGACGCGCTCGATGAAGGATTTGAGGCGGCTGCCGGAGACTTCGCCCGCGTCGTTCGCCACCATGTTTTTTTGTTTCAGATTTTCTTTTGCCATGTCGTGATATCCCGCTGTTGAATGCCCGTCCGGAACAATAAAGCCTTCCCGCAGGAGGTCAATCTTTGAATTTTTGCCAGTTCAAAGTGCGCATGACAGAGAATCGGATCCCCTTCAGGCTTCAAGCCGGATCTCGATTGTGCTGGATTCAGTGCAGGTTTTCAATACTTCGAGCATATCCGGCGTTTTGAGGCCGACGCAGCCCGCGGTCGGCGTCCATTCGGGTTTTGCTATATGTATGAAAATAGCGCTGCCCTTGCCGGGCACGACCGGGCTGTCGTTATGGCCGATCACCACCACGTAATCATAAAGCGCGTCGTCGCGCGTCATGTGGTCGGTCACGGCGGGGTGCGGCAGGGATATTTCGCGGTTGTAATCGGGATGCGACGGGTCTTCGCACCAGCCGGTTTGCGGCGTCAGCACCCTGAGCGGCAGTCCGGTTGCGGGTTTTGCCACCCGGTCGGCGCGGTAATAAAGCGTGCGCAGGGGATAGACGCCGAGCGGCGTTTTGCCGTCGCCTTCGGTTTTCTTTTCCGGGTCGATGACGCCGGAACGTCCGATCGTGCAAGGGTAGGTTTTGCCGCCGGCGGAGAGCGTGCCTGTCGTGGCGGTCGGCGATGGGACGGTCACGGTCAGATTCATCCGAAAACCTTGTGCCAGTTGCGGTGCAGGGCGGCGTCGAGATCGGCCATCGTCGCTGTCGCGCCGAGTTTGGCAAGCGATGTCACGCCGTATTCCTTTATGCCACAGGGCACGATGCCGTTGTAGTGCGAAAGATCGGGGTCAAGGTTGATGGCGACGCCGTGAAAAGTCACCCATTTGCGCACCCGCACGCCGATGGCGGCGATTTTCGCCTCGCTATCGCCTGTTTCGACCCAGATGCCGACGCGGCCTTTGCGCCGCGCGCCTTTGACGCCGAAGTCCTTCAGCGCGAGAATCATCCATTCCTCAAGATCGCAGATATAACGGCGCAGGTCGCACCCGCGCTTTTGCAGGTCGAGCATCACGTAGGCGATGCGCTGCCCCGGCCCATGATAGGTATATTGCCCGCCGCGGCCTGTCGTGTGGACGGGAAAGGTTTTATTAATCAAGTCTTTAGGGTTCGCGCTGGTGCCCGCCGTGTAGAGCGGCGGATGCTCGATCAGCCAGACCAGATCCCGCGCGCCATCTTCGCGGATCGCCCTGACCCGTTCTTCCATGGCGCGCACGGCCTCTTCATAGGCGACGGGCTTTTCCGCGGTCTGCCAGTCGGCGGGAAGGGGATCAAAAGCTGTTTTCGGCATTGTTTGCATGGGCTGAGTTTATATAAATTACATAAGCCTGTAAAGTGCCCGTAAATCTTGTGGCGGCCGAATTGCAGCGCTTGCGTTTTTTCCGGCAGTCTGTTATTGAAACCGAACCTCAGTTGGACTTTAAGGCCTACACGATGTGCGGTCGTGGCGGAATTGGTAGACGCACTACCTTGAGGTGGTAGCGGGGCGACCCATGGAAGTTCGAGTCTTCTCGACCGCACCATACTTAAGTAATTGTTTTTAAACGATAAAAACGACATCAAAAAGCCCGCGAAATGCGGGCTTTTTTGCGATTGTGTTTCAGTGCGATATGCTGAGAGCCTCGTTTTCTCGCACGAATCCTTAGCTTTTCTCAATTGGCTCTTTCACCAGTCCGCACGCGCCTCAACTGAGACTCCGGAGTGCGTGGTATGAATTGCGTCATCGCTAATTCAAGAGAATTCAGTGCGCGTAAAGCTCCGGAGATCCGATGTTCATATCCAGTTTGATATGCGAATACGGCACATGCGGCGCGAGGCGGCCTCGCGGGCCGCGGCGCATATTCACGAGTCCATAGTGCTCCATCGTCTTGAGCGTGCGCGAGAGGTTGGATTTCTGCCGACCCGACATTTCCGCAAGTTCGGCGAGAGATTCCGGCTGCTGTTCGTGGATCAGCTTCAGCAGTTCCCTGTTCTTATCCGACAGCACGCGCGCAAAACTTTCGATGGAGGTAAACCAGATCTTCGGCTCGTTGCGGGCGGATTTTCTTTCGCCTCTGGCAATCTCCAAAGTTCTTTCCTTCATGCGCTTATAGCCCGCGATACCCACAAAAAGCGTTTTCATGTTTTTACTCCTCTTTTCTTCAATACGGCCTCAACCTCGGCCCAGAAATCTTGCAGCAATTTTACTGCGCTCTTGTACGCGTAAGGCTTGATATGTCGCAGGTGGTGCCGATGGTCATAGCTCTTGCCTTTCTTTTGTGCCCGACCTTTCCGTACGGGCACGGCATGCGCATTATCAAACCCGACCAGCCTTTCCCCATTCTCGTCATGCAGCGTCAGGGAGTAATCAAGGCCATGCGGCTTTTCCGGACTGGCAGGAACCTTGGTCACCCGAAACTTCACCCAGTGTTTTCCGGCGGGATCGACCACGAAAACCTGCCCGTCCAGTTCCAGCAACGTATCCAGTCCGTGGTCCCGCTCATGCGTTTTCATGCTCCTTAAGTTATCAATTAATGATAACTCACGCAACGTAAATTTATGGTTAAAGTTAGCGATAAACTCTATGTCTGCAGCGGGAACTCTCAGTCAATCGCTAACAGCTCTCAGGGAGCAGAAATGAGCAATAAGTGATGGGAAAACCCAAAAAAGTCTGCTTGTTTGTGACACTAATCTGCTGAAAATGCTCAGAAAAAGACAAAATTTTTCGGAGGACCTGCCTAAGTTCGAGTCTTCTTTTGGGCACCATACTTAAATGGTTGTTTTTAAACGATAAAAATAACCTCCAAAAGCCCGCGAAATGCGGGCTTTTTTGCGATTGTGTTTTGATACGATATGCTGAGAGCCATGTTTTCCCCCGCGA
>JAJZVA010000024.1 GCA_021845905.1 Pseudomonadota bacterium
GCGGCAAAAAACATCATCGCGGACAAGGGATATGACAGCCAGTTGATCGTTGACGCGATCATTGCGGCGGGCGCAAAGCCCTGCATTCCATCCAGATCGCATCATATCAAGGCGCGACGCTACTCACACAGCATCTACAAAAAGCGCAATGTCGTGGAGCGCGCCTTTTGCAGGCTGAAGCACTGCCGTCGCATCGCCACCAGATATGACCGAAAAGCCCTTTATTTTATGGCCTTTCTCTATCTCGCCGCCGCTCATATCTGGGGATAATTCAAATGTCGATTCGTCCTAGGGCTTGCGCGGTTTGTTGCCGTTGCAGACGCGCGGCAGGATGAGGATTCGCGGTTTCAGAAAGACCGGCGCAAAGTCTTTTTTGTCTTTGGTCTTTTTGTAGGCTGTCAGCGCATCCTTGATGAACGGGAAGGCGAGGTCGTTCCACGGAATCTCATCCCATTCGAAAAGCTTTGTTTCAAGGGATTCTATGCCGGGTTTGCTCTTGGGCGTACGCAATTCGGCGCGGAAGATCATGATGACTTCATGTTTCCTGGGCGGCTGGTAGATGGCGACCAGTGCGCCGACTTTCGGTTTGGCGTTGGCTTCTTCGAAAGCCTCGCGCAATGCGCCTTTCCTCAGGGTTTCGCCGTTCTCCATGTAGCCGCCGGGAAGGGTCCATTTGCCGACGGGCGAAATGGCACGTTTGCAGAGCAGGAACTTTTCTTTGCCGGTTTTTTTATCCTTGTAGACAGGGATAACGACGTTGACGATTTTCGGATTCTCGTAAGCAATGTAATCGCACTCCGGACATACGAGACGCTTATGCGTATCGCCCTGCGGAACTTTCCTGACGCGCGGACCTTTGTTTTTGTCTTGCATAATACGATTCATATTATGAATACGGATGCCCGTCAATCGAAATCTAGATGGCCAGCATGAGCAGGGCGAGCAAGCCATATACTTGATTTGACTTGAAAATTTTAAGGCAGGTGCCCGGATCGTTCATGTTCCAGCTTTTGAGCTGCCAGAGCGCTTGCGCCGCGAACAGCGCGGTCAGCAAGGGCGTGAGGATGCCGGGAGAGGCCGCATACTTCGCCTTGATCAAAAAGCCGATCGACAGGGCGAAAAACAGCCCGACAAAATATTTGCTGTTATCGCCGAAGAGCCGCGCGGTGGATTTGATGCCGACGAGCGCATCATCTTCCTTGTCTTGATGCGCGTAGATCGTGTCATAAGCGAGAGTCCAGAAAATGCCGCCGATATAAAGCATGAACGCGGGTTTCGCGAGATGCCCGGTGACGGCGGCCCAGCCCATCAGCGCGCCCCAGTTGAAGGTCAGCCCCAGAAAAAGCTGCGGCACCCATGTGATCCGCTTCATGGCGGGATAGGAGCCGACGAGAAAAAGCGACAAAACGCCGAGCAGGATGGCCATGTGCGGCAACGTAATCAGGATGAGAAAGCTCAATCCCAAAAGGCCGGCGAGGATTTGCAAGGCCCGGCTGATGCTGATTTCTCCCGAGGCCAGCGGCCGGGTTTTCGTGCGGTCAACTGCGGCGTCGAGCTTCATGTCCCACAGATCGTTGACGATGCATCCGGCCGTGCGCATCAATGCCGCGCCCGCAGTGAAAAGCAGCGCCAGCCGGAAGGTATGGGCATTCATGTTGGCAAGTCCGTTGTCGGCCAAAAAGATGCCCCACAGGCAGGGCATGAGCAAAAGCCAGATGCCGATGGGACGGTCGATGCGGGTCAGTTTGATATAAGGATGCCAAGATTCCGGCGTTTTTCTGAAAACGATTTGTGAGAGATCGATATCCGAGAACATGGTTTCTTTTCTCCGGCTCTCATAATAGGCTAAACAAGGTGGTTTTGACATGGAAGATTATAAAAATCTCGTACGTTTGTTTGTTCCCGATGCGGACTTCTCCGCCGGTGAATTCTGTGCCTTGTCGGAAGGGCAGGCGCATTATCTCAGGAACGTCATGAGAAAATCGGCGGGCGACGCTTTGCGCCTGTTCAACGGACATGAAGGCGACTGGCTGGGCGAGATAGCGGAAATAAAGAAAAACAAGGCGGTTGTTCAATTGGTTCATCTTATATCTGAATATAAGCCGAGTCCTGATATCTGGGTGATGGCGTCGCCTGTAAAGAAAGATGCCTTTGATCTCATGATCGAAAAAGCGTGCGAACTCGGGGCGGTGAAGTTTATTCCCATCATTTGCGCGCATACTGTTGTGCACAAAATCAATCAGGCGCGGCTGGAAGCCATCGCCGTTGAAGCGGCGGAGCAGTGCGAGCGGTGCGACGTGATGGCTGTTGATCAAGTCTATGATCTTAAAAATTGTATAGAATCAGTGAGTAAAGATAGAAGCATCATCTTTTGCATTGAGAGAAAAGAAGCGCCACCGCTGATCGATGTTGTGCGCTCGCTGGCGGGGAAACCGCTGGCGATCCTGATCGGCCCGGAGGGTGGTTTTTCTGAAGATGAAATTAATTATATTATGAAAATAAATAATATACATCCGGCCTCGCTCGGGCCACGGGTTCTGAGGGCGGAAACAGCGCTGATAACCGCCTTGTCAGTTGCACAACTTTTATATTCATAACTAATTTGCAAGCTTTCAGGTGATACTGAATTATAACTCCCTGATTTTTGGGTTATTTTATCCATATTGTATTTTTTTTTACGGAATCTATTTTTCATTTTACAATGTTTTAAATTTCATATATAAAAAACATAATAAAATATAATAATGTCAAATATGACTTTCAAAACGAAGAAAATGTCACAGCGATTTATAAGAGGATAAAAACATGGCAAAGGCGGGCGAACCGGTAGAAGTCGAGATTGACGAAGTCATCATTGATCACACAACAAATAAAACCACGGTCATGCTCACCGAAGAGGGGCATCTGGTCATCAGGACTCCGCGCGCGCTGAACGTGCGCCTGCTTGATGCGCCCGCCAACGGCAATGCCGTGACCGCCGCCACTACAACCCTGAAACCTTTCGTATACAGGCAAACGCAAGAAGGCGAACTGACAAAAGAAGGCGTTTATATTGGCCGCTTTGTGGCTTCAAATGGCGTGGAGAAATATTACTTTGCCGCTCCTGAGGATGCACGGGACGATAATGGCAACAGGCTTTTCCTAAGTTTCAACGAAGCCGCAGAATACACCCAAAAAGCAAGAACTCTCGGTCACCGAGACTGGGTTGTGCCGACCGGCTGGCAAGACAAGTATGGTGAGCCGGATATTCTGAAGGTCATGTTCAACAACAAGAGCAAGGGCGCATTCAAAAGCACGTTTGACGAAACGGATTCGGGTCGCTACTTGTCGTCTTCGCTTTACTTCCGTGGCGACTACGCGAAGGTTCAGTACTTCAGCGATGGCGATCAGTGCCTCGCTCATTTAGGGAGTATAGGGGGTAATGTTAACAGATTTTCCCTCCGCCTTGTCAGGAGCCTCGCTGTTTAATCGAAGGGGGCGGCCGGATTCTTTCTCCAAACGCATATGGGAATCTTCTTGCGCAGCGCAGCATTTTGGAACATAATAGTGAATTGTTTTATGGACTACTGAGCTGTCCTTCATACGTACTCGCGTGATTTATAAAGTTTGAAGCCCAGCCCGCTTTTGGAAAACATAGTTTAGAGGTACCCGGAAAATGTCAAGGCGTAGCCACGACATGAACAAAGAGATTCAAAGCAAGGCTGACCTTGTCGAATGGTTCAGAAAATGTTGCACGCCCGCCGACAAGCAGCTCGTGGGCGTCGAGCATGAGAAGCCGCCTTTTTATCTTCAGGAGGGGCATGCGCCCGTACCCTACATCGGCGTGGACGGAAAACCCGGTTTACGCGACTTTCTTGAGAAAATGGCTGTCGAGCGGGGCTGGAAGCCAGGCTACGAAAAAGACAAACTGATCGAGCTGGAGAAAGACCATATCGGCTGGTCGCTTGAACCCGGCGGACAGATGGAAACCAGCGGCGCGCCGCTCAAAAACGTTCACCAGACCGCGCAGGAGACGGACGCCTGCATCGCCGAGGCGATCAAGATCGCTGAATCCCTCGGCATTGGCATGCTGGCGCTGGGCTATCACCCGACGCGCGACGGCGATCATATGCCCGAAGTGCCCAAGTCGCGTTATGCCGCATGGCGCGATCTGATGGAGAAAAAGCATGTGTTGCATGCGGCGGATGGCGCCAGCTGCACGTCGTCCGTACAGGTCAATCTGGGATATGAATCCGAGGAAGACATGGTCAAAATGGTGCGGGTGGCCTTGTCGCTCCAGCCCGTCGCGGCGGCGCTGTTCGCCAATTCTCCTTTCAGCGAGGGACGTCCCAGCGGATATCAGAGCACGCGCAGCGAAGTGTTGCACAATTACATGGATGGGCGCTTCGGCTTCATGTTGCCTGTCGCTTTCGAGGAAGGCTTCGGCTTCGAAAAGTTCGTCGATTACGCCATGAGTATGCCGCTTTTGGGCATTTACAACGGCGACGTTTTCGTCGACGTCAAGGGCGCGACTTTCACGGACTTCATGGAGGGCAGGCTGGAAGCCTTCCCCGGGCGCAAGCCGACGCTCGGCGACTGGGAAAACCACCTCAACACGATCTGGCCGGAAGTGCGCGTGCGCGGTTTCCTCGAAATGCGCGGCGCGGACAACGGCCCCGCCGAGATGATCAAGGCGCTGCCGGCGTTCTGGGTCGGTCTGCTCTACGACAAGAAGGCGCTCGACGCCGCTTACGAGATGGTGCGCGACTGGACGGAAGACGACCGCGAATATCTGCGCATGCAGACGCCGCGCACCGGCCTGCAAACGCCGTTCATGGGCACGACCGTGCAGGAATTGGCGAAGAACTGCCTTGCCGTCGCCGAAGCAGGATTGAAACGCCGCGATATCCGCGATGAAGAAGGCAACGACGAAAGCGTCTATCTCGCGCCGTTGCACGAGATCGCGCAGAGCGGGAAGAACTGGGCCTTGCGATTGCTGGAGCGTTATTACGGCGCATGGAAGGGTGATGTCGACAAAGTGTTCGAAGAGCAGGACTATGCACGCGCGCCTTCCGTGCTCAAAAAGCCCGCGCCCGTCGCCGCGTCGCAACCGGACGCGCAACACGCCGACAGGCAACGACCTGACAGGCCGCGCCAGTTCAAAAATGCCGGATAAGATTTATTTATAAACGACCTTGAGAATCTCGTAGGACTTCTCGCCTTTCGGCGTCTTGACCTCGACGGCGTCGCCGACGCTCTTGCCGATCAGCGCGCGCGACAGCGGCGCGGTGAAGGCGAGCTTGCCCTGTTCGTAGTCGGACTCGTATTCGCCGACGATCTGGTAGGTGTGCTCCGTTTCCGTGTCTTCATCCACCACCTGCACCGTCGCGCCGAACTTGACGACTTCGCCTTCCATTTTGGCGGGGTCGATGACGTCGACGCGCGAGACTTTGTCTTCAAGCTCAATGATGCGGCCTTCGATGAAGCTCTGCCGTTCGCGCGCGGCGTGATACTCGGCGTTTTCCGACAGGTCGCCGTGCTCGCGCGCTTCCGCGATCGCCTGGATGATCGCCGGGCGCTCCACGGTTTTGAGAGTTTTTATCTCTTCCTGAAGCTGGGCGAACCCGGCCAGGGTAATCGGAACTTTCGTTGTCATCTTGAATAACCTTTTAAATCAATGCCTGAAACCCCAAGGCAGAGCGTTCATTTTATGCAGGAAGGGCGAGGGATGCAAGCCCCCGTTGCTTGTAATTATATTTCAGGCTGTTATGATGCTCTGAACATCAAGGAGACATATCATGTTAAGAGAAAAATTCACCGCCGACCTGAAGACCGCCATGCTTGCCAAAGACGAGGCCGCCGTCGGCGCCATCCGCCTGATCATCGCCGCCATGAAGCAGAAGGATATCGATTCCCGCACCGCCGAGAGTCGCGAAGGGATATCGGACTCCCAAATCCTCGCCCTGTTGCAGTCGATGATCAAGCAGCGCAACGAGTCCATCGAGATGTATAAAAAGGGCAACCGGCAGGACCTCGCCGACAAGGAAGCCACCGAGATCAAAATCATCGAGCGCTATCTGCCGAAACAAATGAGCGAAGATGAAATGAAAGTCGCCGTCGAAGCCGCCATCAGCGCCGCGGGTGCTTCGAGCATCAAGGACATGGGCAAGGTCATGGGCGAGCTTAAATCCAAATACACCGGACAAATGGACTTTGCCAAAGCGGGTGGAATGGTGAAGGAAAAATTGGCGGGGTGAGTGATTGACTTACCGTTGAGATAGCGAGGCAATATGGGTTTGATAGGTACAGTTATTTATCTTTCTGTTGCCGCTATACTTGTATTTTTAGTGGTTAAACCAATTCTGCGGCTCTTATTGCCCAAAGCTCCTTTGCCCTACGATAAAGACCTGATAATGGGCGTGTCTTTTATTCTTATGATGGCACTGGTTTTTATCTTTATTGCCGGTGCACTTTCATATGGGGTTTTTCTTATATGAGATTGGCGACTATCAAGTGTGTGCACGATAAATATTTCTAATTTTTTGTACTAAAAAAATTATTTCGACAACTTGGCAAAACCAACACAATGCCGATGATCAAGAAGGCAATTGTAAAAATGCTGCCAAAGACATAGCTGTCAATATAACATGGGAGAAGCTTAATATGTATCCCCATGGAGTTAAGAATGGCCTGAGATTTCACTGTTGAGTAACCAGATTGAAACAGATCACGAACGGTCAGCCCCGTTGCCGCTAACAAGACAATTCCAAGTGGAAGCCTCCAATCCTGAAAGCGGTTTATTGACATCGCAAAGAATATAGATGACAGCCCCACTATCCCATAAAGCAGTGTTGTCTCTAACTTCCCAGTAACGGGGGTCGGAACTACCGCAGCCACTAAAGGAAAATGAAAATACAATTTTGAGTTCATTGATGAGAGAAAAAAGCACCCAACTGTGTATAGAGTAATCCTAAGGATTTTTAATGCCTTTGGACGAATTAGTATTGCACCGACAACCGCAAGAGTAATAGTTGTAATACCACCAGTCGTATAATCGACCATGAATGGCCGTTGAAGATGTGCCGGCATTGATTTTAACATTTCAGGCGATGATAGGAGGTAAAAAACTGAAAGGGTCATAAAAAGGGATAATGCTACCGCTGATAACAAGACAATTCCGAGCGGAATTTTCCATTCTTTAAACAAGTTCGTGGTTATAGCCAGCAGTATGAATACAACCCCTATCGTCCCACCGAATCCGAAGTGCAAAAAACCTTGCGCCATCGGTATATAAAATAGATATTCAAGTTTTTCTATAATTGTGGGCTGTAACTCATGTAACAATAAAGATGAAGAACCAGAAAGGGCAGCATAGTTCATTCCGCTTAGAAAAATAGCCGCGATAAAATATAGACCAATTCCGATGACGCGCAGGCCACCTCTAAGTATTTTTATAGCTAGTTTCTCGTAAAACACAAGCTGCCTATTTTCCCGTATGAACAAACTGTATGCAGTCATCCTGGTCTTTGAAATGCCTTGGCGTGTTATAGTCCTGCCATTGATCATCATCTATACAATCTTGCTCTTTCACGCATCTGATGCCTCACCGGAAGCGGATATCGCCGTCTAGATCGAACGCCTTGTCCGTCGCTTCGCTCACGTCTGGCGTTTTTAAGGATATGATTTTGTAGGGCCCGCTTTCGCAGGGATGACGAGATGACGAGCGGTGGATGTTTATCCCCACCACACCGCATAACCTTTTTCGCGCAGACTTTCCGCGAGTTCTTCCTCCATCTCCAGCGCCGCTTCATAGGGCATCGGGTTGTACACTGCAAACAAATCCGGACGCAGATGCAACCCGAATTTTTCCGCGTAGCGGTTTGATTTATAGCCGCCCTTGTGGTTGAGAAAGCGCTCGTGTGGCGAAAGGCCTGTCGAACCGACATAGAGACACGGCTTGACGGGGTCATGATTTGGATTAGCGGCGCGGAACTTGCGGTCTTTGAGCACGCGTGGGTCGAGCTCGATCACATAGACATTGTGATGATGCCTTGAGTCTTTTTTATCGCCTTTTTTGCGACGTTGATTTTTCTCCTTTGCTGCAAAAAATTGCGTGGCGGTAAACATTTGATCCTCCCGCTTCAAATATAACAGCCAAGCCTTAAAAAGAATTTAATCTATATATTTCAACATCTTATTTTGACAGAAAAAGCTATTGCGATGAAAAAAAAAGGTCTACGATGGTCGCGAAAAACACGCGCGAAAAAATCACCAACAATAGAGAGCGAACCTCATGCGAATTCTTCTGGTGGAAGATGACAGGATGCTTGGCAAGGCGACGGCGGACGGGCTTAAAACCGCTTATGCCGTCGACTGGTGCAGGGCGGCGGAGGACGCGGCGGAAGCTTTGCACACGACGCGATACGATCTTGTCGTCCTCGACGTCAACCTGCCCGTCAGGTCAGGGCTCGACCTGCTCAAGGATATGCGCGACGCGAAGGATGACTGCCCCGTGCTTCTTTTGACGGCGCGCGATGCGTTGCGTCAGAAGGTAGAAGGGCTGAACGCGGGCGCCGACGATTATCTGACCAAACCTTTCGAGCTCGATGAGCTTCTCGCGCGCGTGGCGGCGCTGATCCGCCGCAGCCAGCGGCAGATGGCGCCCCTGATGCTGGCGGAAGGCATCGTTTTCGACAAGACGGCGCATATCGCCTCCAGAGACGGTCATGCGGTTCCGCTTTCGGCGCGGGAGCTGGCCGTGCTGGAAGTTCTGGCCGGAAATGTCGGGCGCGTCGTCAGCAAGGCGCGCATCGAGGAACATGTTTACGACTGGTCGAACGAGGATATCGAAAGCAACACCATAGAAGTTCATATTTCCGCGCTGCGGCGCAAGCTCGGTAAAACCCTCATCAAGACCATACGCGGTCTTGGCTACATGATCCCGTCATGAAAAAGAAAACCTACTCCCTGCGCCTGCGCCTTTTGTCGCTGATCGGTATTCCGGTCATCATCACCGGGCTTGTGATGGGCGGGCTGGCGCTTTTGTCGACCTATCACGAGATCGACGAGGTTTACGACGCGCAACTGGCGCAGAACGCGAAGCTCCTTTTGCGCATGACGCAGCATGAGCTTGAGGAGCACGAGCGGCATGGGTTGCATCTCGATGCCGACACGTTCGACTTCTCGCATTTCTACGAAAGGAAGCTGTGGTACCGCATCTGGCAAAACGGGCGGCTGATCACGCAATCGCGCGAGGCGGACGCCTTCAAGGACCTTAAGGCCGAGGCACCCGGATTTTCGCGGCATGACATCGGCGGGATTCACTGGCGCTTTTTCGTTTACAGGGATGCGAAGACCGCCATCACCGTCGAAGTCGCGGAAAACAGCGAGGTGCGCATAGAGCTGATCATGCAGATTCTCGCCAGCCTGCTGATGCCGGGCATCATCTTTTTGCCTTTCATTTTGCTGATCCTCTGGGCGGGAACGACGGAGAGCCTGCGGCCGATCCGCGCGATCGCCGACGAGCTGAATTTGCGCAACGCGCAGGATCTCGCGCCTATATGCGATCGCACCCTGCCGCGCGAGATCGCGCCGTTCATCGTCTCCCTCAACCGGCTGTTTGCGCGCGTTGAAGAGACGTTTCAGCGCGAGCGCGAGTTCACCGACAACGCCGCGCACGAGTTGCGCACGCCGCTTGCCGCGATGAAAACCCAAACGCAGGTGCTGGTCAAAAAAGCCGCCGATGTGCCTGCCTGCAAGGACGGTCTGGAGAATTTGCAGGCCTCCATCAACCGCGCCGGGCAGTTGATCGAGCAGTTGCTGTCTTTCGCGCGGCTGCAAAACCAGAACGAACCGATGGAAAAGCTGCATCTGTCGTTTTTGACGGAGGAGACGTTGCGCGAGATACATCCTCTTGCGGTGCGGCGCGGGCAGTCGCTGGAAGCGGAGATCGAGCAGGGCCTTTATCTGCAAGGCTATGCCGAGGCTCTCGGCGTATTGTTGCGCAATCTTGTCGACAACGCCATCAAATACACGCCCGAGGGCGGAATGATTTCCGTTTCCCTCGCCAAAGGCGTGGATGGCATCGTCCTCACGGTGACCGACAGCGGCTCCGGCATCGCTGCGGAGAATAAAGACAAGGTCTTCGAGCGTTTTTACCGCGTCAATAAAAGCGCGGACTCAGGCAGCGGCCTCGGACTTTCGATCGTCCGCTGGGTTGCCGATATGCATCACGCTAAAGTGGCGCTGGAAGACGCAAAGCCGCACGGGCTTGTGGTGCGGGTGGTTTTCTAGGCTGCTTTTTTGAAGCTTTCGAGCCAGCTATCAAAATCGTTGAGCGCGCGGGATGTGTAGGCTTTCTTGCGGTCACGGCCTTTTATCTTGTCGTCCGGCGGCGGGAACAGGCCGAAGTTGACGTTCATCGGCTGGAAGGTTTCCGCGTTCGCGCCGGTGGTGATGTGGTTGAGTAGCGCGCCCATCGCGGTGGTGACGGGCGGCGCGCTTTCCAGTCCGGCGGCGAAACGTCCGGCCATCAAGCCGACCGCCGCGCTTTCAACGTAACCTTCGCAACCGGTCACTTGCCCTGCGAACCTTAAACGTGGCTGCACTTTCAGCCGCAGCGTCGTGTCGAGCAGTTTCGGGCTGTTGATGAAGGTGTTGCGGTGGATGCCGCCGAGCCTTGCGAATTCCGCGTTTTCAAGGCCGGGGATCATGCGGAAGATGCGCGTCTGCTCGCCGTATTTCAGCTTTGTTTGAAAGCCGACGATGTTATAAAGCGTGCCGAGCGCGTTGTCCTGCCTCAGTTGCACGACCGCCCACGGGCGGGGGAATTGCGCGCTGTTCGGATGATCTTCGGGATAATCGAGGCCGACCGATTTCATCGGGCCCCAGCGCAAGGTTTCGCGTCCGCGCTCGGCCATCACTTCGATCGGCAAACAGCCTTCGAAATAGGGCGTGTCTTTTTCCCATTCTTTGAATTCTGTTTTTTCGCCCGCGATCAGTGCGTCGATAAAGGCGTAGTATTCGTCCTTTTCCATCGGGCAGTTTATATAGTCTTTTCCGTCACCTTTATCGTATCGCGACTGGAACCACGCTTTGCTCATGTCGATGCTGTCGGCATGGACGATCGGCGCGATGGCGTCGAAGAAGGCGAGGCTGTCTTCGTTGGAAAGTTTGCGCACCGCCTCGGCGAGCGCAGGCGAGGTGAGCGGGCCGGTGGCGATGATGACATTCTCCCAGTCTTCCGGCGGCAGTCCGGCGATCTCGCCGCGCTCGATGGTGATGTTCGGATGTTCATGCAACGCTTTGGTCACGGCGTCCGAAAAAGCCTCGCGGTCGACGGCCAGCGCCGCGCCGGCCGGCACTTTCGCTTCGTCGCCGCATTTCATAATCAATGAATTCGCGCGACGCATTTCTTCGTGCAGCAAGCCGACGGCATTATATTCCGCGTCGTCCGAGCGGAAGGAATTGGAGCAGACCAGCTCCGCGCATTTGTCGGTCTGGTGCGCATCTGTTTTGCGGTGAGGGCGCATTTCGTGGAGAACGACCTTGGCTCCGGACTCCGCCGCCTGCCATGCGGCTTCCGACCCCGCCATTCCCGCGCCGATAATGTGTATGATTCGTAATGTCATGCGTTATGTATATGCACGTTTCTTTTTCTTTTCAATACATATTATCTAATTGATATATTTACAATTTTAAAAAATTCTTTACATATTATTAATAATATGACATTGTACCCCGTCAGGACTTGTTAGACAGTTGAGGGCAATTTCATAAGGTGATAGATCTGGCTCGTTAGAGGACCGAAAGGAACGAAGATGAGACAGAAAGACGAGAGCCGGAGCGCGGTGGAAAAGACCGTGCGTGACATCAAGCGCAAGACGCGCCGCCATTTCAGCGCGGAGGACAAAA
>JAJZVA010000004.1 GCA_021845905.1 Pseudomonadota bacterium
CGCAGAACAAACGCAAAATGATCGAGTGCATCTTTGGCTGGGGCAAGCAGCATGGCACGATGCGAAAAACCAAACATCACGGCCTTGCCGCTGTCGCATCCGACTTTCTGCTCAATCTGATCGGCTATGGTGCCACACCCTGAAGCCAAGGAGGCCTATATGAAACGTGCAGCTCTATACCTCAGAGTATCAACCGGCGGGCAGACGACGGAAAACCAGCGGCAGGCGCTTGAAACCGTAGCCAACAAAAGTGACTGGCGGGTTGTCGGGGTCTACCGAGATCACGCCGTTTCTGGGGCAAAGGGGCGGCAGGAAAGGCCCGAATTCGACCGCTTATGCCGGGACGCCGCGCAGCGCAAGTTTGACGTCGTCATGGCGTGGTCGGTCGACCGGCTGGGGCGGTCGCTGCAGGACTTGGTCACATTCTTAAATGACCTGAAAAGTCAAAACGTAGATCTCTTCCTACTACAGCAGGGCTTGGACACCACCAGCTCCAGCGGCAGGGCACTTTTCCAGATGCTCGGCGTATTCGCAGAGTTTGAGCGCGAAATTATCCGCGAGCGCGTCAACGCCGGTCTCGACAGGGCGCGCGCCAGCGGCAAGACCCTCGGTCGCCCGAAGACGGACGCCGATACCGTCAGGCGCGTGCAGGCCATGCTGAAAGGCGGCATGGGCATCCTGAAAACCGCCAAGGCCCTGAAGCTCGGCACCGGCACCGTCCAGCGCATCAAGGCTGAGATGTGATTTTAAGTGCATGGAATTTTTTCGGGAGATGCTCATCACTTCTTTAACCTTTCCTGTTTTTAAAGGATTTTTCGAGATATTTCCGAGGTGTTTGCGGAGTCCGATAATCTACATATTTAGATGTTGAATCCTCACAACGCACAAGCGCGCAGATGTGGAGAGGGCAAGACCGACCGTGTAATGAAAATCGGCGGAAGGCGGGCATCTTGCTTTGTCATCCGCTGTTTTCAAGGAGTTTTTTCTAAATATTTCTACGATGCTCTCCGATTATCGTAATTAGAACATCTCACTGAAAGCTTCATGTGTCCTTAGTGTAAGCAAGTTGAACAGCCCAAATGATGAACCTTAGAATGGTCAGGGTGGTCAGGGTAAATACTTACTTAATGTGCATATAGATAAAAAATTACTTATATAATATATAGAAAGTCCATGTTTGCTCTGACTGCCCTGACCAAAACTCACAATATGCGAATTCCCAAGAAAACCTGCTCACGCCCATCTTCATGCCTCGGACGGGAAGGTTTGATATCGCCATGAAAAGCATTTTTAATATTTTCGCAGAATTTTTCTTTGATATCCGGATGTTTAATGCCGTTGTCGTCGCACCATTTCTTGTATTCGCCGTATAAAACATCTTTTCCGACTGAATATGAGCTTCCCAGTTCACATCGCTCCGCAACAAACGAGCTCATAGGAGAGTTTAAATGTTCCAAAGATTTAACCACATCAGCAGCAGAAGCTGGCTGAATAAAGTGTCCATTAGCATGTAAGCGGTCCCTGCCATCGAGGGCCCAGCGGAATACATTACTTAAAAGAAGCAGATAAATTGAGGATTAATGGCACTGATCCTTATAATCACTTTTTGAATTTAATTAAAAAAGAACTAAAGGAAAATGAAGCCCGGCAGAGGGTAGCTATAAATAGGCTTAAAGACATATATCCGGGAAACAGTAATTTGGAAGCAGGAATCCGAGATTTGCTGTCACTTGTAGAAAAAGCCACTTTGAAGCGCATGAACGAGCCGTTTTTTGAATTAAAGATGATTGACTTGGCAAAAACTGATTTAAAAAAACTTGGAAATGAAATATTAACAATCTCTCCCTGTGCTGTAATGCAGATCGGGATGGGTGGGCAAGATGTTATCCAGAAAGATTCCCTATATTGGTTTGCAGTTCCTCCACGAGATGAAAAAGCCGAAATGAGATTCAGGGTTGTCCACTCCTCATTTGACTTTATGATGCGCCATATTGATGGAGAAAAATTTATTACGACCCAAAGTCTCAAAGAAAAACCTTGCCCATTTTACTCATGCTGCAATTTAGAAATGAGAGCTGAACAGCCAAGCCTATGTAAGAAAACCCCATGGAAAGCCGCCAATTGGGATGGCTGGCCTCCAGAAACAACGTGTTGGTATGGCACAGGCGTGCGAATAGCAACCGCCGCTTAATGTGTTAGAGTTTTTTGTGGGCAGTGGAAATTTTTCAGCCCCCGCCCCCATCCCCCTTCACACTCTTGATGCCAATCACTTTTGTATACGACTCAGAATCTGAGTTTCTGAGAGAATAAAAATTGTCATTATAGTGTTGGCCAATGAGGTAGATGCCGCCTATGACCGCGCTCAATTCCTCAAAGAGCGCACAAAAATGATGCAGGAATGGAGCAATTTTCTGGATGCCGTCGCCAGCGAGGGGAAGGTTATTGTCGGGAAATTTGCAGAAAAAAGGGTAAAGGCCTGATGGACGCCCCATAGAGAATGAGGTCGAAGATGTGAGGTACACTGAAGAAGATGTACTTCAGTTATTTAACCTTTATAAAAAGAGCATTATAACTACACACTATTTTTGGATGTTCAAGCCTATGCAGAAAATGCTCGCAGAGATGAACATTGTCCTACTGAGATATCAAAGGCTGGAACAAGACAAAGACCTTCCTACGCCAAAACAATTACAAGACAATCAAACCAAAGTCTTAAAAAAAGCAAAGGATTTCCGTCAGCTGCTCTTACCCCTTGGAAAAGATAGCGCCGTGCATTTTTGGGGCAGTATCATGTCGGCAAAAGCCAACGGTAAAGCAACGCATAACATCGAGGACTCTGAGTACGATAAATTACTCAAAGAAATTGACCAGAATGGCAACAGCCTGATGCGTTCTCTTAACTGGTTTATAAGAAGCTTGGAGGCTTGTTTAGAGAATGAGTATCCAACTGTTAAAAACCCCGCCGCGCGGAAACTGCCTGAAACTCAGTTTATTAAAAACCTATCATATATCCTGAAGGAATATTTTTCCGATGGAGGGCTTTGGCGCGGAGATCACAGCGATCAAAATTCTGCTGAAGGCTGGCACGTAGGCTCTCAGCGAATACTTTGTTCTTAGCCTGACCCAACATATTTCAAAAATCCGTCACAAATGGGAATTGGATATTGAAACAGAGCATGTCCCGCCTACGAGATACGCCCGCTATCACCTGCAATCTCCCATCACGATCCGTATTTTCAAAAAAGGAGCATAATAATTATGTCCCAGACACATTCCTTACCTGTTACCGTAGAACACGATGAAACCGACGAAACCTACACGATCAGAAACCACGGCTTTCTTGAAGCTGTATTTGGAACGGCAAAAACAAACGTGCGCCCTGTCCTTGTGAGCTTCAAGGGGAATCCGCAGGAAGTACCCCCAGCTGCATGGTCTGGCCGCGCTTGGAACGCTGACCATCCCCCCGTGCCGCCAGACTATAATCATTACTTCAGCCTTGCCGTGTTCCGTCCGAATGAAGCCGGGGAATATAAGCGGCAAAAAAAGCAATTCGTGGCGCTGTATGCTGTCATGCTGGATGACGTTGGCAGCAAGGTTGCGCTTGAACGCCTGACGCTACCGCCGTCATGGATGCTGGAAACATCCCCCGACAACTATCAGGCCGGGTACATTCTTGAAACCCCTATTCAGGAAACGGTAACAGCCGACCGCCTTGTAAATGCGATCATTCAAGCTGGGCTTTGCGATCCCGGCGCAGGCGGCCATACGGCGCGGTTGGCGCGGTTGCCTGAAGGCGTGAATGGGAAACACGATCCGGCTTTCTGCTGCCGCCTTGAAACATGGCAGCCTGATTTACGATATAGCATTGACGATCTGGTCAACGGCCTTGCTCTTGATATGATCCCAGCAGGACGACCGAAAGGAATCTCAAAGAAAGATCATGCAGAGCGTCCCGATGCCGGGGAGGAAATCTTTATCCCCCGGCCAGACGAAAACGCCGTTATTGTCGCCCTGAAAGCCAAGGGGTTATATAAAAACCCCCTCGGCGGCGGCAAGCATGATATTACATGCCCTTGGGTTGCCGAACATACCGGAGGCGCTAACGGCGGCACGGCATATTTCGAGCCTGACGATAATTACCCTATCGGCGGTTTCAAATGTCAGCACGGGCATTGCGCTGATCGGCATGTGCGCGATCTGTTGCAATATCTCGACGTAGAGGTCAAGGCCGCCCGGATGAAACCCGTTATTCGCTGCATAAGCGGTGAAATCCATAGGATTGCAGATCGGGCGCAGCAGGAACTTTCAACGCCGGGGCTATATTACCAGCGCGGCGGTCTGATTGTGACAGTCACCACAGACCCCGGCACAAAAGAGACCTCCGTCAAAAATCTAAGCCTGCCTGCCCTGACCGTAGCTCTGGCAAGCACGGCCCTATGGGAGCGCTTTGACGGGAGAAGTAAGGAATGGACAAGAATAGACCCACCCCAGCGCGTTGTTTCTGTCCTGCACGATGCCACGGACTACAGGCATTTGCCCGTCTTGAACGGCATAGCTCACCAGCCTTATCTGCGCCCTGATGGTACGCTCATGCAAAAGGCCGGGTACGATGCCGCAACGGGCATGTATGGCGTTTTTAACAGCAAAAAATTCCTGATCCCCGAAAACCCGACAAGGCAGGATGCGGAAAAAGCCTTTGCATTAATTTCCGCGCTCTTGTCAGAGTTCGCCTTTGCTCAGGACACGGACAGGGCGGCGGCACTTTCCGCGATCCTGACCGCTGCAATCAGACCCAGCCTGACGGTAGCGCCTATATTATATGTTCTGATCTTGCCCAGCGCAGAAGTTCGCCAAGCCCTTGCAAACAAAGGGCTAACTTTCCGTGCGCGTCTTTCGGCGTCCGCACAAGGCCGCGTACAACCGCAATTTTTCGGGGCATATTTCGGGGTATAAGGCGAGAGGCCATAAAAATATGCCCCAAAGGCAAATGTCCCTCCCCTGAAGAATCGTTTCGCGTCCGGAAGGCAACTCTGTATGCAGGCGCCGTTCTTGCAGCGAAGCATTCAGGGTTCAACAAGCCGTAAAAGGTTTGATTAAGCGGGGAGGCTCCGGACAAGTCGGACATAAAAATCGAACGGTTTACCGGCAATATGCTGAGCGCGCGTGCAGAGGTTTTGAACTCTCGCGGTGGAATCGCTTAAGCCGGACGAAGACGACCAGTAGAAAGCCGTCTCATATGTTTTGTCATCGAATGTATCTTTAAAGGCCCCTTTGCCCTTATTGTAGCATATTGCATTCAGAACATCCGGCGCGCCATTTTTGTCTCTACAGCTGGTCGGAACGACCCAGTCGTTGTGATCAAGATAGGTTGCTTTTTTGGCGTATGCCGCGGCCTGATTGAAAGTCAGGGAAAGCCTCTCGCCGTTTTCGTCCTGCGCATCAGTCGGCGCGGCAAAGTAATCTCTTTTTTTGCCATTCTTGTCCGCAAGACGGCCGATATAGACGCCTTCATTCGTCAGCTCGCCGATTTCCGTCTGTCTGTATGCAAAAGCCTTCGTCATGTTGCTTATCACTTTCTAAAACCAGCCTTAAACCGACGTTCCCATTTTTAGCGCACGTTTTATATTATGGTTTATAGGGCAGTTCATAATTTTTCTCAACCAAAGATTTATTCCTTGAAGATATCAATATAAATCAAATAATTAATTTGAATAAACCGCTTCAGGTCACGATCCGGTCAAATAATATTTCGACTGCGGACCCTTGTAATAGACCTCGGTCATCATGCCGTCTTCCATATGGATATCATTGTGGCAGTGCAAAACCCAGCGCCCCGGCGGAGAGGTCGCCTCGAAGAACCACGTGCCCGTGCCGCCATTCGCGGGAATCAGCGTCGTGTCCTTGGGCAAAGGCTGGGTCAGCGACTGCCCGTTGAGTTCGACCAGCTGGAAGACATGCCCGTGCAAATGCATGGGATGATCCATGTCGGTATGATTTTTGAAGCGCACCAAAACACGATCGCCGCGGTTGACGAAAATTTTTTGCGTATGCGGCCATATCTTGCCGTTCATCGTCCAGCGCGGCACGCCCCATTTTCCTCCGCCGAGCGTATAATCGGCCGTCACGTCGATGCGCCCCGGCACCAGCGGATGGCGCAAAGGCCCTGCCGCGCCCGCCAGGGGATAAGTGAAATATTCGACGCCCGCCAAGGATTGCCCGGGTTTTACCGGCGGCGCTTTCTCCATGCCCTCGGTATGGATCAAAACCGCCTGCCTGCGTGAAAGCGCGTCGCCGGCGAGATCTTCCAGCAACCACGCGCCCGCCTTCGTCACTTCGAACCATGCGTCATAGCGCTCCGCGACGCCGACGCGCAAGGCCTCGACGGTCACCGGGCGGAGCATCGGATTGCCGTCGCTGTGCGTGACGGTGAGCTTGTGCCCGCCGAGCGCGATATAATGCGTCATCGTCGGGCTGGCGTTGAGGATGCGCAGGCGCACGCGGTTGCCGACTTTGACCTTAATCGGTTTCGTCTGCGGATAAAGCGCGCCGTTGACGCAACGGGCGAGATAAGCGACCTCGTCGCCCATGCCGGTTTTTTTCATACCCATGCGTTTCATCGCACCCGTCTTCATGGGACCCATCTTCATGTCCGGCATCTTCATGGTTCGGCGCAACCCGGGCGGCACGACCATCGGCGCGGTGGAAACGTCTTGCAGCGCATCCGCGACGCTCTCCATGTCCGGCACGTCGTGGAATATCAGCACGGCCTCGACATCGGCTTTTTCATCGCGCGGGTCGTCGACGATAAAGGCGCCGAACAGGCCCCGCGCCGCGCCCAAACCTGCATGATCGTGATACCAGCGGAACCCCGGCGGGTTGGGCGTGAAATCGTAGGTGAACGCCCCGCCGTCGGGCACGGGCATTTGCGTGATGTCGGGCACGCCGTCCATGTCGTTGGGCAAAATCATGCCGTGCCAGTGGATCGTTCCGCCGCCGCCGGAATGGTTGATGAAACGCGCGCGAAACCGCTGCCCTGCGCGCGTGCGGATCATCGGCCCGGGAATTTGCCCGTTGTAGGCAAGGCCGTAGAAGAGCGCATCCGGCACCGGCCTGTATACATGCGGCCGCGCGGTCAGCGTCACTTCCAGCGTGTCCCGATCCGCCGCGCGCGCGCTCATCGGCGGCAGAACGGCCGCGCTCATCACGCCGAGCGCGGTGCCCGACATCAGCTTCAAAAGATCGCGCCGGTTCATTTGACCCTCTTTTCATCAATAACGGCGGAAAGCTTTTGCGCCGTCACTTCGCCTTCGAAAACCCTCGCGACCGTGCCGTCCGGCCCGATGACGACGGTTTCCGGCAGCATGTCCGGCGCGGCAAAGCCGTTCTGCGTCGCGTCCGCGTAAAATGCCGCGGGATAGGAGAGCTTTTTCGCCATCGCGCGCGCTTTGGCCCTTTCCGAGCCGCCATCCGCGCTCAGGCCGATCATGGCAAGAGACCTGCCGCGATGCTTGCTGTAAAAAGCGCTCAAGGCGGGCATTTCTTCACGGCATGGCGGGCACCACGAAGCCCAGAAGTTGACGATGACCCATTTGCCGCGCATCGCCGCAAGGTTGAAAACATGTCCGCTGAAATCCCTGACGACAAGCGCGGGCGCGGGTTTTCCGATCACGACGTCCGCGCGCGCCGTCACCGCTCCGAAAATCAGCGCGGCCGCGGCGGCAGACAAGATAAAGCTTTTAAAACGCATGGCTCAGCACAACCTGAAAGAGGACCGGCGCGACAAGCTGGTTGCCCCGCACATTCTGGTATACAGGAAGGCCGACGTCGGCGTCCAGCGTTTCCGCGCCATAACTGAACTCGACTCCCGGTGAAACCAGCAGACGCTCATATCCGGTATTGGCGGGATCGGCGGCGGAGCCGCTGTCGTGCAGGCGGTAGGAATTGACCAGCTGCAGGAAAGGCGCGACTTTGAATTTTCCGCCAAACGAAACAGGATCGCGCGCAATGCCCGCCGACGCGTCGAATTCCACGCCCGGACGGTAACCGCCCTGCGTCAGCACCGGCACATCCAGCTTGCCGTTTAGCGACCACATGATATGCGGATCGGCGGCGAAACGGTCGCGGTGATAAACGCCGAGCAAAGCATCGGTGCTGCCGGTGCCGATCTGCGTGTCGCGGTCCATGCCGCTCAAAGTATGGCTCCCCGTGGGCAGTTTCACGCCAAAAGTCAGCCCTGTGGTCATGTCGGGCGAAAACCCGGTGTAAACGCCGCTCAGGCGGATATCGCCCAGCGCGGCGTGGTTATAAGCCGCGACATTGCCGCCGCCGACGTCGGTATCGAACGAACGGCTCCAGTACGGCACTTCGATGTTATATCCCCATGCGCGGTTGAACATGTATTGCAACCGGGCGGTATAAAAATCGGTGCGGATGCGCTTGTCGTTGTTGTTGGCTGAAGGCGCGCTGGAGGTGCCGTTCCAGTTCTGATCCTGGTTCATGTAGTCCCATTCAAGAGACATTGTGCCGCCGCTGCCCGCCGGGAACATTTGCGGCGTACTGACGTCGAAAACGCCGCATCCGCAGGCGCAGGCGCGCGCGGCCTGCGGGTGAAACAGGGCGACAAGCGCCGCCACGGCAACTCCTGCCGCGGGCTTTTTGAATTTTAGCATGATGATTTCCTTGCATTGTGCGTGAAAGAGCGGATTTTCAGTCTTATGCGGGAAAAAGAGGCGGCCCGCAGGCGTCATAAGCGCAGAAACAGTGCCGGAAAGGAAAACGTTGCGGCGGGAAGAACATCCGCGTCCGGAAGGAGCTTGGCGACATCAAAACCGAGAAAGCAACCGCCATGGCGAGAAAAATAAATTTGGCGAAAAAGCAGACGGCGCAATGATCGTCATCTTGTTGCCGATGATGGATGCCCGGCGTCTGTGCGCCTGTCACATGCGCCACGGCATGAGAGAGACGCGCATCCTCATCAAGATGCGCCGCCATATGCTGCGCCATCAAAAGCTGCGTTGCGAGCAACGCCACCGCCAGCAATCCGCTGATGATTTTTCTTGCCTGCGTCGTCATGATGGCGCCTATTAAAAGCGCCCGCCGCCCGAAAATCAAGGGGAAACTGTTTCGGCTTCGTCCGCCGGAGCGGCGAGAAGCGCGTCTTCCTCATTTTTGCGCGCCTTGCTGTAATCCTTCGCCAGCAGCATGTAGGCGGCGGGCACGACGAACAGGGTGAAAAGCGTGCCGATGCCAAGGCCCGCCGCGATAACGAGCCCCATGTTGTAGCGCGAGATCGCCCCCGCGCCCGTCGCCATGATCAGCGGCACGACGCCGAGCACCATCGCCGCCGTGGTCATCAGGATGGGACGCAGGCGGATGCTGGCCGCGAGCTCCACCGCCTCGCGCTTCGTTTTATTCTCCTCGCGCTGCAGGACGTTGGCGAACTGGACGATGAGAATCCCGTGTTTGCTGATCAGCCCCATCAGCGTGACAAGACCGACCTGCGTATAAATATTGACGCTCGCCCCGCCGATGCCGAGAAAGATGAAGATCATCGCTCCGGCGATCGACATCGGCACGGAGACGAGAATGATCAAAGGATCGCTGAAGCTCTCGAACTGCGCCGCGAGCGTCAGGAAAATGATGATCAGGGCGAAAGCGAACGTCACCGCGAAACCGCTCGATTCCTGAATATACTGGCGCGACTGACCCGCGTAATCTATCGAATAGCCCTGCGGCAGCATTTTATGCGCGATGTCTTTCAGCGTCTCCAGCGCCGTACCCATCGGCACGCCGGGGAAGGCCACTCCCTGTATCGTCGCGGCGTTGAGCTGCTGGAAGTGATTGAGCGATTCCGGCACCGTCTCGCGCTTGATGTGCGCGAGGGTGGAGAGCGGCACCGGCGTGCCGTCCGCCGTCTTGATGTAGTAATTGCCGAGCTGCCCGACGTTGAGGCGATAGCGCTGCTCCACCTGCGGAATGACTTTATAAGAACGGTCGTCGAGGCTGAAATAATTCACGTAGCCGCCGCCGAGCATCGCCGACATCGCCTGCCCCACGTCGCTCATGCTGAGGCCGAACTGGGCCGCTTTGTTGCGGTTGATCTCCAGCGTCGCCTGCGGCTGGTCGATGCGCAGGTCGGACTGCAGGAACATGAACATGTGGCTCTTCTCGGCCGCGGCGAGGAAATTGTCGGCGACCTTGTTGAGGCGGGTGAAAGGATCGGTCGTCTGGATGACGAACTGGATCGGCAGGCCGCGGCTTCCGGGCAGCGACGGCGGCTGGAACACGGCGGTCTGAAGCCCGGCGATGCCGTTCACCTCCTGCTGGACGATCGGCTGCAGGTCGTTGGACGTGCGTTTACGCTGATCCCACGGCTTGAGAACCATGCCGCTAATATCGCGCCCCGGCACGTCGAGCTGGAAGACGTGCGCCGTTTCGGGGAAAGCCGCGAAATCCTTGTAGATTTGATGCGCGAACATCTGACGCTGCTGAAGCGTCGAATCCGGCGCGGAGGTCGACATCGAAATCACCACGCCCTGGTCTTCCTGCGGCGCGAGCTCGTGTTTCGATCCCATGTAAAGAAAATAGATGCTGGTCAGGATGCACACCGCGAAAACGGCGATGACCGGAACGTAATCTAGGCTGGCGTGCAGGCGGCGCTGGTAAAAGCGGCGCAAGCCGTCGAACCACCGGTCGATGAAGGCAACGATATGGTCTTCCCAGTTGCCGCCTTCGTGCTTGTGCGCGCGCAGCAGCTTGGCGGACATCATCGGCGACAAGGTCAGCGCGACGACGGCGGAAATAATCACCGTACCGACCAGCGTGAAAGCGAATTCGGTGAACAGCGCTCCGGTCAGGCCCGCCTGAAAGCCGATCGGCACATAAACCGCGACCAGCACCGCCGCCATGACGATGATCGGCGACGCGAGCTCCCGCGCCGCTTCCAGCGCCGCCTGCCTTGGCTTCATGCCCATTTCGAGGTGACGGTTGACGTTCTCGACGACGATGATCGCGTCGTCCACCACAAGGCCGATGGCCAGCACCAGCGCCAGCAGCGTCAGGAGATTGATGGAATAGCCAAGCGCCAGCATGACGAAGAACGCGCCGACCAGCGACAACGGAATGGCGATGACCGGTATCAGCACCGAGCGCGGCGAGCCCAGAAACGCGAAGACCACCAGCGTCACGATGGCCAGCGCCTCGAGCAGCGTCATGATAACTTCATGAATCGAGCTGCGCACGAATTTGGTGGAATCATAAACGATATGCCCCTGCAAACCCTGCGGCAATTCGGCCTGAATCTGCGGGAAAATCTTGCGGATGCGCTGGATGACGTCGAGCAGGTTGGCGCTGGGCGCGACCTGAATGCCGATATAGACGGCTTTTTTGCCGTCGAACGACACTTGCGCGTCGTAATTGTCGGAGCCGAGCGACACGCGCGCCACGTCCTTCAGCCGCACGATCGCCCCGCCCGACTGCTTGACGATCAGGTTGCGGAACGCCGACAGCGAATGTAGCCCCGTCGAGGCATCGAGGTTGACCTGCACCATCTGCCCTTTGGTGTTGCCGAGGCCGGAGATGTAATCGTTGGCGGCGAGCGCCTTGCTGACGTCGGCGGCGGTGAGGCCGTAGGCGGCGAGCTTTTTGGGGTTGAGCCAGGCGCGGAGCGCGAAGTTCTGCGCGCCGAGCAATTCCGCCGTCTGCACGCCGTCGACCGCCTGCAATTTCGGCTGCACGACGCGGGAGAGATAATCGGTGATATAGTTGGAGGCCAGCACCTTGCTGCCGAAACCGATGTACATGGCGTCGATCGTCTGGCCGATGGAGATACTCAAGGTCGGCTGTTGCGCCTCGGGCGGCAGCTGATTTTTCACCGCGCTGATTTTGGAGGTGATTTCGGTCAGCGCCTTGTCGGGGTCGTAATTGAGCTTGAGGTTGACGGTGATGGTCGAAAGGCCGGTGGTGCTGGTCGACGTCATGTAGTCGATGCCGTTCGCCTGCGCGATGGCGTTCTCGAGCGGCGTGGTGATGAAGCCCGCGACGTCGCTCGCGCTCGCGCCGTAATAGGCGGTGGTGACGGTGATGACCGCGTTCTCGGTGAAAGGATACTGCAAGACCGGCAAGGAGAACACCGCGCGCAGCCCCAGCACCAGAATCATCAGGCTGACGACGCTGGCAAGAACGGGGCGGCGGATGAAGATGTCGGTAAAATTCACTTTGCGGCCCTGCCTATTGTTCGGACGGCGTCGGGTGGGCGTCGTCCGTGGGGGTTATCTTGTTGTTGATTTTGATGCGCGCGCCGTTGCGCAGCTTGATCTGGCCCGAAGTGACGACTTCGTCTCCCGCCTTGACGCCACTTAAGACCTGCACCTGGTCGCCGCGCGTCTCGCCCGTGGTCACGAACACCTGGCGGGCGACCAGCTTGCCGTCCTTGTCTTTTGCGGCGAGATAAACCGTGTTGCCGTAAGGGTTGTAGGTAATGGCGGTTTGCGGCAGGGTGATGAAAGAGGCGGGCTTGCCGACGTCGATGTCGACCGTCGCGTACATGCCGGGCAACAGCGCGTGATCGGCGTTGGCGACGCGCGCGCGGATCTGCACGTTGCGCGTGGCGGCGTCGACCTTCGGATTGATGGCGGTGATGGTTCCGGTGAATTTCCTGCCCGGCCAGGTGTCGTTCTTCAGCGTCACCGCCTGCCCGACCTTGACGGCGGAAAGCGCCTGCTGCGGCAGGAAGAAATCGACATACATGACGTCGACCGCCTGCAGCGTCGCGACCGCCGCGCCGGGGCTTAAATATTGGCCGAGATCGACCTGGCGGATGCCGAGATAGCCGTCGAACGGTGCGGTGATGGATTTTTCGGCGATGACAGCCTCTTCCGCCCTGACCTGCGCTTCGTCGCTTTCCAGCGTCGCCTTGTCGGTATCGACCGTGGCGCGGCTGACGGCCTGTATTTTATATTGCCTTTTGTCGCGCGCGTAATTGATCGCCGCCAGTTTCGCGGCGGCTTTGAGGGCGTTCAGTTTGGCGATGTCGTCATCGGTGCGCAGCTGCACCAGCACCGCGCCCGCCTTGACGCTCTGGCCGGACTTGAAATTGACGGCGGTGACGATGCCCGGAACCTCGGACGCGACCTCGACGCCCTCGGACGCGCGCAAACTGCCGACGGCCTCGAATTTCTTCTGCCATGTCTGCGCCGCGGCCTTCGCCGTCGAGACCGTCTCGACCGGCGCGCCCATCGCCTTCATGTGCGCCATCATCTGCATTCCTTCATGGATGCGGTAGCCGAAAACGCCGCCGAACAGCGCGCCCACCAAAACCAGCATGAGAAACATGCGCAAAATCATTTCTTTCCATCCTTATGTTGGTTCCACCAGCCGCCGCCGAGCGCGACGAACAGCGCCGCCGTGTCCGCGTAGCGCGCGGCCTCGGCCTTGACAAGATTGATACGGGTTTGCTGGTACGCGTTCTCGGCGTCGAGCAGGGCAAGATAGCTGACCGCACCGGCGTTGAAACGGTGCTGCGCGAGGCGCAGGCTCGCGATGGCGGACCGCGCGGCGGTGGCGGACGCTTTCAGGGTTTCGGCATCGAATTGCAGCGCGTTGAGCGCGTCGGAAACGTTCTGGAAGGCGGCGATCACCGTGGCGCGGTATTGCGCGGCGGCGGCGCGGTATTGCGCGCGGGCTTCCTCTTTCTTGTGCCGCAACGTCGGATCGGGCAAAAACGGCTGGACGAGGCCGGCGCCGGCGTTCCAGATGATGTGCGACGGCGAGAAGAATCCTTCCAGCGCGTTGGCGTCCAGGCCGTAAGAGCCTGTGAGCGTCACTTGCGGCAGCATGTTCGCCGCGGCGATGCCGATGTTCGCGGAGGCGGCGTGCATCTGCGCCTCGGCGGCGAGAATGTCGGGCCGCTGGCGCACAAGCCGCGACGGCAGGGACACGGGCAATTTGCGCGGCAAATAAAGATCGCCAAGGTCGAAATGCGCCGCGCCCGCGCCGGGGAAGTTGCCGCTCAGGGCTTTCAGCTGGTTTTCCGTCGCGGCGCGCTGTTTTTCCAGTTCCGGCAAAGTGGCTTCAACTTGCGCCAGCGCCGTCTCCTGCGCCAGCACGGCGGAACTGGCGACGCCGCCAAGCGCCAGTTGCTTTTTCAGTATTTCCAGCTGCTGCCTGTCGATGGCGACGATCATGCGCGTCGCGTCGATCTCTCCGTTCAGCGCCGCATCCTGTACCGCCGCGGTCACGATATTGCCTTCCAGCGTTATATATGTCGCCCGCATCAGGGCGCGCTGCTGCGCCGCCGTGGCCGTCGCCGCCTCCACGGCGCGGCGGATGCCGCCGAACAGGTCCGGGCTGTAGGAAATCTCGACCGAGGCGTTATAAAGCGTGAAAGGCGCGTAGGTCTGTCCCGACGATCCGCGGGAACTGCCGCTGATCTTCTCGCGCGTGGCGTTGCCGACAACGCCGGCCGTCGGCAGATAGCCGCCGCGCGCCGCCAGCGCCGCTTCTTCCGCCGCCGCGACGTTGGCGCGCGCCGCCGCAACCGTCGGGCTCGCCGCCAGAGCGCGGCGCATCAGGTTGTCCAGCGCGGGCGAACGATACAGCGTCCACCACGCCGAGGGCACGTCTCCGCCTTGCGCGAAAGCCTGCGCGGCGCCCGCGACCGTTCCCGCCGCATAGGCGGTTTTACCCGCAACAGGACCGTAACCGGCCTGTTTCGGCTGCACCGGCGCGTGAAAATCAGGCCCGGCCGCCGCGCATCCGGCAAGCCCGAGGGCTAAAACAAGCGCAAGAGCAGTTTTTTTCGTGATATGTTGCTGGCACGCGTTCATTGAGAATCATCAGATGTGATATTTTGACTTGTCGTTACATATGCCATTCTGCTACACTATCGTCAACCTTTGAATAGTTAAGTTTCGAACTAATATGACACGGACACAGCCCGATGGCGATTGCCGCACAAAATCAATGCACGCTGGAGAAAACGGAAGACACACCCGTTTCTCATAAGCTCTGCGAAATGTTCTGGACGATTGGCCCCGCCTATTCCCGCTGGGCCGAATCGCGCCTCCGCAACGAGGGACTCAGCCCGCAGCGCATCAGATTGATGGCGTTTTTGCTCAAAAACGGCCCTTCGAAGATGCGGCTTTTGCGCAACGAGCTCGGCGTGACGGCCACCAGCGTCACCGCGTTGGTCGATTCTCTCGAAAAAGAGGGGATGGTGACGCGCCAGCCCGACCCCGCCGACCGCCGCGCGACACTGATCGCCCTCACTCCGGTTGCGGAGCAGCAACTCAAAAACATGTGCGCGCCGTTCAAAAACCAGGTGGCGGAAATTTTCGACGGGTTCTCGAAAAGCGAACAACATGCGTTTCTTGCCTATCTCGCCCGTGTGCGCGCCGCGCTTGTCGAGCGCAACGTGCTTAAAGAAACGCCGCCGCGGTAGTTTATTTTACGTAAAATATTTAGTTACGGTTATTATCGTCGTTGCTTGATAAATTAATACGAAAAAATATTGACATTATGATAAAATTTTGATAGCCATAATCAGTATATGAAAGCGGATTTCATATTGCAAAAAAATATAATGAGGAGATACGAAAATGGCTAACTTTAAAGATAACGCTCTGAAACTGACGAAAAAACTCACGAAACAATTCAATGAAGCCAGCACGGCGCAAAAAGTCGGCATTGGCGCAGTCGCCGCCGTCACCGCTTTGATCTCGCACCCTCTGGTGGTCGGCGGGCTTGTGACCGGTGGCGTCGCCGGTGCCATCTCGACGGCTTTCGTCGGGTCCCGCAACAAAGGCAACGACGGTCCGAAGCAATAAGACTTCCCGATGACACGCAAAAAACGCCGGTTCGCATGAGCCGGCGTTTTTTCATGGCGCGAACCCGTTCAGTTTTGCGGCAGTGACGCAAGAAACCTGGCGACGATCGAAAACAGCCCGAAACGGACGAGATTGTTGTGTCCCGCGCCGTTGATCAGGATGTATTTTTTGAAAACCTTCTCATTCAGCGCGACGCCGACCGCGGCGGCGAGCTTTTTTCCCTGAGCGTGCGGAATGATTTCATCGTCCGTGCCGTCGACGATCAGCGTCGGCATGCCGAAATAAGGCGCCTTGGCGATGTTGTCGTACTTGTCGAGCGTGAATGACTTGAAGGGACAAATCCACGGGTAGGTATAGCAGGCTTCGTCGGGCATGTCGGTGAAGGGCGCCTCAAGGATCAGCGCGCGGGCGTTTTTATATTCAAGCGCCATTTGCGAGGCTGTGCCTGTGCCGATGCTCTGGCCGTAAATGACGATGTCTTTCTCTTTCACGTGCTGTTGCGTGATCAGCCAGTTGATGGCGGCGCGCCCGTCGCTGTAAAAGCCGTTCTCGCTCGGAAAGCCGGGATTGCCCCCATAACCGCGGTATTCGACCAGCAGAAAACCGTATCCTTTTTGGGCGAAATCTTCCGCCATCGGCGCCCTATAAATGATCGTCCCGGCATTACCGTGAAACATGACGATGACCGGCATATGATCTTTCGGCGGCGCATACCAGGCAAGAAGATCAAGGCCGTCCGCCGTTTTATAGTGCACCGCCTCAAGATGATACGCCGCCGCCCGCGCGCTCAGATGTCCGGTGAAATGATACATGAGTTGCCGCTGCATCGCGACCATCGCCGCAACCGCGAGAACGTATCCGACAACGGCGCAGAAAAGCACGTTCAGTATGATCTTTTTTATTTTTTCTTTCGTCACGCGCGGCTCTCTTTGCTCAGTGAACATCCTGTGGCGCGGGCCACGGGGAAAAGTTAAAAGACGTGTTGCATGAGATTTTTGGAGGCACGGGCCGGAATCGAACCGGCATTGAAGGATTTGCAGTCCTCTACATCACCATTCTGCCACCGCGCCTTGAGGAGAAATATTTTCCCTTCTATAGCGGATCCGCATTTAAGTCTAGGGAAAGATATATCCTCCGGTCTTGTGCCCGTTGCTATCTGACATGTCTGAAATTCACGCCCTGTTTTTTTTAAAAAATCTTTTACATTCATATACTTATGAAAATTTAAGAAAAAATACTAAAAAAATATTGCCATAATTGAAATAATACATTACTGTATATGAAAATTTAATAACTATCTTATTCAACAACGCATAAAAAAGAAAGAAGGAAGGCTATTCATGAAAAACGGTTCAAACCTCAGAAGAAAATTGTATTTGGCTTTCAGCATGGCCGCCGCCATCGGCGCCACGGGTTGCACGACGCTCCCTTCGACGCACACCAAGCTTCTCAGCACGCACAGCGTCGACCAGACGCAAAACACCTGCAATATGTCCCCTTCGCAAGCGCAAGCGGTCTCCGGCACAATTCCGGTCGGCACCTCGCAGGCGGATGTTTATAAAGCGCTGCAAATCAACAATCCCCAAACCCTCACAACCCTGAGCAGTTCAGACATCAGCAGCGCGCTCTACGGCAACACGCTGATCTCCGTTCCGTTCCAGAACCGCCAGCAGGCGCAGGATTTTTATGCGTCCTTGCTCGGCCAGTCGCTCCACTGCCTGAACGTCACCTCGAACAAAACCTTCGGATTGACAGGAAGTCAGGTCAAGAGCACCGGCAAAGACTTCACGCTCACCATGATCTTCCAGAAAAACGGCGACAAGGGCGGCAAGCTGTTCAGCAAAGTTCACGTGACCTCCAACAACGTCGACGGAACAAGCAACAGCGGCTACCTCGCGGGCTTCGGCATCGGCGGAAAGATCAAAGGCGCGCTGTCCAGCGCTTTGTAAAAACCGCGCGGCGCGGCGGAGGAGACGCAACGCTTGCAAAGCGTTGTCCCTCTGCCGGGCGAAATAAAACCGCTGAAAATCCTGAATTCCGGGCAAAAATGACATACGGAAGTTACATACAGGAAAAACGCCGTCATTTCCCGTATCTGAAAGTTAAAAATTAAATAACAATTTCAATGAGATAATGGCGCGCCCGAAGAGAGTCGAACTCCTAACCTTCTGATTCGTAGTATATAACTACCTGATTTATAAGGCTTTTTATCTATTCATAAATTCTTGTACGGATTTGTACACGCCTTTGATCTGGAATCGTAAATTCGCCTCCACTAACAGCCTTGTGCTTACAAGGCTGTGTATCCGTTTGTACGGCTTTTTAATCCTCACTATTCATATACTATACTTTTTTTCGAACATACGACGCATCAATCATCTAGAACTATATTTCAAAAATGAGCCGCCCTGCACCACTGGTGAGCATTATAGATGGGCATTTTTACGGAGCTTTTGAGTGATCGGTCGGGATGTGGAAAGTAGCCGCCTAAAACCCTTGAAACAAAAAGTCTAAAGCATCGACGATAGCTTGGCGCTGATCTTCAATGTTATCCACGGATTCTTTAAGATCAGATGTATGTACAACGCCAATATCTGTTGTCATCAAAATATAGTTTTTCCCCTTAATCTTAATCAACGGTTTCAATCGTGGGGCTTGCTCTTGCTTTGCTTGCGGCTGTAGCAAAAGCGGGACAACAACACGGGTTTTCAAGCCGGAAAGTATATCTGCTTGAACATCGACGACAAAAGGAACATTGTCGGAGTAGCGGTAAACATCAAATCGTGCCATTAATCACGCGCCCAGTAAGGGGTAAGAAGCGGACCGGCTTTGTCGACCCGTTTATTGTGAGCAAGGATAGCCTCCTGATTGTTTTTCAGCCATTCCTGTTCACGTGCCTGCCTTACAGCTGCCATGATACCAATTTCAGCCGCCTGAGAGGTATTCAATTTCAGAGCCTTTGCTTCCCGCAGCAGGTCTTCACGGATAGTGAGGTTCGTGGACCGGCGTTTGGAAGGAGAGGAAGCTACTGTTGTCACCATGAGCAAATGTCCTTTCGTGAAAACTATATAATCATATTATATCAACATATTATATGTGCGTCAAGTATGTGTATTCTTTGTCATCAGGCCGCCTTTAAACGACCAAGAACTTCATGGGCACGGGCTTTTGCACTTCTCCTGTATTGGCTATAAACTACTGTTTTTAAATGAAAATATAACTTCAAAAAATAGATTTCCCCGTGCATCGGTCGGATAACCTGCGGTGTGGAAAATAAAAGACATCGTTTATTTCCACCTTCACTTTCTGTATTGACACCACGCCAAAATTAAGAACAAATAGAGAACAATATAGACAGCAGGTCATTCGAATGTCCTCATCATCTGATCTCTCATTTGCTCCACCTGCCGATCTACGCTGGCTGTATGTGGACTTCAACTCCTACTTCGCGAGCGTTGAGCAGCAATTAAATCCTGCTCTGCGTAGCAAACCCATTGCCGTTGTTCCGGTGGATACAGATTCTACCTGTGCCATAGCAGCAAGCTATGAAGCAAAAGCGTTTGGCGTCAAAACCGGAACAATGATCTACGAAGCAAAGAAGATGTGTCCTGATCTCATTTGCGTGATGGCAGGGCATGAGCGCTATGTTGAATTCCATGAGCGAATCATCGATGAGGTTGATCGTCATATCCCCGTAACGCAGGTCTGCTCCATCGACGAGATGGCCTGCAAGCTCATGAAAAACGAGATGTCTGTTTCACGCGTGACGGAGATTGCAAATTCCATCAAGACGGGCATCGCCAAAAACATCGGCGAGTATGTGCGCTGCTCTATCGGCATCGCTACCAGCAAGTATCTTGCCAAGGTCGCTACCGACATGAAGAAGCCGGATGGCTTCACCATCCTTAACCCTAAAGATGTACCCAACAGACTTCTTGAATTGGAACTGCGCGACCTACCCGGCATCGGCGCTAACATGGAATTGCGCCTGAATAAGGCTGGCATACACGACATGGAAAAACTCCTTAGCCTTCAACCGAAGCACTTGCGCGCGGTGTGGGGCAGTATTTGGGGCGAGAAGATGTGGTATTACCTGCGCGGCTACGATCTGCCGGATCGTGAGACCGAGCGCAACAGCGTTGGCCACAGCCATGTACTTTCGCCAGAGATGCGACCGCCAGAGAAGGCTTATACGATTGCCCGCCGCCTAACGATGAAGGCCGCGGCACGGCTACGGCGCATGGGGCTTTACGCAGGGGCGTTGTCTGTTTCGTACCGGACAGAGAACGGTCCACGCATAGGCCTTGAAGTCCGTTGCGAGCCTTCACAGGACAGCTTCACTTTCCAACAGCTTCTGGATGATCTATGGCAGGAGCTACAGAAAGAATCAAAATCGGCGCGTATAAAGAAGGTCAACATCGTCTTACAACGCCTCGTGGAAGCTAAAAACCTACAGACTCAGCCTGATCTGTTTGATGTCTTAAAACCCAAGACGGAGAATAAGAAACGTGCGAAAGATGAAAAGCTCTCTGCCGCTAAACGCTCAGATGAAGGTTCTTGATATCCTTAAATAGAACATCAATCGTTACCTCTCCGATAGATAAGCAATGACAACCAGCCATTAACTTTTCTGCAGCGATACCTGCTGGACAAAGGTGATGTAGTTGCGACTGCTATTTAACCTATGGAAACGATTTTTCATTAACTTCGCTCCGGCTTTTGTTGCCTTTCACTCCACAGATGATAGTTTTGTAAATGCAAGGGCGCAGCTTATCTGCTGCGTCTGCGCCGGGACGTAAGAATCCCGTAGAAACCGGTGGCGTGACCGTCATCACGCCGCTTCTCGACCTTATGGCCGGGAGGCGGCGGCGTATGTCCAGAGCTTCGGCTTAAAGGCCGTCGCGGTCGTGGTTTCTACGACTTCTTAACTCCCGGTCGCCAGAGAAATCTGGCGACCGTTTTCTTTGGGGGCAAGAACGGAGGGACGATGATTCAGGATGTCACGGATCATCTTAAAAAAGAGCAGGCAGCCGAGATAACAGAAGCACTCACAATCCTTATCAAGCATTTCAGCAGGGAAACGCTTTCGGCAGCTATCGGCGAAGTCTCTGAGATACTGGTCGCAAAGTATATGGGCGCGGAAAGGGAACGGCGCGGCTCGCCCGGACATGACCTCATACTGCCTGATGGAAACCTCATAGAAGTAAAATCGCGGTTTCTTTCCCTTTGGGGCGACAAGGTTCAGTTTAATTTCAGCAAGCATACTGCAAAGGCGCAGATTTCCTTTTGCGTGGTCTGGACCGCCGCCGAAGGCCAGCTCCCGAACCTAGATATGGCTTTCAAAATTCCCGTCCCTTTCCTCCTGCAAACTTGGGGAACGCCGAAACAAGAAAAATACTGCGCCAGAACAACATTAGGAAAAATACGATCCAACCTCAAAACACATTAGAGCGCTTAGGCACGTTTTTCCCGGTAAATTTGGACGCCTGTCGTGCCGGACGAGGCCGCGATCCTTATTTGCGGGAAGTTATTGTTAATGGCTGTCTGGCATAACCTCGCTGGTGCGCTCTGTATTGGCCTGAGTGGTGACTTAAACCTGTCAGAATCCGCCATATCCAGCGCGGTTCTGGCGGTCACTTTTTTCCAGCTATTCATATACTATACTTTTTCGGATTCTGGCTGTTGACGCCAAAAACCGCTGTAAAATAAGATATTTATTTTATTGAGTAAAATGGCGCGCCCGAAGAGAGTCGAACTCCTAACCTTCTGATTCGTAGTCAGATGCTCTATCCAATTGAGCTACGGGCGCAAAAACAACCAGCAAAATACTTAAACTTTCCATCCATGGCAAGAAGATTCTGTTTAATTTTAACCCTTTGAAAAAAAATAATAATACCATTTATTGATATTCCTCTTTTAAAAGGCAGAATCAGATATTAGTATGTACTGGATTTATTAGCCTTTCCGGTCTCACCAAACTGATACGAGGTATCGTCTTGTCGAAAACTTTTTTCCGCTCCGCTCTGGTTGCTTTTAGCGTTACAGCCCTTCTTGCCGGTTGTGCACCGTCTCACAAGGCTCCCGTGCTCACCCAAGAAACTCCGGCCGCGATGCCGGCCGCGCAACCCGCGCCGCAACGCCCCGGCCTTGTCGTCACGGACACGCCCGCGCCGCAAGTGATCTACGCGCCGGGCACGCGCGACGCCATCCTCACCAACGGCACGGATGCAGGCCTGCCTGCGATTGACGCGGACAACATCGTCACGCCGGTCACGAAAAAAGCCGAAGAGCTGCACCGCGAACTCGACCATCTGCGCGATAACGTCGACACGTCGCGCGACCAGCTCCGCAACCTCAAGAAAACCAATGAAAAGCGCGCCGAGCAATACTACGAGACCGTCGCCGGCATCAGCGCCGCGTTGCAGGGCGGCACGACGCGCGGCAACCCCATCCTCGTCGAACGCTGGAACGTCGCCCAGGATAAGTTGAATGCCATGGCGCAAGACTCCGGCCAACTGACCAACATAACAACCGACCTCAACAACGAAGCCTCGCGCGCGTCCTATCTGCTGGACTCGGTGCAGGACGCCTTCTCGATTTCCGGCGCCGTGCCCGAAGACCACCGCAAGCTCACCGTCGTGCAAGACGGCGTGCAACAGGAACTCTCGCAGATCAACGTCCTGCTGACGGAAGCCAACGACGAAGTCACCCATCACGCCGCCTTCCTGCAATCGCAACAGGCCGACATGCAAACCCTCGCCCTCGGCATCGCCAACGGCGAGCTCTACGGCAAGAACCTGAGCAACAGCCTGTTCCGCGCCGCCGCCGGAGGAAATGCCGGCGTGTTCGACGGCGGGCACGTGCTCTCCGGCAACGGCGGGTTGCCCGCGCGCCGCAAGCCGCTGGTCATCATCCGCTTCGACCGTCCGGACGTGCAATACAAGCAGGCGCTTTACACGGCCGTCAATCAGGCCTTGCAAAAGTTCCCCGCGGCCAAGTTCGACCTCGTCGCCGTCAGCAACATGGACGGCAACGCGGCGCAACTCGCCCTCTCGGCGGCCGAAGCGCGCAAGAACGGCGAGCGCGTCCTGCGCTCCCTGCAAAACATGGGCGTTCCGCTCAGCCGCATCCGCCTCAGCGCGGCGAGCAGCCGTGACGTTCTGAACAGCGAAGTCCACCTTTACCTCCAGTAAATGGACGTACTGCACCACTTCGACAAGATCACATCCATCGCGCTCGTGACGACGGCCGCCTTGTTATGCGGCCTCGGCATGATGCGCCTGCGCCAGCCGGCCATCGTCGGATATATTTTCGCCGGAGTCGTTTTGGGCCCGACCGGGCTTGAAGTCATTTCCAACACCGCAACCGTGCAGACGCTCGCCAACCTCGGCGTCATCATGCTGTTGTTCCTGATCGGGATGGAAATATCGTTGCGCGGTTTCCGCAAGGTCTACAAAACCGCGCTCGCCGCCACAGCCTTGCAAATCGCGCTTTCGGTCGGCTTCGCCTGGTTGGCCGGGCTGCTTTTGCACTGGCCTCCGTCGCGCGTCATGGTGCTGGGGTTCGCCATCGCGCTCTCCAGCACCGCCGTCGCCATCAAGATGCTTGAGGAAACCAACGACCTCAAAACGCCGGTCGGGCGGATCACCGTTTCCATCCTGATCGCGCAGGACCTCGCGGTCATCCCTATCCTGCTGGCGGTCGGCGCCCTCGGATCCGGCGCATTGCCGGTCGCCGCCGTCGGCGCGAAGATGATTCTCGCCGCGGGTTTTCTCGGCCTTCTGGTCTGGTTTCTCTCCCAGCGCGAAAAACTGACCTTGCCCTTCACGGACTGGATCACGCAACGCCCCGAAGTCATGCCGCTCGCCGCACTGGCCTTTTGCCTGACCTGCGCCGCTTTCGCGGGCGTGCTCGGGCTTTCGACGGCCTACGGCGCGTTCGCGGCGGGGCTGATCATCGGCAATTCCAACGTGCGCGCCGCCTTGCATACCGCCGCCGTGCCGATCCAGAGCATTCTTCTGATGGTCTTTTTCCTCTCGATCGGCCTTTTGATCGACGTGCCTTTCATCCTGCAGCACTGGAAGAGCGTGGCCGTGGTCCTCGCCATCGTCACCGTCCTCAAAACGGCGGTCAACGTCATGATCCTGCATCTCTTCCTCGACAACCCGTGGGACAGGTCGTTCCACAGCGGCGTGGTGATGGCGCAGGTCGGAGAGTTCTCGTTCATCATCGTCGCGGCGGGGCTGGCCGCGCATGCCATCACCGATGACGCCTACCGCCTGATGATCGCCGTCATCGCGCTCTCTCTCGTCATCAGCCCGATGTGGCTGGGTATAGCCCGAAAGATGCACGACATGGCGCTTGGAAAAAGCCGGAAGTGACCCTTTCAAATCTCCGCGGTTCGGCGCCCTGCCAGATTGTCAGTCGCGGGTTTCTGCATGGCGTGGTCGCGGCGCAGAGACAGCAGAGCGCGGAATCCCCTTTTTGAAACGCGGACAAATGCTTTTTCCGCCCGTATCACGCGCGCCGCGCCGTTGATGCCGAGGATCTTTCCTTCGCCGAAATACATGCCCTTGTTGGCCTGTACGCGACTGACAAAGGTATTGAACACGACACGCAGATGCCGCAGGCTCACATTGCTGGCGTGCCGTATCTTTATCTCTTTTTTTGAAGATGCGGCCTCTTGCATGTTCTCGACGCGCGCCTTGTCGTCATGCGGCACGACTTGAAAGAATTCTTCATCAAACATCGGCTGGGGGGGCAGGCCGTAAGCCAGGCCGCGTATGACGAAATCGATATCGTCATATCCCCAGTTTTTGCCGAAGCGGGCCTCGGAATAGCCGCCGAGCGCGAGGAAATCCTCGCGGCGCAGGGCTATCCGTCCGGAAAATCCGCGCTTCTCGACCGGCAAATCCCTGTGCAGGGAAAAAGAGGGGTGGACGATGGCATGTTTGCCGTCCGCGAACGCGCGCGCCAGATAACGCGCAAAGCCTTCGCCGGTAAAATTGTCAGCATCCAAATTGCAAACGACGTCGCCCGTCGCGAGCCGGTGCGCCATGTTCTTGGCATGCGGCATGCGGAAATACTCCGCGTCGGGATACCTTGCGTAAACCAGCGTGCCGTCATCGAGATAAGGCCTGAGCGCGGCATTGTTCGCAACCCAGTCTTTCAGGCCATCCTTGCTGTTATAGTCAAGCAGCACAAACTCGACAGCGGGATCGTCCGGATGGCGCGGCAGATTGTCCTCGATATTCTTCAGCAATGTCTTTTCGACATGATGACGCCGTCCCATGCAGGTCGTGCAAAACGATACTTTCATTTACAATTTCCCCATCACGGCTTGAATGTTCCGCCCCGGTTCCACGATCCTGCGGCCTTTTATATAAGCGAACACGCCTTTGAGGTTTCTTTTTGCAATATGCGGAACTTTCTTGAGGGGCGCAACAGTCTTCTCTTCACCGTCCAGACCGACGACCTTTCCCGCGCCATAGTTTCCTTCTCTATTGGCTTGCACGGGAGAGACGGAAACATTGAAATAAAAACGCGCCCATTTTACGACGGCGCGGCCTGAAAATACATCTTCGATGTGCTTTACCGTCAGACCTCCGGGGGCGTTTTTGATCCGTTCTTCATGGTCATGCGCAATAACATCAAGAAACTCCGGGTTGAATATGGGGCGTGGTTTGAATTTGTTTGCCAACGCGCGCACGATGAGGTCCAGATCCTCAAAACCCCATCCCTTCTTGTAAGCTTCCGAATACCCGCCAAGGGCATGAAAATCTTCGCGGCGCATTGCAATGCGCCCGAAGCATCCGTCCTTGCCTTCCGGCAAGGCCTTGCGCGTAACGGTCGCGGGGTAGACAAGAACGGGCCGGTCATCCGCGAACTCTCCCGCCAGAAAGCGGGCAAACCCTTTGCCCGTGAAATTGTCCGCGTCGAGATTGCAAACGACGTCGCCTGTTGCCAGCCGGTGCGCCATGTTCTTGGCATGCGCGTGGTGAAAGTGAGTCGCGTCCGGATGCCGCGCGTAAACAAGCGTGCCGTTTTCAAGGTATTTTTGCAGCGCAGGATTATTCCTCACCCAGTCCCGCAAGCCGTCCTGACTGTTGTAGTCGACAAGCACGAATTCAACCGACGGATCGCTTCCTTTGTCGGACAGGTTGTCCTCAATATTTTTAAGCAACGTCTGCTCAAGGTGATGCAGACGCCCCATGCATGTCATGCAAAATGATATCTTCACAACTATGTATCCCTTTATGAATACCATATGATTTGATTCTGTGTATTATGGTATATAGTTGCGCGTGCGTCAATAAAATTATGGAATAATATCTGTGTAATTATATTTTATAAAAAGTCATTTCCGAACAGGGCGCGAAACTCTTTTTCCCCCACTTCCTTCACCGCGCCTGTCGCCAGATCGCCGAGAGAAAACGGCCCATAAGCTATGCGAATCAAGCGGTTGACCTGAAGCCCGAGGTGGGCGAGCACGCGGCGGACTTCCCGGTTTTTACCCTCTTTCAGCGATACTTCCAGCCAGATGTTCATGCCTGAGCCGGACTCCAGCCTGGCATCGATCGCGCCGTAAGTGATCCCTTCGACGGTAATGCCATTTTTCAATTTGTCCAAATGCGCCTGGGTCACCTTGCCGAAGGCGCGCACGCGATACGTCCGCGTCCAGCCGGTGGCGGGAAGTTCCAGATGCCGCGCAAGTTCGCCGTCGTTGGTGAGCAGCAGCAATCCTTCACTGTTCAAATCCAGCCGTCCGACGGAAATGACCCGCGGCAGGCTTTTAGGCAACAGGTCGAAAATCGTTTTGCGGCCTTTTTCATCTCTGTGCGACGTCACGAAACCGGACGGCTTGTGATAGCGCCAGAGCCGCGCCGCCGTCCGCGCCGCGACGGGCTTGCCATCGACGAGAATCTTATCGGCCTCGGTTACATTACAGGCCGGCGTTTCCAGAACGGTTCCATTGACGCTCACGCGCCCTGCGGCGATCAGGCGTTCCGCGTCGCGGCGCGAGCAAACGCCCGCCCGCGCCAAACGCTTGGCAATTCTTTCGGGCTTTTGCGCGCGCCCGGCCTTTTCCGTCTCATCCTGCCGCATATTTGCTATACTGCCTTCATGAACAACAGTACCCAAAATCATTATATGGCGGAAGCCTTATCGGAGGCGAAAGCCGCGGCGCAACGGGGAGAAATTCCGGTCGGCGCGGTGATCGTCGACGGCGCGACGGGGGAAATCGTCGCCCGCGCCGGCAATGAAACGGAAGCCTCCAGCGACCCGACGGCGCACGCGGAAATGATCGCCATCCGCAAAGCCTGCACGGCGCGGAACACGCCGCGCCTTGCCGCCTGCGACCTGTACGTGACGCTGGAACCCTGCCCGATGTGCGCGACTGCGATCTCTTTCGCCCGGCTGCGGCGCGTCTATTTCGGCGCTTACGATCCCAAGGGCGGCGGCGTCGAGCACGGGCCGAGGATTTTCAGCCAGCCCACCTGCCATCATCAGCCGGAAACCTACGGCGGCATCGACGAACAGGCCTCATCATCGCTGCTGAGGGATTTTTTCAAGGATAAACGTTAATATTGAGACAGCTTATTTTCACGGCTTGAATTTCGGGCGCGGCTTTCTGCGGGCGGCTTCCCTGAGCCTGTTCTGCGTTCTGTTCACCATCACCTCGTGCAACATCCTGCCGATGTCTTCATTGCCGTTTTTCCGCGCCAAAGACATGGCCGTATTGCCGTTCGGGTCTTTCTTTTCGAGGTTCGCTCCATGGCGTAGCAACGCAGAGACGATCCCTTCGCGCTGAAAATAGACGGCGCAGGTCAGCGCCGTGCCGTTTTTTCCGCGCGCGTCTATGTCGGCGCCTTTTTCCAGCAGCACATCCACCACTTCGCCATAGCCGTGGAAAGCCGCCCACAGGAGCGCGCTGTTTCCTTTGTAATCTTTTTTGTCAATCTCCGCGCCGTGACCGAGAAGGACGCGCGCGCACATCGCGCGGCCATGCCGCGCGGCGATGATCAGCGGCGTGAAGCCCTGCCTGTCCTGCGCGTTGATGTCGACGCCTTTCTTGATCAGATCCTGCACGGTTTTGATGTCGTTCTTTAAAACGGCGTATCTCAGCCTGTCTTCGGGCGGAGAAGGCGGATTGTTAAAGGCTTTATTGAAAATTGACATGTCGGATTCCCAAAATAACGCGATGATAAATGTGTATCCAGCCTCGCGAAGGCCTGTCAATATGCAAGGTAGCGCATCTTCTGGACATAAGATAGGGGAAGCGTGGCGCGGGCCGTCACTTTTTCGCTCCGGTTTTCATACCGTCCAGAAAATGCCGGGCGGTTTCGTTTCCGGCGGCGGCGGCCTGGCTGAAATAATCCCGCGCCAAAGCCGGATCGGCCTTCGTTCCCAGCCCTTTGAGGTACATCAAGCCAAGACGCGCCTTGGCATGCGCATCGCCCAGCGCCGCCGCGCGGCTGTAAAGACGGAAGGCCACCGGATAGTTTTTCGCAATCTGCCGCGTGCCGCTGAAAATGATGTCAGCCGCCTTGTTGATCCAGTAAGGAATGGCCGACGGCTCGCTCGCCACTTTCATCGTCCAGATGAACGACTGCATCGTGTCTTTTTTCACGCCGCCAGTGCCGGAGGCGTACATGTCGCTGAGCTGCATCTCCGCCGCGGGCATGCCTAGGTTGGCGGACTTCGTGATCCACATCAGCGCTTTTTTCGGGTCTTTCTTCGTCCCTTCGCCGTCGGCGATCATCCGGGCAAGGTCGAACATGGCGAGACGGTTGCCGCCCTCGGCGGCGCGCGTCAGCCAGTAAACCGCCTTTTTCAGCTCCGGCGGCTTCTTGTAGAAGTGATAAAACGTGCCGAGACGGAACTGCGCGTCGCCGGCGTTTTGTTTCGCCGCGGCGAGATACCACTTCTCCGCCGCCTTGAAATCGGGTTTCAACCCGTCATAGTGATGTTCGGCGCACAGAAACCCGAGCCGCAGCTGCGCCGGGCCATATCCCCGCCGCGCGGCCTCCAAAAACCATTTCTTCGCCTTCGGATAATCGGGCGCGACGCCGTCATTGCTCGCATAGTAGAACTCGCCCATGGCATAGGCGGCGAGCCGCGACCCGCGTTGCGCCGCAACTCTGTACCACTGCATCGCCTTTTGCACGTTTTCAACAAAGCCGCATGTTCCTTTTTCATAGGCAAGCCCCAAAGCGTATGCCTGTTGCGCCGTCGCGTTCAGGCCGGACGCTTTGGCAGGGCAAACTATTTTTGACGCGGGGACGGTTTTTACGGCGGCGCGCGCTTGCGGCGGAACAAAAAAAAGCGCCAGCGTCAGCGCGACCGTCCCCGCAGAGCGCGGGATGATTCGCGACGCAACAGGCAGGCCAGCGCGGTTTTCGCGCAGGATATCAGGAACGCCGCCATCGCGTCCTGCATCTTGAAAAATTTTCACGGCGGAAACAAAAACGCCTGAAGCCGTTTTATTTTTTATCCCGGCGAAAGCAGAAAACATGCGCGCCTCCCTCATCTGAAACATTGCGCTTTTCATTGTATGAGAGGCATGGAGGAAGTAAAGAAAATACCCGTCATTGCTGATTTTCCAAGCTACCCTCTAAAAAGAAGAAGGGCGCCCGAAGGCGCCCTTCCAAAAGAAAAAAAGAAGAAGAACTATTTTTTCTTCTTCGCAACTTTCTTCTTCGCTACTTTTTTCTTAGCGACTTTTTTCTTAGCAACTTTCTTGGTAGCTTTTTTAGCTTTTTTCTTAGCAGCCATTTTTGTATTCCCTATTTCAGAGGTTGACTTAAACTAGGAAAGTCATGATGGAACATCATAACCATCCTAATCATAAGAAAATGATAGAGCGCATTTTTCAACTTGTCAAAACTTTATTACACGAAGAGGGGTTGAACGGGTAACTTGAAGTCTCATCCCAAAGCCGCATGCCTTGCGCAAGAGACGCCGTTTAGAAATTTTTTACCAAATCGCAGATGCTTTCGATACGCGATGCCGCCGCGCGCGATCTCAATGAACGAAGAGAGCATCTCTCGTCTTGTTCTCCGCAAAACCGCCGCCACCGTCTGCGGCAGCCGCCTTTGCCGCAACGTTTTCCGTCCGTTTCCTGCCGCCGCCGACATATTAGATACGATTTTTATTATCTTTCGCGTGCATGAAGCACACGGGCGCCGGGTGCGGGCGCGCGCCATTTCGCGGCGCGGCAAAAACATGGCGCATGCCCGATGCCTCCGCCCGGTTCACGGATATTTCCACGGAAAGTACGCTTTCACGTCGCCGTTCACATCGCCGCGCGCGCAAACGGACGCGGCGCGATGGCTTTCTGAAGACGCCACGTCGCCTTCTTGAAAAAAATACCGCGCTGACCGGATAATTATTCCATAAACTCAACGCAACGGATCATGTTGCGCAAAAAAATGCGCGCATCCTGCCTGATGAAAGGAATGACGCGCGCATGATTCTCTCCGTTGCGCTGAACGGTTTCACACAGGAAGATCGAACAACAAGACTTCCGCCGCCGCATCCGCCATGATATTCAGCGTGGCCGTTTCTCCGTCGACCGTCAGCGCATCGCCAGCGCCAAGTTCCATTTTCACTCCGTCCCGCGCGGCGACAACACCGCCGCGGGCGACCTGCAGCCAATATTTACGCGTGTTTTCAAGATGCGCCTGCGTCGCCGCGCCCGCGTCGAGCCGCGCCGCGTACAGCTTTGCATCCTGTTTGATCGGCAAAGAGCCCTCGCTGCCGTCATTTGAAACCAGCAGGCGAAAACGGTTGCGCATTTCTTCCGGCGCGAAGATTTTCTGACGGTATCCGGGGGCCGTATTGACCGCATCGGGCATGATCCAGATTTGCAGCAAATGGACAGGATCCGTATCGGAACCGTTGAATTCGCTATGTAAAATTCCTTTCCCTGCGCTCATCACTTGCACCTCGCCCGGGCGGATCGAACCCGTTCCGCCGGTGCTGTCTTTATGCGCAAGCTCGCCTTCCAATATATATGTGATGATTTCCATGTTTCTGTGACCATGGGTATCAAAGCCCGCGCCGGGACGAACCCAATCTTCATTGATGACACGCAACGCGCCAAAACCCATATTTTCCGGATCGTAGTAATCGCCAAATGAAAAGCTATGGCGGCTTTTCAGCCAGCTGATATCCGTTTTACCTCTATTTTCTTTATTTTTTACAGTGAACATATGAACCTCTCTTTCTAAATATTATCTTATTATTATTTTAATTAGATATATATAACGAATTATATAAATAATTATTCTAATTTTTGTATATATATTTTTTTTCTATTAAAATATAAAAAATAATATCTATAAGTATATTATTTAGAATAAATTAGGCATATGGACAGACTTTCCAACATGATTGCCTTTGTGACCGTGGCGGAAACGGGAAGTTTCGCCAAAACGGCCGACCGCCTCAACATCGCGGGTTCGGTGGTGAGTAAACGGATCAAGGATCTTGAATCCTATCTCGGAACGCAGTTGCTGCGGCGGACAACGCGCCGTCTCGCGCTCACCGAAGCGGGCCATGCCTACGCCGACCATGCGCGCAAATTTATCGACGAGCTTGCCGAGGTCGAGGAAAACATCCGCTTTCGCAATGAAAATCCGGTCGGCGAAATCAAAGTCACCGCGCCGGTGAGCTTCGGCAACAGATTTCTCGGCCCCGCGGCCGCAAGCTTCCTTGAAACCTATCCCGATGTCACCGTGACGCTCTCGCTCGACGACCGCAAGGTCGATATCGCCGCGGAAGGTTTCGATCTCGCCATCCGCATCGGCGCGGTGGAGGAAAGCGGGCTGATCGTCAAAAAGCTCGCGCAGAGTCGCCGGCTTGTCGTCGCCAGCCCCGCCTACATCGCGCAGCATGGCGCGCCCGCGACGCCCGCAGATCTCGCGCGCCACAACTGCATGCGTTACAACGGCGCGGACGACGGAAAAAACTGGCCGTTCCGCAAAGACGGGCGCGACATGCGCCAGCGCGTCAACGGAAGGTTCGTCGCGGACAGCGGAACATTGCTGTGCGAAGCCGCCGCGCGTGGCTGCGGCATCGCCCTGCTGCCGAGTTTCATCGTCGGTCCGCATGTCGTGAGAGGAGAACTCGTGCCGTTGCTGGAAGAGTTTGAAAGCCCGCCGCTCGCCATACAAGCCGTTTATCCCGAACGGCGGTTTTTAAGCGCGAAAACCCGCAAGCTGATCGACCATCTCGCTGCTACGTTTGAAGGCTTCGGCGGGGAGTGACGCAAATGCGGCGTATCGTCATTATCGGCGCAACGGGATCGGGAAAGTCGACATTGGGAAAGATGCTGGCTGAGAAATCCGGCTGTCACTATACAGATCTCGACGAAATCCACTGGCTGCCGGGCTGGAAGGAACGCCCGCGGGAGGAATTCCGCCGCCTGATCGACGAAGCCACGCGCGGCAGCGCCTGGATTGTCGCAGGCAACTACACGTCGCACGCGAAAGAGATCGTCTGGCCGCGCGCCGATGCTCTGATCTGGCTCGACATGCCTTTCTGGCCGAACTTTTGGCGGATTTTCATCCGCACGCTGGCGCGCATACGCGACGGCGAAACCGTCTGCAACGGCAACCGCGAAACCTTGCGGCAATCCTTCTTCAGCCGGCGCAGCATCCTCTGGTGGTTTATTAAAAGCCACGGCGAGAAAAGAAAAAAATACGCGGCGGTTTTCGCCCGCCCGCAGGATTATCCGCATCTTGAGATGATCCGCCTGCGCGCCTATGCCGATATCGCCGCTTGCATCGAAAGCATCGCGTGCGAATAATGAATTGCGATGGAAGAGCCGGAAAAATCAGATATACTCTGTTGAGTTGCGGGTATGGCGCTTGAATTATGTCATGCAGTGAAAGTCATGCCCTCTTCGCTTTTTAAACGCCGCACAGGGAGACGCCGCAGAAAATGGCCCCGCCGTCAGAACAGATACTGGACAATATCCCGGGAACGGAAATCAAGCCCAGCCCCGTCCACGGGCGCGGGCTCTTCGCGACCCGCGACATGCGGCGCGGCGAAGTCATCGGCACGCTCGACGGGGAAAAAATCCCGGCGCGCGAACTCGCCTTGCGCGAAGCGAACCTGCGTGAAAACGCGCCGAACAAAAACGCCGTCGTCGTGCTTGAATGGAACGCCCTGCCGGACGGCGAATACCTGACCCGCCGCAAGCGCACCAAGTACGGTTTCATCAACCACTCCAGATCTCCGAACCTTGAGCTGCGCGGCGTTCCCATCGAAATCGTCGTCATGAAAGATATCGCCGCCGGAGAGGAGCTCCTGCTCGACTATCGCAAGGAACCGCTTTCGGAGGACTACCTCAAAAACCACGGGAGCACCTACCTATGAGCGCGGAAACCGATAAGGTTCTGACATGGCTGGTCGATACCGACGATAAAATCGAGTGGGGCAACGCCAAGATGCGCGCACTGCTCGGCGTCAGCAATCCGGAGGATCTGCAACAGGCGCTGGGCAATGCGCTCAGCGCGGCGGGCCGCGCGGCCTATCTGCACGAATTCGAGGACTGCGTCAAACGCTACGAGGTTTTCAGCACCGAACTTGAATTTTTCCTGCCCTCGGGGCAAAAGGTCTGGTACGCCGCCGTGCATGTGCCGCGCTTCGACGAAGGCGCGACGTGGATGGGATACATCGTCAGCGCCATGGACATCACCGCGCAAAAGGAATTCAGCGAAAAGGCCTGGATAGCGGCCAATTACGATAAGCTGACCGGCCTTGCCAACCGCTCGCTGTTCGAAGACAGGTTGCAGAGCCAGATCACGTCGATGGCCCGCACCGGGAATATTTTCGCGGTGCTGTTCGCCGATCTTGACGGCTTCAAGGCCATCAACGACACGCACGGCCATGCGGCGGGCGACGCGGCCTTGCGCGAAGTCGCGCGGCTCTGGCTCGGGTGCGTGCGCAAAACGGACACCATCGCGCGTCTGGGCGGCGACGAATTCGGCATCATGCTCGCCAACATCCAGAACGTCCGCCAGGCGGAACATGTCGCGGCGACGCTTATCTCATCCCTGTCGGACGGCGTGCGGGTCGAGGACGGCACGGTCTGCCCCCTCGGCGCGAGCATCGGCATCGCCCTCCCGCACGGCACCAATGACAGCATCGAAAGCATCACCGGCCGCGCGGACGCGTTGATGTACGCCTGCAAGAAAGCGGGCAAGAACCAATTCAAATCCTATTGAAACGCGCGCGCCCCGCCGCGGGCCGCGCGTCACGAACAGCGCCCGATCAGTTCCAGCCACAGGTTGGGCGGCGCATGCGGAACACAGGGCGCCGCGCTCAGCGCATAAAGCTTCCACGACTGGAACAACCCCGCGGAGAAAAGAAAAAAAGCCAAAAGCGGCGCCACCCACTTGCGGGTATGCAACGGCAAAAGGACGACAAGGCGGTAAACGCAATAAAACAGCACGGTCGCCGTGAAAAACGCCAGCGTTCCGTTGACGGTGTAAAAATGCGCCGTCTCCCGAAGGCGGCGGATATAGATGCCGTTCATCACCAGTCCGGCGACAAACGTTCCCGCCGCGAAAATTCCGCGATGGCGGGGATGCGCATGCCCGATACGCCGGGACACAATGTAGGAAAAAACGGCAAGCCCGGTCAGCAGGTCAAGCCCCGCGCTCAAAGGGTCGGTCAGGAAAAAAGCGCCATACTGAAAGCCCGCGCCGTGCATTCCCTTCGAAGCAAAAAGAAAAATTCCAAGCGCGGCAAGAGCGGCGGCCGGAACAAGCGCGGAAAACATCAGCCTTTTATGCGTTTTCCAGTTCATCATCAATCACCATGCCTTGAAACGCACAACCGGTGCGCGATGGAAATGCCAAGCTTGAAAATCATTGCCCGACCGGGCGCACAGGCACGTTCTCGACCGCATTGCCGTTGTAAAGCCTGACTTCCGGCCCGCCGGTTCCGCGGTCTTCCACGCGGGCGTTGAGCTCTTGCATGACCTGGCTGATATCGACATCGGTGACCGTCCGCTCAGGCGTTTTCTTATTGTCGCCAAGCCGGCGAAGCGCAAGATACAAAGTGCCCATCTGGCTGGCCAGCGCCAAAGTCTGCGCGCCCTTCGGCGTCACCTCAAGCGTCACCGTCCGCGCTATCTTGGCGCTGTGGTCGGTGCTTTTGTCCTTCTGGTCGACGGCCAGAACCTTGACGTCGCTTAAAATAACCTCGCTCGCCTGCTGGGCGATGATATCCGGCGCAGCATCGCGCTCGCGGCTGGAAACACGCGGCGTATAGGAAAGGATGACATCCACGTGATCTCCCGGAGAGACGAAGCCGGCGGCGCCGGTGTTGGCGCGCACGTTGATCGACATCGCGCGCATGCCGGGAGCGATGAACGCCTCCAGAAAATCGCCCTTCGCGCTTGTAATGATGGACTCGGTCGTGACAGGTTCGTCGGCTTCGAGGTCATGGCGCAAGGGCGATCCGTAATAGGACAGCTTGGCCGGATCCGGCTGGTCGGATTTTTTGATCAAGCCTTGATAAAGAAGATTCTTCGGCCATGGACGCCAATAGACGTCGGCGGCCAGAAGCTTTTGCCCTGCGAACAGCATCTTGCTGGCGGCCAGAATCTGCACGGTCGGCTCCTTTGCGCCGCCGACCCTTTTCGGCGACAGGCCATGGTCGACAAGCATGGCGACAACGATGGCGATTATCACGCCGCCGCCCATAATCATCAGAATGCTTTTATTCATGTCATCCCCCAAACACTGCCTTCAGCGTAACATCCGCCCGCGCGGACAGGCAAGAAAAAGCTCTTTTTGCACAGTGTTTTAAGGAAAGTCAACAGGCGTATTTTCAGTAGCCTCCCCCAAATCCATATCCGCTAGATCCGCCTGAATCATGGCCGCTGCAACCGCAACTGTGGCCATGGGCGCAGGTTGAGGTCGATGTGTCGGATGACGTCGAGGTATCCGACGTCGTGGATGTGGAAGTCGACGTTCCGGAATCCGTTCCCGATCCCGAACCGCTGCCCGACGACGTGTCCGACGAAGAAGACGGCGGCGCATAGGCCACCGCCGGAATAGGCGTTCTCGACTCGCCGCTCAGCGTCATCGCCGACCAGGTCGATGGCAAAAACGGGATGATCGTATTGAAGACATAGCTGCCGTTGAATTGTATGTAGTTCACTCCGTCGACGGTCGAGCGGTTGACCGTGACCTGCAACCCCGACGCGGCCGAGGAATAAATATCCGCCATGCGCGCCTGGGCGTAGGACTGGAAAGCGCTGTTCGAGGCGTCGCTGTGCGTCAGGGCGTAGCGCGAGGTATTGTCGAGCGCCGACTGCAGCGCGCTTTGCGCCCAAAGCGCCCGCCCGCCCTCGATGGTCCCGAAGACGGTGGTCATGAACGCCATGGAGATCATCGCGAACTCGACGGCCATCGCGCCGCGCCTGTTCCTGATGAAGCGGAAAAACCTGTTGCGGCATGCATGTCCGGCGTTTTTTATCCTGTTGTTGCTTTCCATTTTTACCTCCTGTTTTCTAGCGCGCATATTCCATGCGCGCATATCCTGTCAAAGTAATCGTCGACGGCAATCCCGGCCATGGCAGTAGCGGCGTGTAGGTGCCTGTGATGGTCGTCGAAAAGAAACTGCGCATCACGCTTCCGTCGGAACAGCTGCCGCTGCAACTGACGTAATTTCCATTGGCGCATTCGCAATCCGTCTGCGTTGTATAGGTGACGGACGGCGCCGTCGTGTAAAGAGAGCTCTGCTGAATGACGTCTTGCCCGACTTTGCCGGTGCTGCCGCCCTCGATGACGTAAAGGTCCGACTGGTCGGCCAGCTGCTGCAAGGCCAGCGCCTTCGAAATATACATCGAATAATCGACCATGCCCATCAGGATGATGGCCAGCAACGGAACGATGATCGCGAACTCGATCGCCGCGACCCCTCTCTCGTCCTTCCGCAATCTGGCGAACATCTTTCCCATGTCTACTGCACCAATATCACGGCGGGGATGCCGATCGCCTTCGTGCCGTCGCCGTTGCCGCTGGTGGAACAGTTGCTGCCGATCGCGGGCGTACCGTGGAAAACGATATTGTTGGCGATGATCTTCGTGCACATGTTCGAAGTGTCGACGGAGGTCGTGCCGCCGTAATCGACTTCGCAGCTCGGCGCGTAGAAGACGCCGCTGAACGCGACCGCCGCATTGCCCTCGAAATTGTCCGTGCAGGGCTGCGGCGTGTTGCGATCCTGATAGACGGCGACGCCCGCGTAATCCCCCGTTGTCGGCGCCGTCAGGGTAATGCCGCCACCGCCTGTCACATTCATCGTGCCGTACGTGCCGCCCGATCCCGCGCTGTTGGTGAGCACGACGGTCACGCCGTTGCCCGTCACCTGCGTTTGCCCCGAGAGGGAAAAGTTTCCGCCGTCTATATAATACGTGCCTGGCGTCATGGTCGTGTCGCCGTTGAAGACGATGCCGCCGCAATAAGTGCCCGGACCGTAATAGGCGACAGGGCCCGCCGCCTGCTGCGCCGCCGTGCAGGTCTGCGTCTCGCCGGTCACGCCGAGATTGGCGTAAGGATCGGGAATTTGCGACGCGTTGGTGCGCATGCTGTTATAATTGAACGTGCCGCCGCCGTTTTGCGAATAATTGCCCGCGATGTTGACGTCGCCGACATTGACCGTCACGTTGCCGTTGAGCTGCAAGGCGTCGGGGCTGGTGGAATTCATGGCAAGGCCGCATCCGCTGGCGTTGAGGGTCACGTTGCCCGAGGTGGTGATCGAAGGGTCCGCCGTCTGGCCGAGGCCGAGCATGCAGAACACGCCGTCCGGCGCCTCGACCTGCGCCGTCGCGGATACGCCTATCGAAACAGGTTTGCTGCTGATCAGTTTGTAAAAGTACGTATCGGCGGGCTGGGTCAGAGACACCTGCACCGAGGGGTCGCCCGCGCCGTCGCCGTTGGATTTGATGTAAATCTGCGGCGTGCCTTTATAGCCGTTGTTGGCGGCCTCGTCGTCCACAGCATTGTCCGCCGCGTTTTGCGACATGCCGTCGGCGAGCGCATAGCCGCCGGCCAGCGCGGCGGCGTCCGCCTGCTGCTGCAATTCGTTTCTCTGCCGCAACCAGTTGCCGACGTCGACGCCCAGCGCCACGGCGCCCATGAGGACGGTGAACATGATGGCGATGATCGGCGCGAACGCGCCCTCGTTGTCGACGACAAAGTTCCTGATGGACATGCGAATCATCGGCCCCCGCCTTCATTCAGCCGCCGCGTGGCGGCAACGCTGCACCATCTTCAATATTAACGCGTCCGACCTAAAAAAATGTAAATATTCCCGTGTGTACCTTTAAAACTTTATTAAATATCTATTCTATTGATTTCATTTGTATAAAAGCGGTGACGGGAGCCCACCACGCGGATGGTCGCGCCAATATTAATACTGATGAAAGAACGCCCGCGAAAATCGCATAAATAGTTGTTTTGAATAAATATTTCAAAACTGCGCCGTCAGCGTGAAGAAGAACCGGACATGCTTGTTGTGCGTCGTACCCACGGTGCGGGTCAGCGGCAAAGCCGCCTCCAGAGCGCCGGAAAGCATTGGCGTGAAAACCGTCCGTATCCCGACGCCCGTATCGGCCAGCGACGCGATGCGGCTCGACGCGGAACTGCTGTCCGGATCCCAGACCTTGCCGATATCGTAAAAGCCGTAAGCCTGATAGGACCGCAACCAGGGTTTTTCGACCGCGCCGTTGTAACGCAGCTCCGCCCGCGCGGCGACTCCGTCCTCGCCGGTGATTTCGGAAGGATCGTAGGCGCTGCCGAAAGCCGCGCCGCCGACGCCGAATTCCTCCGACGCCAGCAGCGTATCCGCCGACTTCTGTCCGGACACCGCGGCATAAAGCTCTACTTTGTCGCTGATCCGCTGCAGGCGCGACAGCTGCGCCGTAACCTTGGTGAAATCGCTGCGCCCGTTGACGCGCGACATGTTCGGCGTGCCGGGCGTCGTCGGGTTGAAAAGCCCGAGGCCTCGGCTGACCTGCGCCGTCAGCGTGTTGACGCCGACGAAACGGTCGGCGAACTGCCAGGTCGCGCCGAGACGCAGCACGCTCAGGCGGTCCGCCGTCGTGGACGTGACGAGATTGTCCGTGTAGGTGCTGTCGAGATAATCAAAGCGCAGCGTGGCGGAAAGATTTGTCCACCGCGCGCGGATGAAAGGATAACTTACCTGCACGAAGGCGCTTTGCGCCTGCCCGTTGATGGCGAACGGCGCAAGCGAATAGCCCGGCTGGTCGTAGCTGACGTTCGCGCCGAGAGAAAGCGACGTTCCCCGCGCGTCGAGCGGCACGGTGTAAGTCACGCCGCCATAGGTCATCTCGGCATTGTCGGCGGTGCGCGAAATCTGCACGGCAAGAGAATCGAAGCGCCCGGCCGGCCCGTTGAGCCGCGTCGTCACGCTCGCCTGCAGCGGGCCGAGATAGCGCGTGCCGCGATTGTCCGTTTCCAGCGTGACGCTGACGTTTGTGCGTGAAACAAATATGGTGACGTCGGATGCGCCCACCGTATGCGGCGCGGCGGACAGCACCGCCCGCGCGCGCAGGCCCGGCAAGTCGTTCATTAGCAAAAGCACGCGCTGGAGCGTTTTCATGTTGAGCGGACGGGCGTTTTCAACCGGCGCGGCCATTTTGTAAAGAAAAGCGTCATCCCCGCCGCCCGGCCCGCGAATGACGACCTTGTGCACGAAGCCTTCTATCGCGCGGAGCCGCACCGCGCCGTTGCGGATGGTTTGCGGCGGAACGACGACGCTGGTCAGGATATATCCGTCGTTGCGGTATTTCGCCGTCAGTTCTTGCGCCAGCGCGTAAATATCAGTGAGCGTGACGGTTTTGCCGATCTCCGCCGCATAGAGCGGGCGGATCTCGGCGGGCTTGTAAACCGTCATGCCGCCGACGCGCACGCTTTCTAGCACGAATTTGTATTTTCCCGCGCCCTGCGGCGCGGAAACAGGCGCGGCGCGGCTGACGCCGCTGACCTCGGGCGCCGCCAGCTGCCGTTCCTCCTGCGGTGCAAGCTGTTGCTGCACGCGCGAGGGAAGAACGGAACTGGGAAGCGCCGTAGCGAACGCCGCGCACGGCGTCAGACAGGCGACAACGACGGCCGCAGAGATGGTTCTTAAAAAAATATTTTTCATAGGTTCTTAAGAAAAAAACACATGCTTATAATCTAAAAGAAAAAAAGCAGTTCCGGTATAAAATTGTCCCGCGTCGTCTTCAGCCGACAGTCATCGAAGGAAAGATAAGCATTCTCAATGCCCGCGCTTTTGTGATATCTCCTTTTGCACGAGCGCGCGGCAAACCATCAAAACAAGCATCAGGCATTATGACAGAAAAACAGCACGATAAAGTCATCATTCTCGATTTCGGCTCGCAAGTGACGCAGCTGATCGCCCGCCGCGTGCGCGAAGCCGGCGTTTATTGCGAGCTGCTTCCGTTTTCGACGCCGCTCGCGGACATCAAAGCCCGCGCGCCGAAAGCGATTATTCTTTCCGGCGGCCCCGCATCGGTGACGGAAGAAAACAGCCCGCGCATCCCCGCCGGTTTGCTGGAGATGGGCCTGCCGGTGCTCGGCATCTGCTACGGCCTCCAGGCGATGTGCGCCGCGCTGGGCGGAAAGGTCGAAGGATCGGACAAGAATGAACACGGGCGCGAGTTCGGCCGCGCGAAGATAGAGCTCAACGACAGCCCGCTTTTCTCAGGCGTTGCAAAAAAAGAAGTCTGGATGAGCCACGGCGACAGCGTCACCAGACTGCCGGAAGGGTTCACCGCCATCGCCCATACAAACACATGCCCCTTCGCCGCCGTCGCTGACGAGGCGCGCAAGTTCTACGGCGTGCAGTTTCATCCCGAAGTCGTGCATACGCCGGACGGCGCGCGGATGCTTAAAAATTTTCTGCTTGATATCGCCGGTTGCCGCGCCGACTGGACAATGGCCGCATTCCGCGACGAAAGCATCGCCAAAATCCGCGCACAGGTCGGAAAAGGGCGCGTCATCTGCGGCGTCTCCGGCGGCGTCGATTCAACCGTCGTCGCCGCGCTGCTGCACGAGGCGATCGGCAACCGCCTCACCTGCATCTTCGTCGATACCGGGCTGATGCGCCACAACGAGGCGACGGAAGTCGTGGGATTGTTCCGCGACCATTTCAACATTCCGCTGATCCACGAGGACGCTGGTGCCTTATTCCTCGAACGTCTCGCGGGCGTCGACGACCCCGAAAAAAAACGCAAGATCATCGGCAAAGCCTTCATAGACGTATTCACCGCCGCTCAAGGCAAGGCGGGCGAAGCGGAGTTCCTCGCCCAAGGCACGCTTTATCCCGACGTGATCGAGAGCGTCTCGCCGCACGGCGGCCCCGCCGTCACCATCAAATCCCACCACAACGTCGGCGGCATGCCCAAAGACGTGAAGTTCAAAATCGTCGAGCCATTGCGCATGCTCTTCAAGGATGAAGTGCGGGCATTGGGGCGCGAACTCGGCATTCCCGAAAAATTCATCGGCCGCCATCCCTTCCCCGGCCCCGGCCTCGCCATCCGCATTCCCGGGGCGGTGACGGCGGACAAAGTTTCCATCCTCCAAAAGGCCGACGCAATCTTCATCGAGGAACTGCATAAAAACGATCTTTACAATGCAACATGGCAGGCCTTCGCCGTGCTGTTGCCGGTGAAAACCGTCGGCGTGATGGGCGACGGGCGCACCTATGATCACGTTCTCGCCCTGCGCGCCGTAACATCGGTGGATGGCATGACGGCGGATTTCGCCGCGTTGCCGCATGATTTTCTGGGGCGCGTCGCCGTAAGAATCGTGAATGAAGTGCGCGGCATCAACCGCGTCGTCTACGACATCACTTCAAAACCGCCCGGCACGATCGAGTGGGAATGAAAGGTTCTTTTAACGGCCTGACTTACAAGAATTGTCGTTTTTAGAAACGGTTTTTGGTATCTTTTGATTTCAAGGAGTTAAAAATTCCAACTACAAAGATACTACAAACTCTACGAAGTAAACACGGTGAAAAAAGCATTTTTATCCGATGAACTTTCAGGCAAAAGGGTCGTTTTAAAACGACATGCAATTGACCTTGCCGAAAAAATGTTTCTCTATGTTGATCAAGACAGAAAGCGTCTTCGGGAATTTTTGCCATGGGTATCATGACGGCCGGAAGCATAAGAGAATATCCTTCTCAGTTCCTGAGCCTGTACCCGCTTTTGAAGATCCACGCCGTCACGCCAAGGCAGATGACGAAGAACGCGCCGATCACGGCAAGGCTGGTGCCCACGGCGACGTCCGCATGGCCGTAAAAACTCCAGCGGAACCCGCTGATCAGGTAGACGACCGGGTTCGCCAGCGACACTTTCTGCCAGAAGGGCGGCAACATTCTGATGGAATAAAAACTGCCGCCGAGGAACGACAGCGGCGTCACGACCAGCAACGGGATAAGCTGCAACTGCTCGAAATTGTCCGCCCAGATGCCGATAATGAAGCCAAGAAGACTGAAAGTCGTACACGTCAGAACCAGAAATCCGACCATCCATGCGGGATGCAGGATATGCAGCGGCACAAAAAAGAAGGAAATGAAAAGGATAATCAGCCCTGTCGCGATCGCCTTCATGGCCGCCGCGCCCACATAGCCGCACAGCACCTCGATGAAAGAAACCGGCGCGGACAAAACCTCGTAAATCGTGCCGGTGAAACGCGGAAAATAGATCGCGAAGGAGGCGAAGGAAATGCTCTGCGACAAAACCGTCTGCATAATCAGCCCCGGCACGATGAAGGCGGCGTAACTCACCCCGCCGACGGCGGAGATGCGCGTGCCGATGGCCGCGCCGAAGACGATGAAATACAAAACCGTCGACAGGACGGGCGAGACGATGCTCTGCACCAGCGCGCGCCGCGCGCGGGCCATCTCGTAGCGCAATATGGCGCGGATCGCCCGTGCATTGAGGGACATGCTCATGACCGCCCCACCAGACGGATGAAAATTTCCTCGAGGCTGCTCTGGCGCGCGCTGATGTCGCTGTAGGCGATGCCTTCCGCCCGCAAACGATCGAGAAGAGCAGCGATGCCGGTGTCGCCGCTGTCGGTTTCATACGTCATGACGATCCGCCGCCCGTCTTCAGACAGCGAAAGGTCGAACGCCGACAAGGCGGACGGAAGTGCGGCGCAAGGCCCGGCAAGCTCGACCAGAAGCTCCTTCTTGCCTAGTTTTTTCATCAGCGTTTCTTTTTTCTCGGTCAGGATGAGACTGCCTCTGTTGATCACGCCGATACGGTCTGCAATCTCTTCCGCCTCTTCGAGGTAATGGGTGGTGAGAATGATCGTCACGCCCGCTTCGCGCAAAAGCCGCACCTGCTCCCACATGGATTTGCGCAGTTCGACGTCGACGCCTGCGGTCGGTTCGTCGAGGAAAAGCACCTGCGGTTCGTGCGCCAGCGCCTTGGCGATCATCACGCGGCGCTTCATACCTCCGGAAAGGCGGCGGATTTGCGTGTCTTTTTTGTCCCACAAAGAAAAGCGCTTGAGGATATCCTCGATAAACGCGGGGTCGGGCGGCTTGTCGAACAGCCCGCGGCTGAAAGAGACCGTATCCCATGGCGTTTCGAAATGCTCGATCGTCAGCTCCTGCGGCACGAGGCCGATAGCCTTGCGCGCCGCGCGGTAATCCGCCGCGATGTCGTGTCCGCAGACCGTCACCGTGCCGCCGCTTTTTTTAAGAATGCCGCAAACAGCGCTGATCAGCGTCGTCTTTCCCGCGCCGTTCGGTCCAAGCAGGGCGAAAATCTCGCCGCGTTCTATGTCGAGGTCGATCGCCTTCAGCGCCGAGAACCCGCCCGCATAGGTCTTGCTGAGGCCTTTGATGGAGAGAGCTGGTGTCATGGGCTTGGCATCGGTCCTTGAATTGCGCGTTTGAACGAGTATAGATTTCCAAGGCTGAAAGTACAGGCTCAATCAGGCTTTCTGCATAAAAAACACGCGCCTTGCTGAAAAGACGCGTGTTTTATTCAAGCTCCGTTATCAGCTGCGGACGAGGCGCACCAGAAGGCTGGCGCCCTTGCCGACAGGGCCGCCGGAGCCGTCCTTGAGGTTTTTCGCTTTCGCGCAGGTCCCGAAGTGGGATGACGTCGACGACCAGTGCGAGTGCCTTTGTTCGCTTTTGACAAGATCCGGAACGGCGGCCTTGCTGTTGAAAATCTGTTCGAGCTCGCGCTCCGTCGGAAGGCGCACGCCGGTTTCTCCGCTGGCGCGCAGTTCCGCCGCGAGACTGACGGCCTGCTTCCACGGCATCAGGCCCGAATTTTCCGGCGCGACATAGAGCGGCTTGTGCGTGTCGACGGACTGACCGATGCAGATCCAGCTGTCGCGGTTTTCGATGCTCCGGTCAATTGGCTTGGTGAATACCTTGCTGTCCGCGGGCGCGCTGACGATCAGGTGCCCGTCGGCGGTTTGCTCGACCGACACGCCGTTCAGCGTGGCGGCTTTGAAATCATCGGCAAGGCTGAAAGTCAGGCCGGATTTCGCGGCATCCGATTGATAAAACATCTCAACCGGCGGCGCCGCTTTCAACTCGAGCCCGTCATCGGCGTAGGCGACGACTTTTTTTCCGTCGGCGCTGACTTCTAGTCTGTAGTCTCCGAGGGTCAGAACGCTTTTGTCAGCATCGATATTAAGCGAAACTTCGCTTTTTTTTATCATTTTTCCTTTATCCATGGTCATTGCTCCTTCAGGTCTGATGTCACGGTTTTGAATCTATGTTAAAGCTCGGTTGGATTTTGTTAACGTAATAAATTTTATATAATATAGTCAAGGGAAAGAAATGGTTATTTAATTGATATACATAATAAAACAGATGGTCTTTGTATTACAAAGAATTAAAGAAGAAAACGGCGAAATAGCCAGACGCACGACTTAAAACAATCCCGTAACCTTTCCATCGACCAGACGAATCTGCTCGGCGGCGGGCGTTTTGGGCAAACCCGGCATGGTCATGATATCACCGCAAATGACGACGATGAATTCCGCGCCCGCCGCAAGCCGCACTTCACGAATGTCGATCACATGTCCTTCCGGCGCGCCGCGCAAAGTCGCGTCCGTTGAAAATGAATATTGCGTCTTGGCGATGCAGACGGGGTAAGCGCCGCAACCGTTCTCCTGCAATTTCTCTATTTGCTTTTGCACCCTGGCGGGGGCGGAAACATCCTTCGCGCGGTAGATTTTTTGCGCCACTGCGCGGATTTTATCCCACAGGGGCATGTCATCTTTATAAGAGAAGGAGAATGCGGATTTCCCCGCGCACAGGCTGACGGTTTCTTCCGCCAGATCCCGCGCGCCTTTGCCGCCCTCGGCCCAGTGTTTCGCGACCACGGCCTTGACGCCGTGTTTTTTCATGCACGCGGAGATCAGCTCCAGTTCCGCGCCCGTGTCGGCGGTGAAATGATTGATGGCGACGACGCACGGCAAGCCGAAAACGTTCTTGATGTTGTCAACGTGACGCTCGAGATTGACCATGCCGCGTTCCAATGCGCCGAGATCTTCCTTTGTCAGGGTTTTCAAATCCGCCCCGCCGTGGTATTTCAGCGCGCGCACCGTGGCGACGACCACGACCGCATCTGGCCGAAGGCCGCTTTTGCGGCATTTGATGTCGATGAACTTCTCCGCACCGAGGTCAGCGCCGAAGCCCGCCTCCGTCACCACGTAGTCGGCAAGCTTCAGCGCCGTTTTGGTGGCGATGACGGAATTGCAGCCGTGCGCGATGTTGGCGAAAGGCCCGCCGTGAACGAAAGCGGGCGTGTTCTCCAGCGTCTGCACGAGGTTTGGCGCGAGCGCGTCTTTCAGGAGGACGGTCATCGCCCCCGCCGCGCCGAGATCGCGCGCCGTGACAGGCTTGCCGCCGCGCGCATAGCCGACGACAATGTTGCCGAGACGGTTTTGCAAATCTTCCAGCGACGTCGAGAGGCAGAAAATCGCCATGACTTCCGAAGCGACGGCGATGTCGAAACCGTCCTGCCGCGGGAAACCGTTGGCGGTGCCGCCGAGCCCGACGGTGATGTCGCGCAGGGCGCGGTCGTTCATGTCGACGACGCGCTTCCAGCTCACGCGGCGCACGTCGATGTCGAGCGCGTTGCCGTGATGGATGTGGTTGTCGATCAGCGCGGCGAGGAGGTTGTTGGCCAGCGCGATCGCCGAAAAGTCGCCGGTGAAATGCAGGTTGATGTCTTCCATCGGCACGATTTGCGCATGGCCGCCGCCCGCCGCGCCGCCCTTGAGTCCGAACACCGGGCCGAGCGAAGGCTCGCGCAAGGCAACCATGGATTTTTTGCCGATGTGCCGGAGCGCATCCCCCAATCCTACCGTGGTGGTTGTCTTGCCCTCGCCCGGCGGCGTCGGGCTGATCGCGGTGACGAGGATGAGCTTGCCGTCGGGTTTGTCTTTCAGTCCTTCAATATAATCGAGCGACAGCTTGGCTTTATAGCGTCCATAAGGTTCGAGATGCTCTTCGGCGATGCCGAGCTTGTCTTCCGCCAGCGCAAGGATGCGTTGCATGCGGGCTTTTTGCGCGATTTCGATGTCGGAGGGCATGGGTTTGATCCTTAAGGTCGGTTATTTGCAGCCCGGACTTTAAGATATTTTGACTGTCCTGTAAACGCGGCCCCCCAAAAAAATATTTGCAAAGCATTGATATTAATAAAATTAATTCTACATTATGAATTATATATTGCTATTTTACAGAAGTTAATTATAATGCCATATGCGCAAAACACTCAGGAAGCTCCGCATGGTCGAAACTTTCCAAAGCAAAAACGCCGGCTACGAAATTCTGTCGCGGGAAATCGTGTCGCAGTTACGCAAAAAATTCAACGACGCGCTGGAAGAAAAAGCGCGCAAGGTCATTCCGCAAAATGCCGCCGATCAGAACGACTTGCTGTGCGCGATGAGGTCGCTGCTGATTGAAGCTGCGCGCAAAAACATCGCGTTCGCCCCGGAAACGCTGAAAGAACTGGCTGCGGCGGGCGGCGCGGCCATTGCGCAACGCACTGAAGAAATCAAAAACAGATTGCATATGAATGCGATCAAGGATATCGAGGTGCCGTCGCCGTGCCTGTCCGCCGATCAGATGCGTCAAATCGAAGAAGCGGCAGCGCAAAGAAAAAACTGCCCGATGGAAGACTCTGTTTTCGGCGGCGAAGAGCGGATTTATCTGCGGCTGAGCGGCACGGCCGGAACTCCGGATACGCATCGGGAGATCGCCGCGTATCTCGCGCAGAAAGGATACCGCGTCCTGGACTATACCGATGGTTATGCAGTCGACTTTGAAGGAAAACAGAAGTTCCGCATCGGCAAACTCCTCAAAGACAAAATCGAACTCCAGGAGATATTCAACCGCGATTCCAGCCGCACAGGCGGCAACATGCTCGTTGCCGTCTCGCGAAGCGCCATGGACATCGCCCTGATGTCCACAAGCCGCGCCTGGACCTCCTGCATGGGGTCGCGCGGCAGTAATTGGGACTATGTGCCGCGCAACGTCAGCGAAGGCGCGCTCGTATGCTATCTCATTTCAAGGAACGATCCTGAGATTCTCAACCCGATGGCGCGCATTCTTCTGATGCCGTTTCATGAGAAAAGAAAATCGCCCGGCCTGCTGGCATGGGCGGCGCACAGGGTTTTTGGCCGAAAACCTGCGGAAACGCCCGCGCCGCTACAACATATTTACGTTCCGAACAAATCCTACGGCCTGCATAACGAAGCTTTCATGGACGCAGTCGACAGCTTTGCGGAAGAAAAATTCAACAGCGGAAAAACCGGCAGGTTCTCCATTGCCAAAGAGCTTTATGCAGACATGCTCGACCGTACCGCGGTCAGGAAAGCGGCGCGCGCGCCTCTCCTTCAATAGACGCCGCCCGCGCGCGTCAGAACAAAACGCCGGTCTCGAAGATCATCCGCGCCTGCGACGTATTGTTGCCACTGTTGCCGAAAGCGTCTCCGGCGGTGGTATTGCTGGCATGCACGTAAGACGCTTCGGCGCGGGCGAAGATGCGCCCGACCTGATAGGTCGGCGTCAGGGTCAGAGACCAGGCCTTGCTGCCCGCGCCATAGAGCAGGTTCGGCGCGCCTTCCGCCGCATTGCCGGTCGTGGAGATATATTCGGCGCGGCCGGAGATATTCAGAAGGTCGTCGAACTTGTAATTGGCGCGGAATGCGGCGCCATAGCTCGCGCCGGCATGGTTGATGCCCGCCGAGGCGTAAGTGCCGACGTGCGTATATTGCAAGGAGGGATTGAACGTCCATACCCCCGCCTTGTGCGTGTATATCAGGTTGAAGATATCGCTGTTGTCCTGCGCCACGGGCGTTTCGAAACGGCTGAGGCTGGTGTGCGCCATATTGCCGCCCGCATCGAAGGCGATGACGTCGTTGGCGCCGAGATCATATGTGACGCGCCCCGTCAGCCATGTGTAGCGGTTGGAATAAAAACCGTCGTTCCACGACATGTTGAGCGTCCACGGCCCCTGCGCGTAATCCGCCTCGATGCCGCGGTTGATGGCGTTTTCCTGGCCCCACAGCAGTCCGCGGTCGATGTTCATGTTCTGGAAGCTGAAGGTGTTTTCAGCGCCGAGCAGCGTCGGCAATTTACCAGCTTTGAGAGAAAGGTTGTTGTTGGCGACGTAGGTAAGATATCCGACAGGCAGCAAACCGTAGGTATCGGAGGTTTCCTTCGACGCGCGAAGATAAGGCGTTCCCAGCGCGGGCAGCGCATACATGCCGACCTGCGCATAAAATTGCAAAGGCGTTCCAGTGCTCTGGATGAAGCCCTGCAAGTTGGAGATGTCGAGGTGGGAATTCTTGTCGTTGGCTTTCGAGTTGTCCTGCGACAAGCCCATGACGCTGGCGATGCCGCCTGCGTATATCCGCCCGAACTGTCCCGCGCTGAACGACCAGGGATGCGGATTGGCCGTCAGTGGGCCGGACAACTCAGGAGCCGCAAGCATGATGGGCGTGGTTTGCGCGCCGTCAGAGTAATCGTTCGCCAGCGCGGGCGCGGCGGCAAGCGCGATGGCCGTCAGCGTTGCGGAGAAAAAGAATATTTTGCTGTTCATTGGCTTGAAGCTCCCCATTCGAAAATTCTCTCGCAGACCCCCTTTAGTCTGTGCGTTGATTCTCGCAAAGGAGAGAATCACTGTCAACATCATATATTCAACGGATTCAGAGAGTTAAATTTATTTCATAAAAATATGTCAGGCCACCCGCACAGCCGAGATGATTTTTTCCACCTCGCTCCGGATGAGGCTGGAATGCCGGACAAGCTCCGCCACCGCCGTTTTCAGGCGTGCGGCGCTTTCGCCGCCTTTTTCCGCCGCAACGTTGATGCCGGTGATATGCTGCGACACCTCTGCGTTGCCGGCGGAAGCTTCAGAGACGCTGCGGGCGATTTCACGCGTCGCCGCGCCTTGCTGCTCTATGGCGGAGGCGATGGCGGCTTGGGACTGGTTTATTTTCTCGATGACGCCGCTGATCTGCCCGATGGCGGCGACCGCCGCGCCGGTGGATTTCTGGATGGCGGCGATCTGCCGGCCGATGCTGTCGGTCGCCTGACCGGTCTGCCCTGCGAGGTTTTTGACTTCTCCCGCGACGACGGCGAAGCCTTTTCCGGCATCGCCCGCGCGGGCCGCTTCGATGGTGGCATTGAGGGCGAGCAGGTTGGTCTGTCCGGCGATGGCGGTGATCAGCGCGACAACGTTGCCGATTTCCTCCGCATTCTTTGAAAGGGTTTGCATGCCCGCGTTCGCGGCGGAAACGGCCTCCATGGCTTCCGCGGCGACGGCGCTGGCCGATCCGACCTGACGCGATATTTCCGCAATGGCGGATGACAGTTCTTCCGCCGAAGCGGCGGCGGTTTGCACGTTGGCGGCGGCCTGATCGGCGGCGGCGGAAACATTCCCCGCGCGCGCCGCGGTTTCGGTCACGGTTGCGCCCATCTCGTCAGCCGTCGCTTCCAGAGCGGTTGCGGCGGAAGATAGCGTTTCCAGTATGCCGCGCATCTCTTCGTCAAAGCCGCCGAGCACCCCGGCAAGAGCGCTCGTTTGCGTGTCTTTGCCGGCTTCTTTTTCCGCCGGTTGCGGCGGCATGGACGCGGCGCGGCTCTTGCGGCGCAAAGCCTCCATCGCCCCGGCAAGAGCGCCGACCTCGTCCTTGCGTTCCAGCGCCGGAATGGAGATGTTCAATCCGCCGTCCGCCATATGATGCAACACGGCTTCAAGCTCTCGCAAGGGAACGGAAACGGACGAAGTCGCGCGCAAGGCAAACAACAGCCCTGCGAGCAGCAACAGAAAAGAGAGGCCAAGATGCAAAAACAATTCGCTCTGAATACCGGCGGCGCGCGCCCGCAACAAATGGGCCATTTCGCCGTCGAGCGCCGCGGAAAAAGCCTGCGCGGCGGATATCGTCTCCGCGACGCCCTTGCGCACGCCGTCCGCGCTTTTATCGGCAATCGCGGCATTGACGTCGCCGACGGCGGCAGTCAGGGCGGCGGATGGCTTGTCCAGAGCGGCCTTCACAGTTCCATCGGCATTGGCAAGAATAGCCTTGTTGACGGCGGTGACGACCGCCGCCGACGCGGCGGAAAGGTTGTCGGCCGATTCATGAAAAGCGATGCGATGCGCTTCCGTAATGGCGTGCCCCGCGCCGGTCTGGCGGTCCGTTTCGGCGGCGGCGAGCGCGACGGTCAGCTCTTTCGCCTGTTTCAGCAGTTCAGGCAAGTGCCGCACCATGACATCGCCGAGTAAGCCTGCGGCAACGTCAGGATCGCGGACAAGACCGGCATTCGCGCCGATGGAAGAAATCATGCCTTTGACCTGACGGACGGCATCCAGCGGCGCGGTCGAAAGACCGATGCCGGACAGGGCGGAGAGCAACGCCTGCGTGCGTGCGGTTTCAGCAAGTTGCTGCGGATCGGCGGCCAGCGTCTTTTTCAGCGCGGCCGTGGCGGGAATGACGTCCACGCGGGCAGGCGCGTCGCCGGCGAGCAATTCCATCAGCGCCTGCAGGGGGCGGATGTCGTTGATTCCGGCGATCTCCGTGGAAACCGAAGTTATGCTGGCGGTGCGCGCGCCGACGAGAACATAAGCCGTCAGCAGAAAAGGCAGCGTAAAGAGCGCCAGCATCAGCATGTTTTTTCTGGCAATAGACAGATTGTTCACGAGAATCCCCTCTTCGGCGACAGACATACTATATATCCGCAATCATAAGCGTAACACACTGTTAAATCACGCAAAGAATGCTGTTTCCGCGATGTTACCCGATTATTTATGTCTTTCCGTCGCAAAACTGCTATAAAAAAACAATGACCCCGCAAGCGCTCACGTCACAAACGGAAAAATCACAGGTTCCGCCGCGTCTTTTGATTCCGGCGGCGCCGGTTCTCGCGCTCGACGGACATAAATTGCTGTGTCTGACGACCGACGGCGAGCTGAAAAACATGACGGTTGCGGAAGCGCAGCTTCTGGTGCGCGGACATATGCCGATCGTCTGCGACGCGCCGCGGCTGGCGGCAAGGCTCGGCCTGCTACACGGGCCAAATCATAACGCCACGCCGGAACTTCATGCTTATGACGTACTGGAATTGTTCGCTTTCATCCATCCGGGGAAGTTCGCCGCGCCGACGCCGCGCGGGCTCAGCAAAGCGCTCAACCTGATCGAGCCGGACAGCGCCGAAGACCAGTGCCTCGCATTGCGCGACTGCATCCGCCATCTGCTGGTCGACCTGACGGCGCCGGGGCGTGTCGAAAAAAGCGATCCCGCCGCCCTCGCCGCGATGATGCGCGGCAACGATCAAAACGGCTGGCCGTGGAGCGAAACCGTGCTGACGGCGCTCGGACGCATGGATAACCCGCCGTCGCAAGGCGAAATCCGCGCCGCCCTGCGCGTGTGGGACAGGCTGCCCGAATGGTCGGTGCACGGGCCGGAACCCTTGCCGGCGCACCACGGCGTTTCCGAAGAAGAAGCCGCCGCACGGCTCGACATGTTTCTCAGAAAGCAGAAAAAAGAAAATCGCGACGGGCAGAGGCGCTATGCCGCCGCGCTCGCGGAAGCCTTCGCCCCGAACGAACTGCCGGAACAGCCGCGCGTCGTCCTCGCGGAGGCGGGCACAGGCGTCGGCAAGACGCTCGGCTATCTCGCCCCCGCGACCGTCTGGGCGGAAAAAAACGACGGCGCGGTGTGGATCTCGACCTTCACGCGAAATTTACAGCGTCAGGTCGACGCCGAGCTGGACAGGTTTTACGACGACCCGGTGACGAAAAGCCGCAAGGTGGTGACGCGCAAGGGTCGCGAGAACTATTTGTGCCTGCTCAATCTCGAAGAACTGACCCAGCCTTTGCGCGATCCTTCGATGCACGCGCCGCAGGCGGTTCAGCTCGGCTTGATGCTCCGCTGGGCGGCAGTGACCCGGGACGGCGATTTCGCCGGAAAGGATTTCCCGGGCTGGCTGAACGGCCTGCTGGGCAGAGGACGCGTCGCCCATTTCGCCGACCGTCGCGGCGAATGCGTTTACTCCGCCTGCGCGCATTTTCACAAATGCTTCATCGAGAAGAGCGTGCGCAAGGCGAAACGCGCCGACATCGTCATCGCCAACCACGCGCTGGTCATGCAAAACGTGACGATGAACAAGGATGCGGCGGCGCGCTACGTGTTCGACGAAGGGCATCATCTTTTCGAAGCGGCGGACGGCGTTTTCGGCCTGCAGCTCAACGGACGGGAAACCGCCGATTTGCGCCGCTGGCTTTTGGGCACGGAATCCCAGACGAAATCGCGCGCGCGGGGAGCGAAGCGCCGCTTGGAAGACCTGATCTCCGAAGACGATGCGGCAGCGCGAAAAGCGCTCGACGAGCTGATGTCAGCGGCGCGCGGCCTGCCCGCGCCCAACTGGCGGCAACGCATGCGCGAAGAAACGCCCAAGGGCGCGGCGGAAGTTTTTCTTGGCTTGTGCCGCAGGCAGGTGATGGCGCGCAATACGGGGCAAAACGATTTTTACTCGCTCGAGACCGGCGTCCGGCCGACGGCGGAAGGGTTGATTGACGCGGCGGAAATCCTGTCCTTGCGCCTGCAGGAGATCAAGCGGCCGATCGACACCCTCATCCGCCATTTGCAAAACCGTCTCGACAACGAAGCCGCGGAGCTCGACGCAGACATGCGCGAGCGGATCAGCTACGCCGTCAACAGCCTTGAATTTCGCGCCAAATCGCTTCTCGGCGGCTGGATCGCCATGCTGGACGGACTGAAGGCGGAAGCTCCCGGCGGCATTGTCGACTGGATGGAGCTGACGCGCGTCGAAGGCCGTGAGTTCGACGTCGGTTTTTACCGCGCTTTCGTCGATCCGGCGGCGCTTTTCGCCGCGCAGCTGAAACAGCAGGCGCATGGCGTCGCCGTCACCTCGGCAACCCTGCGCGATACGCCGGACGACGGTTCCGAAGGCTGGAAAAGCGCTTTGATCCGCACCGGCGCCGGCCATCTCGCCGAGGACGCAGCGCCGAAACTTTTTCACGTCGCCTCGCCGTTCGATTACGCGGCGCAGACGCGCGTCATCGTCGTCACCGACGTCAAAAAGAACGACGCGGCCGCGACGGCGGCGGCTTACCGCGAATTGTTTCTCGCGGCGGGCGGCGGCGCGCTCGGCATCTTCACGGCGGTACAGCGCCTCAAGGCCGTGCATGAAAATCTGCTTCCCGCTCTGGAAAGCCGCGGCGTCAACCTTTACGCTCAGCATGTCGAACCGCTCGACATCGGCACGCTGATTGACATCTTCCGCGAAGAGGAAAACGCCTGCCTCCTCGGCACGGATGCGACAAGAGACGGCATCGACGTGCCGGGGCGGTCATTGCGTCTTGTGGTTTACGACCGCGTGCCTTGGCCCAAGCCGACCATTTTGCACAAGGCGCGGCGGGCGGCGTTCGGTAAAAATTACGACGACATGCTGACGCGCTTCAAACTCAAGCAAGCCTATGGACGCCTGATCCGCCGCGCGGACGATCGCGGCGTCTTCGTGATGCTGGACAGCGCCCTGCCATCGCGCCTGCTCGGCGCTTTTCCGCAAGGCGTGGCCGTTACCCGCGTCGGGCTGGCCGAAGCTATCCGCCTGACTGCGGATTTCCTGACCCGCGACGCCCCGGCCGGGGTTAATTAACCGTTTGTTATATAATAATTTTTATTAAACATTGCCTCTTGACTTGTCTATTCTATAGATTTAAATATATGAAAATAACATTTAATAAAAAAGGTGCCACTGATGGAAAATGTTGTTCCACCTGTTTCAGAGGCTTCGTTCGCGCTGATACGGGCAGTGGAAACGAACAATATTGAGGCCATGCGGAAAGCTCTGACGGAGGGCGCGGATGTCGATGCTTTGGCCTCTTATGGCGGCGTCGGCACCTTCACGCCGCTGACGCGCGCGATTTTGTTGGGATGGAATATCGAAGTCATCAGGTTGCTCCTCGACCATGGCGCCTATATCGAAGCGAGAAGATCCTATCATGGCTATACGCCGCTGATGCAGGCGGTTTTCTCCAACCGCGCGGACATCGTCGAGCTCCTGTTGAAAAGAGGCGCCGATCCCGCAACGAAAGACGATATCATGCGAACGGCGCTGGACCTTGCCATTGAACGCAGCAACAGGGAGGAGATACAAAATATATTGCGCCGCGCGCCGCGCCCGCGCAAAAGAGCCGCGCCGCCGCTTGTGATAAACGAAAATGAGCGGACCGCGATCAGCGCGGTGCAGACGAGATTACAGAGCGCGGCCGGAAAAAAACCAAAGGTCAAAATCATAGGCCTCTGATTTTCACCGGGCTGAAGCACCTCGTTTTTCCGCGCGGCACGCGCCGAATTTTAAAATGCTCCAATACCGTCCATGAGCAAAAAAAAATTTCATTTAAAAAACAGTTACATAGAGAATATAACGTATATTATTGACATATTGTTTAAATATTTCTGGTAATATGGATCAAGCTTTTAAGTGAAAGAAAATCTCATGCAGGATGATTTTTTGAAAAATTACGACACCGATTTCAACACTGTCAAACCGGTTTATAAAGGCGTTGAAGAAAAGGTTAAAAATTCTGAGACCCTTCCACATGAGGTTGAAACCGTCGTTATAGGCGGCGGGTTGCTTGGTCTTTCCACGGCGCTGGAAATTGCCGAAGCCGGACGAAAAGTCATCGTGCTGGAAAGCAATGAAAAGGCGGCGGCCCCTCGGGGCGCAGTGGCGGCCAGCTCTGGCCGGGTTATGAAGGCACGCTCGGCGAGATGCGCGAAACGTTCGGCGACAACCTTGCCATCAGCGCATGGCACCTGACCGATGAAACCCTCAAAAAAGTTTTCAACCGCGCGGCGATGCGGCCGGACAAGTGCGATTTCAGTCCCGGCGTGCTTCTGACGGCGAAAACCCTGCCGCAAGCGGAATGGATTGAAGAGGAAATCAAGCAGTTTGAAGAAGCGGGCTTTAAATTCGCCTCTTATATCCCGAAAGACAGAATAAAAGACTACGTCAACACGGATCTTTATCTCAACGGCATCCTGTTCAAGGGCGACGAGGAAGGCCGTCAATACGGTCATTTGAATCCGCTTAAGTACACGCAGACCGTGGCCAAACTCGCGCATGACGTCGGCGCGGAGCTTTTCGAGCATGCGCCGGTCAAGGGCGTCGAAGCGCTTGAAGAAGGCGGCTATCTCGTCACGACCCCGGAAGGCGCCGTGAAAGCGAAAAACGTCGTGCTGGCCACCGGCGTCAATTTCATGCGTCCGAAAGGCATAGATTACGACGTGGTGCCTCGCACCAACGTGCCCGTGCAAACGGTCATTCTGGCGACCGAACCGATCCCCGGGAAACTCGCGCGCGAAATGGTGCCGGGCGACGCCTGCTTCTGCGATGCTTCCGACGCCGCGATGAACTATGGCCGCCTGATACCGGAACCCGACAAACCCGGATACTTCAGGCTGACGTTCGGCGGCGCGGATTCTCTCGCGCAAATACAAACGGCCCGCGCCGTGAAAGGCATCGAGAAGGAAATGCGCGAGATGTTCCCGCAACTCGACCGCGAAGGCATCAAGGTCGAGAAAGTCTGGGGCGGCAACTGCGACCTCAGCAAAACGGCTCTTCCCGTGCTGATCAATCCCCTGCCCGGCATCTATCACGCCAGCGGTTTTTCAGGTCAGGGCATGGTGAATACGGCGCTCTACGGCTCGGCCATCGCAGACAAGATCCTCGGCAAAGACACCGGCAAGTTCGAGACGCTCCAACAGCTGAATTCGGACTCTTATTCAGCCAACAAAATCCTGGCCTGGGTTCAGGCCGCACGGACACTGTTTCCCGTCGCCGTCGAGGCGCGCAAGGAACAAAAGGCGGAGAATGCGCGGCGCGCCGAACAAAAAAACAATTCCGCGGCAAAGCCTGTGTGAATTCCATGTGTCTTGAGCACTCTTGAGCATCTGCATAAATCCGCAGTAATCGGCGGGCAGGCGAGAGCCCTTTACGGCGAACCTGCACATGATACTCAGCCCTTGCGTTTTTTAATGGTAGCCACGGCCAAATCCCGCTCATTGTGACCAGAGTGTGACAAGCTGACTTTTAGATGTTATTGCTGGTTTGTGACCACTTCTCTAAGACATTAAATCCAAAGAGAAAAGTAATGGTGGACCCGATCGGGATCGAACCGACGACCTCCTGCATGCCATGCAGGCTTGTGCTCGCCTACGGCTGCGCTTCGGTCGCTGGAAGCTCCCTTTCCCAGCTGATCTTAGATTAATAAAATCAACCTGTTAGTATGTTCCATTATACATGAAACATGGAAATATCTCAAGACAAGACAGTGCCAGAAACTAAATCAGTGTGGGTATAGTGTGGATAGGCGCGTGTCCGGAATAGTATTTCTTTCGCTAAAATTCCTAAGCCCCTACGGGGTAGAGTGGGTAGGGAAAAATTCGGCAATGCGTCAAATTAGATACTATCACCGTCAGAAAATTTATTGTATTCGGCAAATCTCGGAACGCTAGTCTTTCACTGTCCGATACAAAAAGACTACAAAATCACTACAAAAACGATACAGCGAGAATACAACACGCTACAAAAAGACAGCATCTTCTCGGAACGTACATCTTTCTCCATCTATCCCGATCTCAAGCGCCAAGTCCTATTGTGGTCTAAAGTCCAGACTACGGGAGGCGATTGTTGTATTTTATATTTTAGATGCAAAGAAGTGACAGATGACATAGAAGCTGCCGAGATACAGAGCTGCCGATGTCGAAGCATGGCTGCAATCCCTATAGATCAACCATGAATTTTTTAACCCCGTCATTCTCCATGCTGGAGACTGGCAATCATAAACCTATTTCTAATAGAGAACTTAATGAACAACAAAAACAAAAATCCTGAAACCAAACAACACATATCCCCCGATGATATAAAATGCGCCCTGTTCAAAACTGCCAACAATATCCCGTATGCCGTCATCAACGGACAACATAGACAAGAAGTACTCTGCATCCATTCTCAAGCCATGCGAGACATCATCACGAAAAAACTTTACGAAAAAAACGGAAAAGCCCCCAGTAAATCGACCATTGATCAGATTCAAGACACGCTTGCGGCGAGAGCGAAGTTTGAAGGAGATACCAAGAAAGTATGGACTCGCACAGCAAAAACAGAAACCGGAATTGAAATTGACCTTAACGACGATCTTGGTTTATGCGTCTCCATTACAAAAGAAGGTTGGGACGTAATGAGATCATCGACGGTATATTTTGAACGTCCGGCCTCTTCACGAAACATGCCTACACCTATATCAGACGGTTCATGGGAGCTTTTTAAAAAGCATTTTAAAACAAGAAGTGAGGGAGACTTAAGGCTATTGATTGGCTTCATGTCATCGTGTTTCCGTCCAAAAGGCCCATACCCTGTATTGGTTCTTCAGGGTGAGCAAGGATCAGCGAAATCGACAACGGCAAGAATGATAAAGGCTTTAGTCGATCCGTCAGCTGGAGCCACACGTAGCGCCCCGAAGAAAGAGCAGGACTTGTTTATTGCCGCTCAAAATAGTCATCTGCTTTCTTTCGACAACATCAGCTTAATTAAAAACGATTTCTCTGATGCCTTGTGTAGAATTGCCACAAGCGGGACATTCGCGACAAGATCTCTCTATACGAATAATGAAGAATTTCAAATGGAGCTGTGTAAGCCCATCATCCTTAACGGCATCACCGACTTTGTAAATCGAGCCGACCTTGCCAGCCGAAGTATAATAATAGAGCTCGCACCGATACCGGAAAGCGAAAGAAAATCAGAAGAGCAGGTGATGTCAGATTTTTACGGCGATCTGCCCTTGATGCTGGGTGTTCTAATGGATAGCGTAGCTTCTGCCTTAAAATACAAAGATAGCACTAGCGTAAAATGTTTGCCGCGCATGGCTGATACTGCCATCTGGGTTACAGCAGCAGAAAAAGGGCTTGGGTGGCCTGAAAATAGCTTCTTGGAGGCATTTCAGGCAAATCAGCTAAACGCCCTCTTAACCAATCTGTCAACAGACAGCGTTGCAATCGCTCTACGTAATTTCCTGTTCAAGCATCCCGAGAAAAAATGGTCTGGCACTGCCACGAAGCTGCTAGGGGAGTTGACGCAAGAAAAGCCCATATTCCTGAATACAAGGTCGTGGCCTGATACGCCGTCTTATCTCTCTACCTACCTCGCCCGTTTAGCCCCGAATCTAAGAAAAATAGGCATTGGATTTGATAAGGATAGGAGCAGCAGTCAACGCTTATTATCTTTTGTAAAACTGGATAATTTTGACGATATGAACCCCAACCTGATAGATGACGGGTCATTGATACACGATCTTGATGCTCCCCATGTAGTGACGACGATGACGGCGACTTCTGTGATGAACAATTAATACATCCCGAAAGCTTGAAGAGAGGAGATTTTTGAGTCTCCTCTTTTCTTCCGCCGTATGCTTATATTACAGGACATAAAACAGAAACAGGGGGGAATCTAGCTATGAGCTTTAAATTTATTGGTAGTACAAACTTCGCAACCAGCAGGGATTTCCGTCCAGAGTTTCTCGGTTTCATATCCTGCATTGTTGTACTGCGCCACCTCTTCGGGGGAGACAATTTGCTTTAACCATACCTTAGGAACAAGCTCGGCCTTCTGTGGTTGCACTAAAACTGGCGCATCCTGTACGCCCAGCATGTTTTGTATAAATTTTCTGATGGCCATCATGCTCAATATACCGCTTTTTGTGCGTTTCTGCCTTTAGATTATGTGTGTCAGTCACCCCCGACAAGCCTGTAAATACTGACCGTTGCCAATACCCTGTTTTCTGGTAAAGTATTATCACGACAGCGCGGATTCCATGCCGAATCAGGTATGCGCGTTTGCACTGTCTGGAGCTTGAAAACTCCACCGCTAGCGGTTTCAGTGAACCGCAAAATCACTCCTCAACGTATGGTTGGGGAGGCATGCGTTTATACAATAGCTCGCAAGAGTAAAGGCGTATGCGGTCATCTAGCGGTGGCTTTTCAACTCCCCAATCACCAGAGGAGTAGTCGCCACAAATGAATATTTCAGAACATGAAAAGCCGCGCATTATAGCGGTATTAAAAGCTTTAAATGACATTGAAACCGGAAGCTTGAATAACCCCGTTGTCAACGTTGCTGATCGAGAGAGATGCCAGAATTTGGGGTTGACCGACGGCGATCGTCTAACAAAAAAAGGAGAAAATTATTTATGGGCTAATGGAGGGGCGCGATGAAAGAGAAAGAGCTATTGCTGAATCCAGTAGTTCCCGCAATTCTCTTTTTTATCTGCCTCATCATAGAGCCGAATATACATGGAAATCAGCCCTTTTTCGCCCTGTTCTATGGTGGGGCAAAGGCTTGGTTGGTTGGCACCATCTTGTATAAGATTTTAACATTCAAAAAAGTAACTGGCAGTAAAGAAAATGTTGAGGCAAAAAAGGAAAATGTCGGCGGTGAGAAAACTGTAGCTAAAAAAAGTACTATAGAGGGCGTATTTTCAAGCTTAATTCTTTTGGCAATGCTATTTGGTCTTGCATATTATCTTGTTACAAGCTCCGCACCGTCTATACCCTCGACATCTCCAGAATATACGCCACAACAGATTAAGGCAGAAATTGCTAAGCGAAAGGCGAAACAATGGACTCCTCCTGCTAGTGAGGTAACGAAGTTAACGCCTCAAGAAATTGCTAAGATGTACACGCCTCAGCAATTACAAGCAATCGCGAATGAACAACCGCAACAAAAGGGTATACAAGAATTAGAGATAGAAATGACGGCGGAAATGCGCACCTTGAAATGGTGTACCTCTGTGGTACAGAAAAACTTTTCTTCCTATGGTTGGCCAAGTGGTTTTGATGCGTACATGACTCCTGATGGCACAATTCATGACATTGGTACTGCGGCAGAGCTCTACTACTTTCAAAAATGTATGGCTGTAAATGGCTGGCCGCTCAATTACAATTAAACGCAAGCCTAACCCAACTTCTCCGCAATATCCTCCGGCTTAAGATGTGTGTACCGGAACAGCATCCGAAAATCTCTATGTCCTGAAATTAAGGCCACCTCTGGCACAGCTAGCCCACGCTCAAAGAACCGTGATATAGCCTCATGCCGTAGGTCGTGGAAATGCAGGTCTTTTATATCAGCACGCTTTATAAGCCTCTGCCAAGCCAACTGCACGGCATTGCAACTGGTCGGGAAAACAAGCCCTTTATTGGTATCGGCATACTTCCTCCGTCCTTCCAATATCTCGATGGCCTGACCAGAAAGCGGGATCGTCCTGCTATGCCCGTTCTTCGTGACCGGAATGTGTAGGGTCTTGGCTTTGAAATCAATGTCTGACAATTTCAGCCGTAACATTTCGCCCCGCCGCATCCCCGTTGCAATCGCAAAATCAATCAGGTCTGGTAAACACTTATTCTTGCAATCAATAGCGGCTTTTTTAATCGCCTCGTATTCCTCCGGTGCAAGTCTCCGTTTCCGCCCTGCCTGTGGTTTTATCCTTGCCAGCTTTTTCAGCGGATTTTCCCTGATCGGTATGCCCCATTCTCTCTCTGCTATATCAAAGGCATGGCGCAAGATCGCCAAATCCCTCCGTACAGTTCCCGCCTTGACGACCTTAAGCCTCGCATCCCTGTAATCGCATATCTTTGTGGCCGTGATTTCTGCCAGTGTCTTATTCGCAAAGGACTGTTGCATTAGGTGGTCTAGGGCGTATTTCTCGCTGTAATAACTACGTTTCTTTGCGCTGACCTCATCCTTATAACGCTGGAGAATGTCTTTCACCGTGTAGCTATCGAGTTTTTTGATAGGTGATGGTAGCTCTCCCCTATCGGCCTGAACCTCCATATGTCGCGCCCACTCTTGAGCATCTGCATAGTTGTGGAAGGTACGACTTATTGGTGAGAAGCCTTTTCTACGAATCTGGACTTCGTATTTGCCTTTTCGTTTTCTGATTGCAGCCATAGTTTCTGACCTCACTGTGGGTATAGTGTGGACAGGTCGATTTACTATGTGACTGCTGGTTTGTAACCACTTCTCTAAGACATTAAATCCAAAGAGAAAAGTAATGGTGGACCCGATCGGGATCGAACCGACGACCTCCTGCATGCCATGCAGGCGCTCTCCCAGCTGAGCTACGGGCCCGTTTTTGCTCAAAAACAGGAGCACACCATAATGCGGATTGGCCGATCTTTCAAGGCTTTTCTAAGATATTGAAATATCTGTATTATCAGCGTTTCCATGGGATCTGCGCCGGTAAAGCGTCGAAGGGCTGACCTCCAAAAGAGCGGCGGCGCGCGGAATATTCCCGCGGCAAAGACGGATCGCCGTCTCGATCGCATCTCTTTGCACCCGCCATAGCGGGCGGATGTCAGCTTCAAAGGCCGCGTCCAGCGCGATGACATTCTCCGCGACAGGGGATAAATTTTGCGGCAGAACGCCCTTTGCCATGTCATCGGTAAGCGTGGGGCCTTCATGCAGCACGACGATTTTATGCAGAAGATTCTGGAGTTCGCGGATATTGCCCGGCCATGGATATCGCGCGAGGCGTGCCGCGGCGTCAGCCGCGATATCTAAAAAATCCTTGCCTTCCGCCGCGGAAAAACGCCGCATGAAATGCTCCGCCAGCAAAACAACGTCTTCCTTGCGCGCGCGCAAGGGCGGCATCTCCAGCGTCAGCAATGACAAGCGGTAATAAAGATCTTCGCGGAATGCGCCCGAGACGGCCTCGTTTTTCAAATCGCCATGCGTGGCGGAGAAGACCCGCACATCCGCCTGCTCCTCTTCGGTCGCACCGACCTTGCGGAAGGTGCCGTTTTCAAGAAAGCGCAACAGCTTCGCCTGCAACGGCAAAGGCATGTCGGCGATCTCGTCCAGAAACAACGTGCCGCCCGCCGCTGCAGCGACCAGCCCTTCGTGCGTGCGGTGCGCGCCTGAAAAAGCGCCTTTGACATGGCCGAACAATTCAGATTCCAAAAGCGGTGCTGGCAGCGCGGCGCAGTTAATCGCGATGAAAGGCCCGTGACGGCAGGCGCTTTTCGCATGCAACCGCCGCGCCAGCAACTCCTTGCCCGTGCCGGTCTCTCCGGTGATCAGCACGCGCGCGTTACTCCCCGCCATTTTGTCCGCCTGCGCGAGAATATCCAGCAATACGGGAGAAACGCCGATTATTTCATCCTTGAAAAACATGATGGCCTCACCTTTCGATGAGACCATCATAGTGTCTTTGGATTAATATTTTATGAGTGCATATCGGCGTATGCGCTCAGCGCCTGTTGCCCGTGAACTGGAGCAAAATCATGAACAGGTTGATGAAGTTGAGGTAGAGACTGAGTGCCCCGGCCAGCGCCATTTTGGCGTTGGCCTCCGTCGCTCCGGCGCGATAGGTGACTTTCAGGTTCTGCGTTTCCCATGCCGTGAGGCCGGTGAAGACGACCACGCCGATGATCGAAACGACGAACTGCACCATCGCCGAATGCAGGAAAATATTGACGACGCTGGCGATGACGATGCCGATCAGCCCCATGAACAGGAACGAGCCCGCGCCGGCGAGGTCGCGCTTCGTCGTGTAGCCGTAAAGGCTGGTGGCGGCGAAGGTCGCGGCGGTGATGAAGAAGGTGCTCGCGATGCTGGCGCCGGTGTAAACGACGAAGATCGACGCGAGCGACAGCCCCATCAGGATCGAGAAAAGCGAGAACATCGTCGTCAGCTTCTGCACCGGCATGCGGGCCATGCGCGCGGGCGTGAAGCCGAACCAGAGGAAGACCAGCGGCGCGAACATTACCACGTAGGAGAGCGGCGTGCCGAAAATCAGGTGGAACAGCGCGGGGATATTGGCGACGGCAAAGGCCGAGAGCCCGGTCAGCACGAGGCCGATGCCCATGGTGTGATAAACGCCGCGCATGTAGGATTGCAATCCCGCATCGATCGCCGCGGCCTGATAGCCCGTGCGGCCAGTCGGACTGTTGCCGGACGGATTGTTTAACGGATCATAAGACATTACATGTCTCCTTTCTTTAAAGACCGTTCAATTTCTTTACTCGTTATATTATACGCTCCTTACGGATAACTTTCACTGGTTTCTTAAATAAGGCGCGGGTTTTTGCCGCAAAGCCCGCCAAGTGCCTAGAAAACCTGCAATTAATGTGATCAGCAGGCAAAGGACTGTAACACCCAAAAGCGCCGTTCCCTCGAATTCCCACGGCAAATCCATGACATAAATCTGCAAGGCCCAGGCCGACAGGGTGCCCAGCGCGCCGGCGATCAAGACCGTTAAAATGCCAAGCAGGCCATATTCAAGCAGGAATGTTTTGAGAATCCGCCAATGCGTCGCGCCAAGGACTTTCAAAATCACCGCGTCGTACAAGTGACGGCGGCGCGCGGCGGCGATCCCGCCCGCCAGCACCAGCGTGCCCGCCAGCAACGTCACCGCGGCGCTGATGCTGACCGCCTGCGCCACGGCGCGAATGAAGACCCGTGCTTCGGCCAGCGCGTCGCCGACCTTCACGCAAGTGACGTTCGGAAAGAGGTTGGAGATTTTCCGTTGCAAGGCGTCCGCCTTGTCTTTGGCGACGATCACGGTGGAAAGATACGTCGCGGGTGCCTGCTCCAGCACACCGGGCGCAAAAGTGATGGCGAAGTTCATAGCGAAGCTCGCCCAGTCTATCTTGCGCACGTTGACGACTTTCGCGGTGATATTCTGCCCGAAGATATTGACGGTGATATGCGCGCCGACGCCGATATCAAACGCCTTCGCCACTTCCGTCGAAATGGAGATGACCGGCGGCCCGGTGTAATTCGCGGGCCACCATTTTCCTTTGACGACGTGGCTGTGCGAAGGCAGAACGCCGGTATAGCTGAATCCGCGGTCGGAATTGATGACCCAGGCCTCGTTTTTGTCCTTCAGCGCTTTGGTTGCGGAGACGCCGTTGACGGAAACCACACGACCGCGGAACGACGGCAGCATTTTAAGGTCGCGCGCGGATGGGAACTTCGCCATCATTTTAGCGAAGTCGGCCTTCTGATTCTGTTGCAGATCGAGGAAGAAGAACGACGGCGCGGAGGCGGAAATATCGTTGGTGATCAGGCGAATGAAATTGAACCGCACCAGCGCGACCGCGACCAGAACCGTCAGCCCCAGACCCAATGACAAAATCACGCTGTTGGTGATATTGCCCGGACGGTGGAGATTGGCGAGCGCCATGCGCAACTCCGGCGCGGCAGGGATGCGGATGCGCCTGGCCACCGCTTTCGTCACCGCCGCATAACCGTAGAAAACCGCGAAAACACCGATCGCGCCGGCGACGAACCACACCACCAGATGCGGATCTGAAGATGTGCCGATGGTCAGAAGCGCCAGCGCCTGCGCGAAAATGATCACCATCAGGATGACGTTCAGCGTGGGCCTCTGGTCTTTCGGCGCGACGAGATCGCGGAACAAATCCGTCGGCTGGGCGCGCACCGCGCGGCCGACCGGCCACAGCGAAAAGCAGAAGGTGGTGAGATAGCCGAAGGCCGCCGCCAGCACCAGCGCGGCGGGATAAATCTGCACCTGGTCGGTAAGGTTGAGCTTGGCGGTCAGGAAGGCGCCCGCAACCTTTGAAACGCCGATGCCCGCGGCGAGCCCCAGCGCGATGCCGAACGTCGCCAGCAGAAACACCTGCAGCATGTAGACGCGAAAGACGAATTTATCCGGCGCGCCAAGACATTTCATGGTTGCGATATTGGGCAGCTTCGTCTCAAGGAAGCTCCGCACCGCGTTGGAAATGCCAACGCCGCCGACCAGAAGCGTGGTGAGGCCGATCAGCGTCAGGAACAACGTCAGTATATTGACGAGGTGGCTGAGTTGCGGCGCGGCGGTGAGAAAATCGCGCCCCTGCCATCCCGCGTGCGGAAAGCGTTTTTCGATGCGTTTTTCGACCCTGCGCAGATCGGCGAAGGTGTGGATGCCTGGCACGATGACCTTGTAATCGTAATAAACCTGACTGCCGAGCGTATCGAGCCCGGTGGAAGGGAAAGCCGCCCGCGAGATGATCATGCTCGGCGCGAGCGCGAGATGGAGGTCGGCGGCGCGGTCCGGCTCGCGGGCGATGATGCCGCGGATTTGAAAACGCTGTTGACCGAGCGTGATCCAGTCGCCGATGTGGATATGCAGACGCGTCAGCACGCCCCTGTCGACCAGCGCGCCCCAGATGCCGTTCTCGCGGCCGTTGACGACATGCTGCAGGATGAATTCCTGCATGCTACGCGATTTGATGACGCTGCCTTTTTCATCGACGATCCTGAGCGCGCCGTAAAGCGGATAAAAGACGCCGACCGCCTTGAGGTCGACCAGCGTCGAGTTCCGCCCGTCCGTGGTGCGCGCCATCGCGCGCGTCTCGACCACCGTCGTCATCGGGCCGATCTTGTCGTTGAGGTAATTCACTTCCTCCGGCGTCGCGGGCTTGTATACGGTGCGGAGTGCGATGTCGCCGCCGAGGATGAAACGCCCGTCGTGGTGCAGGCTCTGCACCAGGCCGCGCGACAAAGATTGTATGCTCGCGATCGCGCCGACGCCGAGGACAAGGCAGGCGAGAAAAATATAAAAGCCTTTCAGTCCCGCGCGCATGTCGCGTCGCGCGTAGATCAGGGGCAGGAAGATTTTTTTGAGAAAGTGCTTCAAGCCGTCACCTTTCCGTCCTTGATGCGCACCTGCATGTCGCAGCTTTCGGCGAGATGCTCGTCGTGAGTGACGAGGATCAGCGTCGTGCCGTGTTTTCTCGTCATGTCGAACATCAGGTCCATCACCTTCTTGCCTGTCGCGGCGTCGAGGTTTCCGGTCGGCTCGTCGGCAAGGATCAGCCGCGGCGTGGCGACGAAAGCGCGGGCGATGGCGACACGCTGCTGCTCGCCGCCGGAAAGCTGTCCGGGATAATGCTTCACGCGGTCTTTCAGGCCGACGGCGTCCAGCGCCTCTTCAGCTTTTCTGAAGGCGTCTTTCTGCCCCGCGAACTCGAGCGGAATGGCGACGTTTTCCAGCGCCGTCATGGTCGGGATGAGGTGAAAATTCTGAAACACGATGCCGATGTTGTCGCGACGGAACGTGGCGAGCGCGTCCTCGCTCATGCCCGTGAGCGCCGTGCCCGCAACTTCGACCGTGCCGGACGTCGGCCTTTCGAGGCCACCCAGCACCATCAGCAAGGTGGTTTTTCCCGAACCCGACGGCCCCATGATGCCGACCGTCTTCGACCCCGGCAGCTCGAGCGAGATGTCCTTCAATATATGGACGCGTCCCGCCTCACTTTTCAGGTGCAAATCGACGCTGTCCAGTTTTAGAATAGACTGCATGGAGCAAATTCCTCGTAAAATTATTGTGCTGGCGACGATGCTGTTTTTTCTCGTCGGGTTGGTGCACGCAGTTTACGCCTCTGCGCCGCAAAAGAAAATCCTTTGCTACGGCGACAGCCTGACGGCTGGCTATGGGCTTCCTTATGACCAGTCGTTCCCCTCACAGCTGGAAAAGAAGCTCCGCGCGATGGGATATGACATCACCGTCATCAACGCGGGCGTCTCCGGCGAAACCACGACCGGCGGCCTCGCGCGGCTCGACTGGACATTGCGGCAAAAGCCGGATTTCGTGATCCTTGAACTTGGCGCGAACGACATGCTGCGCGATATTCCGCCGACTCTCACGCGCGAAAATCTCGACAAGATGCTGGCGATTTTGCAGGAGAAGAAAATCCCCGTGCTGCTCGCCGGCATGAAGGCGACGACCGGCCTCGGCAAAAAATACGATACCGCCTTCGACGCGATCTACCCCGCGCTCGCGAAGAAGTACCACACGGTCTATTATCCGTTTTTCCTTCAGGGCGTCTGGGATAAAACGTCTCTGCGCCTGCCCGGCAATATCCACCCCAACGCCAAAGGCGTCGGAGTAATCGTCGACGGCATTCTCCCGGACGTCAAAAAACTGCTGACGCAGTGAAAAAACGGGCGTTGGGTAATAAAAGTTATATATATGAAATATATAACTTATTGATTTATATTACATAATTATTTTCCTTGACTTTTTTTAATAATATGAAAAAAATATCCCGTTACTCACACAAAAAAAACACATTTTGTAAGGAAATAAAATAATGGAACAAAGATCAGTTGACGAAAAAGCAGAATTTGACTTGGTAAATGCATCCATGGCCATGCGTGACGTTATGAATAAAGTTACTGAGGTTGCTGTCGATCCTAATCATGCAGATACTCTCGAAAAAAATCTTTCCTTCATGGATAATGTCAATTTAATTTTTATAGGCGTTAAAATGGTAAAAGTTGCCATCTGTGAACGCACCGACCAATCGTATGTGAAGTCCATAGACAAATGTATCACCATCCTTAATAAGGCTCTTGGTGAATATACTCTCATACAAGCCATCTCCACGCTGAACAACCTGAAAGGCGCCGAAACGATGTTTGGATATTTCAACGCAAAGGCCGCGGAAGATTTGTGCAAGAAAGCGGCAGATCTGAAGACGCGCGCGGTTCCAAGCGCCTCAAGACCAAAAATAAGCCCGTAATCCAGGTCTTGCGAAGACAAAGACAGAAAACCGCAAACTACTGAAACAAAAAAAAACGCCGACTATTGAAGCCGGCGTTTTTCTTTGGAATGCCGTCTGCTTAAGCGGCTTTTTTATCAAGCGCGGCTTTGGCCTGCTTGCAGATTTCGCCGAAAGCCTTTTCGTCCTTCACGGCGATGTCGGCCAGCACTTTTCTATCCAGCGTGATGCCGGCGACTTTGAGGCCGCCCATCAGCCTGGAATAAGTCAGGCCGTGCAGGCGCGCGCCCGCATTGATGCGCTGGATCCACAAGCCGCGGAAATCGCGCTTCTTGTTGCGGCGGTCGCGGTAGGCGTAACGGAGCGCCTTTTCGACGCGCTCGAGGGCGACGCGATAGCATTTGCTGCCGCGGCCCCAGTAGCCTTTCGCGAGTTTGAGAACTTTCTTGTGACGATTGATCGAGGCGGTACCGCCTTTGACGCGTGCCATGTTATGCGGTCTCCTTCTTCGAAGCTTCAGCCGCTTTCTTCGCGGCGAATTTTGCGGCCTTGCGCTTGCGGGCGTTGGACAGTTTGCCCGCCGCATAAGGCATTGCGTAGGTCAGCACGTTGTAGCCGTCCTGCTCGCGGACGATCAGCGTCGAGCGTCCGTTGCGTTTCATGCGTTTGGATTTGCTGGTGAGACGGTGGCGTTTCGCCGCCGCGCGGGCCTGCACCTTGCCGGTGCGGGTCACACTGAAGCGCTTCTTCGCGCCCGAGTGGGTTTTCATTTTTGGCATTTTTTTTCCTTTCAATAGAGGCGGTCGAGGCAGCCAATGTAAGTCCCTGCCGCTGTGCGCGGTGGACGAGCCAGATCGCCGTTTCAAGTGATGTTTTTTATATGAAATATAGGAAGAGAGTCAAGAAAAATAAGAAACTTTCAGATCACTCGGTCATCTTTTATAGTTTTTCATAAAAATTAAATCATTCTATTGCGGCGCAACAAAAAAATCCATATATAATAGATATTTATACTGATTAATTCAATTTGTATATGATATGTAAAAATATATCCCCGTAAAAGGGCTTCATCGCTCGAAAATTTCATTATATTTCAAGACCGATTTTAAAATATGCCTTTTTTGTGTTTTGAGGCTCCAAATATCGTCATTTTCCTCCGGTTTTGCTGTATACTGTCCACAAGCTTGAATTTTGCCGGGGGGCAATAAAACAGGGGAAAAATGATGATAGGTCGTCTGATGAACAATATCTTATCTTTTTTTCATATCAGCAGGAAAAGCGGCAACGCCTTTCCCGATCACCGCCGCAAGCACGTGCGCCATAGCGGCCCGCATGCCGAAGTCGTGGTCGGCAACACCGCGTACAACTTGCGCGACTGGAGCCTCGGCGGCGCTTCTTTCGATACGTTGCCGGATGCACGCCTCGCCGTCGGCGACCGCTTGCAGCTCGTCCTGCGGTTCCGCTTCCTTCATGACACCGTCACCATCATGCAACCCGCCGAAATCGTCCGCGCCGCGCGGCGCGGCATCGCCGTGAAATTCGCGCCGCTCGACTCCGCCGGCCGCCGCGCTTTCGACCGAGTGATCGACGGCTTCAACGCCGAAGGCTTTCTCTCCTCGCAGGCCGCATGACATGGGCGCGTTGATCGTCTTTTTCATCATCATCGGTTTTCTTCTGCTTTTCGCTTACCTCAAGTTTCCCCCGCCCTATGCCCAGAAAAAAGCCCTGCGCGTCTATGATGCGACCGTCGTCGGCGTGTGCGCGTTTCTCTGCCTGATCTGGGTTCTGCACGTCCGCGGCATTCTGCTCGGCACTTCGAATGACATATGGTGGACATCGCTCGCCACAGTCGGCGCGGTCGGCATCGAGCTTGTTTTTCTTGGCCTTTGCTTCGTGATGCGCAATTTCTGGATTTTCAAGCCGCCCTCCCGTCCCGGCAGCGGCTTTCTCCGCTAACGGAATGTAAACTGAACGCTAGCGGGCTACGCGCCCGGTTTTGACCGGCCTGTCGCTGTCTATTTTGATGGAAATACTGAGGAAGCTCGCCAGGTCGCGGAAGGTGATCGCGCCGGAGAGCCTGCCTTTTTCCGACACCAGCATCATCTCGCGGCCGTAGCGTTGCATGATTTCAAGCGCGTCCGCCGCGGACGCATCGGGCGCGACCACAAAGTGCGCGGACAAAGGCTCCATCACGCTCGCCACATGCAGCCAGTTCCATTTGGCGCGGTCGAGCGAAAGAACCGACGACAAGCTCACCACGCCCACCAGCAGGCCGCCGTCTACCACGGGAAACACCCGCTGGTAATGGCGGTTGATGTAGTTGTCGACAAGGTCACTGACGCTCAAATCCGGCGACACCGTCACGATGTTATTGTGCATGAACCGCGCGACCGGCTCTGCGCCGAGCAAGGCGCGCGTCTCCATCTGCTGCACGGCGGACGTGCCTGAGGCATGCACCAGAAACCCCAGAATGCCCCACCAGATGCCCGCGACCATATCGTTGAGGACGATCAGGTTGTAGCAGGAATAGCCCATCAGCAGATAGGCGAAGGCCGCACCGCTCGCCGACGCGATGCGCGTCGCCGTGACGAGATTGTTTTTGTAATGCCAGACGATGGCGCGCAAGGCGCGTCCGCCGTCGAGCGGAAACGCCGGAACGATATTGAAGGCGGCGATCTCGAGATTGAGCAGGCCCAGCGTTTTCAAAACCACCGACAAAGCGTCGGCGTGATAATAAAGGATGTAAAGTTGCGCGGCGGCCTGAAAAAAAAGCCCCACCAGCGCGCTCATCGCGGGGCCCGCGACCGCCATCATGAATTCGCCCCTCGGATGGCTGAGTTCCCCCTCCATCTCGGCCACGCCGCCGAAGATGAACAGGGTAATGTTCGATATCCGCATCTGGTAATATTCGGCGATGATGGCGTGCGCCACCTCGTGCATGATGATCGAGAACAGGATGCCGACAACCGTCAGAACGCCCATCCATTGATAAGCGTTCTGGGATTGCCCGGTCAGGATATGCGGATAAACCTTGGAAGACATCGTCCAGCTGATCAGCACGGCGAGGAAAAACCAGCTGGCGTCCGCCTTCACCTTGTAGCCGAAAAAACGAAACAGCGTCACCCGCCTGAAAGCCACCCTTTATCTCCCTTGCGGCCATTGAAGGCCTTTGACATTGTTGCCAAAAGCAATAATAATAGCGAAACGCCGTAAAAAACAGAGGCGAAAGCAGGAATAATTCACCGGATGTCTTTTCAAATACGAAAACTGGCGGCCGCCGCCGTCCCGCTGGCCTTGATCGTCGCCCTGTCCGGTTGTTCGACGTACACAACGCGCTTTTCCCGGTTGCATCTTTCCGCGCTCGATCCGTTTCACACGTCTGAAAATGCGCCCGCCGCGCAAAATGAGAACGCAACCGCCCAAATGCCGAGCGAACCGGAAGCGCCGGTTGCCGGCAAACCCGTCATTCCGCCGGACACGCCGCCGCTCTACTGCCGCATCGGCCGCGGCTCCGCGCGTTTCAACAACGGCTGGTATGATTACAGAGACACCACGTTCACGCTTTACGACGGCGTTTCCAGCGCCGTCGCACTCACCGCCGCGCACAGCGCCCGAGAGATGACGCTGCAGGCCCTCTACGACAAAAAAGGCCAGAAACTGCTCTTCTGCCCGACGATCGACGGCGCGGCCGATGGTCACATCGCCTGCGCGAGCTTCTACGTTCTTCAGGCCGACCTTTACGCCGGCATCAAGCGCACCTTCGACGTTCCGTCCGCCGAGCGCGACGGGGAAATGACCTGCGCCTACAGTCTCGATCACCTGCGCACCTTCAAGCTCCCGCCGGAATGACATGAAAAAAACCGCCCTCTCCAGTCAAGACATGCTCCGCCGCCTCGTCGGTTTCGACACGGTGAGCGTCAACTCAAATCTCGCGCTCATCCACTGGGTGCAGGACTATCTCGCCGAATACGGCGTCACATCGACGCTCATCCACGACGCGCAAAAGAACAAGGCCAACCTTCACGCCGTGATCGGGCCTGAGGACAAGGCGGGCATCGTGCTCTCCGGACATACCGACGTCGTGCCCGTCGAAGGGCAGGACTGGGAAAGCGATCCTTTTGCCTTGCGCGCGCATGACGGACGGCTTTACGGCCGCGGCACCTGCGATATGAAAGGCTTCATCGCCGTCGGCCTCTCGAAAGTGCCGGAGATGACGGCGCAGCCGCTCAAAACGCCTTTGCATTTCGCGCTTTCTTACGATGAGGAGCTCGGTTGCCTCGGCGCGCACGACATCGCCAAACATCTCGACCATCTGCCGGTCAGGCCGAAGCTCTGCATCGTCGGCGAGCCGACGGAGATGAAAGCCATCACCGGCCACAAAGGCATTTGCGATTTCGAATGCACCGTGCGCGGCAAGGAGGCGCATTCGTCGCTCGCGCCCTATGCCGTCAACGCCGTCGAAAGCGCGGCGGAACTGGTCGCCTACATCAAGTCCGTGGCGCGGCGCATGCAGACCGAAGGCCCCTTCAACAAACAGTTCGACCCGCCCTTCACCACCGTCCATACCGGCGCGATCAAGGGCGGCACCGCCGTCAACATCGTGCCGAATTTGTGCGAGTTCGTCTTCGAAATCCGCAACATCCCAGAAATCAGGGCGGAAGAACTCGCCGATGAAATCCGCCAGTATGCCTTCAAGACGCTGGAGCCGCGCATGAAGGAAATCGATCCCAAATCCGGGTTCGAAATCCGCGCCGCCGCCTCCGTTCCCGCTTTTGATATGAACAACGCCGACCCCGCCGTCGAATTCGTCATGGCCCTCTCCGGCGCGAACACCGCGGAAAAAGTCAGTTTCGCCACCGAGGCCGGTCTTTTTCAGAATATTGGAATTCCTACCGTCGTCTGCGGGCCGGGCAGCATCACACAGGCGCATAAGCCTAATGAATACGTGTCGGTTGACCAGATGACCAAGTGCGAAAATTTTATGGATAGACTTATTATAAAAACACGCACAGCCGCTTAATCGCCTTTCCGTCACACGAAGACTTGCATTATGCTGCGATGCATGACAACATCCTGAAAATATGAAGGAACTTCCAAGAGGTATCATCGATGTTCGACCACTATAAATGGCAGACTGTAAACGGGGCGCAAGCCGAACCTTTCTTGAAGCTGATCAACCCCATCCAGGGCAAATTCACCGCCAATGCCTCCACGGCAACGGTGGAATGGGCGCAAATCCCCTTCTACAACACCATCGCCCTGGTGCGCATCAACGATTCCACATGGCCGGCCAACACCGGCCCCTTCTGGTTCCTCGCCAAACAGGGCCGCATGTTCCTGCTCGACGGTTCCAGCGCCCCGATCCACGACGCCAACGAGGCCGATCCCGTCACCATCACGGAACCGAAAGTCCTCGAATACCTCAAATTCTTCTGCTATTTCGTCCATGGCGACGAAGGCCCGTTCCTGATCGTAGAGGACATCAACCACCCCGCGCTCGATACGTCCAAGATCGACGACACCACCCGCAAGGTGATTGAAGACGCCCTGCGTCCCGCCGCCTTCGAAGGCAAGACGGACGACGGCCACTTCGAAGCCTCGGCGATGGTGCTTTACGGCAACGCGCTCTTTTCCGCGCGCTTCTCGCTCTCGCCCAACGGCATGATCGAGATGATCGACGACGAGCCGATCGCCGCCGACCTGCCGGTCAAGAAAATCAAGCCGAACTACTGACCCAGCCCATATTCTCCCTGCGACTGCCTGCGGACGATTTTTCACGCCTATCGGCCGCTGATATGCGCGGTTCGTTATGTACTATTGAAATAATAATACTTTTCTTCGCTTAAAAATCCCCATTATTTGACATAAAATAAATAACTATGTTACAGTAATATAGTAACGAATTTGCTTACACGACAAGAGGGGACGGGTATGAGGATTGCCGATACGAAGAGGAAATCTCTTTCGGGAAAGTTTTCCAAAGCCGTCGCCGCCGGCGTGACCGCGGCCACCGTCCTGCTCTCGTCCGCCACGGCCTTGGCCGCCGCGCCAAAAGCCCCGGGTGAAAATCAGCAGACCTCCGAACAACAAACCGCATCGACCGTTTCTAAAACATACGACGAAACCCAGTGGACACCCGAACAACGCAAAGTCTTCCATGACGTCCAGCAGGATTTGCGCAATGCCGATATCAAGCCGGCAACGTATATGGCCCCCTTCCCCGATCCGGACTACAAAAGTTTTCCGGCCGAGTTTGAGGTCATCGGCGATACGCCAGGAAAAACAACCACACTTCTGATCGGCGCAGGCGCGGGCGAAACGGAATGGGTGGAGCAAACCCATGCCACCGATTGCTCTCAAAGCGTGTTCGTCAACAACGATACTTTCCAGCGCTTCCGCACGCTTGTATATCTGCACGAAACCGGACACGAGGTGGATTACGCCTTCGGCCTGACGAAACCGGTGCGCGAAGCTATGGACGCCGCGATCAAAGGCCCCGCCGTAAAGAATGTCGCGGAAGAAAAGCTGCCGCAAAACCTGCAGGATATGAATGCGAACATACAGGAGCGTTACGCCGACACGACGGCCGTGCTCTACGCGCTCTCCAACATGAAGGACGCAAAACCCCTCGTCGCATCATACTACAACCTGCGCAACGCCAGCATATTGGAAGAAGCGGACAAGGTTCACAATACAGCAAGCTCCATCAAATACGCGGAGGAAGCCTATGAAAAGAATCCGCGGCCGGGGTTAAGCATCGTCGACGCCGCCGAATGGAGTGCGAAACTGATCGGGCAGGAACAAAACATGATTATCAAAGACCAGAACGAATGGCTTCCGACAAGGGTGCTTCAAGGCAGCCTAAGCAGGACACTGACGGGCGCACCCACGTCTTTCGACGTCAAGGTAAACGAATTCATGAACGGCGGGGATTATAAATCCGCGCTGAAAAACTGGTACGGCGTCCAGAAAAGCGAAGAAGGCCTCTGCGCCGCGCCGCCACAGCGGGAAGCGCAAGCCTCCGTCAGAAAAACCTCCATCCATATGCCGCGCCCGGGCTAGCGCGGCGGACGAAAATAACGTTTGCTTTCACGTCGCCCGCTCTTTAGCCTGTGCGGTATGGCAAAGATAAAACATGTCAGAACGAACGTTCTCATTATCGGCGGCGGGCTTTCCGGCCTCGCGCTTGCGGGCGCTTTGGGCGAAGCGGGCGTGGATTGCGTCTGTATCGACCGCGCGCCGCCCGTCACGCAACTCACCGAAACATACGACGGCCGCACCACCGCGATCTCCTACGCCTCCCATCTCGTCCTGAAAACGGCCGGTGCATGGGAAACGATGTTGCCGGACTGCGAGCCGATCAGAGATATCCGCGTGGCGGATGGCGCGTCGCCGTTCTATCTGCATTTTTCACACGATGACGACGGAAACGAAAAATATGATCCCGGGCGCGAAGCGCCGCCTTTCGGCTGGATCATTGAAAACCGCATCCTCCGCCACCGGTTGTTCAATAACGTAAAACGCCTCAAAAAGCACGTGCGTCACATCGCGCCCGCCGAAATCAGGGAATTCATCCGCGGCAAAAATGATGTCGGCGTCATCCTCGAAGACGGCGCGCGCATTACGGCGCCGCTGATGATCGGCGCGGACGGGCGCAATTCCGCCGTCCGCCAGTGGCTCGGCATCGGCGTGAAAAACGCTGACTACAAACAATCCGCTATTGTCTGCAACGTCGCGCATGAACTTGACCACGAGAATGCCGCCGTAGAGCATTTCCGCTCCGCCGGGCCGTTCGCTGTTCTGCCGATGACAAGAGGCGCACAAGGTGAACACCGCTCTTCCGTCGTCTGGACGGAGCACGGAACGGACACGAAAGAGATTCTCTCTCTCAACGCGGAAGATTTCGACGCGCGGTTGCAAGAGCTTTTCGGTCCGCATCTCGGCGCAGTGCGCCACATATCGAAGCCTATGTCTTATCCGCTCGGCCTGATGCATGCGGACAGCTACATCGGCGCGCGCGTTGCGCTGATGGCGGAGGCCGCGCACGCCATTCACCCGATCGCGGGGCAGGGCCTCAACCTCAGCCTGCGTGACGTCGCCGTCCTGACAGAACTGATCTTCGAACATTTGCGTTGCGGCCTTGATCCCGGCGGCGATACGCTGCTGCAAAAATATCAATCGGCGCGGCGCGGGGACACGTTGCTGATGGCCGGCGTCACCGACCTCCTCAACAGGCTCTTTTCCAATGACCTGACGACAGTCCGCCTGATACGCGGCTTAGGCCTTGGGATAGTTCATAAAATTCCCCCTTTGAAGCGTTATTTCGCCCGGCAGGCCATGGGTATTTCCGGAATCATGCAAAAGTCTCTGCGCAAAGCCACAAATTAACGCCTTATTCACCTATATTCGTTTGATTCTGAAAGATTTTTTCTTGACGATCGGTTTTAAAATTGGCACGCTTGGGCATTATTAGAACAATTTTCAAGGGATTCGCGCGCGCCATGACAAAGTCCGAACTCATTCTCCGCCTGGCAGAATTGAATCCGCATCTCTACCAAAGCCACTCGGAGCAAATCGTCGACACGATCTTCGAAGAAATCACCAAAGCGCTCGCCGCAGGGCAGCGCGTTGAACTGCGTGGTTTCGGCGCCTTTTCCGTGAAACAGCGCAAGGCGCGTACCGGCCGCAACCCGCGCACCGGTGAAACCGTCCATGTGGATGACAAGCGCGTGCCGTTCTTCAAAATCGGCAAGAAGATGCACGAGCGCCTCAACGGCATCGAATCCACCGACGACGAAGACTGATTCTCGTTTTTTTGAAATTCAACCGACCGCGGGCGCAAGTCTGTCTTGCGCCGCTGACTTCCCGATCCGCCGCAGCTTCTAGCTGCCAGATCCGCCAAGTCCCGCCTTGTAGCTGTCTAGGAAATCCTTGAACATGTCGACCTCGCCCGCGATTTTAAGCATCTGCTCGCGGTCTCCAAGCGCGCTGTCGCCGCCGTTGCGCGTCACGACGTCGAAAGTCGCCGCAAGTTTCGTCTTCGCCATCGCGGCCTGATATTTTTCCTTCAAGGCTTCGAGCTTGCCGGTGTCTTGCGCGAGCTTCCACGCCACGGCGTCATTAAGTACGTATGTCGCCTGCTTGTCCGTGAGATGCGAGAGCGGATCCGGCAAAAGCGGCTCCAGCGCGGCGGCGGCATCGGCCCAGCGGTTGGCGCGCCACAGCACGTTGGCTTTCAGCCGCTCGGCATCCTCAGAATGCATGTTCTTCAAAACGGCGATCGCCGCGTCGGTTTTGCCCATCTGCGAGAGCGCGCGTGCCTTCAGGAGTTCCCGCTCGATCATGATATGCCGCGGCAGTCCCGCGCGCGCCGACTGCGCAAGCGCAAGGAGCGCTTCCTTGGGCTTGGAGTCCAGGAGATAGACCGCGGTGAGTTTGACGCCGACCGCCGCCGCAAGGCTTTCCGGCAGGTTGCCGTTCTGCAGCAAGTTCTGCATTTGGGAAGCGGCCTGATCGAGAAGATCGATGTTGATGAGGTCATCGATGTAATTCAGCGTGACGGTCGTTCCCTCCGCCCCCGGCGGCGTGAGGTTGCTGAACTCGTTGTAGAGCGCGACGAGCTGCAGGGGCTGGACTTTTCCCTTGTCGTTCGACGTGAAGAGATCGACGAAAACGCGCTGCATGTCGTCGGTGATCGGCGACGGATCGTCGTTGAGGCGCATCGACAGAGCCGCCGCCTGCTTCATGTCCTCCATGCCGGAAAGGATCTGCCCGTTCTGCACCTTGAGCGCGCCGAGCGTGTGGAGAATATCGACTTCAAGGCCGTCGCCGCGCCATGCGAAACGCAGGCTGTCGACGCGATCGATGGCGTCTTGCAAAGTGATTTTCTTTTCCTGCAGCAGAAGGCGCGCCAGAGACAGGCTGGCTTTAGTGTGATAAAGGCTGTCGAGCCCGTCCGCGACCGGAACCCACAAGGTCTCCGCTTTTTCCGGCTCGCCCTGCTGCGCGTAGGAGATGCCGCGCAGGTAATCGATGGCGGCGCGGTAATGCGGGTCAAGTGCGCTGGAGGTCTGATTGATCGAGGCTAGAAGCTTGTTCGCCTGAGCCGTGTGGCCAAGGTGCAATGCGGCTTCCGCCATGTAAATCGTGAACGGGATTGCGAGATTGTCCGGATATTGCAACAGCAGGCGGTTGCTCTTGGGAAAATCGCGTTCCGCTTCGCGCCATTGCTCCGTCGCCGCGGCGGCGTATCCGATCCAGAGATTCGCCTCCGGCGAAGACCGGACGAGCGGATTGGAAAGGTCGTCAAGCGCGCCGTTATAATGCCCGGCTTCCGCACGCGCCGCGCCGCGCAGGGAAAGAAAATCCGGATTCTCGACGATATGAGGGTTTTCCTGTTTGACGAGGTCAAGCACGGCCAGCGCCTCGGGGCCGAAATCGTTGGCGAAATAAAGCTTGGCCAGATCCATCAATCTCCCGAGCCTTTCATCCTGCGACGTTGCCTTGGCGACGCGCTCCGTCAGTTTTGATTCATTTTCGAACAGTTTTTTGATTCCGCCGCGCCGCCAGTTGGGAAAATCAAACAGCCGCCTGGCGTCGTCGTTCTCCGCGGCGGTGGGCGTGCCGACAAGACGCAGCACGGCGCCGTTCGGCGTCACGGCAAGGCCGTAAGGCGCGGTCACGACAATCACGTGATTATAAGGCTCGCCCGCGGCATCGGCGAGAGGGTCGGCGCCTGTCTGGCTGCCCTTGTTGTCATTGGCGGCGGCATCCGTCAGCTGAATGCGGCGCACCTTGATGCCGTCTTTGAGCGGCTGCACGACCATGCCGGTCACCGCAGGAATGACGTCGAGATCGGGCATATGACGCGCATCGGAAACGGCCTCGCCCGCAAGATTCGTCGGCACGACGTACATTTTGTCGCCGACCGCGGGATCCGTGACGGTCAGAGGCTCTCCCGCGCCGCGCAGATAGGCCGCGAGAAGCGCTTCGTGCGTTTTCGGTTCCGTCTCGACGCGCAGCGTGGCCGACAGCGGCGCCAGCGACGGCGGCGGCTGATAGGGCAACAGCAATATCTTCCACAAAAGATTCTTTTGCGACACGATGGGATAATAGAGATCTCCCGGCAACGTATAGCGGTAAGCCGTGCCATGGGCGAGGCGCATGACCTGCGGCGCGGGGATCATCGGCGCCATCGCGCCGCTGACGGCTGGCGGAGATGCATCGACGCCGGTTGCATCTGTCACGATCCACAGCCCGCCCGCGCGATGGAAAACCGCGATGCGCAACGGCGCCAACGAGGAAACAGTGATCGTCGCCGTTCTGTCGGACGAACCCGGCGGCAAAAGCGGCGGCGTTTGCACGGACGCATCCGGCACGGCGGCAGGGATGACGCCGCCGTCGGGCTTGGTGATGGAAAGGTTCCAGATCGGCAGCAACGATTTCTGATGTCCGGGCAGTCCCGCGGCGGCAATCGCTTCCGGATCTGACAGAATGGGGCCCGTATCTACGGGCGCAACAGGTTCGGCGCGCACGACGGGACCGGCGTGTTTTTCATTTTTCTTTTCCTGTTTCTTTCCGCCAGCCAGGCTTTCTATCAACGCCTTCACTTTTTCTTCCGCGCGCCGGACTTTTTCCGCGGTGCTGATGGTGACGCTTTTTTTAGGCGTCAGGGATATCGGCGGCATCTCGGGTTTTCTCTGGAGCGCTTGTTCTTTTGCTGTCTCTTTTTCTTCTTCCTTTGCGGCGGAAAGATCTTTTTCAGGAGGCGTGGCTTTCATCGCCGGCGCATTGCCTTGCGCAAACGGCATGTCTTCGGCTGCCTGAGCCGCTTTGACCGGCGCTTTCAGCGCATTGCCTTGCGCGAACGGCATGTCTTCGGCTGCCTGAGCCGCTTTGACCGGCGCATTCTTGGGCGCGTAAACATCGATGATGATTTTGTCGTTCCAGCGGAAGTCTTTATACGTCGCATTTGCAACCGTGGAGATATCGATATCAAGCGCGTCGCTTCCCTGCCGCACGGCGGTTATTTTCTTGATTTGATCCGTCTGCGCCGCAATGATCTTCGCATCCGCAGGAGTAGACAGCCTGACACGCAGGACATTCCCCGTCTGCGTCACGCGGTATCCCGTGAGTTGCGGACAATCGAAAACCGCGCGGGCGAAAGCCGCATGGCCTCCGGTCGTGACGACAATCGGCGCTGCCGCCAGCGCCGCGCGCGAAAGCACGGCTGCCGTCAGCAGACAAAGCGCCAGAAGGCGCATTTTGATCCGCGCCGGAAGGCGCATCTTCATCTTTGTTCCCAAAGACATCTAAACAAATTCCCCCACTCTTGAGGATACACCAAAAAGATCGTTATTTCATTGAATAACAAAGCCGTTTCATCTCTTTTTCAAAACAGCTTGTTTGTTTCTGGTAAAATATTACGCAAAGATGCGGGACTGCATGCATAAAACAGCTCCTGTTTCGTCCTAATTGCCGCGCGTTTTTCTTTATCTCGCAGGCAAATCCATGGATAATGAACCCCGCGCCGCCTGTTTCCCTTTCAAACGCTAAGGAAAAAAAAAACATGTCTATACGGAAACCAGATCTGCTGATGCCTCTTATGACCGCGCTGACAGCCTTTCTTGTCAGCACACCCTCCATGGCTCAAATGCCCGCCGCCGCGCCTGCGATAGAAAAACCGGTTGCGCCCACGGTTGCGCCCGTTGCCATGCCTGCACCGACTATCGTTCCGCAAACGGAAAATACATCCATGACAAAAATAACCCCGCCGGCTTCTGAGCAAGCGCAGGCAGCCTCTTTCAAACCGCTTACGCCAATGGAACAGACCCATATCGCCATCGCCCACGAACGCGCGGCACGCCAGCGCTATTATCACGACACGCACAATCTCAACGACCTGACGCCGCAGCAGCGCGCCGACATGAAACAGGAACTCGCCGCCTGGTTCACCGCCTTGCCGCTGAGCCGCCAGGTCGATCTCAAGCGCCGCGACGAAATTCTCTTCGGCAATCAAGAATACCGACAAAAACAACGGCAACAGGATAAAGAAACGCAAAAGCCCCATATGCCGGTCGTGCAGATCGTCAGCACGCCGGACAGCTCAGCGCCGGTAAAGACCGTCATCAAGACGGCGACGCCGCAGGCTCTGCCGCCCGCGCGCACAGCTCCCGCCGCACCGACTGCGCCGCCTGCAACCATCGGAAAAACGCCTGCGCCGCAACCCGCCGCAACACCGCCGAAAACGCCTGCGCCACCGGCAGGCACGCCGTAAATAGGGGATAACCTCTCAAAAGCCGCGATTTGATTGTCGCGGCCTTTTCTTTATACTGCGCCCATGAACCATCGCACGATCACATTCGACTTTCCGAACAACCGGGGACAAATTCTTTCCGGATTGCTCGAACTTCCTGCCGAACAAGCCTCGCTCTACGGCGTATACGCGCCCTGCTTCACCTGCACGAAGGAATCGCACGCGGCGCATAAAGTCTGCCGCGCGCTTGTCAGGAGAGGGGTCGCCATGTTGCGCTTCGACCATACAGGCCTTGGCGCGAGCGCGGGAGATTTCGCAACGACAAGCTTCTCGACGCGTATTGAAGACATTGTCGCCGCCTGCAATGCGCTCGAAACAGAATATGCCGCGCCAAAACTGCTCTTCGGCCACAGCATCAGCGGAACGGCGGCTCTTGCCGCCACCGCGCGGATTTCGTCGTTGCAGGCGGTTGCGACGCTCGGGGCGCCCGCCGATCCGCGCCATGTCATCCGAGGCCTGCGCAAGACGAACGATATCTCTTTCGAAGGAGAAATGGCGAAAATGACCATTACCGGGCGTGCATATACCGTCAGGAAAGAGATGGTTCACGACATGGAAACCTATGACATGGCCCGCGCCATGGCGGCGCTCGACAGACAACTTTTCATCTTTCACGCGCCGCATGACGCGATCGTGCCGTTCCGCAATGCGGAGGAAATTCATGCCCGCACCGCCTGCGCGCGTGAGATCATCCCCCTCAGCGAAGACGCGACCCACCTGCTCGAACGCGGAGACGCCGAGGCCGCTTTCATCGCGGAGACGCTCTCCGTCTGGTTCGGCCGTCACTTGAAGTGAAGATTATTTGAACTTGGCCATCGTCTCGCGGTAGCGCGCGAGAATATGTTCCTCGCGCTTGTGATGCCGGTTGCGCACCACCCAGCGGCCGCCAGCCATCACGTCCTTCACGGGATTCTCGCTGGCGGCGAAGATCGCGGTATCGAGAATGTGGTCGCGCAATTTCCCCGTCATGCACGGCAAGTCCCTGTCAAGCACGAGAAAATCCGCGCGATGGCCGATTTCAATTTTTCCCGTCCGCCGACCCAGCGCGCGCGCGCCGCCGGCCAGCGCGCGCTCGAACAATACCGCGCCGACGGACGGATTGTCCGCCTCCTTGATGACCGTCCGCTCGCGCAGCACGAGCCGCTGCACGTATTCCAGCCAGCGCAATTCTTCCGTCATGCTGATCGAAACATGGCTGTCGGAGCCGATGGCGAAACTGCCGCCCGCGTCGAAAAACGGTACCAGGGGGAAGACCCCGTCGCCAAGGTTGGCCTCGGTTGTCGGACAAAGGCCGACCACGACGCCGGACGATGCCAGCCCTTCCAGCTCCCGTTCCACAAGATGCGTGCAGTGGATAAAAGACCAATGCTCATCGACGTTTCCGTTCTCCAAAAGCCACTCGACCGGACGCTTTTCCGACCATGCAAGGCACCCCTCGACCTCGCCCGCCTGCTCCGCGGCATGAATGTGGATCGGCGCCAGCGGCAAAAGCGCCCGCGCCGCACGTGTGCCCTCGCGCAACATTTCCGGCGACACGGCCCGCAAACTGTGGTGCGCGAAGCCGAGCGTCACCTGCGGCACGCTCGTATAATCAGCCGTCAGCGCCTCGACGATCTTCATGATTTCCGGCACGGTATTGACGAACCGTTTTTGCGCCTCGGCAGGCGGCTCCGCGCCGAAGCCGCTGTAGGCATAGAGCACCGGCAGATGCGTGATGGCGATGCCCGTCTCCAGCGCGGCCTTGATCACCTGCCGCGACATCAGCGCGCGGTCTTCATAAGGCCTGCCTTGGCGGCTGTGATGGATGTAGTGGAATTCGCCGACCGTCGTGTAGCCCGCTTTCAGCATCTCGACATAAGTTTGCGCCGCGATCGCCTCCATGTCTTCCGGCGTGAGATCGAGCAAAAAACGGTACATCGTCTCGCGCCAGGACCAAAAGTTGTCTTTTTTTCCGCCCGCGCGCTCGGTCAGCCCCGCCATCGCGCGCTGAAACGCATGGCTGTGCACGTTCGGCATGCCGGGCACCAGCGCGCCCACGACTGTCTCGACATCCTTTTCGTCTGGCGGCGCGGCTTTGAAGCCGTCGACGCCGACGATCCAGCCGTCCCTGTCGATTTCGATCAGCACATTATCAGCCCAGCCGTCGGGGAGCAGCGCCGTGGGCGCAAAAAGCGTTGTCATGTATAAAACCTCTCTCTATAAATAGTAGAACAGAAAAGCGGAGTATTAAAGATGTTTGACAGGTTGCTGACCAACGTCCGCGCCGCGACAATGTCCGCCCGGGGCACGGACGCCTTGGGCATAATTGAAAACGCGGCCATCGGCGTCACAGGCGGAAAAATCGCCTTTATCGGCCCGGAAAACGCGCTGCCCGCCGGGGCAAAAGCGCGGGAAACCGCCGACGGCGGCGGAAAATGGGCGACGCCCGCCTTTATCGACTGCCATACGCATTTGATTTATGCAGGCAACCGCGCGGAAGAATTCGAAAAAAGATTGCAGGGCATTTCCTATGAAGAAATAGCGCGCGCGGGAGGCGGAATCCTGTCCTCCGTCCGCGCCACGCGCGGCGCGACCGAACAGGAACTGTTCGACCTTGCCTTGCGGCGCATGAAAACAATGCTGATGGAAAGCGTCGGGACGTTCGAGATCAAATCCGGCTATGGGCTCGACCTTGCAACGGAGCGTAAAATATTGCGCGTGGCGACGCGCCTGCGCGATGAAACGAACCTGCGCATACAGCGCACGTTTCTCGGCGCGCACGCCCTGCCGCCGGAATACGAAGGCCGTGCCGGGGATTATATCGATTTCATCTGCACCGAAATGCTGCCCGCCCTGCACGCGGAGAAACTCGTCGATGCCGTCGACGGCTTTTGCGAGAACATCGGCTTTTCACGCGCGCAGATTGAAAAGGTTTTCAAAAAAGCGCAGGAACTCGGCCTGCCGGTCAAGCTGCACGCCGAACAGCTTTCCAACAGCCATGGCGCGGCATTGGCGGCGCAATACGGCGCGCTTTCGGCGGATCATATCGAATATCTCGATGAAGAGGGCGTGCAAGCGATGGAAAAGGCCGGAACGGTTGCGGTCTTGTTGCCGGGCGCGTTCTATTTTATACACGAGAAGCAGGCGCCGCCGGTGGAGCTTTTGCGAAAACACAATGTGAAAATCGCCATCGCGACCGATCACAACCCCGGCACGGCGCCGACGCTCTCGCTTCTTTTGATGCTCAACATGGCCTGCACGTTGTTCCATCTCACGCCCGAGGAAGCATTGCTCGGCGTTACACGCCACGCCGCGCGGGCATTGGGGTTTGAAAACGTCTGCGGCACGCTGGAAGAAGGCAAAGCCGCCGACCTTGCTCTATGGGATGTCTCTCATCCGCGCGATCTTTGCTATTGTTTTCCGCGCCCGGCGGTTTAATTTTCATTTATAGGTTTCAGCGCCCCAGTCGAGTAGCGCCCGAAAGACGTTTTTGAGCGTCTTCTGCAATTTTTCGGATTTCTTCTCATCGTAACGGTAAGGAAAAGATTCATCCATGTAATTCGCCCACGTGAGCTCCATCTGCAACGCATGGATATCTTGCGCAGGCCGGCCGTAATGCCGCGTGATATGACCGCCGACGAAACGTCCGTCCAGAACGGCCGTGTAATCCCCGTCTTGCGCTGCTTTAAACGCGACTTGCGCAAGGGCCGGCGCGCATGACGCGCCGCGCGCGGAGCCCAGATTCAAATCCGGCAAACGCCCCTCGAACAGCAACGGCACATGGGAGCAGATCGAATGGGCATCATATAAAATAGCGTAGCCGAATTGCGCTTTCAGCCGCGTGAGTTCAGCTTCCAGCGCTTCATGATAGGGCAGCCAGTAGGCCGAAATACGGTTTGTTTTTTCTATATCGTCAGGCTCTTCGGCATCTTTGTATATATTTTCTCCGGAGAACGTCCTGAGCGGGCAAAGGCCGGTTTTCACCCGCCCGGGATAAAGCTCGGCATCGTCCGGCGGGCGGTTGAGATCGACGACATAACGCGAATGGGTCGGCATCAGAACGCTCGCGCCCATTTCGACGGCAAACCAGTAAAGCCTGTCGACATGCCAGTCGGTATCGGGAAGCATCAAAGCCTCCGGCGTCATGCGCGACTTGACATCGGGCGGCAGAAAAGTGCCGGTGTGCGGCATGCTGACCAGCAACGGCACGTTCCCCTGAATCAACCGCTTTACCTGCACGGCAGGAGACTTTTGGGCATAAAAGGCAGGAAGGATCCGGCTTCGACCATCGCGGTGGCTTTGTCAATGTCTGGCGCGAAGTAATGGTCTTCCTTGTAATTTCCAACACGCGCGCGGATCATTTTCAGCGCCTGTTGCAACGGTAGCGCGGTTTTAAGCGGCGCGTGAAACTCCACGCCCTGCGCCGCGGCCAGAAGCCCGATACCGACAATCGCCGCCGTATTCTCCGCCATGTCCGTAAGACGCCGGGCGGCGAACGTCGCCATGCTGACGTGATCTTCCTGATTGGCGGATGTGGGCAGGCTATCCACGCTCGCCGGATGCGCCAGAGACTTGTTCTCGCTCGCCAGCGCCGCCGCCGTGACATGCGCGAGCATGAAGCCGGAATTGACGCCGGCGTCTTTCACGAGGAACGGCGGCAGTCCGCTGATTTTATGGTCGATCAGCATGGCTATGGTGCGTTCGCTGATGGCGCCGATCTCGGCGATCGCCAGCGCCAGCGTATCGGCCGCCAGCGCCACCGGCTCGGCGTGGAAATTTCCGCCGGATTTGCTCGTATCCAGCACGGAAAAGATCAGCGGATTGTCGGTGACGGCGTTCGCCTCGCGATGGAATATTTCCGCGGCAAAGCGCATATGATCGAGACACGCGCCCATGACCTGCGGCTGGCAGCGCAGACAGTATGGATCCTGCACTTTCGGGTCGTGATCGTGCGCATGAGAAGCGCGGATGGCGCTACCCTTGAGCAGCTTGATATAAGCCTTCGCAACATCGATCTGGCCTTTCTGGCGCCGCACGCGATGGATTTCCGGATCGAACGGCGTGGTCGAGCCTTTGGCCGCATCGACGGAAAGCGCGCCCGCCACAACGCCAGCGGCAAAGCAGTCCTCCGCCGCGAACAATCCCGTCAGCGCCAGCGCCGTCGAAACCTGCGTGCCGTTGAGCAGCGCGAGCCCTTCTTTCGGCGCAAGACTGAGCGGCTTCAGCTTCAGTTTTTTCAGCACATCGCCGGCCTGCATAACCCTGTCTTTTACACGCACCTGCCCTTCGCCGATCAGCGCCATGCTTAAATGCGCCAGCGGCGCAAGATCGCCCGACGCGCCGACCGAGCCTTTTTCGGGGATGCAGGGATAAATCTCCTTATTGTAAAGCGCGAGCAGAAAATCGACGACCGCGCGGCGCACGCCGGAATAGCCTTGAGAAAGCGCATTGATCTTCAATAATAAAATAAGCCGCACCACGTCGTCACTGAGGAACTTTCCGACGCCCGCCGCGTGGCTGAGGACGATATTACGCTGCAGCATACCCAGTTTGTCCGGCGCGATTTTCACCTTCGCGAGCAGGCCAAAGCCGGTGTTGATGCCATAGACGGTTTTGCCCGCTACCAGCATGCCGTCGATGGTCTTTTTGCTGGCGTCGATTTTTTTGTAAGCCGAGGCGGGAAGGGAAATGCGGACATGCCCGCGCGACACGGCACGCAAGGTGGCAAGCGACACTTCACCCGGTTTCAACATCATCTTTTTCATTCAATCGACCATCGGCAGTTTCAGGCCCTTTTCGTGTGCGCAGTCGATCGCGATCTCGTAACCCGCATCCGCGTGGCGCATCACGCCGGTTGCGGGATCGTTGGTAAGAACGCGTTCGATGCGCCGCGCCGCATCTTCCGTGCCGTCGGCGACGATCACCATCCCCGCATGCTGCGAAAAGCCCATGCCGACGCCGCCGCCGTGGTGCAAAGAGACCCATGTCGCGCCGCTGGCGGTGTTCAAAAGCGCGTTCAGAAGCGGCCAGTCGGAAACGGCGTCCGAGCCGTCCTTCATGCCTTCGGTTTCGCGGTTGGGCGAAGCGACCGAACCTGAGTCCAAATGATCACGGCCGATGACGACCGGCGCCTTGAGTTCGCCCGAAGCGACCATTTCGTTGAACGCGAGGCCGAGGCGCGCGCGATCGCCCAGCCCCACCCAGCAGATGCGCGACGGCAACCCCTGGAAAGCGATGCGTTTTTGCGCCATGTCGAGCCAGTTGTGCAGGTGCCTGTCGTCCGGCATCAGTTCCTTGACGCGTTTGTCGGTCTTGTAAATATCTTCCGGATCGCCGGAAAGCGCCGCCCAGCGGAACGGGCCGATGCCGCGGCAGAACAGCGGACGGATGTAGGCCGGCACGAAGCCCGGAAAATCGAAAGCATTTTTAACGCCGGTCTCGAAGGCCATCTGGCGGATGTTGTTGCCGTAGTCGAGCACGGGGATGCCTTTGTTCCAGAAATCAAGCATCGCCCGCACCTGCACGGCCATCGATTCTTTCGCCGCTCTCACGACGCCATCGGGATCGCTCACGCGCTTCTTTTCCGCTTCATCCCACGTCCAGCCTTGAGGGAGATAGCCGTTGAGCGGATCGTGCGCGGATGTCTGGTCGGTGACGATGTCTGGGCGGAATTTTTTATCTTTCTCCGCATGCCGGACGATCTCGGGGAAAATTTCCGCCGCGTTGCCGAGCAGGCCGACGGAAATCGGCTCTTTCGAAGCGTGGATCATCTCGATAGCCTCATCCAGCGTGGCGGCTTTTTTATCGAGATACCTGGTCGCGAGGCGCCGTTCGATGCGGCTTGCCTGACATTCGACACTGAGAAGAGAAGCGCCCGCCATCGTCGCCGCCAGCGGCTGCGCGCCGCCCATGCCGCCGAGCCCGCCGGTCAGAATCCATTTGCCCTTGAGGTCGCCGTTGAAATGTTTGCGGCCCACCTCGGCAAACGTCTCGTATGTGCCTTGAATGATGCCCTGCGTACCGATGTAAATCCACGACCCCGCCGTCATCTGCCCGTACATCATCAGGCCCTTGGCGTCAAGTTCGCGGAAATGCTCCCACGTCGCCCAGTGCGGCACAAGGTTGGAGTTGGCGATCAGCACGCGCGGCGCGTCGGCATGGGTCTTGAACACGCCGACCGGCTTTCCGGACTGCACCAGAAGCGTTTCATCGCTCTCAAGTTCTTTCAACGTTTCGACAATCTTGTCAAAGCATTCCCAGTTGCGCGCCGCCTTGCCGATGCCGCCGTAGACCACCAGCGCGTCGGGATTTTCTGCAACATTTGCATCGAGATTGTTCATCAGCATGCGCATCGGCGCTTCGGTCAGCCACGATTTGGCGGAAAGTTTTGTGCCGTGCGGCGCTTTGATTTCGCGCTTGTTGGCGAGCCTTTTCTGGTCTGTAGCTTGCTCCGCCATTATTCAGTCTCCTTAAAAAATCAAATATGAATCGGCCGCCCGTCCACGGCGAGCGCGGCCTCCTTGACGACTTCGTTCAAGGTCGGGTGCGCGTGGCAGGTGCGGGCGATGTCTTCCGCCGATCCGCCGAATTCGATCACCGCAACGACTTCCGCGATCAGCGTGCCCGCTTCAGGGCCGATGATGTGACAGCCGAGCACGCGGTCGGTCTTCGCGTCGGCAAGGATTTTCACGAAGCCGTCGGTCGCCGCCATGGCGCGCGCGCGGCCATTGGCCATGAAAGGAAATTTTCCCGTCTTGTAGGCAATGCCTTTTTCCTTCAGCTGCTCTTCGGTGAAGCCGACGCTGGCGACTTCAGGCGACGTATAGACCACGCCCGGAATGGCGTCGTAATTCACATGACCGGTTTGTCCCGCGATGATCTCCGCCACCACCACGCCTTCGTCTTCCGCCTTGTGCGCCAGCATCGCGCCGCGCACGACGTCGCCGATGGCGTAGATGCCTTTTATATTCGTCTGGAAATGATCGTCGATCTCGACGCAACCGCGCTTGTCGGTTTTCACGCCCGCTTTGTCCAAGCCCAGACCCTGCGTATAGGGGCGACGGCCGATGGCGAGCAACACGTTCTCGACTTCCAATGTTTCAGAAGCACCGCCGGCCGCGGGTTCCAAAGTCAGCATGACCTTGCCCTTGGCGGGTTTCGCAGCCGTGACTTTGGTGGAAAGCTTGAATTCCATGCCCTGCTTGGCGAGGATCTTTTTCGCTTCCCTTGAAAGCTCGCCGTCCATGCCGGGAAGCACGCGGTCGTTGTACTCGATGACCGTGACTTTCGCGCCAAGGCGCTGCCAGACCGTGCCCATTTCAAGGCCGATCACGCCGCCCCCGATCACCGCCAGCGTCTTGGGCGCTTTTTCGAAGCTGAGCGCGCCGGTGGAAGTGACGATCTGCTTTTCATCCACATCGATGCCCTTGAGCGGCGTCGATTCCGAGCCCGTGGCGATAACGATGTTCCTAGCCTTGATCGTTTTGCCGTTCACTTCAACAACACCGGCGGATTTGATCGACCCCGTGCCGACGATGTGCGTCACCTTGTTCTTCTTGAACAAAAAGGCGATGCCTTGCGTGTTGGCGGAAACGACCTTGTCCTTATGCGCCATCATTTTTCCGAGATCCGCCTTTGGCGTGCCGACGTCGATGCCCAGCCCCGCGAACTGGTGCACCGCCTGCTCGTACTTCTCCGACACGCTCAAAAGCGCCTTGGAGGGAATGCAACCGACATTCAGGCAGGTGCCGCCAAGGGTCTTGTCCTTCTCGACGCAGGCGGTTTTGAGCCCCAGTTGACTTGCGCGAATCGCGCAGACATAGCCGCCCGGGCCCGAGCCGATGACGATGAGATCATAAGTTTCGGAAGTTTCAGCCATAGTGTCAGTCCTTTCGATGAATTGCGGATTTCACTGTACATTAAAGGCCTTAGGATTTCGAGTTCCTTTGCCGTGGAACTTATCCACAATATATTACATAATAAATTTGACAAAAACACGAATCGCGCCTACAACAAAGACACAGCAAATTCTTAGCAGCTGACAGACGCACCGATGAAAACGCCCTAACCGGCGCAGGTGTCTTTTTTTCTTCAAAAGGAGCCCTTCCGTAACAGAAGCCGGCTCCTTTTTTTATGTATTCGCAAATTAACGTTACGTTAATTATTTGGTTAAGATTCCTTAAATATATTTTTGAGATAATAAAGGTATGTCATTCCGCATCAGGAGAATCCGGATGCCGTGTCGGGATCGAAGAAGATGTCTTTAGAAAGGGACAAGCCCCATGACCACCGTTTCAGGCGTATCCTCAACATCGACCACCTATTCAAATATCGTCACAGCCAACGCGACGCTGAACCAGCTTCTCACCAATAGCAATTTCATCAACGGGCTTGCGTTGCAAACGGGAAACACGCCGGTTTCCGTGCCTGCCGTCACGTCGGCTCTCTGGAAGTTCGTCGATACCAGCGGCGCCGGCTCCATCACACTGGCCGACCTGCAGAACGCCATTCAGTCCGCGGGCGGGATTGCAAGCAATGCCTATGCGCTGTGGTCGCAAATCAACCCCAGCGGCACCTACAGCATGACATCCTTGCAGTTCATGGGCAGCACGTATCTGCAGACCGCCGTCAATAGCGGCATTTCGACCATACAGCAAAACGTGACCAACGCGCTGCTGACCAGCAGCACCAGCATCGCTGCGACAGCCAGCAAAACGGCGAAGATGTTGCTCACCGGCAACAACATGACGACAATGCTCGCAATGCAGACCTCGCCCGGCACGCCTCCGGACGCGACACTGACCGCCTCGACGCTCTGGTCTGTGCTCAACCCCGGCAACGCCCCGACGATCACGCTGTCGAACGTGCAGACCGCCGTCAAAAATGCCGGCGGAACGGTCAGCGACGCCTACGCGCTCTGGACGCAGATCAATCCCGGCGCCGCGCAGACAATGACGGAACGGCAGTTCAATAACAGCCCCTACGTCAAAAACAGCATCAACGCCAACCTTGTCACGGTGCAAAAGAACGTGGCGAACATGCTCGCCCAAAACCCCTTCACCGCGGTGAAAACCGTGCAGATGCTCATGAACAGCACGACGGTGATACAGGCCCTCGCAACGCAAAGCACGCGCTGGACGCCGCCGAACGCCTCGCAGGTCTTCTCGACGCTCTGGGGCCTGTTCAACGTCAACAGCACGAAAGTCATCACGAAATCTGACGTGGAGGCAGGCGTCAACGCGGTCGGTGGCACGCCCAGCCAGGCGGATGCACTCTGGGCCAAGCTCGATCCCAACAACACAGGCTCCGTCGGCGCCATCCAGTTCGTCAACAACAGCTATCTCAACGACGCCATTCAGGTCAACCTCGCCAAGACGCAGTCCAACGTGGCGAATGCACAGCTCATCAACAGCGGCACGAGCAATACCGTCCTCGATTCCTTCAGCAAAGGCGGAACGGACATCCTCTCCAATGCCGCGACGGGCTATGGCAGCAGCCCGATCGGGACAGGTAACAATACGAACTATCTCAATCTCTTCGTCTGACGGCGGAGAAAACCGCCCGCGGCGCGAAAAATCAAAAATGTGTTTTCAACTGGCGCGCCAACTGTTCTATAATCCCGCAAGAGCCGATAAACAGACGCCTTAAGGGAAAACCGTGAAAAACATCCTTCATTACCTCGAACAAGACACCGTGCTCGGCCACAACCCGATGGTCTGGGCGATTTTTTTCGCCGCGGCGGTCGTTTCTTTCCTCGTTCTTTATTTTTTGAAGACGGTCATCACCTGGCGCCTCAAGAAAATGCCGCAAAAGCGCTATCTCAACTGGCTCCGGCACACGCTGCATACGTTCGAGAACACCAAGGTCGTATCGCTGGTCGCCATTTCGCTGTGGATCGGCGGACTGTTCGCCGATCTGCCGGCGCATATCGAGCACGACCTGCGGCAAATCACCGCTTTCATCCTGTTTTTCCAGGTCGGCGTCTGGATCGATACGATTTACCGCGACTGGTACACCTATTATTACAACCGGCAGATGAAGACCAGTCCTTCGACGGTGACGACGCTCGGCGCGCTACGCGTCGTCATCAGCGCCTGCATCTGGACGTGCGTCTTCCTTCTCGCGCTCGACAACGCCGGCGTCAACATCCGCACGCTGGTCACGGGCCTCGGCATCGGCGGCATCGCCATCGCCCTCGCGGTGCAGAACACCCTCGGCGACCTTTTGGCGTCCCTCTCCATCGTTCTCGACAAGCCCTTCATCGTCGGCGACTTTCTCGCCGTGGATACGCACATGGGCACGGTCGAGCATATCGGCCTCAAGACGACGCGCCTGCGCAGCATATCGGGCGAGGAACTCGTTTTTTCCAACACCAACCTGCTCCAGAGCCGCATCCACAATTACGGACGCATGTATCAGCGCCGCGTGGTCGGCGCGATCGGCGTCACCTACCAGACGCCTGCGGATCTGATCGAGGCCATCCCGGCCATGATCAAGTCGGCCATCGAGGCGCAGACGCAGACGCGCTTCGATCGCGCGCACTTCAAGGGCTTCGGCGCATCGAGCCTCGATTTCGAATACGTCTATTTCGTGACCGTGGCAGACTACACGCTCTACATGGACATCCAGCAGGCGATCAACCTGATCCTGCTGCGCAAGTTCGCCGAACTCAGGATCGACTTTGCCTACCCGACGCAGACGCTGTTCATCGAAAAACTCGGCAGTAACGACGCCATTGGGAAGACGGAAAGCGCGCCCGCCGCATAATTATTCCGTACCGCCTTCGAAACACAGGTTTTCCCGCTATTCGCATGGGCGGCCAGCGGCGGAAGACAGGCCGAAAGCGCCGCAACAGGAAACGCCATCCTCCTGGACATTGAAAATCCTTGTTTTCTTTGCATGACAGTCTATCGACAAAGCTCCGCAGGCACAATATGATCTCCGTCATGTCGCAAGAAACATCAGCAAACAAAGCGCATACGCTGCAAACCTCCGCAGTGCTTGCCGGCGGCGGGGCACTGTGCTGGATATCAAGCGCGCATCCCGCCTTTCAGCCGTTCTGGATGCCGTGGGATTTCTCATGGACGGAATATCTCGCCCCCGCTTTCGCGGCGCTCTGGTTGTTGCGCGGGCAAGCCGCAACGCCCAAGGGAGCACGCCTGCCATGGTGGCGCGTGTTTTCATTCCTGTTCGGGGTGGCGCTGATCTATATCGTCCTGCAAACGCATTTCGACTTCATGGCGCAGCACATGTTTTTTCTCAACCGCATCCAGCACGTCGTCATGCACCACATCGGGCCTTTTCTGATCGCGCTCGGCGGCGCCGGCGAAACCTTGCGGCGCGGCATGCCGCCATGGGCGCGTAAAATCGCCGGGCATCCTTTCTCCGTCGCCCTCGCGCGTTTCTTCCAGCAACCCGTGCTGGCGGTCTTCTTGTTTTCTGGCCTGTTTTATTTCTGGCTGATACCGGCGGTGCATTTCCGCGCCATGACGGACCCCGCGCTTTATTTCACCATGAACGCCAGCATGACCCTCGACGGCATCCTGTTCTGGACGCTGGTGCTCGACCGCCGCCCCAGCCCTCCGGCGCGGATTTCGTTCGGCGTGCGCGCATTCTCCAGCATCATCGTGATGTTTCCGCAAATCGTCCTCGGCGCCATGCTTGTTTTCACCAGCCGCGACGTCTATCCGTACTACAATCTTTGCGGACGGCTTTATCCTTCCATCAGCGCGATTGACGACCAGCACATCGGCGGCATCGTCAGCTGGATCCCGCCGAGCATGATGAGCATCATCGGCCTGCTCGCCGTGATGACTTTTTACAGGCTGGCGGAAGAAAAAGACGCAAGCTAGGATTTATTCCCCGCCCACAAGCCGCGAAAGATCCGCCGCCGTGCCGGCGATGTCCGGCTTGTCGCCGCTCAGTTTTGAAAGCAGCAGACGTATCCTGCCATCGCGCGCAAAAGCGTAAACGGCGGAACTGTGCGTCACGTCATAAGGCCGCCCGTCCTGCGCCGGTGCGACGGTGTAAGATACGCGATAGCGTTTGGCCAGCGCTGCGAGCTCATCCGGGGTGCCTCGCAAGGCGTCGAATTGCGGCCCGAACAGGGATTCATAACGTTTCAAAACCGCCAGCGTGTCGCGTTTCGGGTCAACGGTGACGAACAGCACGCGCACGTCCGCCGCCTTGCTTTTCATGTCTTTCAGGACATCGGCGATGGAAGACAACGTGCGTGGACAGACATCCGTGCAAAAGCTGTAACCGAAATAGAGCAACACGACCTTTCCGTGGTAATCCTTTGCGGTCACGGTTTTCCCGTCACGGGCGCGCGTCATGGTGAAGGCAAGACGAGGCAGCGTTCCCGTCATGTTCGTGTTGTTCCATTTGACGCAAGCGCTCAAAAGCGCGACGGACAGCGCCGCCATGAGAAACCGCGGGACGTTTGCGCGCACGCGTCTAAAATCCGCCGACGACATGGTGATGCGCATCCGCGTAGTGAATGAAAAGAGCGACGGCGAAGGTAAAGATGAAAATTCCCGCCACCACACCGCCGAGAACGAGCCCGAAACGGCGGTTGCGGCGGCGCATGTCTTCCTGTTCGTGATTTTTTTCCGTTTCCATGAGACTATCTTTCCGCGCGGGTTTCGTCGCGGGTCTCCAAAGTCGTTGCGCGCGCGTTTTCAAGGACATGCTCGACAATCACGCCGACGCATTCGTCAATGCCGCGCGCTGACGTATCGACGACAATTTCCGGAGCTTCCGGCGGCTCGTAAGGCGAGGTGATGCCGGTGAATTCGGCGATCTCGCCGCTGCGCGCTTTCTTGTAAAGCCCCTTGGGATCGCGCTTCTCGCAAGTTGAAAGGTCTGCTTTGACATACACTTCATGAAAGCCGTCTTTCACGGCCGCGCGCGCCGCGCGGCGGTCGACGATGAACGGGGAGATGAAGGCGGTGATGACGATCAATCCCGCGTCGGCCATCAGCGCCGCCACTTCTCCGATGCGGCGGATGTTCTCGCTGCGGTCCTCGGCGGAGAATCCAAGATCGGCATTGAGACCGCGCCGGACATTGTCGCCGTCCAGCACGTAGGTTTGCATACCTTTGATATGTAGCGCGCGCTCGACGCGCATCGCAAGTGTCGATTTGCCCGCGCCGGAAAGCCCCGTCAGCCACACCACCATGCCGCGGTGACCGTTGCGCAGGGCGCGGTCCTGCCGCGTCAGCAGGTGATCGACGGCGTGAAGATTTTCCTGCGCCGCCTGACGCTGCTGACGAAGATCGGCGAGACCTTCCATATTGATGATGCCGCCGCCCACGACATCCTGATTTTCGATGATGACCGCGCGGCCGGTTTCATGGTTGTCGGCGAACGGATCGAGCGCGACCGTCTCGCGGCTGTGAAACGTGACCATCGCCATTTCGTTGACGCCAACGAAATCCTTTTCCGTCCGCTGAAGGTCGCCGGTATCGATGACGCGGTCGATCGAGCGCACCATGACCGTCGCCTCCGATGTCGCAAGCTTGATCTTGTAGCGTTTTCCGGCGCGCAAAGGTTCCTTGCCGAGCCAGAAGATGTTGGCGCGGAAATCGTGGGTCAGCATCGGCGCCTTGTCGGCATGACTGGCGACGTCGCCGCGCGCGGCGTAGATCGGCTGGTCGAGCGTGATGCCGACCGACTCGCCCGCCTGCGCGGAGAGAATGTCATGCGCCGCGTTCCACTTCTCGATGGAGACCACTTTGGCCGAACGGCTGGAAGGGGAAAACACCAGCGTATCGCCCTTGCGCAGAACGCCCGCGGCGATGCGCCCGACGATGATGCGCCGTTCGTCGAAGCGGTAAACGTCCTGCACCGGAAAGCGCAGAGGCTTCTCGACCGGCGGCGCGGCGGGCGAAAACGCGTCGAGCTGCTCCAGTAGTGACGCGCCTTTATACCAAGGCATTTTGTCGGATTTTTTGGCGATATTGTCGCCTTCCCGCGCGGCGATAGGGATGATTTGCCGCGGCGTAACGTCGATGCCAGAGAGATAAGCGGTGATTTCGGCCTTCACCTCGTTAAAGCGTTTTTCGTCATAAGCGACGGCGTCCATTTTGTTGATGGCGACGACGACCTGCTTCAGCCCCAGCAAATGCAAAATGTAGGCATGGCGCTTGGTCTGTTCGCGCACGCCCTCGGCGGCGTCGACGACGAGAATGGCGGCATCGGCGAAAGCCGCGCCGGAGATCATGTTCTTCAAAAATTCGCGGTGCCCCGGCGCGTCGATGATGACGTAAGGCCGCTTTTGGCTCTTGAACCAGATCTGCGTCGTATCGATGGTGACGGCCTGGTCGCGCTCAGCTTGAAAGGCGTCGAGCAGAAACGACCATTCAAAAGGAACGTTGCGGCGCTTGCAGCTTTCCTGCACTTCCTTGAGCTTGCCGTCCATCAGGCTGTCGGTGTCGTTGAGCAGGCGGCCGATCAGCGTCGATTTGCCGTGATCGACATGACCGACGATGACGACGCCGACTTTTTCCGCGCCCGCTTTTTGTTCAAGCTTCGTCATCACATGTAACCACTCTGGCGCAGGCGCTCGAAGCTGTCCTCGGTCTCGTTGTCCATGGAACGGCCGGCGCGCTCCGACGTTTTCGTCGTTTCCAGTTCGGCGATGATCTCCTCGATGGTGGAGGCGTCGCTCTTGATCGGGAAGGTGATGTTTTTTTCGCCAAGGGAACGAAAGCGCATGCCGCCCCGTGAAAGATAGAGCGGAACGATGGGAATGTTCTCGCGCTGGGTGTAGCGCCAGATATCGATCTCCCTCCAGTGCAAAATCGGGTGGATGCGCACGTGCGTGTCTTCGGGGAAGTCAGTTTTATATTGATCCCAGAATTCCGCCGGCTGGTCTTTATAATCCCACGTGCCGTCGAAACGGCGCGGGGAGAAAACGCGCTCCTTGGCGCGCATGCTCTGCTCGTCGCGGCGGATGCCGACGATCACGCCTTTGTATTTTTCACGAGCGAGCAGATTTTTAAGCCCTTCCGTTTTACGGGCGGCGGCGCGCGTGGCAGGAGGGAGAGTCTGGTCCATCTCTGCTTCCGGCGGGCATTGCTCGATGATCAGCTCGAAGCCCCAGTCTTTCACCAGTTGATCGCGGAAGGCATAGACCTCGTCTTCTTCCATGCCGGTATCAAGCTGGATCATCGGAAAGGGGATGCGCCCATAGAATGCCTTGCGGATGCACCACAAAAGCGCGGTCGAATCCTTGCCGATCGACCACAGCATGCCGAGCGGCTTGATGCGGTTGTACGCCTCGCGCAGAATATATATTGTCTTCGATTCAAGCTCGTCGAGATGGTCTTGCATAAAGGCGAACGTATCAGATCACCCCCCCATATTCAAACCCGTTCTACATAAACATAAGGCTTTTACGCCGCGCCAAGCGCCATAAACCCGGGATTGAGGAACTTTTGCGCTGTTTTACCATATAAAAACGGCTTGCCGTCGAGCATTGTCACTCGTCCGCCCGCGGCGCGCAAAATAGCCTCGCCCGCCGCCGTGTCCCATTCGCACGTCGGCCCGAGGCGCGGATAAAAATCCGCCTCGCCCGCGGCGATGCAACAAAACTTCACCGAACTGCCACGGCTGATCATTTTGGCCACTTTCCGGCCTTTGAGGAATTGATCCAAAACGGCCGGATCGCCATGACGCTTGCTCGCCACGACGGTCAGCCCTTCCGCGGGCACGGGGCGCACGTTTATTTTCCTTTCGATGCCGTCGCCGTCGCGCATGAAAGCCTGTCCTTCGGCGCCGAAATAAAGCGTATCCGTCACGGGCGCGTAAATGACGCCCATGACCGGCGTGAAATCCCGCATAAGGGCGATATTGACGGTAAAATCGCCGCTGCCGGTGATGAACTCCTTGGTGCCGTCAAGTGGATCGACCAGCCAGAACGTACCGCCCGAAATATCGGGAATAATTCCCGCCGCGACGGATTCTTCTCCCACCATCGGTATGCCTGGAAACAAATCTGCGAGCGCTTTTGAAATAATGTCCTCCGCCTCGCGGTCGGCGCGGGTGACGGGCGATCCGTCGGCCTTGTCGATCACTTCCGTGCCTTCGCGGAAATAAACCATTTCCCGCGCGCCCGCAACCTGCGCGCAGGGGATCAGCGCGCGCGCCTGTCCCAGCAAATCCGTCATGTCTCGGTTTCTCCCACCTTGAAGGCGCGCGGCGGCGCGCCCTTCTGCCAGATATTCCACATGGTTTCATATGCGTTTTCAAGATTGCCGACGAGCCGCTTGATATCGAACAGCGGCGTCGTCAGGCGGTTTTTTTCCAGCTTTTCGCGCAAGGCCGCGAGGCGCAGGGGATCTTGCACCAGTTGCAAGGCCAGTGCCTCATATTCCTTGATATCCGTCGTTATCAGCTCCGGCAGACCGATGGACGTCAAAAGGCTTCCTGCCACGCGGCCCGCAAAAGTTTTCCCCGCGCAGGTCAGGACAGGCAAGCCCGCCCAGAGCGCGTCACTCGTCGTTGTATGGGCGTTGACCGGCAGCGTGTCGAGAAAAAGGTCGGCGCAACGGTGCCGCGCCAGGTGCTCGGGCAGCTGCTTTCTGGGCGCGAACACCAGCCGCGCGGGGTCGATGCCGCGGTTTTGCGCTTCGCGGCGCAAATTTTCCTTCACGCCGAGGTTGGCCTCCAGCAGCCACAAAACGCTGCCCGGCACGGCCTTCAGCAGGCGCGCCCAGATATCGAAGAAGAGCGGCGTTATCTTGTAAGTGTTGTTGAAGCAGCAGAATACGAAACCTTCTTCCGGCAGGCCGCAGTCGGCGCGCGCGGGCGTCGGCGCGATCGTCCGCGTGGTATCGTTGGGCTGATAGCAATCCGGCAGCTGGACGATCTTTTCGCTGAAGAACGCCTGCTGGCCGAACGGCAGGACGAACGGGTCGCCGACGATATAATCGATGAAATCGCCACCCATGGTCCCGGGATATCCAAGATAATTGACCTGCACCGGCGCCGGCCGGCGCGCGGGAATGCCGACGCGCCCGCCGGTCGTATAGCCCTTGATGTCGATCAGGATGTCGACGCCGTCATCGTATATTTTTTGCGCCGCCTGATCATCTGTCATCAGGCGCATATCGATGAAACGGTCGAACCCCTTGAGCAGGCGGTCGCGCATGGCGCCTTTGTCTTCCCGCCCGTAGGAGTAGGCCGCCACCTCGAAGCGCGACCTGTCGTGCCGCTCGAAAAGCTCGGCCATCAGGAATGTGGTCGCATGCGGATAAAAATCGGCGGAAAGATAGCCAAGGCGAATTTTGCCTTGCGCGCGGGGCGGCCGGTGGCTGAAAACCCGCGCCGGGTGCGCTTCCTCACGGCCGCGCAGATAAGACTGCGTGCAGGCCAGCCGTTCGGCCGAAGACGACGGCAGACCGAGAAAACTGAAAGGCGGAATATTGACCGCGCCCTGGCGCGCCATGTCGAGCAGCTCTTCCTCCTGCGCGGCAAGCCCGTCCCAGTCGCAGATATGCTGGCGCGCGTGGACGAGGCTGCTCAGCGCGTTGTCATTATGCGGCCTGATGGCGAGCGCCTGCGCGTAATATTCCGCGGCTTTCTCGGGCTGCCCCTGCCGCTTGTACGTCTCGCCAAGATTAATATATGCGTCGAAAAAATCCGGCTTGAGCAGAATGGCCCGCGCATACTGGGCCATCGCGTCGGCGTACTGGCCTTCATCCAGCAAAGTATTGGCGAGGTTGAAGCGCGCCATGGCGTAATCCGGCTTGAAAATGACGGCCTTCATGTAGAGAACCTTGGCCTCTTCGCGCCTGTTGAGCTTTTTAAGGACGACGCCGAGGTCGCTGTATGCTTCGGCGCAATCCGGCTTGATTTCAATGACGCGCTCCAGCGCCGCAACCGCCTTGTCCCATTGCTTCTGGCTCATGTACAGCGCGCCAAGACTACTGTGTGCGGAGATGTTTTCCGGCTCGAGCGCGATGACGCGGCGGTATTCCTCCTCCGCCGCCGAAGTTTCCCCCCGTTTCTGGAACGCGAGCGCAAGGTGATAATGAAACGGCGGAAAATCTTTTTTGAGCCTGATCGCTTCCCTGAAAAATCCGATCGCCTCGTCGTAACGCTCCTCTTTCGCGGCCAGAACGCCGAGGACGTGGAACGCGTCGGGATTGTCCGGCTCTGTCTTTAGAACCTGACGGCAGATCTTTTCCGCTTCTGGCCCCTTACCGGTTTCGCAGTAAACCACGGCAAGCTTGAGCATCTGGGAAATCACGCCAGACGTTTGCGGAGAATTTGTTTTTGCCATATGCCTTTTTCCTGTCGCACCCGGCGAACCACGCCCTTATCATGCCACAGCGCAAGGCAAGAGGCAAAATAAAGGCAAAAAAAGAACCGGCGGATTTTAACCCGCCGGCCCTTTTTAGAGTTTTCGTACCGCGTCTTAAGCAAACAGACGGAGCACCGATTGGTTGGCCTGCGAAGACAGCGACAGGGCTTCGATACCAAGCTGCTGCTGTGTTTGCAGAGCCAGCATGTTGGCGCCTTCCTGGTTCTTGTCGGCGATCACCAGCTGCGAAGCACCGTTTTGCAGCGTGTTGATGATGTTGGTCGTGAAGTCCTGACGGTTCTGGATCAGGGACAGGCTGTTGGCAAAGCCGGTCGCCTTGGTCTGCAACGTCGTCAGGGCCGCGTTGATCTGGGTGATGCTGGTCTGAATATCAGTTGCCGTCGCCCAGGAGTTATGTGCGGTGGTATCCAGACCGAGACCCGTGGCCGTCAGGTCGACGTTATTGACAACGATCGGGTTGGTGCTGGATTCGTTGACCTGCACCGTCAGATTGTTGCCTTTTCCGTCGATCAGGTTGTTGCCCTGATAGTTCGAGTCGGTGACCATCTGGTTGATCTGCGCGATCACGTTGGCATAAGACGTAACGTCGGCCGCGTCGCTGCCGCCCGTCGTGACTTGGACGGAACTTGCGTTCAGGCCGAGCTCGCCCAGGATCTTGGTCGTGCCGCCCGAACCGGAAGCAGCCGTCACCGTAATGGTATTTCCGTCACTGGACGTGATGTTGAGGTAAGCGTCGCCGACCAGCATCGTACCGCCGCTCGGGCTGCCGTTCGTGACCGCCGAAGACGATTGGGTCGTACCGTCTCCATAGAGGATACTGGCGTTGAAACCCGTCACGCTGTTGATCGCGTCGACCAACTGTTGTAGGTTTTCGCCGGTCGCGATGGTGAAGGTCACGGCCTGGTTGGAGCCGTCCTTCAGGGTGATGCTGTCGCCGCCGGTCACGCCCGCGGTATTGCAGGTCAGGTCCGCGACGGTTGCGGACGACATGCCGGAAGCGCCGGCCGTTTCCAGCGTATTGACGGTCGTGGTGTTATGCAGGTCGGAAGTGGCGGTGTTGGCGATAGACGTCAGCTGGTGCACGAGAGACGTGATGCTCGTGATGCCCTGGTTGGTCGCTTGCAGTGTCTGAATAGCCTGACCCATACCGTCGAGAAGCGAGGAAAGAGCCGAAGCGCGGTTATTCAGGGCTTGCGAAGCAAAGTAGTTGACCGGATTGTCGAGTGCGGAGTTGACTTTATTACCGGTAGAAAGGGCAAGTTGCGTGGTGCTCAACTCGTTTGCAGTGTTCTGCAAGCTGAGAAGGTTGGCACGCATTGCCGCAGTGAGGGTGATTGTACCTGACATGAGATGTTCCTTTTCTAAGGTTAGCAATAAGACCGGAAATCCTATTCCAGTCATACTCTCATCCTATCATCACGCCGGTTAATGGAGGGTTAACGGCGTTGGAAAGGATTGACATACTCCGTTACCCTCTGATTTTACAGAGAAAGAAAGCATATTCCTTCAGCGCGCCGCACGCGCCATCCGCATGCCATGACGGGCAACACGCGAATCTTTCGCGCCTGCATGCGAATGCATAACCGCTTTATATGTCACCCCGCTTGTGAGAGAATGAGCCCAATTGCCCGGCCATCATTCAGGATTTACATGACAAAACGTCTTTTTTCCATCGGAATGCCCTCTCACAGAGACCTGCCTTCAAGCGCGACCGCCATTCAAAGCGCTCTCGGCTTCTGCCGCAAGGAAGGCCTTCAGTTCGTGCTGTCCGACAATTCCCAGGATCCTGCCAAAGAAAAAGAATATGCGGCTCTGCAACGAGACGGGTTCCAATACATCAAAAGCCCGCCTTGCGGGCTGATTGAAAACTGGCAACAGACGTTCGAGGCCGCGGACGGCGAATTCATCCTGATGATGGGCGACGACGACACGCTCTTTGGCTTTGCGCCGCAGCAGGACGATCTTTGCAAGGTGCAGGACGATGTTGTTGCCATCAAACCTTCGCTCTTCGCTTACGCGGAAACAAAAGGCGTTTTGAAAACCGACATCACGCCGATCCTCTCCTCCACCGCGCAGCAACGCATCACGGAAAACCTGAAAAATTCCAGCGGGACCAACCTTGGTTTTTTCAGCTTCTGGCGGAAGAGCGTGATAAAATCAGTGATGGATTTATGGATGATTCACCATCCGACAAAAGGCGCCTACGGCGACTGGGCTGTCATGCACGGCCTGATTTCTTCAGGGAAAGCGGTCATGCACCCTTCCCTTTGCTACTTCTATAATTTGCAAAACTGGTTCGGCCCACCGGAAAAAATCAGCACCGAAGTCGACCGTCACTACGTCAACGCAGGACTCTCCCCGGGGTCAGGCGCCTATCAGCTTCTTTTTATAGGCATAGATTCCTTCATATTCATCGGCCGAAAAGATTCACCCGTTCCGGATAAAGAGCGCGAACAGGCGGCAACAGCCTGTCTCAGCTTTTACCTGCAAGGATATCTCAAGAACATTCCGCAGACCTCTTCCCACCCCAACGCGCAGGACATCGCCGCCTTGTCGCGCAAACTTATCGGCAATACGACGGTGGAACAGATCTTTAACGTGATTTCAGATATTCTCGACGCCATCCGCCCCGGCCTTGGCCGGCAATACCGCGACTATTACGCTTTCGCCATCGGCAAGCCCTGGGGCACGTTTTAAAAACCCTGCACGCGCGCCAAATCCTGCCGGGATGAAAGCCGAAGACCTCAGGATTCAATCCCAAAGAATGGGCAGGCATAAATAGAAAGACGTATATCTGCCCTCTTCCGAAGAAACACGGACCGTGCCGCCGATTTTTTCCGCTTCGACCTTGACGGCGTTGAGCCCCACGCCCCTGCCGGAGGAAATACTGACGCTGTCGCGCGTCGAGAACCCTATATCGAAGATGTGCTGGATAAGATCGTCGCGGCTCATTTCATCGACGTTTATCCCGGGGGCACGCTTCTTCAGCTTCGTGGCGACGCGATCGGCGCTGATTCCGTTACCATCATCCGATATGACGACATGAAAGGTCTTTTTCTCTTCATCGCAATAATCCGCCTCGATGGAGACCTGCAATTCCGGAGATTTTCCCCGCTTGATGCGCTCTTCGGGATCCTCGGCGGCGTGATCGACGATATTGCGCGCGATATGCACGAAAGCGTCGAAAACGCCCATATAAGGAGTGGGCAGAACCCTGACTTCCTTTTCCTTGCTATAGGCGATGGAAATACACTTTCCCGCCATTCCGGCAAAATATGTCAGCTGGTTTTCAAACATAGGCATCAGCCTGTGCACGGATACGGCCGCAATGTCATTAAAATAATCACGCGCGAGATTCTCCGGGTCGAATTGATCGCGCGGCGTATCCCGCAATTTCCTGCCGAAGGCGACCAGACGGTCGATTCCGACGGAGATGGATTCGTTCTGTTCCTCGAAATCGCTTCCCCACATTTCATGGCCGTATTTTCTGGCGTTGTCCAGCGACTCCTCAAGCGCGGGCAAATGCCGCTGAACGACGGAGAGGATATTTTCAAATTTTTCCTCAGGCGGAATCCGCCTCAGGTCGCTTTCGAGGTCATGTAGCGCCTCCGCCAGGTCGTCAAAGGAAAAAACCTTGGCCATGCCCTTGAGGGTATGTATATCGCGTTTTATTTCATCGAAAGGCCTTTCCTTGTCGATCGTGGCGATGGCCGCGCTGAAATTCTGTATATAACGGAGATAATCATCTTTGTTTTTTGCGATGCGGAGAATGCGGGAAACTTCCTGCCGCTGTTCCTCCAGCTTTTTCTGGTTCTCAATTTCCTGCGTTATGTCCGTGGCGATAACCAGCGCGCCGATGATATTCTTCTTGCCTCCGTGCATCGGTCTGTAAGCCAGCGAAATAATCCGCCCGTTCCTGTTTGTGTACCGCCGCGGCGCAAGCTTCATGAGTTCCTCGAACGGAAGCGCCACGCGGTTTTCATCAAAGACAAGCTCCACCAGAGAGCGCAAATTGGCGCTTTTTTCCTCATCGAGCTCCAAAACATCGACGATGTGCTTTTCCGATGGGTTCTTGCCAATCAAATCAAGGCACGCGCGGGAAAAAATCGGCGCGCAGACGCCGTCTTTGTTGAAAAAAAGAAAACCCTGCCCGATGCTTTCCAGCATCGCCTTGATCGATCCGTTAAGATGCTCCAGCTGGAGATTGACCTCGTTCAGTTCATCCGAACTGAGCTGAATATTGCGCATGGCGGTTTTTATATGTGTCAGATGCAATAAAAAATCAGTACACGATTGTTGTTATCAAGACGCACTAATCAATCTCTGGTGATTTAGCGTATTATTAGACCAGCCTATAAACAGCGTGCGCCTTTGCGTATGAGTTCAAGACATCTTGAGCCTTAACGCTACCTTGATCTCTTGCTTTTGTGAGCCATTCCAGCCCCGTCTCATCATGTCGCTCCACGCCTTCACCGCGCAAGTATGCAAGACCGAGTTTATATTGTGCTTCTGCATCACCGTTTTCAGCATCTTTGTAGATCGCTTCAAATTTCTGCTGTGTTGTCATGAATAGCTTCTTTCTATAATTGCAACAACGTGTAGCAGATCAAATCTTTCCGCAGACTATAGCTTCTTGACCCGTTTCAGTCTCTTTTTCGTGACAGCGACAATGCACTGCCATGCCCGTTCCCGGGTTCGCTGTATGCCATGAAAAACATTGATAGCCCTTTCCCTCCGCAGAAAGCTCACTGTCATAGTGTGAATCATCAATATAAGCCGTGCCGTCACTTGTCATGACCATATTTCCGTTATCAAGCCATTTTTTGAATTGAGCGCGAACTTGAGCATCAGACATTTCACGAGCCGCTTGCCCTTGTTGTGAATCCTGTTTCATGTTTTCAGATGAAACTTGAGCATGAGAAATGCCGATCAAAGAAGAGACCGACATAGCCGCAACAAAAAAAGAAACTGCTTTATATTTCATTTTAAAAATCTCCACTATTAAGAACTAAATAATATTCGCCGCTGTGCTAATTTCGTAACCTTTACTCATCAGCCATTTGGCGTATATTTCGTTGTAACTCGTCGCCAAAAGCGCCGTGCCAATTGGGCCTAATATGATAGTTGGAATGATACTCAAAATTCCCCACTTAACATGACCGCGCAAAAACGGAACAAACGGTCCGAAGAAGAATGACGTCCACGAAAACCCGACTGGTGCATATTTGACATCTCCTGTTTTCGGATTTTTCATTATTAAAGTTGACTTAGCCATTGTTGCACTACCTTCTCTATTTTTCTAAGAGATCCGCCGCCGCCAAAACGACCGCTTGATCTGCTATGTTGTTGATCCTTGCCGACAAGCCGCGCAATTCATTAATGACGACTTGCCGAACATTTCTTGTTTTCTTGATTGCCTCAATGAGAAGCAAATCTTGAATGACGTTTTCGCCATCATCGTCACTGTCTGTCTGCTTGCGAATCCCTGTCATGTCGTCACCCTTTCGTTGACGACCAAGATATTCCGTATAGTGGAAAAATTCAATAATATTCCGTATCTGTACTTCATTATTTTAGCAATAATATGAAGCCATACTACGTGATGAGCAAGAAAACTTCAAAAATCCGTATCGGAAAAAGAATTCAGAAGCTACGCAAAGACAAGAAGCTGTCTCAAGAAAAACTTGCTGAAATGATTAATAAAAGCACTGAAACCATCAGTCACATTGAGCGCGGAAAATTCCTGCCACGCTTAGAAACAGCGCAAGAAATAGCAGACGTCCTTGACGTGCCGCTGTATGAACTGTTCACGTATGATATAGCAGAAACTGAAAAGACACGTATAAAGCTGACGAATGAAATTTTAACACTACTGAAAGATCAGCCAACCGACCTATTGAGAACCACGCTTGAGCAAGTGAATAGTTTTATTGCGCTGAAAAACAGTTTTACAAACAGATTGAAGAAATAAAACTCAAAGAGAGCCTTTCGGCATTGTGCCGTCATAATAATAAATCGGATCATCGTCACCGACCAATTCATCAATATCTTCAAGAGAGACGTAAGTGCCGAGAATTTTCCGTTTTTTTATTTCATCTTCTTCGCCTAGTAGTTCATCTCTATAATCTTCTACAACATCATGTCCATAGTGTGCTTCAATCATTTTTTCAGATGTACCCATTTGCTTTGCTAACATACGTGCTGTAATCTTGCCGTCTTTTCTAATGAGTGCATCAGTCGCATAACTATGACGCAGAGAAGTTAGAGTATGTTTATCAGAGCCGTCTTCTTTATAAGAAAAATTACACTCTTCAAGTAAAGCATTAAAATTCTTTTTCATTGACTTTGTAAATCGTCCGTCTGCGAGACACTGTATTCTCTCTTCTTGATCTAAAGCCTCTCCGTCAAGATATTCTAACCGCCTGTCTTGAATATTTTTAAGTGCCCTGATACCAAATGCCGCGACAAGCAAAGTTCTACTACTATATTTCTTCCCAGCTTTGTTAAGTTTTATTGTTGAGTTTTTCCAGTCTATATCTCTCCACCGTATAGTGCTAAGTTCATCAACTCTGATTCCCGTTGCTAGAATTATTAATATAATGTCATGCAGTAAGAGACGCGACCACATTTGATGTGTCGTCAATCCGCGATACCTGCCTTGACGATTTTGAAGTTTTTCAATTCTCTTTCGTGAAGTAATCACCAGAGTTTCTATCTGCTTTAGAGTGAAATGAGGACGTCTGCCTGATTGCTTTTCTGATTGATAAGAAAATTTTAAGCCTGTTTCACACCAACCGTAATCACTGCCAAACTTGAAAAGCTGATTAAGAACTCCGCTTTCACGATTAAGCGTGCGAGGTGATGCTATTTTTCCTGTTTTTTCATTCTTCTTGGTTTTTCTGTCCAGCATATAATCATTGATCGTGCCTTTGTTGATTTTTGAAATGTCGTCGTACTTTTCAAAAAATGGCATTAAGTGTCTGTGAATCTGCTCTGTGTGATATGTGATTATTGTAGACGTTTCACCTTCAAGACTTGCAATATATCTTTTACACAGCTTCTTGAATGAAACTTTTTCAACAACCTTGCCCGTGCGCTTTTTTTCTAGTGCGTCACGATGAGCGTCCAGCGCGATTGCTGCCGCTCTGTTCATGTCACTTGTTTTTGTCGTTTTCCTGAACTTGCGACCGTCAATTTTGAAATAGTAGCTATAATTATTTGACGTACCTTTCTTGCCGATATACACACCGTCACCGACCAGAATCATTTTTTCTTTTTTCTTCGCCATGCTGATGCCTGTCTAAAACCTGTCCAAAACGTGTCCAGTAAATATTTTTAAATTATGCTATGTTTTTGGGAATAAACAACTAAAAAGGAGTACCATATTTTTAGTGATTTTCGCTTATGATTTTCAGCAAACAACTGATTATATTGAAGATAATAGCATAGCAAATCGTCACAATTATTTTTCAATGACCTTGAAAAAGTCACTGTCTATAACGCTTTATTTTCATTGAGAAAAAATGGTGCGCGTGGAAAGGATCGAACTTTCTACCCCTGCTATGTCAAAGCAGTGCTCTACCACTGAGCTACACGCGCAAATTCCGTATCAAACAGAATGCACGTATTTAGCATAGAACGTAAATCCCGCGCAAGAGGTCTTTAGGCCGCAAAAAACGCCCCCGGTACGGACTCGGGCGAAAGCCCTGAAACCTGCATTTCATAGAGCTTTTTATAATGGGATTCCGCTTGCGCGAGCAGGCTCTGGTGCGTGCCTTGCTCGACGATACGTCCTTGATTAAACACGAGAATTCTATCGGCCTGCTGAATGGTCGAGAGGCGGTGGGCGATGGTGATGGTCGTCCTGCCCTCCATCAGCGCGTGGAGCGCTTTCTGGATGTAATGTTCCGAGACGGAATCGAGGCTCGAGGTCGCCTCGTCGAGAATCAGGATCGGCGCATCGGCGAGGATGGCGCGGGCGATCGCGACCCGTTGTCGCTCGCCGCCTGAAAGCTTGACGCCACGCTCGCCGACCAGCGTGTCGTAGCCGAGCGGCAGTCCGGTGATAAAGTCGTGCGCGTAGGCTTTCTTCGCAGCTTCGACAATCTCCTCCTGCGTCGCGCCAGGGCGACCATAGGCAATGTTGTCGGACAATGAGCGGTGGAACAAAATCGGGTCCTGCGGGACAAGCGAGATCGCCTGGCGAAGGCTCTCCAGCGTCACATGGGCGATGTCCTGCCCGTCGATGAGGATGCGCCCGGCGTTGAGGTTGTAAAGCCGCTGCAACAGCTTGACGAAAGTCGATTTGCCGCCGCCCGACGGGCCGACGAGCGCAATGCGCTCGCCCGAAGCGATGTCGATATTCAAACCCTCGTATATTTTATTGCCTTGCGCGGAGTAGCTGAAATCCACATGGTCGAACGCGATCATGTCCGGGCGTTTCGCATTGCCGACAACCAGCGGTCTTGCGCCCGGCGCATCGACGACGTCGTCTTCCCGCATCCAGAAAACCACGGCGTCCTCCATATCGCTCATCGCGCGCTGCAAATGATTGATATGTATGCCGATGTCGCGCAAATAGCCGCCGATAATGAAGAAGGTCGTGATGACGACGACGATATCCCCGGGCGATGCCTTGCCGGTGTGCCACAGCCAGATCGTCAGCGCCAGCATCATGCCGTTCATCAGAATGCGCAAAAACGTGCGCACGCCGTCCGCGATCTGCGAGACTTGCCAGGCATGAATGGCTTTTTCACGCCAAACAGAAGCAACCTTGCCGAACAGGTTTTCTTCCCGCGTTTCCGCGCCGAAGGATTTGACCGTCGGGTTGCCGACGATGATGTCGGCCAGCGCCGCGCCCATTTTGGTGTCCTGCGCCGCGGAGGCGATAAAGCGCGGCTTGAGGATTTTGACGGAACTCCAGATGCTCAAGGCGCAATAAATGAAAATCAGCACCGCGGTCGCCGCGCCGACCAGTGGCAATTTACAGCTCAGCATGACGGTGATGCTGATCACGATCGTCACGGCGGGCAGGATGCTCATCAGCAGCGTGTCCTCGAACTGGTCGAAGGCCCACATGCCGCGGGTGATCTTGCGCACCGTGCCGCCGGCGAAGGTGTTGGCGTGCCAGTCGGCGCTGAAGCGCTGCACCTTGCGCATGCCGTCGGTGATGATGCGGTAAAGATTATGCACCGCGAAACGGTTCCAGAAAAGCATGGAGCTGATGCGCAAGGCCATGTTCAAAAGCGCCAGAACGACAAAACCCCAGAACGCCGCCCAGGCCCGCTGCAGCGCGGCGGCGTCATGAATGCCGTGGCGGCTCATCGCGTCGACGATGCGTCCGGTGTAAACCGGCACGATCGAATCCATCGACACGGCCGCCATCATCAGCACGGCCGAGGCGACGCCGAGCTTGAGTCTCTGTCTCCAATAATGCATGGCGAACCGCAGGACATCCCTGTAGCCCGCCGTGTTTTCCTTCACGGACGTCATAATAGAACCATTTTTAAAGTCAGTTTAAGCGCGCCGGTTCCCACTATATATTTTCCGTGGCGTTTTGTCTATAATGGCGGGCGGAAACGGGGACGCGCTGATGCAATATTGCGACATTCAGGAGGAGAAATCCGGAGTCACGCTCCATCTGTTGGGCGGCTGGACAATCTTCACCCTGCCGGAAATCGCCAAAGAGTTGCGTGCCTTCCGCCCGGCGCGAAAAACCAAAATCACCATCGACGGAAAAAAGCTGGAAAGTTTCGACACGGCCGCGGCCTGGTACTTAGGCACCCTGCGCGCGACGCTGGAACAATCAGGCGCCCTGCCGCACCTGCACGGGTTCAGGGAAGCGCACTTGCGGATCTTCGACAAAATCTCCCGCTTGCGGCCCGCGCCTGAAGAGAGAGCCGAAACGAAAACATCCCCGCCGCGTTTTCTCACCGGCGCCATCGTCGCGCTCGGACGGGTCGCGGCGCAGGTGTGGGAGGATGCGTACCGCGGCATCGGCTTTTTCGGCACCTTCATCGTCACGCTGGCGGGGGGAATTTTCCGTCCGAAGCGCCTGCGCCTCAGGAGCGTCGCCTTCCACATCAACGAAATCGGCATCAAGGCCGTCCCGATCGTCGCGCTGATGGCTTTTTCGATCGCTTTCGTCATGGGCTATCAGGGCGCGTTCCAGCTGCAGAAATTCGACGCCACCGTTTACACCATCGACCTTGTGGTGCTGTCGATCCTGCGCGAAATGGGCGTGCTGATCACCGCCATCATGGTGGCCGGACGCTCCGGCTCCGCCTTCGCGGCGCAACTCGGCACGATGAAGCTCAATGAAGAAGTGGACGCGCTCCGCACCATGGGCGAGAACCCGTTCGAGGTTCTGGTCCTGCCCCGGCTGATCGCCATCGTCATCGCCCTGCCGCTGCTCGCCGTGCTCGCGGACGCGACGGGGCTTTTCGGCGGTTACGTTTTTTCGTCAAGCTATCTCGGCTATTCACCGATGCAATTCCTTGCCCGCATGCAGGGCGCAGCCGACATGCGGCAAGTCCTCGTCGGCCTTTCCAAGGCGCCGGTCTTCGCGCTGCTGATCGGCGTCACCGGCTGCATGCAAGGTCTGAAGGCGCGCGGCTCGGCGGAGGATGTCGGGCGCAAGACCGTCACCGCCGTGGTGCAGTCGATCTTCCTCGTCATCGTCGCCGACGCGCTCTTTTCCGTCATTTTCACCAAATTGGGGATCTGACGATGAAAGAGCCGCTGATCAAAATCCGGAACATCGTCAACCGCTTCGGCGACAACATCGTGCACGACGGAGTGACGTTCGATATTTTTCCCGGGGAAATCGTCGCCGTCGTCGGCGGCAACGGCACGGGCAAATCCGTCCTCCTGCGCACCATCGCCGGCCTGCAGAAACCCGTTTCCGGCACTGTCGCCGTCGCCGGAAACGACGTTGCCGGAAAAGCGCGGCAGAACCTGTGGGGCGTCCTGTTCCAGAAAGGCGCGCTGTTCTCCAACCTCACCGTCGCCGAGAACATCGCCTTTCAGATGAAGGAAAAGACCGCGCTTCCGGCAAAAGACATCCGCGAGATCGCCCTGATGAAAATCAGGCTGGTCGGCCTGCCGCCGCACGCCGCCGGGCTTTATCCATCCGCGCTCTCCGGCGGCATGACCAAACGCGCCGCGCTCGCCCGCGCGCTGGCGCTTGATCCTCGCCTTCTTTTGCTCGACGAGCCGACGGCGGGACTCGACGCGCCCGCGGCCGCCGCGTTCGACCGGCTGATCCGCGACCTCGTCGACGACCTTGGCATCTCGGTCCTCATGGTCACCCACGACCTCGACAGCATGGCGGAAATCTGCGACCGCATCGCCGTGCTGGTCGACAGAAAAATCAAGACGGGAACGCTGAAAGAGCACCTGAAAGACAATCACCCGTGGATGCGGGAATATTTTCACAACAAACGCGCGCATTTTTTGGAGAAAATCTGACATGGAAACGGAAAAACACTATTTCAAGGTCGGGCTGTTCTTTCTCGCCGCCATCGCCGTCTTCGTCTGGTACGTCGCGGCCTTCGGCGGCAGGAGCGGGCAGCATGTCGTCAAGCGCTACGCCGTTTACTTCAACCATTCGGTCAGCGGCCTGCAAAAAGGCGCGCCCGTGAAACTGCAAGGCATCACCGTCGGCGCGGTCAGCGACATCCGCTTCGTTTCGACGGAAAGCGACAACATCCGCGTCATCGCCGACATCGACGGCGCCGCGCCGGTGCGCACCGACACCGTCGCAACAGTCGCCTTTCAGGGCATCACCGGCACGACCTACCTGTCGCTGGAAAACACCGGGTCGGACGTCAGCGCCGGCCCGCTGATGGCCAAAAACGGCGCGGCCTATCCGGTCATTTCCTCGAGGGCTTCCGACGTCCAGTCGCTGATCACCGGCGCGCCCGCGCTGATGGGCCAACTGTCGCGAACGATCGGCCAGGCGCAGAAGCTGCTCAGCGACCGCAACATCTCCAACGCCGCCGTCCTGCTGCCCGAGGCGCAGGAAGCGCTGGCCGAGGCGACGGACGCCTTCCGCGAGATCAAGATGCTGGCGCGCGAATTGCGCGACGACCCTTCCCTGATCCTGCGCGGCCCGCAATATCAGGGTTACAAGGTGCCGAAATGACGACAGGCAAAACAAAAATATTTTCCATTTCGGCATCCCCGCGAAAGCGGGGATCCAGACTTATACTCGCCGGAATGGCCGTTATATCGTGCCTCGCCGCCTGCGCCATCGCGCCGCGCGACACGGGATCGGCCTTCATGTTCGATCTTCCGGCGGCGCGCATGCGGGCCGCGCCCGCGCCGTCCGGCGAAACATTGACCGTCGCCATGCCCCAGACGGCGGCGGAACTCGATACCTACAGGATCGCCCTGAAACGCGACAACCGCAGATGGGATTATTACGACGGCGCGCGCTGGAGCGATTTTCTGCCTGTCGTCGTGCGGGACGATTTGACAACAACGCTCGCCATGGCGCATATTTTCAAGGGTGTCGCGACGGACTCCTCCGGCCTTGCCGGAGACAACATATTGCAAACCGACATTCAGGCGTTTCACGCGGAATATGCGACGGCAGACGCGCCGCCCGTCGTCAAAGTCCGCATCATCGCGCATATGACCGGGCGCCTCGGCGGCACGGAGATCCCCGCCTTCGCGGCAGAGGCGCGTCGGAAAGCCGCCGACAACACGCTTTCCGCCATTCAAGCCGCTTTCGCTGCGGCGTTCCGCGACGCCGAGCGGCAGATCGCGCGAAAAATCATCGAACGGGAAAAGAACCATAAATGACGCCATTCCAGATCATCGCCCTGCTCCTGACCTTCATCGCCATCGGCGGCACCCTCAACCATAAGTATTTCCACCTGCCCGCGACGATCGGCCACATGACTTTCGCGCTGATCCTCTCTTTAAGCGCCCTGATCCTCTACAAGCTCGGCCTGTTTGACATCACGCCGATAAAATCGGCGATCGGCGGCATAGATTTTTCCGAGGTCCTGCTCCATGGCATGCTGTCGTTCCTGCTTTTCGCGGGAGCGCTTCAGATCAGCCTCGACGACCTGAAAAGCGTCGGCACGCCCGTCGCGGTGCTTGCGACCGCGGGCGTCTTCATGGCGACGCTCATCACCGGCACGCTGGTATGGTTCGGCGCGCAATGGCTCGGCATCGGCCTGCCTTTCATTTATGCCATGCTGTTCGGCGCGCTGATCTCGCCGACCGACCCGATCGCCGTGCTCGCAATCATGAGAGACGCCGGCCTTTCGAAAAAACTCTACGCCAAGATCGGCAGCGAAAGCCTGTTCAACGACGGCGTCGGCGTCGTCATCTTTCTCACCATCCTCGGCATCGCCAACGGCGAGCAGAAGCTCGACCCGCAGGCCATCGCCGTGCTGCTCGCGCAAAAATCGCTCGGCGGACTTGCGCTTGGTTTCTTTCTCGGCTGGATCACGGAATCGCTCCTGCGCCACCTCAACGATTATAAGGTGGAAGTGCTTTTGACCCTCGCGCTCGTCACCGGCGGCTATACGCTGGCGGAATTCCTGCATGTTTCTGCGCCGATCTGCATGGTCGCGGCGGGGCTGACCGTCGGCCATTCAACGCCGAAAAACGGCAAACGCGGGCAGGACCGCGAACGGGTCGATCTCTTCTGGGAGCTTCTCGACGAAATCTTCAATGCCGTGCTCTTCATGCTGGTCGGCCTCGAGCTGATCGTCATCACCATCACCAAACAGCATCTTTTTCTGGGCGGGATCGCCGTCGGCGCCATGCTGCTCGGCCGCCTGATCAGCGTCAGCGTGCCGATCGGCCTCATGAGCTTGCAGCAAAAGTTCGAAAAGGGCACGATTCCGCTACTTGTCTGGGGCGGATTGCGCGGCGGGCTTTCTATCGCCATGGCGCTGTCGTTGCCGGACGGGCCGGAAAAAAGCGTCATTCTGCCGGTGACCTACGTGGTCGTGCTGTTCTCTATTCTGGTGCAGGGCTTAAGCTTCAAAAAGCTACTCAATCTCATCGTCAAGTAGCTTCGCCATTTGCGGCGGCACATATATTTCCATGTGCGGCGGCACATATATTTCCATGTGCGGCGGCACGGGCGCTTCTATCGCCAGCGGCGGCAGGCCTTCATACAGCGGAATCTCTATCGCGCGGGCGTGGAGATGCAAGAGCGGCAGCATTTCCTCTTCCTTCGCCTGCGGGCCGTAAACCCAGTCGCCGATCACCGGACAGCCCAATGACAGGCAATGCACGCGGATCTGGTGGGTGCGTCCGGTTTTGGGCTTCAGTTCGAGGAAGCTCCATTCACCGGCGCGCTTCACAACGCGCCACGCCGTCACCGCCCGCTGCGCGTTTTCGTTTTCATCCGACACCTTCATGTACCAGCCCTGCGGGGTTTTCTCCTTTTCAAGGAAGCCGTCGATCACGCCTTCGTCTTCCTCCGGCCCGCCGTGGACGATCGCCCAGTAGGTCTTGGAAATGCCGCCGGATTCGAAGAGTTTGCCAAGACGGCGGAGCGCCTTTTTCTGCCGTCCGAGGATCAGGCAGCCGCTGGTGTCGCGGTCGAGCCGGTGGGCCAGCCACGGCGCATGCGGCAGGTCGAACTTCAGCGCGCCGAAATAATCCTCGAGGCTCGGATATTTGCGCGGGCCCGGATGCACCGGAATGCCCGGCGGCTTGTTGACGACGATGATCAGCTTGTCCTTGAAAAGGACGCGGTTTTGCAGATCTTCCGCCGTCAGCGCGTAATGGTGCGTATTTTTGTCTTCCGTCATGCCCCAATATAGCATATAAAAAATTCAAACAAGGAGAATAAAGTCATGTCCGGCGACGCGCACCTGATCGACCATCCCCTTATCCGCCACAAGCTCGCGATGATGCGCGACAAGGACACCTCCACCAAGAAATTCCGCACCCTCTTGCGCGAAATCTCCATGCTGATGGGCTACGAGCTGATGCGCGACCTGCCGGTCGAGGAGATCGAGATCGAAACGCCTCTCGAAAAGATGAAGGCCTGCAAGCTCGCAGGCAAAAAGCTCTGCATCGTGCCGATTTTGCGCGCGGGCCTCGGCTTCGTCGACGGGCTGCTGGAACTCGTGCCCGCCGCGCGCGTTGGGCATATCGGCCTTTACCGCGATCCGGAGACGCTCGCCGCCGTCGATTATTACAAAAAATTCCCCGACGACATGGCGGAACGCATCGTCCTCGCCGTCGACCCGATGCTGGCGACCGGACATTCCGCCGTCGCCGCCGTCAGCCACGTCAAGGCGACGGGCGCGACCGACATCCGTTTTCTCTGCCTGATCGCCGCGCCGCAGGGCATCGAGACTTTTCACAAAGCCCACCCGGACGTGCCCGTCTACACCGCCGCCATCGACCGCGAACTCAACGATCACGGCTACATCCTGCCCGGCATCGGCGACGCGGGCGACAGGATATTCGGAACGAAATGACATCCGGAACAGAAAAAGAAATCCGGTCAGGGGAAATTTGGTTCATCCGCCATGGCGAAAGCACCACCAACGCGGGAGAAGTTTCCAAAGACAAATTCTCGACGCAACTGACCGCCCTCGGGCGCGAACAGGCAAAGGCCGTCAGCCTTGCCGTGCCGCGCGCGCCGGAGCTGATCGTCGTCACGCCTTACATCCGCACGCAACAGACGGCCCTGCCCCTGGAGGAACGCTTTCCCGCCAGTCCGCGCGAAATCTGGGATTTGCACGAGTTTTCGGCGCTGGGCGACGCGAACTACATCAACCGCACGTGGACGGAGCGCATTCCCGTCATGCAGGATTTTTGGGAGCGCTGCGACCCTGATTTCGTGGACGGAGACGGCGCGGAATCCTTCTCCGCGATGGCGCGCCGCGTGCGCGCCGGTCTTGAAAAACTGCAACGGCGCGAGGAAAGCTTTACCGTCGTCTTCTCTCACGGCTACATCATCCAGACCATAAGGCTCATGCTGAGCCACCCCGGCCTGCCGGAAAAAGAGCTGATGCAAAGGCTCGCCGTTTCCACGCGCACGAGCCATATCGAGAACTGCACCATCACCCGCGTTCTCAAAACCGCGCAAGGGTTAAGCCTTCACGCCGAAACGCTGGAAAGCATGGATAAAGGGCTTATCTCGGAGCACGTCGATTAAGCCCTTTATCACATTTAAAGTACTATAATTAATCAACATTTTTTATATTATAAAAATGATCGACCCATTAAACCGCATGCGGTACATGGAATAAAATTATTATAACAAAAGTCTTCTCGCAAATAGGAGACAGGGTATGAATTTGAACAAAATTTTTCAAAAGTCGCACAGAGTTTTTCCAACAGGGCTAGCGTGAAAGATCTCGACAAAGAGATCCACATTATTACGCATACATTCATCAATCCGCAGACTGGCGAGTATACCAGCGCGAGGGCCGCCAAACAGCCGGACAATACATGGCAAGTTTCCACACTAACCGGGGGTGAGCATAGTCAAGGCACGCTTCTCTCGCCGTCCGGCCATGATATGAGCGGAGACATTGCGCCAAAAGCCTCACTGAAAGAAGCCTATGTGGCATTGAAAAAGTTCGAAGAGGAAAAATTCAAATCAGGCTTGCTCACGAGAGGCTTTCTGGCCTGCATGAACAACGGTCACTATTCCAGATACAAAGCGGCAATCGCCAAAAAGACGCGCATCAGGGCCCGAAATAAGAACAACCGACGATACGGATCAGCCTCTTTTGTTGAGCCACGCGCCGATCGACGGCGGCACTTCGCGGTGCGCACTCGATGACACGTAAATGCCGATATGCCCGCCGCGGAACGACAGCTCGGTGTAATCCTTGGTGCCGACGTATTGTTTCAGCGGCTTGGAGGCCGATGGCGGAACAAGGTGATCGTCCTGCGCGTAGACGTTGAGCACCGGGCATTTGACATTACCGAGATCGACGGTTTCTCCGCCCAGCACGACCTCGCCCTTGATCAGCTTGTTTTGCTGATAAAATTCTTTCACGAACTGGCGGTAGGCCTCGCCCGCCTGGTCGGGGCTGTCGAAAATCCACTTCTCCATGTACATGAAGTTGTGCACCTGCTGCGGATTGTCGAGGATGTCGACCATGTCGATGTATTTCTGCGCGATCAGGCGGTAAGGCTTGAGGTTGAGAAACGTCCAGTTCATCAAATCGCCGGGAATATTGCCCATGCTGTCGACCAGCAGGTCGACGTCGATGTTGCGGATCCAGTGGGCGAGCATGTTGTCTTCGGTCTGGAAATCGACCGGCGTCACCATGGTGACGAGGTTGCGGATCTTTTCCGGATGCAGCGCCGCGTAGCAGAGACTGAACGCGCCGCCCTGACAGATGCCAAGCAGGTTGACTTTCGAAATGCCGTGGCGTTCGCAAATGACGCCGACGCAACGGTCGATGTAGCCGTTGATGTAATCGTCCATCGTTGTGAAACGGTCGGAACGGTCGGGATAGCCCCAGTCGATGAGATAAACGTCCTGCCCGGTTTCGAGCAAGCCGCGGATCGTCGAGCGGTTTTCCTGCAAGTCGGCCATGTAGGGACGGTTGACCAGCGCGTAAGAGATCAAAAGCGGCGTTTTGTTGGTCGCTTTTTTGCCGGTGGGGTTTTTATAATGGTAGAGCGTGAGCTTGTCTTCGGTGTAAACGGCTTCCTTTTCCGTGACGCCGGACGGCAGCTCGCCAAGGCCGCGGAGGTTCTTGATCCCCTCGGCGAGCTTGGTGTTGAAGTTGGTGACTTCCTTGAAAATATTCTCCGGACTCAGCTGAACGGCGATCATTTCTTCTTTCCTTTTTTCACGGCGGGTTGCGCCTTCTTGGGGGCTTTGGGTTTCGCGGATTTGACGCTTTCCGCTTTCGCGGCAGGCTTCCCTTTGGTTTTGACCGCAGGTTTCAGCGCCGCTTTCAGCTCGGCCACCTCGCGCTGCAGGGCATGCAGGCGCTTGTGCAGGCTGTCCACTTCGGCGCGGGTCGGCATGTTGAACTGGTCGAGAACCTCGTCCAGAACCGCGTTCTGCTGCTTTTTGAAAGCCATCAGCGCGTTGACCACCTCTCCGTAAAGGCGGGTATATTCTTCCGTCATGGCGTAGCGGGCGTAGATGTCCTCGCAGATATCGACCCATTTGGCGTAGACCTCCTTGAGCGAGGTCAGCGGCGCGGCGCCCTCCGGCGGATTGGCGACGTAGTCTTGAAACTTCTGCGCCGCCTCAAGCCCGACCTTGGACATGCTGGCCGTGTAATCGCGCGCCTTGGCCTGATATTCCTCCCACATCTGGTAGAGATGGTTCAGCTGCTCCTGCTTTTCGCGCGTGTAGCCGATGCCCGGCATCGAAGCGAAAAAATTGAGCGGATCCATCGCCGCGAACGGGTCTTTTCCGCCCCACGCCGCGCTTGAAAAGCCCGGCATGCCGGAAAAATCCGTCTGCCCCGTGAAGGCCTTTTGCAAGCCTTCCACCCATTCCTGCACCATGTCGTTCAGCGGCTTGGCCTGACCCGTGCCCTGATAAAACTTCTGCATCATGTCGAGATAGCTCTCGCCCGCGCGGGTGAAGAATTGCTGAAACTGCGCCACGTCCGCCATTTTACCGGCTTCCTGGCCGCCCGAGAGGATCTTCTGCCATGTCTGCAAAAGCTCCGCCCATTGCGCCTGCGGGCCCTGCTGCGGCGCGGCGGCGCCGAAGAAATTGCGCTGTTGCTCGAACCAGCTGTCCCAATATTGCTTTTGGGAACCGAACCAGTCCGTGTTCTGTTGCGCCGATGAAGTGCCTGATGATGTGTTTGCCATGGTGTGCATCCTTCCTGTTTGAAGACGTTCGAGAATCCCTTTATATCTCCAGTATAGCACATTTTTGTGCGGTGCAACAATTTTAAAAAGACTTGCTTCACGCTAGCTCTCCGGCTTATAAAAGACCAGCGAAAAAAACGCGCCCCTGAAAGGTTTTTCAGGATTTCTTAATATTTATTCACTATTTATTTTCCAGTCAAAAGGATGAAGGCCATGTCTGCACATTCCAAGCTCGCGAAGATTGAAGAAATCGTTTCCGAACAAACCTCCGTTCCGCCGGCAAGCCAGCCGGTTCCGCGCGTCGTTCTCGTCACGGGCGGCACGGGCGGCATCGGCACGGCGATCTGCAAGAGGCTGGCGCGCCTCGGCCATATCGTCGCCACCACCTACCGCAACGCGGAAAAGGCGCGCCTCTGGGAAAGCGAAATGAACAAGGAAGGCTTCGCTTTTCATCTTTACCAGTGCGACGTCGCCGATTTCGAAGACAGCCAGCGGATGGTCAAATCCGTCGTCGCCGAACTCGGCCCCATACAAATTCTCGTCAACAACGCGGGCGTCACCCGCGACAGCTCCTTGCGCAAGATGACGCACGAGCAGTGGAAGACGGTCATCTCCAGCGATCTTGACAGCGTCTTCAATGTCACCCGCCCCGCCATCGACTACATGCTGGAATCGGGCTTCGGCCGCATCATCAACATCTCCTCGATCAACGGGCAGAAAGGCCAGTTCGGCCAATCCAACTACGCCGCCGCCAAGGCCGGCATGCACGGCTTCACCAAGGCGCTGGCGCTCGAAGTCGCCAAGAAAGGCGTCACCGTCAACACCATTTCGCCGGGTTATATCGAAACGGAAATGGTCGCCGCCGTGGCGGAAAGCATCCGCGCCGGCATCGTCGCGCAAATTCCCGTCGGCCGTTTCGGCACGCCGGAGGACGTCGCGCACGCCGTCGCGTTCCTCGTCGCGGATCAATCCGGCTTCATCACCGGCGCGAACCTCGCCACCAACGGCGGACATTTCATGGAATAAAGGAGAACCTGCACATGCGCGTCATCAAGAAATATCCCAACCGCCGTCTTTACGATACCGAGAAAAGCGCCTACATCACCATCGCCGACGTGCTGAAGATCATCCGCACCGGGGAAGACTTTCAGGTCGTCGACGCGGAGAGCGGCAAGGATATCACGCGCTCCGTCCTCGTGCAGATCATCACCGAGCAGGAAGGCGGCGCCTCGCCGATCTTCACCACCGACATGCTGACGCGCTTCATCCGCTTTTACGACGACCAGTCGCAGGAGATCTTCGGCGAGTTTCTCGACAAGAACCTCAAGATGTTCGCCGAGCAGCAAAAGCGCTTCCAGGACCAGATGGGCAACATCATCGGCTCGCCCCTGGCTATCATGCAGGACCTGACCGAGCGCAACCTCTCCATGTGGAGCGACATGCAATCGCAATTCATGCGTATGGCGATGGGCGGCAAGGCCGACGGCAAAAAAGACGCCGCGGGCGACGAATCGACCCGCAAAAAGCCGTCCAAAAAATAGCCATAATCCTTCAAAAACCTGTCCGTATTTGTCCGCAAACAGCCCGTATCCGGCCTTAAACGACCCGCATCCATCCGCAAGCGGTTCGCATCCACCCGCATTTTACCGGCCTGAATCATTCACGGGCCCTGAAATAAACTATATGTAAACCGCTCTTGACCGGTCATAATTTTCGCGGCTATATTTGTACATATTAAAATTATGTCCAAAACCCACAGTCAGGAGATTCGTCCCCATGTCGCCCAAAGATATGTCGCCCAAAGATTCCGCGAAAAAAGATTTTCTCTATAACCATCAGCACAACGACATGGTGCGCAGCGACTACCGCCCCGACCCCTACCGCATCACCGACGCCGACCTTTACATCAACCTCGACGCAACGGAGACGCGCGTGCGCAACCGCATGGTAGTCGAAGGCAACCCCGCTTCGCAGGTGCAGGGCGGCCCGCTGGTGTTGCAAGGCGAGGACATGGATCTCGTCAGCGTCAAGATCAAGGAGAACGGCAAATGGCGCGACCTCGACCGCGCCGAGTTCCGCGTCGACGACAAGCAACTCATCATCAACCGGCCGCCGCAGGGCCGCTTCGAACTCGAGATCGTCAACGAGATCAACCCCTCCGCCAACACCCGGCTGCAGGGCATCTACGCCTCGGGCGACATCATCGGCTCGCAGTGCGAGTCGACGGGTTTTCGCCGCGTCACCTACTTCCTCGACCGGCCGGACAATCTCGCGCGCTTCACCACCACGCTCGAAGCCGACAAGGAAAAATATCCCGTGCTGATCTCCAACGGCAACGGCGACCTCGCGCAAACCAAAGACCTCGGCCAGGGGCGCCACAGCATCACCTGGGTCGATCCTTTCCCGAAACCGAGCTACCTCTTCGCCACCATCGCCGGCGACATGGAGGTTGTGACCGACACCTTCACCACCATGGCGGGCAACGACGTCGCCTTGCGCATCGTCGTGCCGAAAGGCTACGAAGACAAGGTCGCCTGGGCGATGCAGTCGATCAAGAACGCGATGAAATGGGACGAAGAGAAATACGGCCTCGCCTACGACCTCGACTGCCTGCACCTCATCGGCCTTGAAAAGTTCAACATGGGCGCGATGGAGAACAAGGGCGCGATCGTCTTCAACATCAAGGACCTGTGCGGCGCGCCGGACAGCTCCTCCGACGCGCAGCTGCTGCGCATCGAGACGGTCATCGGCCACGAATACTTCCACAACTACACCGGCGACCGCGTGACGGTGCGCGACTGGTTCGAGATCTCGCTGAAAGAGAGCCTGACCGAGCGCCGCAACGAGCAGTTCTCCGGCGACATGAACTCCAAATCCATCCAGACGCTCGACGACGCGGTCTACATCCGCACCGTCCAGTTCCGCGAAGACGAAGGCCCGACGGCGCACTGCGTCCGCCCCGAGCGCGTCGAGGCGTTCGAGAACATCTATTCCCCCACCGTCTACAACAAGGGCGCGCAGCTCCTGCGCATGATGGAGACGATCATGGGCAGCGACAACTGGTACAAGGGCGTCAAGCACTACCTCGACAAGTTCGACGGCGAGGCGCGCATCGTCGAGGACTTCGTCGCCGCGCTGGAGGAATATTCGGGCCGCGACCTTGCGCAGTTCTTCCGCTGGTACACGCAGGCGGGAACGCCGGAAATCTCTTACGACGGCCGGTACGACGCCGCCGCCAAAACCTACACGCTGACGCTCAAGCAGCATCAGCCCGCGACGCCGGGCCAGCCCGCCTCTTCCAAGAAGCCGCTGCACATCCCCGTGCGCCTCGGGCTGATCGCGCAAAGCGGCAAGGACATTCCGCTGAAGCTGCAAGGCGAGACGGCGGAGAGAAAAACAGATGTTTTCGATTTCACGGAGAAAGAGCAGACCTTCGTCTTTGAAAACGTCTCCGGCCCGGTCGTGCCGTCGCTGTTCCGCGATTTTTCCGCGCCGGTCAAGGTGGTGACGCCCGTCTCCGACGACGAGCTGATCTTCCGCATGAGCCACGATTCCGACCCCTTCAACCGCTTCGACGCCGGACAGCAGATGATGGCCAAGACCATGCGTCAGATGCTGGAGGACCTCGACGCCGGAAAGCCTCTCGCGCTGCCGCCCGCCTTCACCGCGGCCTACGGCCTGATGCTCGCCGACGGCGCGGGCGCCGACCCTGCCTTCACCGCGCGCCTGCTCGGCCTGCCGCCTTTCACGCAGGACCTGAAGCAATACGATCCGCTCGCCGCGAAAACCGTCGCCGACTTCGTCAAAAAGACCCTCGCCGCCGCGTTCGAGACGGAATTCAGGGAGCTCTACGCGCAAACGGCCATCCCGGCGGGCAAGCCCTTCAGCATCCATGACATGGGATGGCGCGATTTGCACAACACCGCGCTCTCGTTCCTCTCGGCGCTCGAAACGCCCGCCGTCAAAGCCACGGCGCAAGCCCAATACGACGGCGCGGCGAACATGACGGAACGGCAGGGCGCGCTCGCCGCCCTCGCCCGCATGGGCGGCGCGGAAGCCGAAAAGGCGCTGGAAAGTTTCCATCAAAAATACCGCAACGACACCAACGTCATGGACACGTGGCTCAGCCTCTCGGCATCCGCGGCGCAAGGCGATGCGATCGAGCGCGTGCGCGCGCTGATGAAGAGCGACGTCTTCGACATCACCAACCCCAACAAGGTGCGCGCGCTGCTCGGCGGCTTCACCGGCAACACGGCGGCCTTCCACAACAAGGATGGCTCGGGCTACAGGCTGCTGGCCGACGTCATCATCACCCTCAACGGCGTCAACCCGCACACCGCGACGGGGATCATCCGCCCGCTCGCGCAGTTCCAGCGCTACGACGACGCGCGGCAGGAGCTGGTCATCGCCGAGCTGGAGCGCATCATGAAGACGCCGCAGCTCGACACGCAGATCAAGGACATCGTCGGCAAGGCGCTGGAGAGCGCCAGGCCGTCGCTCAAAGGAAAAACAAAAAGCTTCGACAAAAAACAGAAGCCGTAAGAACCGCCGTTAAAACAAAACCGGCCGCGACGCCTGAAAACGTCACGGCCGGTTTTTTGCATCTAAAGCGCGCTGTTTTTAGGCGGCCTTGGTCATCGCCACGTTGAGGTTGGCGATCAGCTTGTCCATGAAGCCTTCGGTGGTGAGATACTTCTGGTCTTTGGAGACCAGTAGCGCCAGGTCTTTGGTCATGTCGCCCGCTTCGACGGTGGAAACGCAGACGTGCTCCAGCGTTTCGGCGAAGCGCACCACGTCCGGCGTATTGTCGAACTGGCCGCGGTATTTGAGGCCTTGCGTCCAGGCGAAGATGCTGGCGATCGGGTTGGTCGAGGTCGGCTTGCCCTGCTGGTGCTGGCGGTAGTGGCGCGTGACCGTGCCGTGCGCGGCTTCCGTCTCGACCGTCTTTCCGTCCGGCGTCAGCAGCACCGAGGTCATCAGCCCCAGCGAGCCGAAACCCTGCGCGATTGAGTCCGACTGCACGTCGCCGTCGTAGTTCTTGCACGCCCAGAGGAAGCCGCCTTCCCATTTCATCGCGCTCGCCACCATGTCGTCGATCAAGCGGTGCTCGTAAGTGAGGCCCGCCTTGGCGTATTTGTCCTTGAACTCCTTGTCGAACACGGCCTGAAAGATGTCCTTGAACTTGCCGTCGTAGGCCTTGAGGATGGTGTTCTTGGTCGACATATAAACGGGATATTTGCGCGCGAGGCCGTAATTGAGGCAGGCGCGGGCGAAGCCGGTGATGCTCTCGTCGGTGTTGTACATGCCCATGGCGACGCCGGGGCCGGCGAAATCGTGCACGTCCCAGGTTTGCGCCGCGCCGCCGTCTTTCGGCTCGAACACCAGCTTGACTTTCCCCGCGGCGGGCACCTTGATGTCGGTCGCCTTATATTGATCGCCGAAGGCGTGACGGCCGATGACGATCGGCTTCGTCCACGTGGTGACGAGGCGCGGGATGTTCTTGCAGATGATCGGCTCGCGGAAGACCGTGCCGTTGAGGATGTTGCGGATCGTGCCGTTGGGCGACTTCCACATTTTCTTGAGCTTGAATTCCTCGACGCGCGCCTCGTCGGGCGTGATGGTCGCGCACTTGATGCCGACGCCGTATTTTTTGGTCTGCTCGGCGGCCTCGATGGTGATCTTGTCGTCGGTCTTGTCACGGTTTTCGATCGACAGGTCGCAGGAGACGAGCTCGATGTCGAGATAGGGCTTGATCATGCGGTCGATGATCATGTCCCAGATAATGCGGGTCATTTCATCGCCGTTCATTTCGACGACCGGGGTTTTTACTTTTATTCTTGTCATGTTTCTTTCCTTTCGTTAATGCCGCACGATGCGACGAAATGTTTCATACACCGGCAGCCTAAAGGGCTGCGTCATCGCCGTTCATTTCGACGACCGGGGTTTTTACTTTTATTCCGCTCATTTTTCTTCTCCTACTGGTTGAGTTTAAACTGGTTGTCCGGCTGCACGGAGGGCGGCGCGGCGGCGGAAGCGTCGTTTTCCGCATCGAGGGTCTTGTCGCGCAGGTTTTCCCACGCGTTCATCGCGGCGCGCGCCGCCGAGATGTCCTGATCCGAAAGCTTGTCTTTTTTCACGAGATTCTGCCGCGCCTGAATGACGTAACCCAGCGTGGCCGAGGCGTCTTTTCCGCTCTCCGCGCTGAAGCCGTCGATGGCGAGCGTGTACCACTGCCACGCCTTCTTCGGGTGACGATCGTGCTTCGCCATCGCCGCGAGGCGGATGAAGGCGTAATTCATGCCGTGCATGCCCGCGTCCTCGAACCACTTGCGCGCCTTCGTCCAGTTTTTCGGCAGGCCGTTTTTCTGCTTCTCGTACATGTCGCCGACGATGAACATCGCCCGCGTGTCGCCCTCCTGCGCGAGCTGGCGCATGCTCTCCATCGGCGGCGGCTCCTGCTTGTCGAGCGGAACGTGAACCGGATCCGGCATCGGCGGCAAATCGGCCAGCGCGCGCGGCGCAAGCGCGAAGGCCAGCGTCAGGGCAAGCAAAAATGCGAAAATGCGGCGTGTTGTCATGTCTGTTCTTCCAGAAAATCCAGAACCTCGCGCAGGCTCGTGCTACGCTTCAAGATCTCGCTCCCTGAATAAACAACATATTGCGCGGGCTTTATCAAGCTACGGGAGGAAATTTTTGTCACCGTATACAAGGGCTTTTCATGACTGGAGCGGAAAATGGAAAACACCGCCATGTCCGGCAGGCTGTCGATCGCGTAATCGCGCCACGCGCCTTTTTGCACCCGCGCGCCGTAGACCGAAAGAATCTGGCTCAATTCGCTCCGGCTGAAGGTCGTCCTGCCGCCGAGGCGGAATTTGTCGCGGATATAGACCAGCATGCGTCATCCTTTGAAGGTAGATTTTAGGATGAACGCGGCTGTTTTGAAAGGAAAGTGTATGAACGATATGAAAATGAAAAGCGCGGGCCAAAGCCAACAGGCCAGGCGCAAAGCTTATGGCCGCTCATGATACCGGTCACGGCTTGGGATTTTTGAGCCTTCTGATCTCTTCTTCCAGACGCAGCTGGTTTTCGACGATCTCCACGCACAAATCCGCCAGAATTTCCGCGTTCCTGCCATGGGTGGAGGCAAACACGTTTTCAGACCGGGCCATATCATTAAATATCCCCTTCACCCTTCGCGCATAGGTATACAAACCGTTTGTGTCTTTTATCATTGCGCTTCTCCCGTTTATCGTCATAAATGAAAAATCATTTACCATATTGTTGTACTGCAGCGCTTTGATTCTGTAAAGTTAAATTTCGGAAAAAACGAAGACTTGACGCCATAGTGCCAAAGGTCTATAACCAGCCATCATTGACGCGGGGTGGAGCAGCCCGGTAGCTCGTCAGGCTCATAACCTGAAGGTCACAGGTTCAAATCCTGTCCCCGCAACCATCTTTTCAATGGGTTAGTAATCAATCCTTAAGCATCTTCTGTCATAATAGAGTTACCCAGTACTTGCCCAGTCACTGGCGTAAATCGCTTATAGGAGATGATTCTATGGAGAGACAAGCTCAAGACATTCTCGGTGGCCGCGCCTACGTTTTTCAACGTGACGACAGTAAATATTGGTACGCCGCCACATTCCTCAATGGCCAGAACTACCGTCATAGCACCAAAACAGACGATTTAGACCATGCCATCCACAATGCCGAAGAATGGTATATGTCCATGCGCGGCAAAGCCGAGGCTGGTGTTCTGGAACAATCCCTTCATAGAGGATTGGAGCCGACTTTACGCGAAGTTGCCGACCAATTCATGAAGGAATATAGCGTCCTGACCGAAGGCGAACGCAATCCGCGTTGGGTGCAGGGGCATGAAATCCGCTTGCGCGTCCATTTACTACCTTTTTTAGGCGACCTCCCTATATCCAAGGTCGATTCCGGCAAAGTTCAGGAATACCGCGTCCATCGCATGACGCCGAAGGAAATCAAAAATCCCAATGCCGAGGACAATCGTCCACACGAGGCAGGTAAACTTCCGGCGGTCAAAACTCTGCACAATGAGATCGTGACTCTTCGTCTTGTCCTGAAAGCGGCCTTGCGCCGCCGTTTGATTGCGGGTTTGCCGGATTTGTCAGCGCCTTTCCGCAAAAACGGCAAGGTTTCGCACCGCGCATGGTTCAGCCCTATCGAGTATAAAGAACTCTACCAGTCCACCCGTAAGTATGCGAAAGAGGCGTTGCCGCATATTCGCTGGAGCGCCGAGCAGGTGCATGACTATGTGCTGTTCATGGCCAATACGGGTTTGCGCCCTGATGAGGCCAAAAACCTGCAACACCGTGATATTGAAATCGTCCACGATGATGACACGGACGAAACTATTCTGGTGATCGAAGTGCGCGGTAAACGCGGGGTGGGCTATTGCAAGAGTACCCCTATGGCCGTTAAGCCGTATCAACGCCTTTTGAACAGGTCAAAACCCAAGAAGTTTTTGAAAGCTGGACAGTCAGATAAGCCTCAGCCCTCCGACTCCGTTTTTCCCGGAAGCTATATCAAGCTCTTCAATAACCTTCTGGATAGGAACAAGCTTAAATATGATCGTGATAATCAACCTCGCACGGCCTATAGCCTGCGCCATACTTATATTTGCCTGCGATTGATGGAAGGAGCAGACGTTTACCAGCTTGCTAAAAACTGCCGAACATCCGTTGAAATGATCGAAAAGCACTATGCCGCCCATATCAAGAATATGCTTGATGCTGGTCTGATTAACGTCAGAAAATCCAAGAAAACATCAAAAGTAAAAAGTGACGAAGGTGAAGAAGCGGATTTGTGAAAGCAGGGAGGCAGATGCCCCCTGACAAATCCGCCTAAAAGGAGAGGTTCAGCCTCTCCCTAAAAGCGCCCGCACAGGCGGGTAAGTCATAAGCGGCAAAGGCCGCGATTAAAAAAAGAACAAGCGCGTGTATTGCACGCGCTTGTTCTTTTATCACTGGATTGTTACAGCCACTGCATTTTGCGACGGAGGAGTTCGTGGCGGATAAGATCGACGTTTGCCGATTTGACCGGACACTTTGGCACGGAGCGGTGCATCCGCGCCATGTCGTTGAGTAGGCGGATGTATTCGACGTACAGTTCCGCGTCCGTGAAATATTCGAGGTCTTCGAGGGTGATAAGGTTTGTCATGATTTTTCTCCTATGTTCTGGCCGTAAACTGCTCACGGCCTCATGACCGAACAAAAGCGTCGCGTATCGCCCAGCCGCACCCCGGCGGAACGCAGTGGAGAAGCTCTGAAAGGGCTTGCGGCGCAGGGGCGAACAGATGCTACGGTCAATGATCGAAGGACGTGCCGGATGCGGGCGGAGGGAGTAAAAACCTCATTGATACAAAACACTCAGCTACCGGAATCCCTCGAAGCAGCGATAACACGGGCACCGGAGTTCGGACTTCATGCCGCACCATAGCGGGCAATCGGCGCGTTGTTTTGTCTGACAGGCTTGTAGCTCTGGCGCAATCGGCAGGGGTTTTTCCGCCTCGTTCTCGTCTGGAGAACGGAGGTATCCTGTTTTGCAGCGTCTATTTTCCAGTGCTGTCTGCGTTCATCTCCTTTAAATATCTCGCATCCCCTTCGTGCATGTTGCGCGCCCCTGCCATACGCGGGCGCTTCTCGCGTCAACAGGAAAATCGGTTCCCTCGCCTACCATGCAATGCTCCTGACCGTCGCATTGCATCCCCCAATTTTCCTGTATGACGCTGCGCCCGCTGCTGGCCTGTCGGAGGCGTCGCCCGAAAGGGTATTGCAACAAAAGGAGATACGAAAATGGCCACTGCATCTGAAAACCAACCCGCAAAGGCCAAACAGGTTCCCGACTTCTATATCTTCGAGAACGCTGCCAACGGCGTAAAATCCGGCAAGCCCGCCGGAGCCGCTTTCGCCCACAAGACAGGCAAAGGGTTCACCTTCCTGATCGCCGGTAAACGCTATGCGGCCTTCCCGCCGAAAGCCAGAACCGCCGTGCAACCCGTAACAGGAGAGAACTAATGACTGACATTATAAATATCCCCCTCAATAAACTGACCCTCTGGACGGGTAACGTCCGCAAGGTCAGGGATAAAGCGGGCATCGACGCGCTGGCGGCCAGCATCAAAGCCCACGGGTTGCAGCAAAATCTTGTTGTCCGCAAGGAGGGCAAGACGTTTGCCGTCGTCGCCGGAGGCAGACGGCTGAAAGCCTTGCAACTGCTCGCAAAATCCGGTGATATTCAGCAGGCAACGCACGCTGTTCCCTGCCGCATCACGGAAGCTGAAAACGCCACGGAGCTGAGTCTTGCCGAGAACGTCATGCGCGCAGATATGCACCCCGCAGACCAGTTCGAGGCCTTCCGCGCCTTGGCAGATGATGGTTTGCCTGTGGCGGATATCGCTGCCCGTTTCGGATGTAGCGCAGGGCATATCCAGAAACTGCTCAAACTTGCCCGCGTCAGCCCGAAAATCATCAAAGCGTATCGTAATAATAGTTTAACGCTGGAATGTGTTATGGCTTTCACCGTGACGGACGATCACGCGGCGCAGGAGAAAGTGCTGGCCGGGTTCGACGCGGAGCGTAACGACGCCCGCGATATCCGCGCCGCCCTGACAGAGGGCGCTATCGCCGCGACCAACAAGCGCGTGAAATTCGTCACCCTCAAAGCCTACGAAAAGGCGGGAGGCGCGTTGAACCGCGATTTGTTCAGCGACAGCGTGTATATTGAAGACACATCCTTGCTGGAAAGGCTTGTGGCTGAAAAACTTGAGCGGAAATCCGCTTCTGTCCGCGCCGAAGGCTGGAAATGGCTGGAAATCATCCCTGACTTCGGGTATCAAGACAGTACCGGATACAAGCGTATCTATCCCGAACCTGTTCCTCTGACGAAGAGCAAGCAGCAAAATCTTGATAAGCTGCAAGCGGAATATGATGCTCTGAATGACGTCTGGAGCGAGTCCGACGCGCCGGATGCGCCGGAACGTCTTGACGAATTGGAGCAACTGATCTCCGCTATCGAAGACCGTGACGGCATCTGGGCGCCGGAGCAAAAATCCATAGCGGGAGCCGTGATCTCCATCGATTATGATGGCGAGATAAAAATCGAACGCGGCTATGTCAAACCTGACGATGTGCCGAAACAGCCTAAAAAGGTAAAAACAGGCGAACAGCCTGCCGGTCTCTCTGCTGCTTTGGTCGAAAGCCTGACGGCGCACAGATCAGCGGCACTTGCCGCAACCCTGCTGGACGCGCCGGACATCGGGCTTGCGACTGTCGTTTATGCACTGGTGCTGGAGATATTCAGCCACCGGCAGGACACGGTGCTGGAAGTTTCCGGTAAAAACCAGTCTCTGCATCGCGTGGAAGGTTCTGTTGCTTTTCAGCGACTTGAACAAGCACGCGAGAACTGGGGTCAGCGTATCCCCGGCACGCCTGACGATATCTGGACATGGTGCCTTGAGCAGGATCAAGCCGTTCTGCTCGATCTCCTGACTTTCTGTGCTGCCTGCACGGTCAATGCGGTACAGAGAAAACCCGACCGCCCGGATTGTGCACGGCTGGAACATGCCCGCAAACTTGGCGGGGCGCTCGCCCTCGACATGAAGGCATGGTTTACGCCTACTGCGGATAATTATTTTAGCCGCGTCAGCAAGCCGCAAATATTCGATGCTCTGACAGCCGCACGCAAGCAGCCGTCTGCGCCCGCGTGGGAGAAGCTCAAGAAGGCCGAACTGGCTCTTCTTGCAGAGCGCGAAACTGCCGGTACGGGCTGGTTGCCGGATATTCTCCGGTAATCTGCCGATAGCCGCAAGGCACTCCATAACGCCGGTTGTTCACGCGACCGGCGTTATCTTTTTATTGAACGCCCCTTCAGCATCGTTCTGACCCCTTTTATCACGCACGGGCGCTTCTCGCGTCAACAAGAAAATTGGCTCCCTCGCCGACCATGCAATGCTCCTGACCGTCGCATTGCATCCCCCCAATTTTCATGTGTGACGCCGCGCCCTTGCGCGTGAAGGCAGGGACTCATCCCGAAGGGGATTGTTCAATTTTAAAAAAGGATAACGCCTATGAAACGCGCGACAGAAATACACCGTATGGACTGGAACGGCCATCTGCTGGAAATCACCTACAATCCCTGTTGGCTTCCCGCAAGCATCGTCGGACAGGATCTCGCTCACATCGAAGTCCGGAGCCTCTATCCCACGGACGCGCCTTTGCCGATAGCACCGCACGGCTACTACGCCCACACACTACCACGCTCCATTATCGATGCCGCCGGCAGCCCCATCAATTACATCGACGTGATGCTGGAAGCTGAAACCCTGCAAGCCGCCTGAAAGGAGAAATCGCCATGACCACGCTCTACGCACAACCGTATGACATTTCTGCGACGGGATTTTACTTCGACAGCGCGGAAGACTACACGCAACAAGCCGCCGACAACAGCAACTCCTACGGCGGCCTCGTCGAAGAATATGAACTGCAATTCATCGACGGCGAGGAGATTGACTGCGCCCTGTTCAAAGTCTTGAATGTCGATCAAGTGAATTTTCCCGCCTACTTTGACGCTTGCGCTACTTGGACAGAAGACCAGAAACGCAAAGTCATCCTTGCCGTCGGTCAGGCTGGATATAAATTCGACCTTGGCGCAGACAACCCCGACAGTCTCGATGTGGATATTTACGAACTTGACAGCCTGAAAGACCTTGCCGAGCAATTCGTGGACGAAGGCTTGTTCGGAGAAATCTCTGCCAGCATCGCATATTATATTGACTATGACCTGATCGCCCGCGACCTCGGCATGGATTACAGCGAGGCCATGATTGCGGGAACACAACTGGTGTACAGGTGCTTATAAATACCTTATATCATTAATATATAATGATATTTTTAAGAAACCTTCCATCTAGTGTGAATTTTTGCTACTATAGAAGTGTGAGGTAAAAAGAGGATGCGGCCATGTCGAATGTTGAAAAAATCAGTATCGCCCTGCCTGCGGAAATGACAGCGCTTGTCAAGGAAGCCGTCGCGGCGGGCGAATATTCTTCCAGCAGTGAAGTTATCCGCGATGCCCTGCGTGCGTGGAAATTTGAACGGGCGGCGAAAGAGGCCGCTCTGGCCGAGTTGCGGGCGGAAATTCAAAAAGGCTTCGACAGCGGCGCGGGGAAGAACCTCGACGTGGAAGAATTTATTCAACGCGCGAAGGCCCGCTGGAAAAATAAATGAGGACGTGCGTTCAGAGCACGGAATCCGAGAAGGATTTGAACGATATTTTCGACTACATCGCTTTGCAGGGCATTTCCGCCGCAGAAAAACTAATCCGCAATATTTACGAGAAGTTCGCATTACTTTGCGAGCAGCCGGAGATCGGCAGAAAACGGGATGAGCTTTTACCGGATCTGCGTTCGCTGAATGCGGAGAGTTACCTCATCTTTTATCGTGAGAGAAACAAAATAATCGAAATCGCCAGAGTGCTGCACGGTTCCAGAGATTTCACGGCCATCTTTACGCCAAATCAAAAGCCTTCTCCCATGAGAACACATAGTAGCTTTCTCAAACGCGAAAAAGAATAAGAATCATTGAGAGAGAAGTGCCGTCCTTACGTCTTCTTCGCTCCAATGGAGGCGCTGCGGTTCGCCGCGCAGGAGGGTTGCGCGTTTTTTGGTGAGGATTGAGCCAACTTTATGAGGCAGGAGTTCTTTGGCGACGGTGTTTTCGAGGAGTTCCGATTTTAGAACAGTGAGCTTGATAAAATCGCCTTCTATCTCGGTGATCTGACCGATAACCTTTTGCTTGCCGACAGAGCGCGGCTTGGTGCGTCGCCGCGAGCGGCGGAGAGGCCATATGGCCTCCGTCCATTCTATAACGTCGGACAGGACAAAATCTCCCGATTTCTCCCATACCATGCGCTATTTCCTCGCATTAAAACGTGCGGACGCCTTAAGCGGCACAGTCATTTTGATTTTCTGTGTCGGGTCGAAGGCGGATTTCCCGCCATCTGGCTGTAGCCCCGCACGGCGGAGAACTTCTTTAACCTCAAGAACACTTGCGCGGAGGTTGGCCGTCGCCGTTTGCGGGTCAACAGGTGGACGGCGATAAGGCTTGGTGATGTTGGAAAGTAATTCTGTATTGCTTTTCTCACGCAATGTCGCCGTGAAAGCCTTTTCGTCGAGGCGTTTTTCCGGCGGCGGAGATATGACGCTGATCTGCCAGCGCGGAATGCCGTTGAGAGCATAGCTCATGTTCATGACAATATCGTAAAACTGTTTATTGGCAGAGGTTTTGCGGGATTCCTCTTCTTGCTTCACCTGCAATTCTGCATATTGGCGGATATATCGGTTCAGCAAAAATTGATTTTCAACGAGTTCTTTTTCTTGCACCATCTCTCGATGTTCCTTTTCTTCAACGGTTTTGAGATGCAAGGTTTCAAGGGTGCGCTCGATCATGCGTCGGATCGTGCCGCGCATCTCGTCGGAGATAAGGCCGCTCTCAAGCGCAGATTGCAACAGCGTGATGTTGCCGGAAAGCAGGGCAATCTTGCTCTGCACCTCGGCCATTTGCGCCTTGAGAGATATAGTTTCAGATTTGACAGGTTGCAACGGCGTGGTTGCCGTGGAAACATACTTTGCAACTTCACGCCGGATGCGGAGGGTTTCGCGGTTGTGTTCTTCTTTATAGGATTTGACGCTATTTTGTAATTCTTGGCGTTCAAGAAGATGCGACCGGACAAGTGCGTGCAGTTCTTTCCGGTCGCGGTCAAGAGAAGTTTTGGTTTCGACCTCGTTTTGAGCGCGAACCTTTTTATACGCACCCGTGGCCTTGTGCCAGATACCCTTGAACCCACGCGGCAGACGCGCCACGCGCACGCGGGTTTCTTGTATCCAGCGTATTTGTTGCTTTTCTATAAGAGATTGGCGCTCTTTTCTCTGCACCGCGACCATTGCGCGAATTTCTTGGACGAGAGGCTGCCGGATGTCTTTGGCACGCTGTTTTGATTCTGTAATATATCTGTTCAGGTTCTCCGTCATGCGGGCATTGATAAATTCTTGCGCCTGCCCGATGTCGGGCAGAGTTTCGGGTTTTCCAAGGCGGGCTTTGAGTTCTCGTGTGCCGATATCTATCCACCGCGTGAGAGAGTAAATTCCACCCGCAATATCAAGCGCGATAAACCCGCGCCTGTCGCCACGGGCGAGAAGGAATCCGCGCTCTTCCAGTGCGCGGATAAAAGTTTCTTTGCTGTCCGACTGTTCCCACGCCGATTTAAACAGCATTTTCAAAGTTTGTGAGTCTTGCGATAGGCGCACAGCCTGACGGTGTTCTTCCCGTGTCAGATGCCACGGGCTACGGTCGGCGGCACGTTTCATGCCCTCCGGCATCTTCCAGCCATACTTGAGGAACAGCAGGCGCGACACTTCCATAAGCTTTAGCTTGAAGTGACTCATGCGAATAGAGATCATATGGTGCGTATGTGCCGAGTACATAAGTCGCGACCAGACGACGTGACAATGCCGCCGTCCGTTTTTCTCGTGGAACACGATAATGCGCGGTTGATCGACGAGGCTAAGTTTGCGCTCGATCTCTTCAATGGCCGCTTCAAAATCCCCAATCGGCACATCCGCATAATCAGGAGGATTCAGCGACAGAGAGAACATAAACTTACTGCATCTTGTGCCGCGACTGATCGCTTCAATCTCGCGCAAGGCTCCGGCGAGATCATCGGCTACAAACCCGCGTATCTCATGGACGGTGATATGGTCATTCTCGGCGACGTTGAGCAGATGCTTGGCCAGTTCTTTCGTTCCGGTGCGCTGACTGGCTTTGAGAATCATGGCCGCGCCTCCATCCCGAGAGCTTTCGTAAGATTATTACTCAATGCTTTGATCTCGGTGCAGGCTTCCAGAATAGCTTTTTCCGTTTCAGGAGAGACGGGCAAAGACCCACTATTCACCGCCCGTGCCAACTGGTTCAAATTTGATGATACCCGCGACCGCCCCAGTTCGGACAGGACGGTACTGAGGATTTCATCCCCCTCGGCCGGACGGCGGCGCGGTCGGCGCGGGGCGACATTTTCGCCCAATAACTGACGGCGTATGTAATCCCCGATGGTCTGCGACCCTGCCGCCGCATCCAGCTTTGCCCGCTCTTCGAGCGTCAGCCGAAGCGAAAACGGAGGCGCGTATCTGAACTTTTTTATTTCTTCCGTCATGCACATACTCCCAGCACGCAGATAAAATTAAAAAAGTTAACGGCAATAAAATTTCCCCGTTTAAAAACGTGTCGTATCGCCTTAAAAATCGAGTCTTTTTCCTTTTCCTTTGCTATATCTTCAGGCTACCAAGCGTTCGTTAATCAAATCTTAATGAAGTGTCCCTGTTGCGGCGCAGCAACAGCCCTCAAAGCAGCGCCGTATCCGTTGACGTGGACAGCACCGAGAGGTATATGAAGAAGCGGTTAAGCATGTGACTTATAAGCCGGATTCGTGGCCTGCTTATTGGCGTTTTTCGGCTTCGCTCCGCCCATAAAAAGCGGGTAATAAAGTTACAAAGAATATTTTTTACCCTGCGCCGGAGGCGCGGAAAATAGGCAAGCTGTGCCTTGTAGTTCAAAATCCGCCTCTCCCGAGTCGTTTTTGCACCCCAAGGCCACGCTTGGCCACGTCCCCCGAAGCTCGTTCGAGCGTAGGGGGAAAGGGAGGGAAAAAACCCTCCCGTTGCATCCCTCCCGTGTAGGGGCGTCCTGCCCCCTCGGAACCCCAGACCAACCCTGCGCGGTTTGGATGCTCACCAAAGGGCGTATTCCTGCCCTCTGGACACCTGAACCATCGCGCCAAAAATTAACGTTCATTAACCTTTAGCATTTGGCAAAATGTAAGTCACAGGCCAGATTATTGTTACCGAGAAGGATTTAGTATTGATCAAAATTTTAAAAACGGAAGCCGTAAGAAAAAATGTTGGCATCAATTTGGACGCTCTCAAACACAAATCCGCTACGATTATCCGCAAGAAGCGCAAAACGCTCATTAATGAAGTCCTGCAACATTATCGGAGTCAGGCAATCCAGAGTAAATAAAATCCCAGCAGTATAAGGGACGCGCCAGCCGCGCCGACTATCCAATGTTTCAAGCCAGCAAGTTCCATTTTCTGTGCGATATGCCCTGTAAATACTCCGACCAGCAACATCGGAGTGCCGACCCCGACTCCGTAGAGAAACAGCAGTGCTGCTCCATAAATCAGCCCTCCATTATAAACGGCATACGACAAAACAGCCGCCAACAGCGGGGTTCCACAGGGGCCGATAACGAGGGATAGGGTAAAGCCAGTTCCAAACGCGCCACCGCCTTGTGCGGTGAATTTCGCAAGTCTATCCAGCGGTAGCGATATCCACCCCAAAAGGTTTAGCCCCATAATGATAGGTATGGCTGCAATCAGATAGCGCCAAACGATACCTGGGCCTGTTATCCGGCCCAATATCCCCGCTGCCAGTCCCAACAGAGACAAAGCCATCGCCATTCCAAAAAGAAAGGCCACGGCATGTAAAAAACTTCGCCTCGGGCTGCAAGCCGTCCCTGTGCAGCAGGTGGCGGCAGCAGCGGGATAAAGCGCAAGGCAGCAGGGATTAAAACCAGCGATAAGCCCGCCAATGAGCGACAGAGGGAGCGCCAGCAGATTTCCACCCTTCAAGGCGTCATGTAGCTGGGCTACAATGTCCATTTAGCCCCCTTTCAATTCTACAAGCTTCTTTTCCAGCGCTTTAAGAGTTTTCTCGTCTTCGCCTTCAAACCGCGCTTTCTCCTGCCCGTCGCCCCCGACAATGACAACCGTCGGGATAGTCAGGACGTGATATTTTCTCAGAAGCGGAGAATCGCTTTGCGGCGTTAGTTCTTCGGTTTTGACGCCACGTGCCTGCACATCTCTTACAGCCTGAATAATATCCGCGCAGGAGTCATGGGCATCGTCCGCCTCATGTAAATCGGCCACCAAAAGAACCCACGGCTTGTTGGACTCGGGCGGCGTAGCGGCTACGATCAGAGTCTGCTTGTAAAGGACAATCCCGAAGGAAATGGCTATAACACAAATCAACCCAACTAACTTTTCCCGCATTTCCCCTCCTTGCTGTTTGTAGATTGACAGGACGTTCCACATGACTTTTCCTGCTGTTTCCCGATTTCACCGGCGGCCTTGTCCTGCACATAAGCCGCGCCGGTCAAAAGACTGTTTTCGGCTCGCGCCAGTTCTGCGCCGATATAGGCGGCGTGATCGAGGACAGTCAAAAAACCGCGTCCTATTGCCGTGCTATAGAGGGCGGCTGTCGTCACCCCCTCGATGATGCAATCCAGTACACCCTGATTGGTATAATGTTCCATCACAATCAGGTTTCGCCGTGCGTCTGGATAAACGACAAGGTATCCAGCCTTATCCAGTTTAAGCTGCTTTTGCTCCGATGCCTGAACCGTTTCCACGACCTTAGTTGCGACACTATGTTCAACAGGGCCGGGGTCGCGCTTAAGTAATTCACCGATTTCCTTGACAATAACGCCTTCGTCTATTTCGCCGATACAAGGAACAAGTTCAATCTGCTTCAGGAAAGCGTCAATTTCATCCCGCGTCACGTTCTTGAGAAAGGGCCGCTTTCCTTTAGCGCCGATAATGCGCTGCCGTTCGTCAACCCCGTCCTGAAACAGGCTTTGCAGCGTCTGTCCGGGCAAATGCCCGATAGCCTGCTGCGTGTCTTCGCCGCACAGAATGAGGAACCGCAAATGGGGATTGGCGATCACATTTTTGATGATACGCTCAATCCCGAGGTTTTCTGTGTGCAGCGTCCCAGCGATAGATAGACCTTCTGGCGAAAGCTCGTTGAGTCTCGCCGCAAGGCCACCGCTGTTCAGCGTACAGACCGCTACCGGGGCGCGGGAACGCACTACATGATGATCTCCCGGCAACGGAGGCCAGCCTTTGCGTACTTCCGGCTCCTCGGTGGGGCATAAGTCAAGCCCTTCGCCCGCCGCCGGGAACGCCTCGGCAAAAGCATTCGCGGCGATAGCGGGCCAGCATATGGCGCAGCCAAGACAATCGTATTTCTTGGGCTGGAATACCGCCTTGGCTTTGGAAAGTTGGTCGGCCAATGAGCCTTTTCCCGCGTCGGTCGTGGAAAGCGCTTCAACTGTCTGCTGCAAACACCCGCATTTGTGGCATTTCGCAGCGGCAACAGCTTCCGCCAGTTGTTGCGTGACGACCTCCAGCGCCTTATCTTCCGCTTCCTTGCCGGACGCCATTATCGACCCCCAACAGAGTTGATGGCTACCCTGACAAGCTGGGTAGCAAGTTCGCTTTTAAGAGAATAATAGGCCATCTTGCCGTCGTTGCGGTACTTCAGTAACTTCAGGTTACGCAACTTGCGTAGATGATGGGAAGCCGTGGAAATCGTTGTGCCAACGACATGCGCCACGTCACACACGCAAAGCTCCTGCCCCTCCCGGAGGGCATAAAGAATTTTAAGGCGGGCTTTGTCGGCCAGCGCCGCAAAGATCACCCGCATATCTTCTAATGCCTCATCTTGAGGCATTTCCGATTGCAACTTCTTGACCAGCCCTTGCTTGAAACAGGGAATCGCACAACTTTTGGTGCTTGCGGGTTTCTTCCTGACTATTACATTCGCACGCATGTAATAATGATAACATGATCCCCCGTGCCCTGCCAGAGCTTGTTGGACAGATGAGGTACACCGAGATTATCAAAAATGATAAGTACCGCCCCATAGCCTTCAGCCAACGTCTGATCTGAACGGGGCGATTTTGATGTTAAGTAATTGTAAATGATAGTGAAACAAAACACAATCTTGCCCTATATTCTGAATCAAGTTAGAATATTCTAGATGAGGAACACCGGTTTCAAAAGATGTATGGCGTTTTTGTTTGTGGTCGCTCTGGTGCTTGGTCAGAGTGCGTCCATTGCGGCTATGGCCGCAATGGATACAGGTCAAGCACCTGTAGCCTCGCCTATGAACATGGCTGGAATGAGTATGCCAGCTTCTTATCAGGGTATGAAAAATTGTTGCGCCCATTCCGAGAAAAATAAAACCATGAAAGATGCCATGTGCGCTGCTTGTTGCGCCACCGCCATGCAATCCGCAGTGGCGCCCCCGCAGTTTCTGGTTCCTGTTCAACAGGCTGTCGCTTTTGTGTATGTGCTAACCGAATCGACGGCAGTTGGCGAATTATTACCGCCAGAACCTCCGCCCCCCAAGGCTTAACCCTCCCCTAAAAAAACAAAACCGGATTCGCCTCACGGTGAGTTGTGCCGAATCCGTATATGACATTAGGCCTTAACAACGGCTTGCACGGACTATGCAAGCTCAAGAGAACGGGGTTAAACATGATACGCACTTTCAAATTCGTTGCGCTTGCATTACTGATAATAATCGGTCTTTCAAGCCTTACATCGATGCCGAGTTTTGCATCGGCGCAGGATTACCGCTTTGAACTTGTCAATCCGACTGTCCATGCAGGGCATGATGTTTCAGTCAGCGTTCGATTGATACAAACATCAACCGGCAAGGCTGTGACCGGCGCAATCATCACATCGAAGTTAAGCATGTTAATGGATGGCATGGCACCGATGCCAAGTCCTTCCAAAGCGTCGGGGAGCGACAGCAATGGACATTATCAGATTTCCTGCACTGTGCTGGAACCGGGCAATTGGACGCTTGATCTTTCGGCACAGGTGCCGAGTAAAAAAGAGCCTATTACCGGCACACTTAAGTTCCAAGTCGTGAAGTAGCATGGGCATCATCATAAAAGAACGCTCTTTTCCGACGAAGAAAGCCTGCCGCATCTTCGTCATTGTTCTATGCGTGACCTTGATGGGAGCATCTTTTGCACATGCCGAAACCGGAACGTCTCAGAATAAAGAGAGAATCCTTTACTATCGCAACCCAATGGGACTTTCGGACACATCGCCTGTACCGAAAAAAGATGCGATGGGTATGGATTATGTTCCTGTTTATGCGTCCGTGACTAAAGAAGCAGTTGGGACTGTGCAAATAAGTCCTCGGCGCATTCAGGAGCTTGGCGTCACAACCGCAGTCATTGGGAAACGTGATCTGTCGCGCCCTATTCACGCTGTCGGCAACATAGAGATCGACGAGCGCCGCCAGACCATTGTCGCGCCACGGTTCGGCGGATGGATTGAGAAGCTCTATGTCGATACCACCGGCGCGCAGGTGAAGAAAGGTGACCCGCTGTTTGTTTTTTACAGCCCAGAACTGGCCAATATCGAAGCGGAATATCCCTTTGCCCGCAGCATGAAAGCCCTCTCAACTTCCAAACAAGCAATAAATGGCACAATAGAAAGACTGCAAAGTCTCGCTGTTCCGCAAGAAGAAATCGAGCGACTTGAGCGCGAACATACTGCCAGCGATCACATCACGTTCCGCGCACCTGCGGATGGCGTCGTGATGGACAAGGAGGCCGTCGAAGGCATGAAATTTTCTTCCGGCCAGACGCTGTACCGCCTTGTTGATCTTTCCGATGTCTGGGTGCTTGCCGATGTTTATACACAGGATTTGGCGCGAGTCACCGTCGGTCAGCCTGTCAAAATCACCATCAATGCCTATCCTAACGAGACGTTCAAAGGCGTGGTCGGGTTTATCTACCCCGCTATAGACAAGGACACACGCACAGCCAAGGTGCGTATTGATTTGCCAAATCCGGACGGCACACTACGCCTCAATATGTACGCCAATGTGACAATCAGCGGCACACCAAAAAACAACGCGCTTGCGGTTCCCGTTTCGGCAATATTGGACAGCGGCACAAAGCAAGTCGTCCTGATCGACATGGGTCACGGGCGCTTCCGGCCTCAGTCCGTCAAAATCGGTATGCGTAATGATGATTATGCCGAGGTGCTTGCGGGGCTGCATGAAGGCGACCGAGTCGTTACATCCGCCAACTTCCTGATCGATTCCGAAAGTAATATACGGGCTGCTCTGCAAAGCTTCGCTCCGCCGGAGGCCAAGCCATGATCGCTTCCATTATTCGTTGGTCGGCGCAGAACCGTTTTTTGGTTCTGCTGGGAACGTTATTTATCGTAGGCGCTGGTCTTTATGGCCTCCAGCATATCGCGCTGGACGCTCTTCCTGATCTTTCAGATACACAAGTCATCATCTATACGGAATTTCCGGGTCAAGCGCCGCAAGTGGTTGAAGATCAAGTCACTTATCCGTTGACGAACGCGCTTTTAAACGTACCCCGTGCCACGACCGTGCGCGGTCTTTCGATGTTTGGCGCATCCTTTATTTATGTGATTTTCGAGGATGGAACCGATGTTTATTGGGCGCGGAGCCGCGTGCTGGAAAGCCTCAATTCCATTTCCGGACGCTTGCCGCAAGGCGTGACGCCGACTTTGGGGCCGGACGCGACGGGCGTTGGCTGGGTTTACGAGTATGTTATTCTGGGCGCGCAAAAAACGCTGGCTGAATTGCGTAGCCTGCAAGACTGGACTTTGCGCTACGGACTTTCCCGCGCCAAGGGCGTGGCGGAAGTCGCCAGCATCGGCGGCTTCGTCAAGCAGTTTCAGGTGATCGTCGATCCGCATAAACTGCAAGCCTACGGCATTCCGCTATCCGCCGTGACACGCGCTATCCGTCAAAGCAACGAGGATGTCGGCGGACGTAGTATAGAAATGGCCGAAACGGAATATTTAATACGCGGACGGGGTTATCTGCACGGCATCGATGACCTTGAGAATATTGCGCTACGAAGCAGAGACGGCACGCCCGTGCTGCTACGCGACGTGGCGCAAGTTGAACTCGGCCCCGACGAGCGGCGGGGCGTAGCCGAATATGACGGCAAGGGTGAAGCTGTCGGCGGCATCGTCTTGCAGCGTTTTGGACAGAACACGCTTGATGTCATCAATAACGTCAAGACGCAGATTAAGAATATGGCGGCAAGCCTGCCGAAGGGCGTCGTTATAAAGTCCGTTTACGACCGTTCGGCTTTAATCCTTCGCGCCATTAATAACCTCAACCACACGTTGATCGAGGAGAGCCTTGTTGTAGCTCTCGTTTGCTTTCTCTTCTTGCTTCATGCCCGCAGCGCTCTGGTCGCTATCTTTGTGTTGCCGGTCGGTGTCCTACTCACTTTTGCCGTCATGCACACGCTTGACATCGGCTCCAACATCATGAGCCTTAGCGGAATCGCCATTGCCATCGGCGCGATGGTGGATGCCGCTATCGTGATGATCGAGAACGCGCACAAACACCTTGAGCATGATCTATCCGATGAAAACCGTTTCAAAATCCTTCTTGACGCGGCTTGCGAAGTCGGCCCCGCGCTGTTTTTCAGTCTTCTCGTCATCACCGTGTCGTTTCTGCCGATTTTCACGCTGGAGGGCGAAGCGGGCCGATTGTTCCGGCCTCTAGCACTCACCAAAACATTCGCGATGGCTTCAGCGGCCTTTCTCTCGGTCACGCTTGTACCGGTACTGATGACTTTTCTTATTCGCGGGCGAATCCGCCCCGAAAACAAAAATCCGATCAATCGCGCCTTGATCCGCATTTACCACCCCATTATCGCCACGGTTCTCAAATACCGAAAAACGACTGTCGCACTGGCGTTGGCGGCGCTGCTCGTTTCAATCTATCCGGTGACGAAGATCGGCTCTGAATTTATGCCGAACCTCGATGAAGGCACGCTGCTTTACATGCCGACGACCGCGCCCGGCATTTCCATCACCAAGGCGACGGAGCTATTACAAACCCAAGATCGCATCATCAAATCGTTTCCGGAGGTAGAATCCGTGTTCGGCAAAGCGGGGCGTGCAGAAACGGCGACCGATCCGGCTCCCCTCGATATGTCTGAAACCGTCATAAACCTCAAACCTCAAGACGAATGGCCCTCCGGAATGACGCACGACAAGCTGATTGCTGCCATGAACAAGGCGCTACAATTCCCCGGCGTCAATAATATATGGACGCAACCCATACGCGCCCGCATCGATATGCTCGCGACCGGTATTCGCACGCCGCTCGGCATCAAGGTTTTCGGCAAAAGCCTCGATCAGATCGAAGAGGTTTCCACGCAAATCGAAGCCGTGCTGCGCGGCATTAAAGGAACATCGAGTGCCTATGCTGAACGGGCAATGGGCGGCTATTACCTCAATATCGACCCCGACCGCGAAGAACTGGCGCGTTATGGGCTTACGGTCGGCGATTTGCAGGATGTCATCGCAACTGCCCTCGGCGGAAAAACCGTCACAACGGTCGTTGCAGGACGGGCGCGCTACACAGTCAATGTGCGCTATCCACGCGATTTTCGCTCCGATCCGCAAACAATTGCCGAGCAGGTTCTGGTGCAAATACCTTCCGGCGGCATGATTCCGCTCGGTCAGATTGCGCGTATCACACTGGCACGTGGGCCATCGGAAATCCGCACCGAGAACGCGCAACTCGTCGGTTATATCGATATCGACGTGCATGGCCGCGACATCGGCGGTTACGTCCATGACGCGCAGAAAGCCATCAGTGGTCAGGTCAGTCTGCCTTCAGGCGTTTACTTCGTCTGGAGCGGCCAATACAAATACATGCAACAAGCGGAGGCACGGTTGAAAATCGTCGTGCCGCTTACATTGCTGATTATTTTTACATTGCTTTACCTGAATTTCGGGCGAGTGGCGGAGGTTTTAATCATCTTTCTGTCTCTGCCCTTCTCGCTCATCGGCGGGTTGTGGCTTATGTATTGGCTTGGTTTCAATTTCAGCGTGGCCGTTGCCGTCGGCTTTATCGCATTGGCTGGCGTCGCGGCGGAAACCGGCGTTGTCATGCTGGTTTATCTCGATCACGCTCATGAAAAAATGAGAGCCGATCATCAAGGTCGGCCAATAACCATGACGGATTTTTACGCCGCCGTCATGGAAGGCGCTGTTGGCCGCGTGCGCCCCAAGATAATGACGGTAACGGCCATCATGGCTGGGTTATTGCCCATCATGTGGAGCCATGGCACTGGTGCTGGAATTATGCAGCGCATCGCAGTGCCGATGCTCGGCGGCATGGTATCATCAACGATACTGACCTTGGTCGTCATCCCTGCGGTGTATGCGCTTGTTAAACGCCCTGTCGAGAAGGACATCAAATGAAACGCATTTTTTACATGACAGGTTTACTAGCCTTTTCCTTATTGACCGCTTGCGCCGCAGGCCCGGATTATCAGCGCCCTTCGGTGAGCGTTCCGGTAGCTTACAAAGAGGCCTCCGGAGATTGGCGACAGGCCAACCCGCAAGACGAAATTACGCCCAGCGCATGGTGGTCTGTCTATAAAGACCCTATTCTCGATCATCTTGAAAAACAGGTGAATGTTTCAAACCAGAGTTTGAAAGAGGCGGAAGCGGCCTATCGCGAAGCTAGTGCCGTTGCCGAAGAAACGCGCAGCAGTTTGTTCCCAAGCCTGTCGCTCAACGCCTCAATCGGCGCACAAAGGGGCAATATGCCGTCGCCGATGGCCCCCGACGCGCTTTATGGAACAGCGATATGGACACCGGATATCTGGGGTCGTATCCATCGCGGTCTTGAGAGTGATGAAGAAAATGCAAAAGCGAGTGCCGCCGATCTCGCTGCAGCGCAACTCTCGCTGCAAGCACTGTTGGCGACAAATTATTTTGATCTGCGCGCACAGGATGAATTGAAACGCTTGCTGGGTGAGACGGTAGAAGATGATAAAACCGCCTTGCAGATCATCAGACGGCAATACGATACCGGCACTGGTAGCGTGACAGATGTTCTCGCGGCGGAGACGCAACTTGAAAATGTTCAAACTCAAATTTCTAGTGTAAGGGCGCGACGCGCGCGACTTGAACATGCGATTGCCGTCCTTATTGGACGCCCGCCCGCCTACTTTTCTCTGCCGCAAAAAGAATTTTCTGCGTACGTGCCAGAGATTCCCTTAGGCGTTCCCTCGGCGCTACTGGAGCGCCGCCCAGATATCGCCGCCGCAGAACGCACCATGAAATCGGCTAACGCGCAAATAGGGGTTGCTGCGTCGGCGTGGTTTCCTAATCTTACGCTTTCAGCTTCTTCCGGTGCCGCCAGCACAACGCTCGGTAGGCTTCTGCAAGTTTCAGATGGATTCTGGGCAGTCGGCCCCGCGCTTGCAGAAACTATTTTTGATGCGGGCGCACGTGAAGCTCTCATCGCGCAAAAACGCGCCGCCTATGACCAAAGCGTGGCGCACTATCGTCAAACCGTCTTGACTGCATTTCAACAGGTTGAAGACAGTCTCTCCGACTTGCGTATTCTGGCCGAAGAGGAAAAATCGCAGGAAGCATCTCTTGACCATGCGCGAATAACCGAACAATTGATGAGGCATCACTACATGGATGGCCTTGAACCGTATAACAGCTTTCTTATGGCTCAAACCGCACGTCTTGCCAGCGAGCGGGCTTTATTGGCCGTGCGTCAAAGCCGCCTTGATGCCAGTGTTGCGCTGATCGAATCACTCGGCGGTGGATGGGAAGCTCCCCAGTTCCGAAAGGCTGACAAAAATTAGAGAAAAATTTTTAGAATATCGGATTGCCGCAACTGTGGGATTATAGCACAACATATTGAAAATCTTTAATTATTACTGATATAAGCAGAATAAACTAATTATAATACAATATAGTAAACTAGAAATAGTACGGCATAGTAAACGCCAGTTGCTGCACTGCCCCGTTGATGCGTGCGGTTGACACTGATGACTCCCTGCATGAGAGATAGGGAATAACTTTCAAAATTTCTGCGCTTATTCAAGCCCTTACCTATAAACGATCAATATTTTAACCATTTATGGTGTTTTTTGGTTATAATAATAATCATAAGATGAAGAATCATCCAAAGGCACATCATGGCGCGTAAAACGACGATTTCAGCCTCGGCTCTTGAGGGCATACTGAAAGAGCTTGGAGAAAATATCCACTTTGCTCGTCTGCGTCGGAAGATATCGACGACGATGTTGGCGGAACGTGCGGGCATGACCCGCAACACTCTCCGCGCCATCGAACGCGGAGACAGCGGCGTGACGCTCGGCGCTTACGCGAATGTACTGTTTAGTCTTGGCTTGGAGAAAGATTTACTGCTTATCGGCAAGGATGATTTATTGGGAAGAAAATTGCAAGACGCGGAACTTAAAAAATGACAAAACAGAAAAATAAAAAATCCATTCAAGTTTGCGCGCACTGGCAAGGGTTAGCTGAACCGGCTTTGATGGGAACGATTTATGCGACTCCCATCAGAGGCAAGGAAGTTTTTTCTTTTGAATATACCCCTACATGGCTGAAATCCCCTTACGCGCAAACGCTTGACCCTGATTTAGGCTTGTTCTCAGGGGCGCAGTATACGCGAGATGATAAGGATAACTTCGGATTGTTTCTGGATTCCTCGCCCGACCGATGGGGGCGGTTGCTGATGCAACGCCGCGAAGCGCAACAAGCCAGAACCGAGAAAAGAGAAGTCAGACCGCTTCTGGAATCCGACTATCTGTTGGGTGTTTATGACGGACACCGCATGGGGGCTTTGCGTTTTCGCTTGGGCGACGACCAGCCGTTTTTAGATGATAAGACTTCAATGGCTTCGCCGCCGTGGGTGAGGTTACGCGAACTGGAAGATGCTAGTCTTCAACTGGAAAACGATAACGCGGAAAAGAATAAAAACTATTCCAAGTGGCTTAACATGCTGATTGCCCCCGGCGGCTCTCTTGGCGGTGCAAGACCGAAGGCAGGAGTCGTTGATGAAGACGGCGGGCTTTGGATTGCAAAATTTCCCAGCAAGCGCGATGAAACAAATATCGGCGCATGGGAATTTATTGTTCACCAACTGGCGCATAAAGCAGGGGTTGATGTTTCCTCCGCTAAAATCCAGAGATTTTCCGGTACGCATGATACGTTTTTGACCAGACGGTTCGACCGGAGCGATGCAGGTGAGCGCATCCACTTCGCATCTGCCATGACGCTGCTGGGTAAAAAGGATGGCGAAGAAGGAAGTTATCTTGATATCGCCGAATTTATTATCCGCGGCGGGGCAAAGGTTTCCCAAGACCTTGAGCAGCTTTGGCGCAGGATCGTATTCAATATCTGCGTTTCAAATACGGACGACCATCTGCGAAACCACGGATTTCTATTGACATCGAAAGGATGGATACTTTCTCCCGCTTATGACATGAACCCCGTGCCCACGGGCGACGGGCTTGTGCTGAACATTTCCAAGAATGACAACGCGCAAAGTTTGGAACTGGCTTTGTCGGTTGCACCGTATTTCCGGCTAAAAAAAACCCGTGCCGAGGCCATAATTTCCGAAGTACGAAAGGCCGTGAAGCCGTGGCAGAAATTAGCGAAGAAAATTGGATTGCCGGAGCGAGAAACCGCAACAATACGACGGGCATTCAGAGCAGTGGAATAAATTCCGCCAGAAGTGTATTTTCTGTACCAAGACTTACACGGTTTCAGGTTTTTATTGACTTACCCAGTATTTACCCAGTATAAGGAAACTGTATATTTCATGGTGAAATATCAGATGCTTAAGGATTGGTTGGTTGCGCTCATAACCTGAAGGCCGCAGGTTCAAATCCTGCCCCCGCAACCAATATTTCAATGGGTTACCTAAGACTTCGTTAACTATCTTCTGTCATAATATACTTGCACGGTACTTGCACGTTACCGCGCTACAGGAGAAGTTCAATGGAGAATCAGCCTCAATCCGAAAAGCATCCCGTTCTCGGCGGAAAAGCCTACCTCTACCGCCGCTCGGATAGCCAGCTCTGGCAGGCCGCCACCTATCTCAAGGGTCGCTGTTATAGAAACTCAACACAGGAAACCCAACTCCGCCATGCCATCAAGGCAGCGGAGGACTGGTACTTCCACCTGCTAGGCCTCAACAGCGTCGGCCAGTTGCCGGAGAAGAAGGAAATCACCTTCAAAGAGGTCGCAGACCAGTTCATGAAAGAATACGTCGTCATGACCGAAGGCCAGCGCAGTCAGCGCTGGGTGCAGGGGCATGACATCCGCCTCCGTGTTCACCTTTTGCCGTTCTTCGGGGATATGCCGATCTCCAAAATCACCGTTTCAAAGGTTCAGGAATACCGCGTCATGCGCATGACGCCCAAGGAAGATAAAAACCCCAATGCCGGAGACAACCGCCCGCAAAAGAATGGCGGTGTTCCGGCTCCGAAAACACTGCATAACGAAATCGTAACCCTGCGGCAGGTGCTGAAAACAGCCACCCGCCACGGCTGGCTTGATTTTGTGCCGGACTTGTCCGCGCCTTTCCGTGGCAACGGCAAGGTGTCGCATAGGCCGTGGTTCAGCCCCGCCGAATACAAAACCCTTTACGAAGCAACCCGTAAAAATGCCAAAGAAGCGCGGGATCAGGATAGATGGAGCGCCGAACAGTTGCATGACTATGTCCTGTTCATGGGCAATACGGGATTGCGTCCCGATGAAGCTAACAACTTGCAACACAGAGACGTAGAAATCGTCAAAGATAAAGCAACAAACCAAGAAATCCTTGTTATCGAGGTGCGCGGCAAGCGCGGCATCGGCTTTTGCAAAAGCACCGCCGGAGCCGTGTTGCCATACCGCCGCCTACTGGAACGAGTGAAGCCACTGGCCGCAGGCCAGACGGAACAAAGCCACCCTCAGCCTACGGACTTCTTATTTCCAAGTAATCATTCCACTATGTTCGATACCGTCTTGAAAGAAGCGAAACTGAAACGCGACCGCGACGGCAAGGCGCGGACGTCATATAGCCTTCGTCATACTTACATCTGTATGCGTCTGCTCGAAGGAGCGGACATATACCAGATTGCCAAAAACTGCCGAACATCTGTAGAGATGATCGAAAAGCACTACGCCGCTCACCTGAAAAATACGCTTGATGCGTCGGCTATCAACGTGCAAAAAACAGGTGACAGCCGTGTTAAAAAACAAAGGCGCAGAAAGCCGAAGGGCGATAAAAATACTGATAACAAGGGTAAATAAATGACGCAAGAATTAGAAAAAATAAAAAAGTCCTATAGACTTTTATTGGAAGCTAAGAAGTATAACTTTCCTAAACCGGATGAAAAGTTAGAAGCCCCTACGCAACAGGGCGTCTATGTCATTTCTGCACCAAACGGCGCTGTGCTTCATGTTGGAAAAACATCCCGTGCCAAGAATGGCCTGAGGCAACGATTAAAAAACCATCTCCTTGGCCAATCGTCTTTTACCAAGAAATATCTAAATGGCGATGGTAAAAAACTTAGAGGGAAACATACATTTAAGTACGTCAGGGTTGATAATTCGCGCTTACGAACTCTAGTCGAGGCCTACGCCATTGCCCATCTATGCCCGAAGCATTTAGGTACTGGCACCCCCGATTAATTCCGGTAAAAGAAGGTGCGCGGTCGCCCGCGCACCTTCCGGAACGCGCTTAGAAACGCGGGCCACGGGGCTTGTACGCTCTTTTGCGATGCAAGATACGCTGGATATTCTCCAGTGATATTCTCGACAGCGGGCAATCCGCCGCCGAGAGGTTCCGGCGGGTGAGGTCGGTCAGTATCGAGTGGTACATGGCGTGAAGTTCGGCTTCGCCCAGATGTTCGAGTTCCGCTAGCGTGATGATAAACATTTTCTTCTCCTGTCTTTTCCGGCCACGACCATCGCGGCCTTCATGCGGCAGACAGGGCTGGCGCGTTCGTTTGGACGCACTTCAGCGAAACGCAGTGGCAGAGCCTTTTAAGGCTTGCGTCTTAAAGACGAACCGGCGGCAGGATGCGAAATGAAAAGGACGCGTGACATGGTTGGAATACACAAGAAACATCGACCTCCCTCACCGCCGATCCGGTCTTGATTCCCTCTGGCGTTTGAACGACGACCGTCATCTTGTACCTCCATGAACCGGACGGGTAAGCCTGCCTCCATATCAGCTTCGCGCTACCGTATAACACTGCCAGCACAACCAAAAACCAGACTGACTTCGGTATCCTTTTCATGTCATCTCCAAAATCTTGAACGACTCTAGCGGTTCATTACCAGTCTAGCCCGTAATGAACGCAAAGGGTAGGTGCCTGTTTGCCGCCCGTGTTCTGTAACCCGCGGGTCAGCCCATCTCTCTCCTTATAAAAATTTGCAATCACCTATGCGTGCAGGGTTCGAGCCTCTTGCCATACGCGGGCGCGAAGCGAGTCAACAGGAAAATCGGTTCCCCCTGAAGGTCTCCGCCCAATTTTCCTGTCTGACTCTGCGCCCTTGCGCATGGCTTTGGGGAGGCATCGCCCGCAAGGGTCATCGCAAACATAAGGAGACTGAACATGACCACCACGACAGAAACAACGACTTCAAAAGCAAAACAGCCACCCGCCTTCTACATCTTCACGCAATCCAAAGACGGCAAGAGCCAGCGCGTCGGCGCGGCCTTCCGGCACAGCAAAAGCAACGGCTTCAACGTCCTGATCGGCAACACCCGCTACGTGGCCTTTCCCCCGAAAGTGAAGTGAGGAGCAAAGCCATGACACAGCACGTCAAATCCGACATTTACACCCGCGTCACGGAGAAGATCATCGCCGCCCTCGAACAGGGCGAGCGCACCTGGGTTCCGCGCTGGAACGCGGCGCACCAGGCGGGGCCGGTCTCGCGCCCCTTGCGGCAGAACGGCATCCCCTACAGAGGCATGAACGTGCTTCTGCTCTGGGCGGAGGCGATGGAGAAAGGCTACGCCGCGCCCATCTGGATGACCTATAAGCAAGCGCAAGAGCTCGGCGCGCAGGTCAAAAAGGGCGAGAAAGGCGCACTGGTCGTTTACGCCAATACCGTCGACAAGACGGAAAAAGGCGAAAACGGCGAAGACGTCGAGCGGAGAATAGCCTTCATGCGCGGCTACACCGTGTTCAACGTCGAGCAAGTCGAAGGATTGCCGCAGCATTACTACGCGAAGCCCGCCGATCCCCTGCCGGTCACGGAACGCATGGCCGCCGTGGAGGATTACATCACGGCCACCGGCGCGGACATCCGCCATGGCGGAAACAGCGCCTACTACGCGCCCGGGCCGGACTTTGTGCAAATGCCGCAGTTCGAGACCTTCAAAGACAAGGAAGGCTATTACGCGACGCTGCTGCACGAGCTGGTGCACTGGTCCGGCGCAAAACGCCGCCTCGACCGCAGCTTCGGCGAAGGCAAATTCGGCAACGAAGCCTACGCCCGCGAGGAGCTGGTGGCTGAACTCGGCGCGGCCTTCCTCTGCACCGATCTCGGTATCACCCCCGAAGTCAGGGACGACCACGCGCCCTACATCGCAAGCTGGCTCGAAGTGCTAAAACGCGACAAGCGGGCGATATTCAGCGCGGCGGCGCATGCGCAGCGGGCGGCGGATTATTTGGGCGGGTTGCAGTCTTGATTGGGGGCCAAAATGTGTTTCGCGGGCCACAATAATACCCGTCGGTAACATAGACAAATAACATTAAGAGTCCACTCATTAACAATAGACCAACTGCCGCTCCAAGGATAAACGATTTAGACGCTGGCTTCATTTTTATTCCTCATAGGGCAGTTGGAATCTCGAGAATAGTCGTTTTTTAAAACGTGGCTGTGTAACAGAAATATGATCCGATAACAAAGAAAAAGAGGAATATAGCCAGTATTACACCAACTACCCCTCCAAAGATAAACCATTTAGATGTCGGCTTCATTTCTATTCCTCATATAATGAGTTTGAAGTAACCTAATATACCAGATACTCAACCTTCTTCCAGCAGAGCTTTTCTTACATCTTCCTCTGACCAATGAAGCCGTTATGATCTGCGGGCGAACAGCAAAGAGAAGATTGCGACAGCATGGCTGTTAATGATACGCTTATTTCTGAAATTAAATGTTATTGTGACAATTCAAGGCGGGCTTTTTATAACTTCTGCATTAAAAACACGGCGCTCCCTGCAATATGGATCAAAAAAAGTTTCAATCCCTGTTGACCTACTACCTGAGCTGCATGGATGCGGAGGAGGCAACCCAGCTTACTTTAAGAAAAAATCAGGAGTACCGTACCTATATTTTTCTGAATAAGGGCGCGGGCGAGAGTCTTTTTTCTCGTGATTTGCCGCTATTGGATGTTGCCCTGCATGATGCGCAGGAGAAAAAGTTTATCGAACAAAAATCGCCCGACGGAGAATCGCTAGTCGATCTCCATTACGGGTTTCCGGTTTTTAAAGACGAGCGGGACATGATGTCGCCGCTCTTTTTTGTCGAGGCGGCTGTCAGTTTCGCCGATGACAGGACGATCCGTCTTTTGCCAAAGATAAAAAATTTCTTGGTCAACCGCGCCTATTTCCTCAAACGCTACAATACTGAAGAAATACAGAACATTTGCGACGAACTTGAAGGCGAGTTCGGCAGCTTTGAAGCGCGTATGAAAGCGGCGGGAAAATATATCCCTTCGTTGACGCAAGAAAATAATGACTGGATGCAAACGCCTATTTTGTTTCGCACAAATAAGGGCGGTATAAAGGACAAACTGCGCTATGAACTTGGACAGCTTTTCAGAAATAACGATGTGCTTGCCAAGGAAACGGCGCTGAGCTTTTTCGTTCAGGGTAGTAAAGGCGCGCCCGCGCAGAAAAAAAAGCCTGTTTTAGAGACAGGCGCGCTGAACCAGCAGCAGGAAGATGCCGTCGGAAAAGGGCTGCAAGCCCCGCTGACCGTTGTTACAGGCCCGCCGGGGACGGGAAAAACGCAGGTCGTGACCGCGCTTATCGCCAGCGCGGTTTTTAACGGCCAGACCGTGCTGTTTGCCAGTAATAACAACATGCCTGTGGACGGCGTTTATCAACGCTTAGGCCTCAGCATGGAGAGTGCGGGCAACTGGACGATGCGTTTGGGAAATCAGGCGAAGACGGAAGAATGCCGCAAGTGCATACTCTCCTTGCTTGATCGTCTAAAAACAATGGGTTTTTCCAAGGCCGACTTGGATCAGGAAATGGAAAAATTCGCGGAAATTGACCGTAAAATCCAGCAAACGCTGGACGGTATTCAGCAAGCCCGCGCCTTGCAGGAAAAAATCAGCGACTTATACCAGAAGGAAGCAGCCGCCGCACAAGAATTGCCCGAGGCTTGGCTGCGGCAATTCACGGACAAGGACCCGGCGGCGCTGGATGCTGGCGCTGTCAAAAAATACAAAAAGCACAGCGCCCCCGGCCTTTTGTTTTGGTTGCGCTGCAAATTCTCCAGCGTGGACACCTTCAGGGAAAAGCATAATACCCTGCTGACGGCAGTTTTCCGCGAGAGCGAAGGCATCGCGGATTTTTCGGACTGGCTGCTGATCGGCGAGGACTGGCTGGAGGCAGTGGAGAAGTCCCGTAAAACGGCAGGGTATGTATCGCACCATCAAAGTTGGGCTATGTGCATAGCGCAGCGGAGATTGATGGAAGAAAAAATGGCGCAGTTCCCGTCAACGGTCGCGTTATATGAATTAAAGCAGGAAAAATCCGCCATTTCTCAAAAACTGCTGGATAAAAAATGGCTCGGCAATATTTACCACTGCCAAAAAGACGCGCAGGAAGCGGCTAACAGTTACTTCAAGGACATCGAGGATCGCAGCGCGGGGCGCTTCAAGCGCCTGAGAAAATCTCTGGATGAGTTAAAACGCTTTTTTCCGGTATGGATAACAACCAATCAATCGGTCAACAATGCCATGCCGTTGCAGGCGGGGTTGTTCGATCTGGTTGTTATTGATGAAGCGGGGCAGTGTGATATTCCGTCCGTTATTCCCCTGCTTTACCGTGCCAAACGCGCCGTTATCATCGGCGACCCCCAGCAATTCCGGCATATTACCTCTCTGAAGGACGATACTGAGCACGCGCTTGTTCAAGCTACCGGGCTGGAAGACATCATTGATGACTGGTCTTACACAAGAAGATCGGCCTTTGACCGTGCATTCGCCGCGACGGACTGCGCGGCATTTCTGAAGCAACATTACAGATGCCATCCGGACATCATAGAATTTTCAAACTGTAACTTCTATGAAGGGAAACTGGTTGCGCAAACGTCGCTGTCGCAGTTTCATAACCGCCTGCCGATAGAAGAAAGCGGCCTTATCTGGCATCATACGGCGGGCAATGTCGTCAAAGAGCGGAAGGGAGCGTGGAATCCTGTTGAAGTCGGCAAGACCGTCGAGCTGTTCGGCCAGTGGGAACGGCAAGGCTTGTTTGCCGCGCGCGACCTGACTTACGGCGTTGTGACGCCGTTTCGCAGACAGGTGGAAGAACTTAAAAAGGCCTTCGCGCAAACCCCTTGGTTCAGGGCCGTCGAGAGCCGTTTCACCATTGGCACGGTTCACAGCTTTCAGGGAAGCGAGTGCGATGTTCTGGTTTACTCGCCCGTCGTCGCGGAAAATATGGATCGGCATCTTGTCAAATTCGCCGCGACGCAAGACGATTTGATTAACGTCACCGTGACACGGGCGAAAAACCTGCTCTGCATTGTGGGTGATATTTCCGCTTGTCAGGAAGTGGCTCTGGATACGCCGCTCTACCAACTGGCGAATTACGCCGAAAAACTGCGCAAGCAGCAACGCCACCCCCTGAACTTCGCGGAAAAGTCTCTTGCCGATATTTTAGACGGTCTCAAACTGAGCTACGCGCCCCAATACGAGATCGGGGAATATCGGCTGGATTTCGCCGTAAACGCGCCGTCCGGCGAGCGCTACAACGTCGAAGTGGATGGAGATGTTCACCTGACGGCAGAGGCCGTCCGGCATGATGCGCGGCGCGACGCTTTTGTGAAAAGCCAGGGGTTTAAGGTTTTACGGTTTACCGCCCGCGATATTTCTCACAGGCCTCAGGCCGTCAAGGAGCGACTGATGCGGATTTAGAGGCAGGCTTTGCCTATGGTACGCAGCTAGTTTATCCAAAAACCTTTAGTTTCTTGAGATATGGTTGGAGCGTTTTTTCAAGTTTATCCATATCACGGATAGTTTCATCTTGAACTTGGGGCCACTCCTCATCGGGAGAACGGTATCCACCACCGGATCGAGTAAACTGAATACGGCAAGCCCTTCTTCCGTCTAGGCGTTCCCAGATCAGAGGCGTACCGAATGCTTGATTGATAGCGTCTTTGTGCGCATATAGTTGATCAAAGATTTGTTTATTTTCTTCTTCGGTATCCTTGCCGCGATCAATGTAAAGTTCTACGCGACATTCGTCTTGCATCACTACATAATTGAAATTCAGTCCGCGAATGCCAGCGCTCACTCCAATCCAACCATGTTCACTTGGTGAAATATGGGCGTGGGTTTTATTTATTTTGGCGGAACGTTCGATAATATCCATCCACCAACGTTTACGGATAGAATAGCGTTCTGCCCTGTTGTGCTTTGCCTGTCCTACTTCTTTTGCTTCCGCAGAAGGGCCAACTATTAAAGTCAAAAGAGGCGCTGCGGGAGAGTCCTCAATTTTTACAGCCTCAATTTTAGCCATGTAAAAATCAGCGCTACTTGTTTCATTGAGCCAAGCAATGGCTTTCACATGTTCTGGGCGTGGATTGGAGACAATCCATACAGCTTTCCCGGCTTCCATGGCCGTTAGATAGGTAATCAGTTTCCCAAGATGATCGTGATTGCTTTTTTCAAGCTGATTCTCAATCACAACGGTCCCGCCGTTTTCATCCTCAGCGACTAAATCGACACTAAAGTCACCCGCCGATTTTTCACGCTCAGCGCTAATGAGGTTTAGATCGAGCGACTCGTTGAGCACTTCCAGGTTGTTTTCCAACCATTGGGTAAAGTCCAATGCTTCGTGTTTCCAGACCTCGCGTAGGGGAACGCGCTGTAGACGGCCAATATTAGTGGGGGTCATTAAAGATCTCCTTGTAGGTTAGAAGATAGCTCAAAAATTTGATTTAATATACCAGAAACTCACCCTTCTTCTAGTAGTGCTTTTCTTACATCTTCCTCCGACCAATGAAGCCTTTGCGGCTCGCCGTGCAGGAGCGTGGCACGTTTCTTGGTGATGACGGTGCCGACCTTGTGCGGTAGGAGTTCTTTGGCGACGGTGTTTTCGAGGAGTGCAGATTTCAGGACGGTGAGTTTGATGAAGTCGCCGTCTATCTCAGTGATTTGCGCGATGATTTTTTGCTTGCCGACGGGGCGGGGCTTGATCTTGCGCCGCCTTGTTGTCCGGCGCGGCCAGATCGCCTCCGTCCATTCTATGACGTCGGATATGACGAAACTGTCCGACTGCTCCCACGTCATGACGGCCTCTGTTGTGCGTTAAATTTCGCGGAGGCTTTGAGGGATTTCTTGGGGTTAACGGTATGTGTATCGCTATCGTCCGGACGCAGGCCTGCGCGGCGGAGGATTTCCTTGGTTTCGAGGACACTTGAGCGCAGGTTGACCGTCGCCAGTTGCGGATTAATAGCCGGGCGCGGACGAGGTGTAAACACTGTTTTCAGGAGCTCGCTGTTGCTCTGCTGACGCAAGGTATCGCTATAAGCACGCTCGTCCAGCGCCCGTTCCAGCGGCGGGGACATGACGCTGATCTCCCATCGCGGAATGCCGTTTAAGGCATAGCTCATGTTCATCACGATGCCGTAAAAATCCCTGTTGGCTGCGCGTTTTCGCGCTTCTTCCTCCTGCCTGACCTGCAACTCCGCATATTGCCGGATATATTCATTAAATTGCGCCTGTCGTTCCACGTATTCGCGCTCTCTATCCTGTGCGCGTGTTTCTCGCGTTTTTTCTTCTGTCTTTTTGAGATGAAGCGTTTCAAGCGTGACCTCGATCATGCGCCGCAGCGCGCCGCGCATATCGTCGGAGAGAAGGTCGCTCTCCAGCGCCGATTGCAACTGGGTAATATCGCCCGTCAGCAGGGCGATCTTGCTTTGCACCTCGGCCATTTCCGCCTTGATGGTGACGGTATCGGTGGGTTTGGCGGTTTGCGGCGGCTCCGTGGCCGTCGCCACATAGCCCGCAATCTCCCGCCGGATGCGCAAAGCCTCGGCCTTTTGTTCTTCCTTGTAAACCTTGACGGTCTTTTGCAGTTCCTGCCGCTCCAGCAGGTGCGAGCGGACAAGTTCGTGCAGCTCTTTCTTGTCACGCTCCAGCGCGGCGCGGGTCTCGGCTTCGTTTCGGGCGCGAACTTGTTTATATGCGCCAGTGGCCTTGTGCCAGATACCGCGAAACCCGAGCGGCAAACGCGCCACGCGAACGCGGGTTTCTTCAACCCAGCGGGCCTTCTGTTTTTCAATGAGAGACTGCCGCTCCTTGCGCTGAACCACGACCATTGTGCGGATTTCGCGTACCAAGGGCGCGCGCACGTCTTTCGCCCGCCGTTTGGCTTCGGCGAGGTAGTCCGTCAGATTCTCGCTCATGCGGGCGGAGAGAAAATCCTTCGCCTGCGCAATGGCGGGCAGAGCCTCCGGTTTGCCAAGGCGGGCCTTGAGGTCGCGCGTGCCGATGTCGAGCCAGCGTGTCAGGGAATAAACGCCGCCCGTGATGTCGAGCGCGACAAAGCCGCGCCGGTCGCCACGGGCGAGCAAAAACCCGCGCTCCTGCAGGGCGTGGGCGAACGTCTCCTTGCTGTCGGACTGCTCCCATGCGCTCTTGAGCAGGGCTTTGAGCGCCTGCGGGTCTTGCGAGAAACGCACGGCCTGCCGGTATTCATGCCGCGTCAACTGCCACGGGCTGCGATCAGACGTACGTTGCATACCTTTCGGCAGTTTCCAGCCGTGTTTGAGGAACAAAAAGCGCGAAACCTCCATGAGCTTCAGCTTGAAGTGGCTCATGCGTATGGCGATCATCCGTTGTGCATGGTCCGACCATTTGAGCCGCGACCAGACGCAATGGCAGTGCCGCCGCCCGTTTTTCTCGTGAAACACGATAATGCGCGGTTGATCGACCAGATTGAGCTTTTTTTCGACATCTGCAATGGCAGATTCGAAGTCTTCGACGGGCACATCGGCATATTCAGGCGGGCTTAAAGAGAGCGAGAACATAAACTGGCGGCACTGCGTGCCGCGACTAATAGCCTCGATCTCCTGCAAAGCGCCCGCGAGCTCGTCGGAGACGAAGCCACGTATCTCGTGGACGGTAATATGGTCGTTTTCCTCAAAGTTCAGCAGGTGTTTGACCAGTTCTCCGGTTCCTCTGCGCTGGCTGGCCTTGAGGATCATTTTTTGTTTTCCCCAAATTTTTCTTTCATTTTTTTGTTCATGTAAATTTTCAGCACTATATAGAATACAGTTGTTCCAGTTAAAACTGTTGCGTAATGCCCCCATCCTAGAGCTCTGTGAAGAAACACCATAACCGGAGCCGTAATAAAAGTTCCTATCATGTAACCATTGAGCTCCACGATCTGTTTATATCTCTTTATTTTATCTTTATTTTCCTGATAGGAAGGGCTTGCCTCATACTCCTCATTATACTTGGCTTTTCTATAAGCGAATTCCGCAAGATCATCTATTCCGTCATCACCATATATTTTTCTATACATTCTATTAACAAAGAAGAGTTCAATAAGCCACAAGGCTCCCGTAATTAACAACCATATAAAAGCAACGTGATATGCATAATCTGCTTCTGGTGAACCAAAAGAATAAAAAGGAGTTACTCGAGGATCAGTGTGGTATGAAGAACCCCATAATTTGGCCAATAAAAACGAAAGAGGAAGAACGACAAAAACGAACAACGCAAACAGCATTATCCTCCTGTACAATAATCTTTTGTACCGTGCAGAATTTCCTCCACATATTTCCTTCAAACTTAACTTTGGCATCATATCGCCCCCTTACCCGTTTCCACGCCCAGCGCCGCCATAAGCTCCTGCTTCATGCAGTTGACGGCGGCGCAGGCCTCCAGAATAGCCTGTTCGGTCTCGGGGGTCACGGGCAAAGCCCCGATATGGACGGCTTTGGCGATCTGGTTGATGTTCGCGGAAAGGCGCGACTGGCCGAGCCCTGCCAGAACGGCGCTCAGAAGCTGCTCGTCCTGCACCGGACGGCGACGGCGCACGGTACGTGGAGAGGGTGCGTCGAATAACTGCTCCCGGATATAATCGCCGATGGTCTGCGTGCCTGCAGCCGCATCGAGCTTCGCCCGCTCTTCGGGCGTGAGGCGAATGGAAAACGTGGGCGCATATTTGCGTCTTTCGTCCGTCATGCGCCCTCCTTTCGCGAATAGGGAAGGAACGCGCGCGCCAAGTAACGGATCAAAATTTTCCGAACCGAGGACCGTTCTTAACGGCCTTGCTACGCACTCTATTTGTTATCCCTATACTTTTAGCGTATGCCCTGATTATTAACTAAAGTTTAAAGAAACCCTTGCGGCACCGCATCATTGCTGCGTTGCGACATTGACGGAAACGTGTGGAGATGATACTCATTCACCCGTTGTTAAGCGCGTGAATCCACAAGCGGATTCCCGCTGAAACCTTAGGCAAACTGCGGCTTTCAGCCGCCCGCCAACGGCGGTAATAAAGTTTCAAAGAATATTTTTCTGAAGAGCCGCGCTCCCGCGCGGAATGGCAAGCTGTGCCCCGCAATACAAAATCCGCCTCTCCGAGTCGTTTTTGCTTTCGGGGCCGAGCTTGGCAAGGGAAGGGGTAATGCCGCAGATCCAAAAGATCCGCCTGTTTACCCCCTCCCGTTGCATCCCTCCCGATGTGCGCGCCTGCCAGACGCGGCACATGCTACGATGCTCCTGATGGTTGCATCGTAGCCGCAGGCCTCTCGGGACGAAGAGGGCCACGGCATATTTCGTATGCGTGGCGTCATCCCGAGAGCCCTTGATAAGGGTGTTCTTGCCGCACCCTTCCAAACCCCAAGGCCGCCACGTGCGCAACAAAATGTCATTGAAATTTTATTACCTGCGCGGCGCAACCGTTCTGCCGATTGAGCACAGCCGAAGGCGTTCCTGCCCTCCGGACACCGGACCAACCCTGCGCAGATTGGATGCCGCCAAGGGATTTGCCATCCCTTGGAACCCTGCCTCTCGGGCTATAATCCAAACATTCTACAAAAACACGAGATAACTTCGAGACAAGTTCTAAATAAATTTATCTAAAATTTTATCTATCGCTACTGCAAAAGCAGGTTGCCGGAATTGACTAAAGCTGAAGCACTCAAATTCGTAACATTTTGCAACACCGCGATCTGCGTAAAGTCGTTGCCTCTGCCGTTGGCATCGACGCTGACGATGCTGTTGTTGCCGGAGGTGGTGATCCTCACGTAGTCGGCCAGCGTGGCGTGGTGGCTGTTGTAGCAATCGTTGTTATGGCCGTGATCCTCGAAACTGTGAAAATCCCGAATACCGGTGATCTCAAGATTATCGCCCTGCTGCACGCTGAAGTCCGTGATCGTGTCGATCCCGTGATAGGCTTCGGACGCCTGCATCACGAAAGTGTCCGCGCCGCCGCCGCCGGTCAGGGTGTTGTTGCCGCCTCCACCGTTGATGATATTGTTGCCGCTGTTGCCGATGATGACGTTGTTCTCGTTGTTGCCCGTGGCGTTGATGTTGGCCGTGCCGCTCAAAGTGAGGTTTTCGAGGTTCTGGCCGAGCTTCCAGCTCACGCTGGAAATCACGGTATCGGTGCCGCCGTTTTTCTTCTCGATAATGATGTCGTTTTTGTTATTGACGATGTAAGTGTCATTGCCCGCACCGCCGATCATGATGTTACGGCCAGTTCCTTCATCACCACAGTCATCACGCCCATGCGAAGTCTTGAGCGGCCCGCCGTCGTTGAGGATATTGTCGCCGCTGTTGCCGATCAGGATGCTCCCCTGACCATTGCCAGTGGCGTTGATGTTGGCTGTGCCGGTCAGTTGCAGTTCCTGAACATTGGCGGGCAGCGTATAGCTGACGCTGGACAGAACCTTCTCGAAGCCGCTATGCGGGGCTTCTATAATCTTGTCTCCGCTGTTATTGACGATGAAGGTATCGTTTCCGCCACCGCCGATCAGTGTGTCTGCACCGCCCGCGCCTCCGTCATTCAGGATATTGTTGCCGCTGTTGCCGGTAATGATGTTGGATTCCGTATTGCCGGTCGCATTAATATTGTGATGGCCGGTCAGGGTGATGTTCTCTACATTGGCAGGCAGCGTATAACTGACGCTGGAAAAGACGGAATCCGTGCCTTCGCCCGGGTTCTCGACAATCACGTCGTTGACGTTGTTTACAATATATGTGTCATTGCCTTTGCCGCCGTACATGGTATCCGCCGTCGAGCCGCCGATCAGCGTATCGTTGCCATCGAGGCCGAAGAGAATGTTGTCCTGCGCCGTGCCGGTCAGGGTATCGTCCCCTGCCGTGCCGACGATGGAGTTAGGCGGCGCGGTCACGTCCAGCGTAACGGTCGCACTAGACGTAAGCCCGTAGGGGTCGGCGACGGTATAAGTAAAGCTGTCCGTGCCGAGGAACCCCGCCTCCGGCGTATACGAGAACGAGCCATTTGGGTTAAGATCAATAGTAAAGCCATCCGCCGTCGTCACAGTCGATTGCACGACATGCATCGGATCATTATCCGGGTCGTAATCGTTCGCCAGCACGTTCCCCGTGATCGTCTGTCCATACGCCGCAGTAAAGCTACCCGCTACCGCGACCGGAGCGCGGTCGGTGAATACATTGTTGATATCAACTGTACCAACTGCACTCGCCCCGTTAGTATCCTTTGCCGTATAAGTAAAGCTGTCATTACCACGGAAGCCCAATAACGCTGTGTAGGTAAACTGGCCATTGGCCGAGATGGTCACGGTTCCACCGTTTGCCGTCGTAATTGTCTGCGGCAGAGCGGATAGCTGTAATCCATAAGGATCGCTGTCGTCGGTTAAGACATTTCCCGATACATCTCCAGAGTATGCAGCATTAATAGTTTCCAGAGCAGTAGTCGGCGGACTTGACGTGTCAAGTAACCCGTTAGCTGTCACAATAGCGCTTTCTCCATCGCTAAACTGTAGCTTCAAACCAGCAAGTGTTCCGCCGGGTGCAGTATCAGTAAGATCAATGCTCCCCTTACCGGCAATATTGATCACCGCTTGCGTTAACTGTGCATTATCCGGATCCGTGATATCTGCCATCGTGATGCCTGGAGCAAGTTTTATAATCGGCTGATTTCCATCTGTAATACTCATCGTGATATGGCCGCCTGTGTAGGTATAGCTGAAGTTTATTCCTTCCGCCAACGAGTCTGTAACTATATCGTTACCGCCGCCACCGATAATATTCACAGGAACATAGCCATTTAAAATATAAGTATCGCCGTGACTAGTACCCTGCACCGTAGTCGTGTCATAGGTACCAGATGTAGGCATAATATAATCTTCTATCCCAGTAATACCCGTTTGAACATCCGCAATACCAGAGGTCGTATCCAAAGTAATGGCATTAGCATCGCTAGAATAATCGTAGGTATTATTATATCCCCAATATGTGCTGGTATAGATACCCAGAGCAGCTGTAGGAATAGCGGATATAGAAGTTGGGGTAAAGTTCTCCGATTTTGTCAAATCAACATTTATCGTACTACCATCGACTTGCAGGGCTTGAAAATTTGTATAGTTGCTAAGGCTGGTCAGATTATGCGCTGAAGTCGTATCATATAGAGTTCCAGTCATTTGATCGTAGTAAGCATCCTTTACTACTAACTTATTATACCCTCCATAGCCTCCATCGACATGGATCCCGTCTGGCGCAGAATTATTCAGGTACAAGCTGAATGTATTGCTAGAGTTATCAGGAAGTAAGTAATTTTGAATATTTAATAGCTCGTCAAACGCCACACCACCATTGTAGCTGTATTTAATGGCCCCACCATACAATCCACCGCCAAAATTATTATCCACAGATAATTGCACGCTTGTTGCAAGGTTCGAATAATCGACTGTATTTGTTACGCCTTGACGGCCATAAATAGTGTCATTGCCAGGACTTCCTATAAACGTATCATTTTCCGCGCCGCCAAAGAGAACGTCATTCGCTGAAGTACCGACAATGGTATCCGATATTGATATCTGGCCAAGCGCATCGACAGTCATCGTTCTGGCGTGCGAAAACGCATCTGTTGTCGAGCTTGATCCTGCGAAACTAATATTAATGTTTCCGCTATTCCCGGTAAAGTTATCAAAAAACCCGGCCAGAGTAACAGTTGATGGATCACCGGCAGAAACTACGAGATCATTGCCCACACGCATCGCCGTCAGGTTTTGCATGCTCGCTGTCGGATCAGAGAAACTTAGTATATCCGTTGAGTTAAAGTTATTAATCACATTTGAAGCTGTGTTTGCGCCAACAACAAATACATCTTCTATCCCACCCGTTACGGTTTCGTTGTTTGCAGCCATAACGATGGTATTGTTACTGGCACCGTCGGAGACAACATCGCCATTACCGGCAAGCGTAACGGTATCTCCAAAACTTGTATTTTCTATATTGAAAGTATTGCCGCCGCTTGTAGCATCATCTCCTGCAATCACATTACTGCCGGTAATGTTGGTAATATTTTTTGTGCCCCCATTGATGTTGACTGTGCTATATGAGGCAACATAAGTTTGATTGCTATTACTATTCTCGGTAATAGAATCCCCTGTGTTTCCGTTCATTATTGTGTTATTTCCAGACACTACAACGGAAGCACCTGTGCCAATGTTTGCAGTGTTACCAGAGCCCGTAATCGCAGCATTTGCATTATCAGCAACAGCCACAGGACTGTTTGATTCTGATATTAATGCCGTGAATACCTGTGGGTTGTACGTGAAGGCTTCAGAATACGAAGAGCCATAATTATCCTTTATGTCATAATAGCCTACAGTTTCCCCCAGATCATTAACTCCCGTGATATATGTCCCTGTAATTGTATAATTGGAAGTCACTTCATTTGGTGCATCTATCGTGGTAAATACACCTCCATTGTCAACAAATCCATGCGCAATACCAGAGCTATCTATGTAATACCCAGCTACAATCCCCATAGAGCTAATGGAGGTAACATATGTGCCGTTAGATGCTTTAGGATCGTTTATTGTTGTGACTTGCCCTGCACTATAGACAAACCCGTGAGAAACACCATCCTGAGTTTCATAGTTACCAACAACATTTCCACTGTTATTAATATTAACAGGATTTAATGGCACATAGTACCCACCAACTTGAATAGTATCAGAAAACCAATTCAACGTATTTGATGTGCCGTTGGCAATATTATTAACGTAAATATAGCCTGAGTAAGGATCTATACCAGCGGGCAACGCCTTCAAATCATAAAAGTCACCCAAGGCGTTCATAGTATATACACGCCACGAGTCCGACGTATAGGAGGCATAAACGCCAAATATATTACCATTATCATCAACCCCCGTAGGTATCAGGGGGCCATCAGTGGCATATAAATACTGATGAAGTTGCGTGAAGCCCAAGTCTTCCAGATGAATACCAAAATCGCCGTTACGAAAGTTATTGATTCTATAACTTGCGCCTGCCCCCAAAATAGAAAGAGAATCGGAAGCCGAATTATAAGTATATGTCACTCCATTAGGATTATCTTCAGCACCAGATAAGATATCGTTACCCGCAATGGATTTTCCATTCAGCATAATCACGTCGCTGAAAAGATTAGCCCCACTATCCTTCGCATAAAATGTTCCATACGAACCAACAGTTACCGTGCTTCCGTTAGTGGCAACATAACTATCCGCTATAGTGATGGTATCATTACTACCGCACGCAATATTATTGTTCATACCCGCAAGAATATCGCTTGAGCTGTCTTGTAATATGATGTTGAGGTTGTTAGCCGCAATGGTATCATTACCATGATTGGCAATAACTTGAATAATATTGAACAAATCATCAACATTGCCATTTGATTTCGTAACGACTCCAGAACTACCAAAGTTGTTTACACCTACTGATGTGAGATTAATGTTCATGTTACCCGTAGCAAGACCGGAATAATCCACAGAGTTAAAGCCTTTACCACCTACGATAATATCGTTGCCAGTACCGGCAATATAATACTGGGTGTCAGAGTTTTTATCCCCGCCGCCAATGATGATATCATTTCCACTGGAAGCTTTTATCACATTTTCGCTATATTGACCGGAGTCTCCTGTTCCCCCGACATAAAGGAGTGCGCGGTTGGCTTCGCCATTTGCGCTATCGTTTGTGTTATCGGTTAACGTCACGGTATGCATGCTGTCAGTGGTCGAGAAAACCATCTGGTTGACAACGGCAGAAGCATCACTGCTGCCATACAGCGTCTGCATATCATTACGAATAGCTGTTGCTTGGCTCGTGTTGCTGAGTACGTTTTCAAACAGGTTAGCTTCACCAATCATTCCAGGCTGCGCGGCTCCGCCGCCTGCCGTCGTCCAGAGGCTCTGCGAAAAATTAACCGAGAGCGTGTTTTGCGCTGAATTATAATTCAGAATTCCGTTAACCGCTGTAGATGCGTTCGCCGTTCCGTTAAGCGTAGAAACTTTATTAAGCGCAAGATCGCCAGCAAACTGTACGAGAGATTCGCTAATATCTGTAGCGTTGGCGAGTAAATCGGCAGAGGCAAATGAATTATTGCCATTATTATCTACAATATTTACAGCAGCTCCCAGCGCATCTGCATCATGATAAAATGCGCGTATCCCCGTATCTCCGAAAACTTCAACCCCCTCATTGATCGCACTGTAAGCAATTACTTGGCGCAAGATATCGGAATACACTTTATTGGTCGCATCTGTTCCTGAAAGGGTCATGCCTATCTGCTGTGCAAAGCTGTCATTATACATGACAGGCCAAAAATATTGGGCCGCATTGCGCCAGCTTGTGTTAGTCGCTTCGCTATTACCGCTTGCATCAGTACCGTCATCCGCGAACATACGGATAACCGTTGTTGACATACTATGACGCTCCAATGGCGTTATGCTTGTCGTGCTGACCCCATCACCGAGATCAAGAACAGTCGTTTGATTTAAATGCAGACTAGTTTCCCCTCCAACGCCAGCCAATATCTGGTATTGGATTTCTGTGGAGGTAATTCCCGAATCGTTTGGAGGCGGCGGACTCGTGTTTCCGTTATATATCAGGCTCGTTAGCTGATTATCAAGACCAGTGTTTACATCGTTATAGACCGTGCCCACCGCGCCCGTAAATGCCATGGGAGCGAATACCGCAGCACTAATTCCGTAGACATCCGCAACGAGCCCAGCGAGGCCGCCGCCGAGAGAATGCCCTGTCAACGTGATTTGATCCGATGTTTTAGCTGCTACATCCTGATAAAATTGGAACGCCATTTGCGCTTCCGGCGCATCAGGATCACCGACAGCCACTGGATAACCATAGAGAGGATCAAGAACGTAATTATCCGTTCCCCGATATGAAACGATAACCTGTCCGTTGTATATATAGGAGATAGCATAGAAACTTGCAGACTGATCAACTCCTTGGCCTAGAACAGTAGATGTAATGAATGTTTGAGCCGTTCCAATACCTATATTGGCCAAATCGGGATTAATGCCAAAGTCGATACTCGAACCATACCCACGGTTATATGAGTCCATGGCCAGAATGGCCATCATAAGATTCTCATTCATCACCATCCTCCTCGATAAAAGTTATAGGGAGAGAGCAATAAGTTTTTATAAAACTGAGGTTCTCCAGGCATAGGTACGTTCTTAGGATTAAATTTTACTGGCTTAGGTGGTCCAAGCCAAGGTAACCACTTTTTTATTTTATGAGTTACCGGTTCATCCGTCATTGCAATCGTTACTTCTTTCAGCTTTACCCCTTTGCCAAAAGTTGACGGCAGATAGTATGTAGACTTTATGCTATTAGGATCCTTTAAGTTTTTAAAATACACAAACATCGGATAAAGAGCAGTCGGCAATACAACCTTTCCTGATTTAAGAGACCGATAGTGCTTTATATATGCCCCAATAGTCGATGGAGGTGCTTGAAAAGGATATGCTTTAAATACAATATTGTAGCCGTAATCTACACTACCATCTTCACCTTCCATAAGCGCAAACAAAACCCCTCGCTTACCCAGATTCACAACAACAGCTTCACCTTTAGCCAAATACGTATTACAAGGCGCTGTTGAGAGAAGCTGCGGCCCACAACTGGCATCCACCTCCCGCACCGCCGAGCCGGTTTTGATTCCCTCAGGCGTTTGTACAACCACCGTCATCTTGTACCTCCATGAACCGGACGGATAGTAATGCTCCCACGTCGCATACACTCCACCGATTAGCGCCGCTATCACTACCCAGCCCCAGATGTATCTTGGTCTTTTTATCATCTTTTCTCCACGATCCTGAACGAATCAGGCAACCCCCTGCGGCGAATGCGCGTATTCTTTCAAGTGTACGCTTGCGTTATTAAAAACCCCTTAAAATTTTATCTATATAAATAATTGATCTCGATCAATTTTTTGACATACCTTTGTATGTAGAACATCTCAAAACCCGCAGTATTCCTCAGGTCCATGCGGGTAACACCATACATATATATCATGCCTTAATGGCACTCTCGTTGCGTTAATCTTTGCAAAAAAATAATCAGGACTTTTTTACCCTCAGAAAAGAGCATGCACTTTATAAGATATCAAGAAGAGTATGTTTCCCAGCCTTTGAGTGGGCATGCAAAATAGGAAGTGAGTTATTTGGTATTGTATATCACATAATTACAACTCATGAAATATCAAGCTCAATATATACAGAAATTCAACTCTCTTCCAGTAGTGCTTTTCTCACATCTTCCTCTGACCAATGTAAGCTTGAACACTGGAATACGTTATAAAAAGATCGGAAAAGTTTGACATCCTTGCCTCCTTCGTTCATCGATTCATTTCCATTTAAGATATTTACTGTAACATCCGCCATTTTCTTTGCCTATATAAGACTCTGTAATGAGCGCGCAACTTGTTAGTGAATCAGCGGCATCTAACTCTATAAAACGGGTTGCAAGATTTCCACATCCTTGCGCATATGCTGGGAATTTCCCAACGACAATTCCATTGACGCTAACACGCAATCCGATGCTTGTTGGAATTGCACATGAATCTATATAATCATTTCCTTTTGTAGGATATACTTGAACTTTAATCCTCCTAGCAGGAAAGCTACTACCTCTGGCTCCCTGATAACTAAAAGCTGGAAGATCACACGTATAATTGTGTAAGGGAAATATGCCACTTTTTTGATCAACATTTCCTATCGCAATTTTTTCTTCCGATATAGCATTATCAAATACTATAGTTTTAAAAGAGAAATAATTTAAATCCTTATTACAGCTTACTTGCATAGCCGTCCAATACTCATCGGCCTCAGCCTTATGAGGACATAAGGTAAGGACAAAGAATAAAACCAAAACTGACGCCAGTCCCTTTTTCATGTCATCTCCACGATCCTGAACGAATCAGGCAGCCCCCTGCGGCGAATGCGCGTATTCTTTCAAGTGTACGCTTGCGTTATTAAAAACCCATTAAAATTGTATCTATGTAAATAATTGATCTCGATCAATTTTTTGACATACCTTTGTATGCAGAACATCTCAAAACCCGCAGTATTCCTCAGGTCCATGCGGGGAACACCATACATATATATCATGCCTTAATGGCACTCTCGTTGCGTTAATCTTTGCAAAAAAATAATCAGGACTTTTTTACCCTCAGAAAAGAGCATGCACTTTATAAGATAATTAACACATAGGCCTTAATGTTAAGACTGCACGCATTGTGCATCCGATTTTGTTTAACACATTTTAGAGTAGCGTACATGAGAGCGACCTGTTCCGCCGCCGTCATCGGTATTCTCGCGCTATCCACACCCGCTCCCGAGGCTCACGCCGCCACTCTGACGCTCGATCAAACGCTTTCTCTCGTCTATCAGAACAACCCCGCCCTTGCCGCCGCACGCGCGAAACTCCGCGCCACCGACGAACTAGTGGCGCAGGCGATGGGTGGCTGGAGACCTACGGTGAGCGCCACGGCGGATGACGGAACATCGCACCAAAGCATGTCCGGCAACGGCACGACGCCGGTAAGCGAGAGCCTCAATACGCGCGATGTCAGCGTCAATTTCAAGCAACCGCTGTTCAGCGGGTTCAAGACCGTCTCCGGCGTGCGTTCGGCGGAAGACACGGCCCTCGCCGGGCGCGCCGCACTGCAGGATACTGAACAGCAGGCGTTTCTCGACGCGGCGAAGGCTTATCTCGGCGTCGTCGAGGCTGAAAACATCCTCGATCTCGACCGTCAGAGCGAAGACGTCCTGCAAAAACGCCTCGCCGAGGTCAAAGACCGCGTGCGCATTCAGGATTTGAGCAAGACGGACCTTGCACAGGCGCAATCGCGGCTCGATGCCGCCCGCGTGGCAAGATTGCAGGCCGAAGGACAGCTTTCAGACAGTCAGCAGACTTTTATCCGCATCGTCGGCCAAGTGCCCGGCGTTCTCGCGATGCCGACGCCAAACTATGACATTCCCAAAAGCCAGAACGACGCCATCACGCTTGCCATGCGTTTCAATCCCGCCGTGATCGCCGCGCGATACGATCAAAAAGCCGCGCGGGAGGACATCACGCAAGCGGAAGGCAGCATGCTGCCGTCGGTCGATCTGGTCGGCGATGCTTCACGCCAACTCGACCAGAGCCCGATCACGCCGTCGCAATCAAACAACGCCACGATAGAAGTGCGCCTGACCGTGCCGCTCTATGGCGCGGGCGTCAATTATTCCAAAACGCGGGAAGCGGAAGATACGGCTGATCAAAAGCAAATGGAGCTTATCAACGCCAGCAACAAGGCGATGGAACAAACCGCCAATGCCTGGCAGGCTTACGAAACAGCGCGCGCCGCGCGGCAGGGCGATCAAAGCCTCGTCAAGTCGGAGATTGCCGCCTACAAAGGCGTGGCGCTGGAAGAAAAGTACGGCGAACGCACGACGCTTGACGTGCTCAATGCCGAGCAGGAAATGCTCAATGCCAAAATCAGTCTTGCCCGCGCTTCGCATGACGAGATCCTTGCCCTGATGCAGCTCAAAGCCGCCACCGGCAAGCTGACGGCAAGCGCGCTCGATCTGTCTGTCAAGAGATACGATCCAAGCCAATATTATAATAATGTGCGTGGCAAATGGTTCGGCCTCGCCACGGCGGCGGAGTAAGATATGACGCCGGACGGACAAGCAGCAAACGACGAACCGTCCTCCGCCGCACAAAATACCAATACAAACGAACTTGATTCCGGCGTTCTGGCGCTTATCCTCGTCGCCAATATTCTCGGCATCGCCGCTGATCCGGCGCAACTGCTGCACCAGCTTGGCGGCGAGAAGATGACCGCGCACGAGCTTTTGCGCGCTGCCAAGAAGCTGCAACTCAAAGCCCGCATGATCGAAAGCACATGGGAGCGGTTTCTCAAAACGACCCCGCCCTGCATCGTTACGTTTAAAAACGGCAGTTTTATCGCCGTCGGCAGGATCGATGAAGCCTCCGTATTCCTTCAGGACCCCGCGACCAACCGGCCCAAAGCCATGCCTGCCGAGGAGTTCCGCGAACAATGGACAGGTAAAGTTATCCTGATCACACGGCGCGTGACGCTGAGCAGTCTTGCCCATACGTTCAATATCTCTTGGTTCCTCCGCGCCATGCACAAATATCGCCGCATATTGGGCGAAGTGCTGGTCGCCTCGTTCTTTCTGCAACTGTTCGGGCTTGTGACGCCGCTGTTCTTTCAAGTGGTGATCGACAAGGTGCTGGTGCACCACAGCCTCTCTACGCTCGACGTGCTGATGTTCGGGCTCGTCACGGTTTCGCTGTTCGAGGCTGTTCTTGGCGCACTGCGCACATATATATTCGCGCATACGACCAGCCGCATAGATGTCGAGCTGGGCGCGCGCCTGTTCCGGCATCTGGTGACGTTGCCGATCTCGTACTTCGAGAACCGGCGCGCCGGTGACAGCGTCGCCCGCGTGCGGGAATTGGAGAATATCCGCAACTTCCTGACCAGTTCGGCCCTAACATTGGTCATCGACCTCTTCTTTACGTTTGTCTTTCTTGCTGTAATGGCCTGTTATTCCCTGATGCTGACAGGGATTGTTCTGGCAGCGTTTCCGCTGCTGATCCTGATCTCCGCCAGCGTGACGCCGTCCTTCCGCGCCCTTCTCGAAGAAAAGTTCAATCGCGGCGCGGAAAACCAGGCCTTTCTGGTCGAGGGCATCACCGGCATCGAGACCATCAAGGCCATGGCGGTCGAACCACAGATGCAAAAACGCTGGGAGGAGCAACTCGCGGGATACGTCAAATCCAGCCTGAAAGTCGTCAACCTCGGCAACTGGTCGAGCCAGAGCGTGCAACTGGTGAGCAAGCTGATGACCGCCGCCATTCTGTTCTTCGGCGCGAAGGCCGTCATCAGCGGCAGCCTGACCGTGGGCGAACTGGTGGCCTTCAACATGCTGGCCGGGCGCGTGATCCAGCCGGTGCTGCGCCTCGCGCAATGCTGGCAGGACTTTCATCAGGCGCGGGTGTCGGTCGAGAGGTTGGGCGATATTCTCAACGTCCCGCCGGAACCTTCCATGACGCCGGGACGCACCGCCCTGCCGAACATCAAAGGCGCTATTGCCTTCGAGCATGTCACGTTCCGTTATAGATTGGACGGCCCCGCGATCCTCTCCGACATCAACCTTGAAATCCCTGCCGGACAAGTGCTCGGCATCGTCGGGGCCTCGGGTTCCGGCAAATCCACGCTGACCAAGCTGGTGCAGCGGCTTTACGTGCCGGAAGCGGGGCGCATTCTAGTCGATGGCGTCGATCTGGCCTTGGTGGACGTGAGCTGGCTCCGCCGTCAGGTCGGCGTCGTGCTACAGGAAAACGTCCTCTTCAACCGCACGATCCGCGAGAACATCGCCTTCGCCAATCCGGGGACGCCCATTGAACAGGTTATCGCCGCCGCCAAACTGGCAGGCGCGCATGAGTTTATCCTCGAACTGCAACAGGGCTACGACACGATTGTCGGCGAGCGTGGTTCCAGCCTTTCCGGCGGTCAGAGGCAGCGCATTGCCATTGCTCGCGCGCTGATCACCAATCCCCGCATCCTGATCCTCGACGAGGCCACCAGTGCCCTCGATTATGAAAGCGAGAAAATCATTCAGGACAGCATGCGCCAGATCGTCAAGGGCCGGACGGTGATCATTATCGCCCACCGGCTTTCCGCCGTGCGGCAGTGCGACCGGATCATCACCGTGGAAAAAGGCCGCATCGTCGAGGATGGCACGCATGAAGACCTCTCGCAGGCGGACGGGCGCTATGCGGCGCTTCTGCGCATTCAGGGAGGTTGAGCGTTATGAACCTTGCCAATCAAAATGAAAACATCCGCAATCTTCCCGCCACCCTCAAAAAGGGCATGCATCTGGTGGTGCAAAAGGTCGGCTTCCAGCCGCCCGATCCGGAAACCGAGTTTCTGCCCGCGGCCTTGGAAGTGCTGGAAACCCCGCCATCGCCCGCGGGGCGGCTGCTGACGCTGCTGATCTGCTTCTTTTTTGTCATTGCCATGATCTGGGCGGCCATCGGCAAGGTGGACATCATCGCCACCGCAACGGGCAAGGTTATCCCCGCCGGGCGCTCGAAACTCATACAGCCGGTCGCGACCGGCGTGGTGCGCGACATCCTTGTCAATGACGGGCAGAAGGTCAAGGCGGGCCAGGTTCTGGTCAAAATCGACACAACCATCAGTCAGGCCGAACAAAACCGCCTGCATGACGAGATGATCGCGGCGGAGCTGGACGCGGCGCGGCTCAAGGCGGCACAGCACATCTCTGCCCATCCGCTGAAAGATTTTGCGCCACCCAAGGGCGCGACCAAGCAGCAGATCGAGATCGAGGAAGCGCAACTGGAGGATCAGGTACAGACCATCCGCGCCAAACTCGCGGATCTCGACAGCCAGATCGCGGAAAACGTCGGCAACCAGGCAGCGGTCGAGGCCACGATCTACAAGCTCAAAACCTCCATCCCGCTGATCCGTCAGCGCGAGCGCATGCGCGCCTACCTTTCCAATAAAGGCTATGGCTCGAAACTCAATACCCTGCAAACGGAGCAGGACCTAGACGAGCATGAGGCCGATCTCAAGGTCGAGCAAGGCAAACTTCAACAGGCTTCCGCCGGTGTCGCCGCGTTGAAAGCCCAGAAGATGCAAACAGAGGCCGACTACAAGCAAAAAACGCTGGATACGCTGGTGCAGGCGGAAGTCAAAGCAGCCAGCCTTGACCAGCAATACATTCAGGCGACCGAGCGCAACAAACAGCAAACATTAACAGCTCCCGTCAACGGGACGGTACAGCAACTCGCCATCCATACGGTCGGCGGCGTCGTCACGCCCGCAGAAGCCTTGATGAAAATAGTGCCCGCCAACAGCAAGCTTGAAATCCGCGCCATGATCCGCAATCAGGACATCGGCTTCGTGCATGTCGGGCAGGATGCGGCGGTCAAAGTTGCCACCTTCGACTTCACGCAATACGGCTTTATGCACGGCAAGATTCAGTCAATCTCGCAGGACGCCATCGAACAACAACCGCAACGTAGCTCCGGAAACAACGGCCAGTCCGGCAACAACAGCGGCGGTGACAATTCACAGGCGCAAGGTCTGGTCTATGCCGCCAATGTCAAGCTGGACAGGCCGTGGATGAATATCCACGGACGCCGCGTCAACCTCGAACCCGGCATGGCCGTCACCGTCGAGATCAAAACCGGCAAACGCAACATCCTCGACTATCTCCTCTCCCCACTGGCGCGGTACAAAGAGGATTCATTGCATGAGAGGTAGAGAGTTTTTTTTAATCTTTATGCCACAGGCATGGGACATTTTGTGACTTTTAATACCAGAAAGACACCAGTACCAATTCCACAAACTACAGGTGCCCTCTGTAAGCTTACCTCATTATTTGTCCAAGGTTCAAAGCCCTCGCCAACCCATAAAATACCTGATATGTGACACCCTCTTTAACTTTGGGTGATATATTAGAATATGATCTTTCACGAAAACACCAGCGAACATAGTTTTTTCCAGCTTCAGTTTTCTCTATATAACAAATGATATTGAGATCATATAAGAACTGAAGAAATGTTATCTTTGTCATTCATGACCCACGGACAAATCTATTACATCCATGACAACCACCTCGGCGCGCCGCAGAAACTCACCGACGCGCAGCAACGCATCGTGTGGGACCGCATCTCCGAGCCTTTCGGCAAAACCTACGCGCTCAAGGGCGATCAGGATCTCATGAACCTCCGCTTCCCGGGGCAGTACTTTGATGCCGAATCCGGCCTCGACTACAACATGTTCCGCTCCTATTACCCCGCAACAGGCCGCTACACCCAGTCCGATCCCATCGGATTATTAGGCGGGATTAATGGTTGCGAATGTTGCAGTAGTGCCGATGTGCGTAATTTGCAAGAAAAGTTCTGGAAGAATACAGCATAAAACCACAACAACTCTGGCTCTAGGCGGAGTGATCAGGAAGTTTGTAGCTGGTATTGCGTCCACCGCCCTCGTTTTGCAGGAATACTCCACGCGATACCAAGTCCTGAATATCCCGCAAAGCCGTGTCGTTCGAGCACTTTGCCATTTTGGCGTATTTTGACGTGTTTATAAAACCAACGAATCCGTCTTCAAGCATACGGTTGATCACGTTGCGCTGGCGCTCATTGACGGGCGATTGATTAATCTTCTTCCAGAGTTCTGCCTTGAACAGAACCTTGCTCAATGTTGTTTCCGCATTGGCGATGGCGCGTCCAAGGCAATCCAAAAACCATGAAAGCCAGTCGGTAATGTCGATATCGCTTTTTTGCTGACGTTCTAAATAATCGTAATAGTCTTTGCGTTCGTGCTCGATCTGTGCGGAGAGACTGTAGAAACGATCAGTCGTATTATCCGCCCGCGCCAAAGCCATATCACCAATCGCACGGGCAATGCGCCCATTGCCGTCTTCAAAAGGGTGGATGGTCACAAACCACAAATGTGCGATGCCTGCCTTGAGTACGGCATCGAGATCGGATTTCTTTTCAAACCACGCCAGAAAGATCTTCATTTCCTTTTCTATGCGCTTGGCATCGGGTGCTTCAAAATGGATTTTTTCTTTACCCATTGCGCCGGAAACCACCTGCATGGCACCCGCTTCCGGCGTGCGCCAGTTGCCAACTGTGATTTTGTACATCCCGCTTCGCCCAGTAGGGAACAGGGCGGCGTGCCAGCCAAAAAGGCGTTCTTTGGTCAGAGGCTTAGAAAATTGCTGTGTGGCATCAAGCATCATTTCCACGATGCCCTCGACGTCACGGCTGGCGGGAATAAGACCCGCAATATCCAACCCCAAGCGCCGTGCGATGGAGGAGCGCACCTCTTCGGGATTCAGTGTTTCACCTTCAATGGCGGAGGACTTAACGACATCACTTGTGAGGGTGTCCAAGCTGGCCTCGCGGCGCAAGTCAAAGCCCAACCCCTCCATACGCCCGAGGAGACGACCCTGCCGATGGCGGACATCCGCGAGTTTTCCAGCCAGTGCCTCGGCATTCCAAGTGAAGTCAGGCCATTTTTTGTGTTCGTGTATCCACATGATATTCACCGCAATATATGCGGTGAATGTAACTGATATTCACCGCAAAAGCAATGATATTCGCCGCATATATTGCGGCGAATATATAAGTTATTCGCCGCAAAACCTACGACCTTCAGGTTTTTTTCCTGAAGGTCTATAGCTCTTGACTTGCACGGTTTCTTTCACGTATATAGTTTTTCAGATATTTCATGGTGAAATATCAGATAGTTAACTTGTCCTAGGTTTTGCTCATAACCTGAAGGCCGCAGGTTCAAATCCTGCCCCCGCAACCAATCTTCTGAAGATAAAAGCCCTTGAAATTCAAGGGCTTTTTCTTTTGTCGGACATGACGCTTTTTCCAATAATATCCGTGTGATATACTAAAAATAGCTAGCACGCAGCTAGCGCAAATTAGCGCACGAAAGGATACAGCCATGGAATCGCATGAAATCCTCAACGGCAAGGCCCGCCTTTACCGCCGCGCTGATTGCGACACGTGGTATTGCTCCACCTACTGGAAAAGCAAGAACCACCGCAAAAGCACCGGAGAAAAGGACTTTGAACAGGCCACGGTTTTTGCCGAGGACTGGTATCGGAAACTGACCGGAAAACCGAAATCAACCCCCAGAACGCCTCAGGCGTCTGTCAATGAGTCGGGTACCCACAAAATCCTTAACGGCAAGGTTCAGCTCTTCCGCAGGGCCGAGGACGGCCCTTGGCACTGTGCCGCCTCCTTCGGCGGCAGCACGCAGGTGCGGAAGAGCACCAAGGAGACCAGCCTCGCCTTGGCAAAGGAGATCGCCGAGGACTGGTATCTGGAAATGAAGGGTAAGGCCCGTGCGGGCCTGCTCGAAAAGGACAAGACCTTTGCCGAGGCCGCCGAAAAATTTTCAGAGGAATACGAGGCTGTCACCAAAGGTCACCGTAGCCCCAAATGGGTGCAGGGACACAAGGACCGCATCCGCCTTCATCTTCTGCCGTACTTTGGCAATAAACCCCTTCCTGAAATTTCCGCTGGAGTCGCGCAGGAATACCGTGCCCAGCGTATGACGGAACCTCAAAACTGGAAAGAAGAACAATTCGCCTTGCTCAAGGCTCAACTCAAAAAGAAAAATAAAGGGATGGACGACAAGGCGCATAAAAGCGCCGAGTCCGAGATTGTGGTGCCGGAATGGAATCCTCCGGCACGCAATACCATTCATAATGAAATCGTCACTCTCAGCATGATCCTGAAAACTGCCCATCGTCATGGATGGATAGGGCAGGTGCCGGACTTGTCCGACCCCTACCGTCGGCAGAGCAAGATCGAGCACCACCCTTGGTTTACTCCCAACGAATACAAACAGCTTTACGAGGCGACGCGGAAGAATGCCGCCGATCCGAAAAGTCCGCGTTACAAATGGCACGCGGAACAATTGCATGACTTCGTCCTGTTCATGGCAAACACCGGCTTGCGCCCGGACGAAGTCAGCCTGCTCCAGTTCCGCGACGTGGAAATCGTAGATGATGCCTATACCGGCGAGCGTATCCTTGAGATCGAAGTGCATGGCAAGCGCGGCGTCGGCTATTGCAAGTCCATGCCCGGAGCCGTGATTCCCTTCGAGCGCTTGCGCGACCGCGAGCGTTCTAAAACCGTGACAACGGATGATGGAAAAACGACGGAGGTGACTGGCGCGCCCGAACCGAACGACCTTCTGTTCCCGAACGAATTTAAAAAGATGTTCAACAACCTCATGGAAGAAAATGACCTGAAGTTTGACCGCCACGGCAAACCCCGCACGGCCTACAGCCTGCGGCACAGCTATATCTGCTTCCGCCTGCTGGAAGGGGCGGACATATATCAGGTAGCTAAAAACTGCCGGACATCTGTAGAGATGATCGAGAAACACTATGCCGCGCACCTCAAGGACATGATCGACACGTCCTTGGTCAACGTGCGCAAGCCGAAGCGGCAGGGCGGACGACAAGCCCGTGAGGATGTGGTAGAAAGGGATTTGTGAAGACAAATCCCAGAAAAGGGGGCAGCCCTCCCTAAATACCTGCAAATGGGGAAAGTAAGATTGACGTTAAAAAATACGTGACGTATCGTGCAGATGAAAGGCGGATTTTTCATGCGTCTCTTTATAAAAAAATTTTACGGATTTTCTCCTTCTACCATTCCCGTTATTACCTTCAGTCAAATTGGTAGCAGAAATAGTCTTCTAAACCGAGCACAACACGGAGACCGCATCGTGTTTGTTGCTGTAAAATCTGATGAGCATGTTCATAAGGAAGAGCGGGGAAAAATTCTCGGCATGGCCGAAATTGGTAGAGAAAAAGTTCGCACGCTCGATATGATTTCCGACCCATCAATCATTAATAAGAAGTATTTTTTGCCAAATGGTGATTTCATGTGGCCCGAGGGTATCCCGATGCTTCGTGCATGGAAATTTACGCCGCCAGTAAATCGACTAGATATTCTAAATAAAGCAGCTATTGATTCTCAAGCTACAAGACAAAACGCCATTCTTTTGTCAGAGGAAGATCAGGAAAAAATACTTTCTCTCCCCTCAGAAGAAGTTAAATTACCCCCCACTATTGTGCTAAACAAACAGCGCTTACGCGCTCAGATACTCAGCCCTGAATTTAATGAAAAATGGGGCAAGGATGTTGCACGTATGGCAGAGACCATACGTAATACAGTCGCAAATTCGAATGGGCAAGAAGTCAATAAAACTGTGAAAATAAAAGATATGAGCTTTGCTTCAGACACAGATCTTCAACTATTCCTCCGAGAAAAAATTGAAGAGCAGAATGGCAGATGCGCGATTACAGGGCATCCGCTTATGCCGCATCAGCCAGAATCTTGGTTTGCACCAAGTGCAGATCGCATTGATAGCGATGGTCATTATACTCCAGACAATATACAAATCGTCTCCAAGGCTGCTAATAGAGCAAAAAGTGATATTGCACCTGATAAGGTACAAGTTTTCTTTGAGGCGCTTCAGTTTTATGATCCGTCTATTGATACGGATTGAATTCTTAATCATTTTCCTCGGCTTCCGATTGAACAATGATTTGAAGACATAAAAGGTGCGCGGCCAGTCCGCGCACCTTTCGTAAGGCTTCCTAGAAACGCAGCGCGTGAGGCCGACGCACTTGTTTTCTGCGAAGAACCGTCTGGATGTTCGCGAGCGTGATCGTCGTCAGCGGGCATTGCGCCGCCGAGAGATTGCGACGGGTTAGATCGGCGATAATGCTGTGATACAGCGCATGCAGTTGCGCTTCGGTCATGTGTTCGAGTTCTTCTTTCGTGATGATAAACATTTTCTGCTCCTGTCTTTTCCGGCCACGACCATCGCGGCCTCATGTGGCAGACAGGTCAGCGCGTTCGGTTGCACGCACTCGATGAAACGCAGTGGAGAAGCCCTTCAGGGCTTGCGTCGATAAATCCGAACCGATGCAGGATGCAAATGGACAGGCCGTGACGTGGCAGGAGTGTCAGGGGCAGTACGCAGTCATTACGTAGAAGAAAAACGTAGTCTCAATGAACAGGCTATAGAGCGAGGGTGCTGTATCCGGCGTTTAACCCTTTTACGATTTACATTCCCCCGTCATGCAATCTTCAGCCCCCTGCCATAAGCTGGCGCTTCATGCGTCAACAAAAAAATCGGTTCCTCCGGAGGCCCCTCCAATTTTTGTGTATGACGCCGCGCCCGCTACATGGCGGACGGGAGGCATCGCCCGACAGGGTAATGCAAACAAAGGAGAACGCCATGACAACCCTCTTCGCCCAGCCATACGACATTTCCGCTACAGGATTTTACTTCGACAGCGCGGAAGACTACGCGCAAAAAGCCGCCAAAAACTTCAATCCTTACGGCAGTCTTGTTGAAGAATACGAGTTGCAATTCATCGACGGCGAGAGCATCGACTCAAACCTGTTCCACGCGCTCGACGTTGGTCAGTGCAATTTTCCGGCCTACTTAGAGGCTTGCGACACATGGGACGAGCACCAGAAGCAGAAGGTTATCCTCGCGGTCGGAGAGTGCGGTTATACATTCATCCTCGGCACCGACGATCCGGACAATCTCGACGTGGATATTTACCAAGTCGAAAGTCTGAAGGAACTGGCCGAACAATTCGTGGACGAGGGTCTGTTTGGCGAGATACCCGCGTCAATCCAGAGCTATCTGGACTACGACGCCATCGCCCGCGACCTTGGCATGGATTACACCGAAACCCTGATTGTGGGTGAGAGGCTGGTTTATAGGTGCGGGTAGATAATAAAAAAGTAGATTACTTCTGAATAAATTTATGGAGACTTCATATCTGCCCATGGTAATAACATTATTATGAAAGCCGTGAAAATAAAACTGCCTTTTGGACTTAATTTAAATAACGTTCTTGCCCACATTCTTGATGTAGAAAATGGTAAGAAATGTGGTTGTGTCTGTCCATCCTGTCGGTCTCCGCTGATTGCAGCCAACAACGGCCATGTAAAACAAGCCCACTTTAAACATGCCGTTGAGACTGCATGTGATGGTGGATGGGAAAGCACCATTCATCTGGCCGCCAAGCAGATCATAATAGAAAGGAAAAGCATAACTCTTTCAAAATACACTTCCGTTGTATCTGGAATAGATTCAATGGGCATAAAACATATAGAAAAGAAAAATATTGTGCCAAAAGGAAAGGTCATCAAATTTGATTCTGTAGAAGAGGAAGTAGGGCTTTCTGGAATGAAAGTTGATATATTGGCAATGAAAGAGGCTAAGCCACTTATCATTGAAATCCTTTACAGGCATAAAGTTGAAAATCAGAAAATTTTAAAAATAGCTGAGGCTGATATATCAGCCATTGAAATCAATTTATCCGACGTGACGCCAGATGATGTTCTTGACTGGGAAACTTTCTGGTCATGCATCAATGATCCGAAACGTATTCAATGGTTATATAATACGAGAGAACTTGCCCTCAAAATGAGCCTTGAAAATCAGCTCGCGCTAAAAATACAGCAGGCAGAGAAGGAATATGAACAAGAAAGAATCAAAGAACAGAAACGGATACAGAAAGAAAAATCCCAGCTTGTGAATGCGCTAAAGGACTTAAAGGTTCTATGCAGTAGTAAATATATAGCACAACTCAAGAAGGGTGCAGAAATACACCCTTCATGGAAGGTGACTAGACAATATCTTCCTATTCCTTGGCAAGAGTTGCCGGAGTTTCTTAATGTAGAAGTTACTAATGGAGATTGGATTTTTGGTTGTGACAGGCGTATCTGGCAAGCGGCATTTTACAGTGCTTTTATCTGCTACAGTGGCAAGCCATTTTCTATTAGGGCGGTTGATGATTGGTTGCAAAACAAAGCAGGATGCAAAGTCTCTTCTTGTGTAAAAAATGTAGGAATATATGGCCGCCTCTACCCTGAACTTGTTCCCGCTGACATTTCAAGCCGCTTGCCATCGTCATGGGAAACTCTCAAGGCCTATTTTCGGCATTTACAGGATTTGGGAATGCTGGATTTTTTAGGTCCTGACCGTGCGTACAGAGGAAGTAAGTGGTTTCAGGTTGTAAGCAAGGAGCCTAAAAAGTCGAAAAACACTTCAGATAGCGTTCCATTTTAGGAATGGCTTGTATTAGCTAATAGCGCACTCCTCACAAGCGCGGCGCGAGTCTCGGCCTCGTTCAGGGTGCGGACTTTTTTATATGCGCCCGTGGCTTTGTGCCAGATGCCCTTGAACCCGCGCGGCAGGCGTGCCGCCCGCGCACGGGTTTCCTGCGCCCAGCGCTTTTCTTGCCGTTCTATCAGCGCGGCGCGTTCTGTGCGCTGATGATGGACAAGAAGGCGGATTTCCCGCACCAGAGGTGCGCGAACGTCTTTTGCCCGCCGCTTGGCGTCGGCGAGATATTTTTGCAAATTCTCGCCCATGCGCTCGGCGAGATAAGCCTTTGCCTGATCGACCGTGGGCAGGGCTTCCGGCTTGCCCAAGCGGGCTTTTAGTTCCCGCGTGCCAATACTTTCAGGCTATCAAGCGTTCATTAACCAAAGTTTAAAAAGAGTTACTGACGCACCGCAACAATAGTATCTAAAACTACCCTTCATCCATTGACGAAACATCCGTCAAAGCGTAAGGATAAGGCAGGTTAAGCACGTGAATCCTCAACCGGATTTCCGCCCGAAACCCTAAGTAAACTGCGGCTTTCGCCGCCCCGCCAGAGGCGGGTAATAAAGTTTCAAAGAATATTTTTCTGAAGACCCGCGCTCCGCGCGGAATGGCAAGCTGTGGATGGTGACACCTGAAACTGGCGTTTCGAGTCGTCCCATCCCGAGCTTGGCAAGGAAGGGAAATGCCGCCGCCTGACGGCGACCTGTTTTCCCTTCCGTTGCATCCTTCCCTGCCTGACGCAGAACAGAGCGCCGCCCTTGCGGGCGACCGTCCTGTATCATGCCCGAGCCACTCCCGCACCGCACACCGTAACAGGCATACCCGCATATGTCCGTTACTTGGGTTGCTTCCGTGGCAGAGGCCATGACCGCCGATATGCAGTATGGCCTCATCTGGCCTTCCGGCCATGAACCGTTGCGGCCTGTTCAATCTGCCCGTTCGGGGGAGCGTTCCATGCAATGCTCATCCGCATTGCATCCCCCGAAACCCCATGACCCAAGGAGCGTGCCTGCCCCTTCGGAAACCCAGACCGAAGTTTTATCTGCTTCCGCCTGTTTGAAGGGGCGCGGGCATTTATCAGGTATGCGCGGCGTCATCCCGAAAAGCTTTAAAGGGTGTTCTGGCCGTACCCTTTAAAACCCCAAGGCCGCCCATGCGGGCACCAAAATATCATTGAAATTTTATTGCCTGCATAGGCGCAACCGTGCTGCCGATTGAGCACAGGTCAGGGCGATGTCTCTCTCCGACACCCCATAGATTCAAGGGTGTTTCTGTCCTTGAAAATCCAGACCGGAAGGGGAATTCCGCTCTCTCTTTGGATACCCATCGATCAGCCTTTAATATTTTCACCCTTTCAGCCGTCGTGCGAGGTAAAGCGCGGGAATAAGATTGGTGCTCAGGAGCGCGCTCCAGAGCACGCCGCCCATGATCACGATAGCGAGCCCCTGTTCTGGCGCTGCGCCCGCTCCGAGACCCAGCGCCGTCGGCAGCATGCCCAGCACCGCTGTCGCTGTGGTAAGGGCGATCGGGCGGAAGCGCGCACGCACCGCCTCCTCGACCGCTGATTTAACGTCCATGCCGTCCTTTTCATTGCGGCGTGCGCGGTAGAGCAGAACGATGCCGTGATTGAGACTGACGCCGACGAGCGTGAGAAACGCGATTAACCCCGTGGCGTTGAGCCCCACGCCGCTGACGACGAGTGCTGCCGCGCCGCCGGTCAAGGCCAGCGGCATTTGCAGCAGCAGCAAACCGGGCACGAGAAATCCATCGAACTGCAAGGCCATGATCCCGGCCATCAGTGCCAGCGCGGCAACGAGCGCCGCGACAAGGCTCAACGCCGCCTGCTCCAGTTCAGGATACAACCCGCCGAAAGCGATGCGATCACCCTGCGGCAATTGCACGCTCCGCAACGCCTGTTTCGCGGCGGCGATAACGCTACCCAGCGGCGCTGTCGGTGTGGCAAGGATGTCGAGCATGCGCGTGCCATCAAGGTGGCGGATCAGGTTCGGGCGACTGACGAGTTTCAGCTTTGCAAGGCCGCCGAGCGGCGTCCATCCCTGCGGCGTTTTGACGGGCAGCTGCGCCAGATCATGCGGCGATTTTTGCGTTGCGTCAGTGAGGCGTACATAGAGTGCAAGCGGCACATTGCCGCTTGGTACAAGCGCCGCCGTTTCTCCGTGGAGCAGAGGGCGAATCTGCGCATAGAGCGCGGCGGGCGCGAGATGCGCAGCGGTCAGGGCCGTCATATCCGGAGTCAGTTGAATCGTGCTCACCGGATAGGCGTCATTATTGAAAACGCCGGCGAGTCCGGGCACGCCGTGCAATTGCGCGGCGATTTTTTTCGCAAGTTTGCGCAAGCCCGCGATACTGTTGCCGAAGACGTGGAGCACGAACGGTTGCGGCAGACCGGACAGGCTTTCTCCTGTGCGCTCGATCGTCGGGGTATCAATGCCTGACTGAACGTCCGTCATGCGGCTTTCCTTCAGAAGACGTGCGCTGATGGCGTCAAGATTGTTGGCATCGACGCCGGGTTTCAGCGTAATCTCCATTTCCCCCGCGTAGGCGGGTTCCGTGTAGGCGGTGTCGGAAGCTGAGCCTATGCGGGCGTAAACGTGATCGACGACGGGATCGGATCTCAGTTTCTGCGTGATGTGATCGACCGCCGCGCGCGTATCGGGGAGCGACGTACCCGGCGGCAGGCTGAAGCTCTCCAGCAGAACGCCTTCGTTCGGCAATGGCAGGAAGTTGATTGGCACAAGCACCAGTCCCGCAAGACTGGCGAACAAAAAGACCACGCAGGCGAAAAGGCTTAAGCGCGGTCTGCGCGCGACGGCATGAAACAGCCTTTCATTCAAAATCCGCAGTTTCGGAAGAAAGGTGCTTTCCCGCGCGGCGGCGCGCGTTTTGATGAAGCCGAGGCCCAGCGGAATCAGCGTGAGTGACACGAACAGTGACGCGAGCAGCGCGAATGTCATGGCGAGCGCGAAGGGGATGAAGAACAATCCCGCAAGCCCGCCGACAGCGAGCAGCGGCAAAAAGACCGAAACGGTGGTAAGCGTGCCGGTGACGTCGGGGCTGGCGATGTCTTTCAAGCCCTCGGCTACGCTTTCCTGTGCGCCCGCGCCTTGCTCGCGGCGGTGCTGGATGCTTTCAAGCACGATGATGGCGTCGTCGGCCAGCAACCCGACCGCGACAGTGAGCGCCCCAAGCGTGATAAGGTTGAGGCTTTGTCCCGCCGCGTGCAGCAGGCCGATGCCCATCAGCAAGGACATGGGGATACTTAGGGCGAGCAGCCACACGCCGCGGCCAAAGCCAAGCGCGAGCAGCAGCGCACCAATGGCAAGCAGGCCGCCGAGCACGAGGTTGCGGCCCAGATCGCGACCGATCAGATGCACCAGATAACCCTGATTGTAGATGCGCACCCATTTCACGCCTTCGGGCAGCGCGCCCGCCGTTTCGGTCAGCGTCTTTTGCACCGCGCGTGTCACGGGTAGCGTGCCCGCGCCCGGCTGTTTCAGGATCGTGAGCGCGATGGACGCATGCCCGTCGAGCAGAACGGCATTGTGCGTCGGCACACCTGCGCGCACGACGTGCGCGAGCGCGCCGAGCGGAATCATGCGCCCTTGCGCGTTCGTCACGGAAATTGCGGCAAGATCGTTTATATGTTGCGGCAGATTCTGAATTTCTATGGGAACGTCCTGATGACCTGCCGTAATATATCCTCCGGAAGCGCGGACGACGGATTGCTTCAGGGCGGCCATGATCGCCGTGACGGTCACGCCGTATCTGTGCAGGGCGGCAAGATCGGGCTGTACCCATAAAGCTTCTCGCCCCGCGCCATAGACTTCGACCCGCTGCACGCCGGAAAGCGCGCGCAAGGCGGGGACGACGGTGGCGCGGATAGCGTTCTCCGCTTCCGCTGGCGCGACATTGGCCGGAATTATCGCCGCATAATCCGCCACCTCGTTGATGGCGTTGCCCATGATGTTCACTTGCGGATGCGCGTCGGACGGCAATCCGCTGCGCGCCCGGTCGATCGCGCCGTTGACGGCAAGCAGGTCTGCCGCCGCCTGCGTTCCCTGCCGGAAACGTACGTCGATTTCCACCGTGCCGCCACCCATCGTCGAGTGCACGGAAGAAACGTCCGGCAGCGAGAGAATTTGCCCTTCGAGCGGGCGTATGATTTCGGTTTCAAGAGCCGTCGCCGGAGCGCCGGAGCGGTGGACGACGACAGAAATCTGCGGAAAGCCGAAACGCGGAAGAACTTCCACCGGCGTGACGAAAAGCGCATGCAGACCGTAAACCGCGAGCGCACCGTAGATCAGAAGCCAGAGCAAAGGACGGGAGAAAATGTGCTTCATATTACTTTCCCATTCAGTCCGGCGGCTGATAACGGCTGGCGATGCCGCGGTGGAACAGGGCATAAGCATCGTTCGTGACGACGGCGTCACCCGCATCCAATCCGTTTTTGATGAACGTCATCCAGCCGCGTGCAGGGCCGATTGTGACTTTGCGTTTTTGCAGGCCTTTATCCGTTTGCACCAGCACCCACCACTGTCCGCGGTCGAGGATGAGCGCGCGCGTGGGTACGGCAACCATCTTTTGTGCCGTTCCGTCAAGCGTCACCTGTCCGTAAGAACCGTCCTGCAATGGCTCGCCTTTTGAGATAGGCGTCATGCCGACGGTTTCACCACCGTCAGCGGCAAGAGT
>JAJZVA010000016.1 GCA_021845905.1 Pseudomonadota bacterium
GCAGGCCGCTCGCGTTGTAAGACGTGATCTTCGACGTTTGCCCGAGCGCGTTGGTGATTGTCGCGAGGTTGTCGCCGTCGTAGGTATAGGTCGTGACGTTGCCGCGCGGGTCGGTCATGGTCAGCATGTGCCCGTCCTGATCGTACGTATAAACCCACGTGCGCGTCGCACCGCCCGGCGTCGCGGTGTCCGTCTCCTGCCGCGTCAGCACGTTGCCGTAGCGGTCGTAGGTGTAGTGCGTGGTGAGGTTCGGCGCGACGATCTCGCCCGGCAGCCGTCCGGTCGGCCCGCCGTAAGCGATCGTCGTCGTGCGCGCCAGCGCCGTGCCCGCCGCCTCGGTGATGCTGGTCGGGTCGCCGTGCGCGTCGTTGATATAGTCCGTGACGTTGCCGTTCCAGTCCGTCTTGCTCGCCACGTAGCCGTTGGAATCGTAAGTGAAGCTCTCCGTGCCCGCCGGAACCGTGCCCGACGCCGCGCGCGCGATCTTCACCACCTTCGGCACGCCCTGCAAAGTTTGGAAGGTATAGACCGTCTGCTGCCCCAGCGGCCCCGTGACCGTGCGCTGCGTGTCGGAGTCATAGGAGATGGTGACTTTGCCTGCGCCGCCCGCGTGCTGGCTCGACGTCGCGCGGTCCTTGTCGTCATACGTCCATTGCGCGTAAACGTTGCCGTCTTCATCGGTGATCGAGGCGAGATCGAAGTTGTTGACATACGAATAGATGCGGTCCGTCGCGGGCGTGGTGTTGTAGGAGACCGACGTCAGACGGTCGAGCGTGCTGCCGTTCGCGCCGCTGGAATCATATCCGTAGGTCAGCACCAGATTGCCCGGCGTGGTGACCTGGCTCAGCAGCCCTGCGCTGTTGTAAGCGAAACCCAATTTGCGCCCGAAGCTGTCCGTCACCGATGCAAGCTGATTGTTCGCGTTATACGCAAGGTCGCGCTCGTAGCCGCCGCGCGTGACGATGCGCTGCAAATAAGCCGTATTCGAAGACGATGGCTGGTAATAAGTCTCCACCGTGTCGCTGTGATCCGTCAGGTACCACGACGCGCCGACGTTGGTCAGCGTCAGGTCCACGTCCGTGTCGCTCGTCCAGCTGTTGTCGGCGTTTTTAATGAAGGTCAGGATTTGACCGTCCGCGCGCTCCGCCGTCACCGTGCCTATCGACACGTCGAGATACCGGTCGTAATTGTCGCGCCATTTCGACCCCAGCTCCATAGCGTCCGTCTTATCCGCCGCCATGCTGTTGTAATACCGCACCAACCGCAACGGATTCCGCCCCGCAGTCGCGTAGTCCTCCACCTGCTCGAACTTGTTGCCGATGCCGATATTGACCGGATTGCCAGCCGCAACCGTTCCGGTATTCGTGACAGGGGTATAAACACCCGCGCCGTTCTCTTTTGCGAGGCACGGAACGCAAATGCCAAGCCCTTTCGACGTATCCGTATTCAGGACTGCCGTGTAGGATTCGCCAAAGGAAACGCCGTACTGCGTGGAAAACCAGTGAATGCTGAAAGGGTCTTCGGTTCCCAGCGCCGCCGAGGCATCCGTCCATGTGTAGGCCGGCTGTGTGAACGTGCCCTGACGACCCGTGCAGATGCTCCCCGTGACCGTGCCCGATATGACGGTGAAGCCGAGCGTGCCATGTTGCGGAGCGCGCGTCACATTTTCATCCGCCGGACCCAAAGGCTGACAGCTCGGAATGCTGAATATGCCCCACGCCTGCAAAGGAACGCGTTCTCCCATGTAAGCGCTGAAAAAGTTTCCGGATACGGCGCTCAACATCATCATCGATCTATGCCCGGAACCGACGGGCGGGGCCGTTGTAAAATTCGTTGCAGGACTCATCGGCGCGAGAATGTATTGCGTCTCGGCACGCGCGGGAACCGTCAATAAGCCGAGCGTCAGAATGATGCATGAAAACCGGGCTAGCTGCAGGTATCGACGGGAAAAAGAAATCGCAGACAGACACTTGCCCATTAAAAATCCCCCAATAATGCAAATTTTAAATATGGCGACGGCACTGAAACGCACCGTCATAAAATGATGCAGTTATTTCTCCAATTTTATGCCCTGATGGTTAAAATTTAATTTAAAACAGGAAAATCGGCGGAAAGCTTGGGGTTTGACCAGTAAAGCTTCCTCGGAATTTGGTAGGTCAGTATACAATAGTATGCAGTCGTGTATGCGAGCGCCGTTCCTACAGCGAATCATTCAGAGTTCAACATGTGCAAAAACGTCTCCTTGTCACAAGCTTCAAGACGAAGATGTAACACCCTTCACGCGCATCCAATCGGCGGACGGTTGGGCTGGGTTCCGAAGGGGCGGGCACGCTCTTTGGTCATGGTGGAGCTGGAGGAGCTTGAATGCTCTTCCGCATAGCACGGTGCGGCGGGAGTGGAAGAGCCGCGCCGCGCCCGTCGGACAGCAAAAGGTCATCGCGCAAATCATCGAGATCGACGGCGATTTTATCAAGCTCACCGTCCTGAAATCCGAACTCCTCGAAAACACCGTCGCCAAAGTGCTCGTGCCGCACAAGGTCGGCACCGTCATCACCAAAAAACGCTCCACCCTCCTGCGCGGCGAACCGCAACGGCTTCATTGGTCGGAAGAGGATGTAAGAAAAGCGCTGCTGGAACAGTGTTAAACCTGTAGACTTTTCAACGGCATAAGCCTATTCTGAAAATATAATTGAAATATACCATTAAATGGTATATATTAAGGATATGAAATGAGTTGGATTGTTGGCTTTACCAGCAAGGCTGAAAAGCAGGTCGGCAAGTTGCCGAAAAAAGAGCGGGATTTGCTCGCCCTTCTGGTGCGGGAGATGCAGTTGAGCGGACCCGCCCGGTCGAACTGGAAAAACTACTCCAAGCTCAGAAAAGAAGAATACCACTGCCATCTCGGCTACAAATGGGTAGCCTGCTGGAGAGTAGAAGACCGGAACGTGAAATTGATCGAAGTTTATTATGCAGGGAGCCGTGAAAATGCGCCATATTGAAGATGTAAAAGTGACCGTGGGGTCCCGCCGTTTTGCGCTTCCCGCTCGCTATGCGCGAGAAGTGGAGGCTTTCGTCGCCTCGCGCTTGCAGAAGGCCGCTCTTGAAAAATCTATCTCTGCCGAGAAAGTGTTGCCGGAACTGTCAGATGACACTTTGCGTCCGGCGGCTATGTTGCGCGGTGCGCGGCATAAGGCAGGACTTACCCAGAAGGTTCTGGCCGCTGAACTGGATATTCACCAGCATCATCTTTCCGAAATGGAGCACGGCAAGCGGCCTATCGGCAAGCAGATGGCAAAGCGTCTGGCGGAGGTGCTAGATAGCGATTACAGGCTTTTTCTGTAACCTTATTGCCCATCAAGAACACCTGTAAACTAGCCGTTCACCCGCAATCATAGTTTCGGTGTAATCCATGCCGAAGGTCTTCGGCTGTTTCGAGATACGGATTTTGGGGGAAAGTAGTGGTGCGGGCGGAGGGACTTGAACCCCCACGAGTTGCCTCAACAGATCCTAAGTCTGCCGCGTCTACCAGTTCCGCCACGCCCGCGCGTGGACTTGAGAGAATATGAGATATTTCCTTTTTTCGCTATAGGTTAAACCGTTATATTTTTTCAGAATCTTTATTTTCTGCGGTGCTTCGCGGCTTTGTATGTCTGGCGCGATGCGGTCTATTTTGAGGCCTTCTTCACGAAGAATCTGGTTAAAAAAGGCCACGTTTGAACTTGCGAAACACCTTGTTCGTCAGTTGAAGTTCTTTCGGAATTTCATTGTCTGAAGATTCTTTTTTCATGCGCTCCTGCAAGCGCCGAAAAGGCTCTACGGCTCCAGGCACGCTTTTGCAAAAGCCGACGCTCGTTTTGTCACTCGGGTCTTACCCATGACCTTCCATCGAACATTTGATGTGTTGTCATGGCCTTGCTCCTGTGGCAAAAAGCGTGTCCAAAGTGTGTCCGGGGCTTATAACCCTATGATAACATGGAACTCGTTGTTTTTACGAAAAAATCTTGCGAGTCCTTGATGATTCTAATAGATTTGGGTTCCGGTGCCGCAAGGCGTGTGGATTCAAGTCCCTCCGCCCGCACCATGGAGAGATTGTTTTTAGAAAGAGGAAGAAGGCCCATCCGATGCAGATCACACAGACCAAAAAAGAAGACCTCAAGCACGAATACACCGTTACCATGACGGGCGCGGAGATCGACGAGAAGATCAACGAGAAGTTGCAGGAAATCGGCAAGACCGTCAACCTGCCGGGCTTTCGTCCAGGCAAGGCGCCGCTCGCGCTTTTGAAATCGAAATACGGCAAGGCGGTGATGGGCGAAGTGCTGGAGCTGGCCGTCAACGACAGCACGCTCAAGGCGATCAACGAAAACGAACTGCGCCCGGCGATGCGCCCGAAAATCGAAGTGAAGACCTTCGACGAAAAAGACGGTCTCGAATACACGATGGCGATCGAGCTTCTGCCGGAAATCAAGCTGGCGGACTTCAAATCGATCAAGCTGGAAAAACTGACGGCCAAGCCGGAAGCGAAAGCCGTCAAGGAAACGCTGAACCGCATCGCGTCGAGCAACAAAGGCTCCGAAAAAGTCGAGGAAAACCGCGCGGCGAAGACCGGCGACATCGTCATCATCGACTTCGACGGCACGGTCGACGGCAAGCCGTTCCCCGGCATGAAGGGCGAGGGCTTTCCACTTGAACTCGGCTCCAAAAGCTTCATCGACACGTTCGAAGACCAGCTGGTCGGCGCGAAGGCCGGCGATCACAAAACCGTGAAGGTGACCTTCCCTGAAAATTACGGCGAGGAAAAGCTGCGCGGCGTCGCAGCCGTGTTCGAAGTTGATGTGAAGGAACTGCGCGTTCCGGCGGCGGCGAAAGTCGATGATGAATTCGCCAAGTCGATGGGTTTTGAAAATCTCGCAAAGCTTGAAGAAGTCATCGAGCAGCAGATGCAAAAGGAATACGATCAGGTCGCGCGCGTCAACGTCAAGCGCGCGCTCCTTGACGCGCTGGACGAGGCGCATGACTTCACCGTGCCCGCCGGCATGGTCGAGGCCGAGTTCGAAGGCATCTGGAATCAACTGATGCATGACCATGAGCACAATCACGCGCATGATCACGAACACGGTTCCGAAGAAGAAAAGCAGGAATACCGCGATATCGCCGGACGCCGCGTTAAGCTGGGGCTGGTTTTGGCCGAAGTCGGACGAATCAACAAAATCGAGGTGACGAACGAAGAAATTCAGCAGGCTGTCATCAACGAAGCCCGCCGTTATCCCGGAAAAGAACGTCAAGTGTTTGAATTTTATCAGAAAAATGAGCAGGCGCTGGAAGGTTTGAGAGCGCCGATTTACGAAGATAAAGTTATTGACTTCGTTCTGGAAAGAATTAACATGGAAACTCGTCAGGTCGATATTGAAGAATTAACCAAGGCCGCTGAACAGGAGTCGCCGAAGAAAGCGAAATCTGCAAAAAAGGCCAAGTAAAAAAACTTCAAAAAGTCATGACGCAAAGAAAGAAACGTAAAAGAAACCTGTAATAAAAATTGGATTTATGACTTAAAACAAGCGAGAAGCAAAAAAACGACAAGCAAGAAAGGTTCCACGAAGATGAAAAAAGCTTTTGACAAACAGCAAGAAAAAGACACCCTCATACGTCAAATGAAAGCGGTTTACACGCCCGAGATGATGGAACAGGCCAGAAGCGCGATCGACGCTTCGGGCGTCATGGTTCCTTCCGTGCGCGGCAAGGACGGCACGGGTTATGATATTTTTTCTCTCCTGCTGAAAGATCGCATTATTGTGATCAACAGTCAGGTCGAGCCGGCGATGGCTGCCGTGACGATCGCGCAGTTGCGCTATCTGAACGAGGTGGATTCTCAGAAGCCGATTGACGTGCTGATCAACACACCGGGTGGCAGCGTCATCGCGGGTCGTGCGATTTACGACACGATGCGTTCGATCGAAGCGCCGGTGCGCACGGTCGGCCTGGGCATGCAGGCTTCCATGGGATCGATTCTGATGGCGGGCGGTGACGTGCGTTTGATGGCGAAGGGCGCAAGCCTGATGATCCACTCCATCGCAAGCGGCACGCAAGGCGAGCTTTCCGCACAGGAAATCGACATGGAGCAAACCCGGCGTTTGTTCGATGATATGAAATCCATTTACATCCGTCACATCGGCCTTAACGAAAGGTTCTGGGATTTGATGTGCGCCAAGAACACCTGGCTCTCGGCTGAACAGGCCCTGAAAATCGGGTTCATAAACGATATTTACAAAGGGAGCGACAAGACGGCGCCCTTTGACTCGGCTGCCGATGCTTTCCTTAAGGCAAAGCAAGACAGACGCGAGGCCGATGTCGCCGGAAAGTCCACGATGGATCTTATTTTCATGTTCCTCGGCACGGCTGATGATGACGGTATCGGCGAACGCCGCCGTGCGGAAGCGCTCGTCGAGCTTGCCCAGCGTCAGGAATTCTGGACGCCCGAGCTGGCGGCCATGAAAAAGACGCAGGCCGCGACATCGAAGGCAACCAACGACAACAAGCAACAGCAACAGCAGCAGCCCAGGGCGACGCGCAAGCCTCGCAATGCGCCGAAGCAAGGCTAAAAAAAGTCCTTTAAACTAGCCTTTCAAGCTTGCTAATATAGAATGGCCGGTCAGAAATGACTGGCCATTTTATTGTTTTACACGCAGGGGGATATCTATGACGCACATTCCGGAACAGGCAAGCATGCTGATACCGATGGTTATCGAGCAAACAGCGCGCGGCGAGCGCTCCTACGATATCTATTCGCGCCTTCTGAAAGAGCGGATCATCTTCCTTTCAGGGCAGGTCGAAGACCATATGTCTGCGCTGATTTGTGCGCAGTTGCTATTTTTGGAGTCGGAAAACCCCAAGCGCGATATCTACCTTTACATCAATTCTCCGGGCGGTGTCGTGACCTCCGGTCTTGCCATGTACGACACGATGCAATACATCAAGCCGGACGTGGCCACGGTGTGCATCGGTCAGGCCTGCTCGATGGGGTCTTTGTTGCTGGCGGCAGGAGCTGCGGGCAAGCGTTACAGTCTTCCGAATTCCAGAATTATGGTACACCAGCCTTCCGGCGGCGCGCAAGGTCAGGCAACGGATATCGAAATTCAGGCCAAGGAAATTCTCAAATTGCGCGAACGCCTGAACGGAATCTATGTCAAGCACACAGGTCAGAAGATCAAGGCGATTGAAGAGGCGCTGGAGCGCGACAACTTCATGTCGGCTGAGGATGCCAAGGCTTTTGGACTGATCGACCAGATCGTGGAGCGTCAGCCGTTCGACCATAGCGACAAGAAAGCGGCATAAGCTCTTCATAATAAATAAAAAATTTGTAAAATTTCCACGCCGTGCGGGGGATGGTTTATTTTTTATTTCGAAAAATAAATTTTTTCGAATTATAAAGGAATCTCGGCGCATAATGGCATGGTATAATCGAAAGATAAGCCCAGAAAAGGAAGAACATGACAGAAACACCAGAAACAGCAGCCAAGAAATATCCGGTATTGCCCTTGCGGGATATCGTGGTTTTTCCGCACATGATCGTGCCGCTGTTCGTCGGGCGGGATAAATCCGTGCGCGCGCTCGAAAGCGCGATGCAGATCGGCAAGCAGATCGTGCTGGTCACGCAAAAGTCCCCGCAACAGGACGATCCGACGCCGGGCGATCTTTACGACGTCGGCACGCTCGGCGTGGTCTTGCAGTTGCTGAAATTGCCGGACGGCACGGTCAAGGTTCTGGTCGAGGGGCAGAGCCGCATCCGCATCACGACCTACACCGACAAAACAGAATATTTTGAAGCCTATACGGAAGCAGTGCCCGAAGCGCCGGTCAGCGGCGATTCCACGGCGGTCCTGATGCGCACGTGCATCGCGCAGTTCGAGCAGTATGTGAAGCTGAACAAGAAAATCCCCCCGGAAATCATTTCATCGGTCAGCCAGATCGACAACGCCGAGAAGCTCGCCGACACGGTGGCGTCTTATCTTTCCCTGAAAATTCCCGAGCGCCAGAAATTGCTGGAAACGGCAGACGTTGCCCAGCGGCTGGAAAAGATTTTCGGCTACATGGAAGGCGAGATCGGCGTGCTGGAAGTCGAAAAGCGCGTGCGCGGCCGCGTCAAGCGCCAGATGGAGAAGACGCAGCGCGAGTATTACCTCAACGAGCAGATGAAGGCGATCCAGAAGGAACTCAACGAGGGCGAAGAGGGTGGCGACGAACTCACCGAACTCGAGGAGAAGATCAAAAAGGCCCGCATGAGCAAGGAAGCGCGCGCCAAGTGCGACGCCGAGATGAAGAAACTCCGCCAGATGGGGCCGATGTCGGCCGAGGCGACGGTGGTGCGCAACTATCTGGACTGGATGGTGAGCCTGCCGTGGAACAAGCGCTCCAAAACGTCGAAAGACCTTAAAATCGCGGAGTCCATCCTCGAAAAAGACCATTACGGCCTGAAGAAGGTGAAAGAGCGCATTCTTGAATATCTCGCGGTGCAACTGCGCGCCGGCAACAAGGTCAAGGGACCGATCTTGTGCCTCGTCGGCCCGCCGGGCGTCGGCAAGACGTCTCTTGGCAAATCCATCGCCAAGGCGACCAACCGCAACTTCGTGCGGATGTCGCTGGGCGGCGTGCGCGATGAATCCGAGATCCGCGGCCACCGCAAAACCTATATCGGTTCCATGCCGGGCAAGATCATCCACGGCATGAAGAAGGCCAAGACGACCAATCCGCTTTTCCTGCTCGACGAGATCGACAAAATGGGACAGGACTGGCGCGGCGATCCGTCGTCGGCGTTGCTCGAGGTGCTCGATCCGGAGCAGAACAACACCTTCAACGATCATTATCTTGAGGTCGATTACAACCTCTCCGACGTGATGTTCATCTGCACGGCGAACACGCTCGACCTGCCGCGTCCGTTGCTCGATCGCATGGAAGTGATCCGCATTCCCGGCTACACCGAAGACGAAAAAATCGAAATCGCCAAGCGTCACCTGCTCGACAAGCAGATGGAGGCGAACGGCCTCAGGAAAGGCGAGTTCTCGATCAATGACGCGGCGTTGCGCCACCTGATCCGCTATTACACACGGGAAGCGGGCGTGCGCAACCTCGAGCGCGAGATTTCCAATCTCGCGCGCAAGGCGATCCGCGAAATCATGCTCGGCAAGAAGAAGTCCATCGACGTCACGCCGAAAAATGTCGGCAAATATGCGGGCGTGGAACGTTTCCGCTACGGCGTGGCGGACGAGCAGGACCGCGTCGGGTGCGTCACGGGGCTCGCCTGGACGGAAGTCGGCGGCGAGTTGCTGCAGATCGAAGCCGTCACGGTGCCTGCGGGTTCCAAAGGCGGCGGCAAGGTCACCATGACCGGCAAACTCGGCGACGTGATGAAAGAGTCCATTCAGGTCGCGGAAATGCTGGTGCGCTCGCGCGCCAACGATCTCGGCCTCAAGTCGGACATCTTCGAATCGGTCGGCGTGCATATACACGTGCCTGAAGGCGCGACGCCGAAAGACGGCCCGTCTGCGGGGTTGGCTATGGTAACTTCGATTGTCTCCGCGCTCACTGGTATTGCTATCCATAAAGATATCGCCATGACCGGCGAGGTAGATCTGGTGGGCAATGCGCTGCCCATCGGCGGTTTGAAAGAGAAGCTGCTGGCCGCCTTGCGCGGAGGTATCGTTAAGGTGATGATTCCAAAGGATAACGTTAAAGATCTGGCGGAAATCCCCGACAACGTCAAAAAAGGCCTGGAAATCGTTCCGGTGCAGAACTTCAGCGAAGTTCTGGAACATGCCCTGCTCAAAATGCCAGAGCCGATTGATGAAAAAGTTGCCGTCGATGTTACGTCAAGAAGCGCGGAAAATAAGCAAAAAGACGTGATTCATCATTGAGAATCCCTGTATATGGGGCATTATATCCTTGTAGCAACCCCTTTAAGAGGAGAGTCCCCCATGAACAAGAACGAACTCGTCGACTACATTGTCAGCAAGGTAAAAAGCGAAATTTCCAAGGCGCAGATCATCGAAGTCATCGATCTGGCGTTTGACGGTATTGGCACAGAGCTGAAAAACGGCGGCGAAGCCCGCTTCGCCGGTTTCGGCACCTTTAAGACTGCCCGCCGCGAAGCCAGCACCGGCCGCAACCCGCGTACCGGAGAGACCATCCAGATCGCCGCCGCGAACCGCGTCAAGTTCACGCCCGGCAAAGAGCTCAAAGAAGCTGTGAATAGCTAATCCAGCCCGTTACTGTTTTAAAAAAGGCCAGCCTTTAAATGGGCTGGCTTTTTTTTGACATAAATTAATTTCCGTATTATAAAATCATCTGAAGAAAACATTTAAATACAAGGAAACATGCAATGAAAAGCCATTTAAAAGAAGATTTCAAAAAAGCTAACGACACACTGACGCTACTTGAGCTCGAAGCCTGTGCCGGTAGCAGGGCCTTCTTCGTATTTTCGATCAGAAAGCCTGAGGTAGACTCTTATAGAGCGTTTACGGAGGCCGTTGATGCCTATGCAACAGTGATTGTTGAAAAACACGGCTCTTTTCAAAATTTCTTTACCGCGACGCAAAAGGAGCTTGTCGATTATGCGGCTTCCCGCGGCATAAAACTTAACTTTCATTTTCGTGTCGATCAGGACAGAATCGCGGCGCTGGACAGTAATTTCAAGCAGAAGGGTGCGTTTGCCGAGATATTCCTCCTTAAGCTGGCGCCTTTGAAAGAGAAGGTTATCGAACTTATAGACCAGCAACCGCAGGCGCCTTCTTTCCAACCGGATGCCTCCATAAAGCCGCCGTCGCCAAAATAAGGCAAAAGCGCTTCTTGACAGAAAGCCGTATATTGAATAGCTTAAACTCCCTTTTATCGGGCGGTTAGCTCAGCGGTAGAGCATACCCTTCACACGGGTGGGGCCACAGGTTCGATCCCTGTACCGCCCACCATCCTGCTTCTCCAAAGCTATGCAGGACAGGATTTTAAGGGCGCTTAGCTCAGTTGGTAGAGCGTCTCGTTTACACCGAGAATGTCGGGAGTTCGAGTCTCTCAGCGCCCACCAGTTTTCTCTCAATAATTTCAGAGGGATAGGTTCAAGGTAAAGTTGCGGTACATCTTGGTAGATCAGTTTGGTCACAAATTGGTCACACTGAGGTTGATATGAGGGATCGCCCGGCAACAACGAGATATATAAGGTTAAAACTATCTGTATTTAATTAGCTACCTAAATGACTTGTTACCGCTTAGGGCATAACGGATGCCCCATCCCACAGCAAAGAAACCACCCCCAATCAGAAAATCAATGCCATCATCTGCATGAGTACCAAAAATTCCCAATAGCACAAGAAATAACGCAATAACCGCGCAAGGGTAATAAATGACGTTTCCTATCCTTGCTAGCATAATGCGCCCCTTTCCTCCTTTTTTCTCATTATGATCCTCTGCATCAAGAGACATCCAAAAATCATCCTCGTAATATTGTTTCGGATCTTTTTGGGGCGCGGAAGAGACAGAAATATTTTCCGGCACGCAAAGCACGCTGTTTTTCCCAATAAAGAGAGTTCTGGAATGATACCATTCACGCAAAGCGTCATCGACTTCATAAGAAAATGAGTCGAGGGCGACCGTCATTGTAAGTTTTGGCGTGTCAGAGTTTTCTATGGCGTGGCACAGCCATTGCAAGTCGTAGGGTGGAACAGAACATTCTATCCAAAGATGATCTTCATTAAATTCAGATGCTGGAATTCCGGTACAAGAACCCGCATAAATGCCGTTTGGAAATTTCTCACTTTTGAATGGGGCATCTTCTCCGCTTTCTTCAATTCTAACAGCTATACCGTGAGAGGGGCGCTCAAACCTGTATAGTTGGCTGTCTTTGTTTTCTTCCACAGCACAGAAAATTTTATCTCGACAGATAGTGACATTGCCGAAAATGATTCTTTTTGTTTCAGCTTTTGGGGTTACAACGGACTTTTTCTTTCCGGTTGTATCTGCGGCTCGCAGGTTTCTTATAATATCGGGTGTAACTTCCTGTACATTTACACTGGTGACAATTCGCACATCGTCAAGCTCAAGAAATATGCTGTTAAAACTCCTGCGCCATTCTAGCGGCTTATGTCTGTCTTTTGGCGGATCGGCTTCCTGAAAAACATCGTCACTGACTTTCTTCAAACGTGTTTCCGGCTTGAGCATTTTGATATCCCCGTAAATAAAGCGACACAAGCGATGTCTGCAAATTTCAATTTTTTAGTCTGGCGGCCTGTATAGAGGGGCGAATATTATATTTACAGGTTAATGACTGCTTTAATCCGACAAGATCGCTCTGCGCCTCGCCAGCTGGGACAGCATCAATCCTATAGCTGCCATTGTTTGGGTCTTGCTGTGTGGCAGCACTGTAAGTAAAATCGCCCGCCAATCCGAATCCTGACGCAAAAGCTTTTTCTATGTTTGTGGATATTTTTATATATGTGCGCTTATTGCGGGCAATTCTGATTTTTCTCTCTCCGGCGTTTATTCCGAACGATTTAATCAGGATATCAGCTACACTGGCTTTTATATCAATCGGGAAAAAAGAGCCGTTCGGCAGGTCGCATGTTTCTTTGCCATTGATAATAATGGATGGGTCAGCAGCAGAGCCGCTGAAGCCGTTCATTTTATAGATTACCAGCTGAGCGGCCTGATGATTAACTGGTGGCAGAAGTGAGCTTGAATAGACTGGGCCGGATGCCGCGCAAGCTGATAATGATATGCACAAGGCCAGTATCAATAAGGGTTTTTTCATCGGTCTTACTCCCGTTGTTCTTCACAGTAAAACGGCACCAGATTTCTCTGGTGCCGGGGAGTTTGTAGCCGTCCATCGAACGGCGCAGCGTATTCACGCAAGCGCTATTATATTCCGCCGCCTCCCCGACATGGTCGAGAAAGCAGCATCATTGGTAACGGCCTGATGCTGGATTAGGCCGTATGTGAGGGGCTACAACACCCCAGCTTGCCTCAAGGACAAACCAAGGGCATTGTGGGCGATAACTGTCGGGGTTTCAATAAGGGAAAAGGCCAGAATCGCTGGCGAAGGCTGGCGGGTTTTTCGTGCCCCTATCCGCCCCATTGTTCGCCGACATTCGCATTTAAGTGGTGGGTAGGATGGTGGGTAGAAATATTTTAAAAAAATTAAGTGTATGATTTTATTAATAAATATAGAAAGAATGGTCGGACTGAGAGGATTTGAACCTCCGACCCCTTGCACCCCATGCAAGTGCGCTACCAGGCTGCGCTACAGTCCGAAACGGGCATTCCTGCCGATATTCATGGTGATATATAAACATCGCTTTTGGAAAATGCAATCATATTTATAGGTTTTCAATAGTTACGGAAAATTTTAATGACTGTCTAATATTTAATTTATTAACCATTTTGATGTAACCTGTGGTTGAGTAAAAATACGCGGGGGAACGCTACATGAAAAAACTGATAGATAATCTTTCGATAGCCAAGAAAACAATGTTGCCTTTGGGCATCATGTCCATTGTGGCGATTTTTTTGTCTGTGTATTTGCTGAGCATGATGGGCTCTATCGATAAGGGTTATCAATATTTGCTGGATAACGAGGTGAGCGCAGAGCTTCTGGCCACGCAGATAAACGGCGACATGAATGACATTTCAGATTTCGGATATCGCTCCATTGCAGAAAACAGTCAGGACAATATTCTTTCCATGATCACGGCACTCGAAAAGAGCCGCGAAAATCTGGCCAAAAACTTTGCGGCGTTGAAAAAAATAGTCGATGTGACGAATGCAAGCGCGTCAGGCTCTCTGGATCAAATAAAGATGGATATGTCGGCCTCGATAGATGCCGCTATATCGGCGGCGAAGCTGGGCCAATCCAGAAACAATGCCGGCGCGATCGCCCTCATGCATCAGCAGTTCGAGCCGGGCTATGTCAAGATGTCCGCGGCGATGGATAAAATACAGGAGGATTTGTCGCGCGACCAGTCACGCGTATCCGCAAAATTGCGTCATGACAACAGCGTATCCCGGGACGCGGCTATTGTTATTCTTGTTCTGTCGATATTGGCGTCGATGATTGCCGGCGCATGGATCAGCAAAGTGGGAATTGTCACGCCCATTAAGATACTGACGGCGGCGATGCGCAAGCTGGCGGACAGCGACTGGACGACCGACGTTCCCGGCACAAGCCGCGCCGATGAAGTCGGGCTCATGGCGAATACCGTCGAAATCTTCAAGAAAAACGGCATGGAAGCCGAACGTTTGCGCACCGAAGCCGAAAAAGAGCAGAAACGGCAGATCGCGCGCGGTAAAAAGATCGAAAAGAGCGTGGCAGATTTTGAAAGAATTATCGCGGATATCGTCAATACGGTGAGCGCGGCTTCGACCGAGTTGCAAACGACGGCGGAATCGATGTCCGCGACAGCGGAAGAGGCGTCGAAGCAGTCATCGACGGTCGCCGCCGCTTCGGAGCAGGCGACGGCCAACGTGCAGACCGTCGCATCCGCGACGGAAGAGCTTTCCGCATCCGTCAGCGAGATACAAACGCGCGTTTCCCAGTCGAACGAGATGGTGCGGCGTGTGTCCGTTCAGGCGGACGAGACCAACAAGCGCGTCAATGGGCTGACGGAAGCCGCGAGCAAGATCGGTGAAGTCATACAGCTCATCACTGACATTGCCGCGCAGACAAACCTGCTGGCCCTCAACGCGACGATCGAGGCGGCGCGCGCCGGTGAAGCGGGCAAGGGCTTCGCCGTCGTCGCTTCGGAAGTAAAAAACCTTGCGGCGCAGACGGCAAAGGCGACGGATGAAATATCCCTGCAGATCAAGAGCATTCAGCACGAGACGGTGAGCTCGGCGGAGGCGATCCAGGGTATCACGCAGGCCATCGTCGAGGTCAACAAAACATCCGCGGCCATCGCCGCCGCGGTCGAAGAGCAAGGGTCGGCGACGCAGGAAATCGCCCGCAACGTCACGGAAGCGGCGCAGGGCACGAAAGAAGTGTCGTCGAACATCGTCAATGTCAGCGAAGCGGCGCAAAGGACGGGCGCGGCCGCGATGGAAGTCCTGGCGGCGTCCGGCGAACTGGCTAAAAACGGTGAGATATTGAAGGTCAAGGTCGACGGCTTCCTGCAGGAAGTGCGCTCCGCCTGATGGTGATTTCAAGTGAAGAAAAGGGCCGCCGTCCCCCGACAGCGGCCCTTGTCGTCAAGAAGGATCGAGAGGCGCCCAGAAACCCCTAACCGGCGCCCATGTCCGAAGCCGTCGCCCCGAACATATCCTCCTCATACATTTCGATTTCATCCGTGCTGAAACCGAAGTGGTGTCCAATTTCGTAGAGCATCACGCGGTTGATGACGCGCGCGAGGTCTTCGCCGTTCTCGATCCAGAAGTCGAGGATCGGGCGGCGGTAAAGGTAAAGCATATCCTGTTTTTTGGCATTGGCGCCAAGGTGGCCGACGATGGACGGTCCGGAGCTTTGGTAGCAGCCGAGCAGGTCGAACGGCGTTTCAAGTTCCATTTCCTGTTCGACGAAGGCGTCGGGGAAATCTTCGACCTGAATCTTGAGCTTCCCGGTATACTTTTGCAGGCCTTCGGGCAGATCGTCGAGGATCGTCTCGGCGATCTCGGCAACATCTTCAATAGACGGAGGCACGGTGAACCCCACAAATATTGACTTCGTTTCCAACTCGATTTCCCCCCGGATGTGGACGTCAGCGCGATTATTCAGTTAAGCTAGCTTCACTATATCGAATCGGAAGGAATCGCACAATGAGAAAATTAAAGAAGAGTCAAGATGTCGAATCGTTCATTGAAAAAAATAAAGGCTGGAAGATGAAAAAAAACAGATCTGCTTTACAGAAGTCGTTTTCATTTTCCAGTTTCAATGATGCGTTTGGATTCATGACGCGCGTCGCTTTGGTGGCGGAGCAAATGAATCATCACCCTGAATGGTTCAACGTGTATAACCGCGTCGACGTCGTGCTGTCAACGCACGATGCGGGCGGCGTCACGGAAAAAGATTTCAAGCTGGCGAAGTTCATGGATTCCGTCGCGGGATAAAAGAAACTTCAGAAAAATTTTCCATGCGCGAGGAAATGCGCCGTCTGATCGATGACGCTTTTTTTGGAAGGCATGAAAGTGTGCGAAACGCGCAACGTGATATGGTCTTTCATGCCGTCTATTTTCGTGCTTGCGACGGAAACTTTTCCGTCGTCTGCGCCGGGGATGAACCATGACATGACGGGATCGAAAGACCTGTCTCCGGCGATGACGCCAAGGTCGTAATCGACGGCGCCGAAGATATGCCTGAACGCCGTCTGGTCTGTCACGAGCTGTTGTCCGGCGGGGCCATAGAGCATTTTATAGAGCGGGAAATCGGCGAAAATATCGGCGAGCTCGCTGCCATGGTTCGGAGTGCCGATCATGACCACCCGTCCGGCGCCGGCTGGTTTGAATTTGTGAAGATAGGCGCGGATGATAAGGCCGCCGAGGGAGTGTCCGACAAAGTGGAGCGCGTCCGTCTCGTCGTCGCGCCTTTGCAGGATTTCCGCATGCACGTCGCCTATCAGCTCTTCTATGGGCTTTTTGAGCGATGGATAGTCGATATTGAAGACTCTATAGCCTTTTTGCGCAAGGCCATGTTCCATGCCCTTCATGGAGCTCTTTCCGCGGAAGATCCCGTGGAGCAGGACGACGGTGTCGGCGGGCGGATTGCCCGTCATTTGGGAGCGAGGCGGACGGCGCCGTCGAGGCGAATGGTTTCGCCGTTGATCAGTTCGTTCTCGCAGATGTGCAACACCAGCTTTGCATATTCCGCGGGTTTGCCGAGACGCTTGGGAAAAATAGTCGTGGCGATCAGGCTTTCCTGGACTTCGGGCGTCATCCCACCGAGCATCGGCGTTTCGATCAGCCCCGGCGCGATGGTGACGACGCGAATACCAAAGCGTCCCAGTTCCCGCGCGGCGGGAAGCGTCAGGGCGACGATGCCGCCCTTTGACGCGGAATAGGCGGCCTGGCCGATCTGTCCCTCATAGGCGGCGACCGAGGCTGTGTTGACGACGAGGCCGCGCTCGCCTGTTTCATTCAAAGGTTCGAGCGTGGACATCTCCGCCGCGGCGAGGCGCATCATGTTGAAGGAGCCGACAAGGTTGACGTTCAGCACTTTCGAGAAGAGCCCGAGATCGTGCGGCGCCTCGCGGCCGACGATCCGCGATCCGGCGACGATGCCGGCGCAGGATATCAATATGCGGGCAGAGCCATGCGCCTTCTTCGCGGCGTCCAGCGCGGCTTTGGCTGAAGCCTCGCTCGATACATCACATTCGATGGCGAGACCGTTGATTTCCTTGGCGACGGCTTCGACGTTTGCTTTGTTGATGTCGAGCAATGCGACCTTTGCGCCCGCTGATGCGAGCGCGCGCGCCGTCTCCGCGCCCATGCCTGAGCCGCCGCCTGTAACAACCGCCGCCAAACCTTTAACATCCATGTTCGTTCTCCTGTGAGCTGTGCCTTGTTCATGTGGTTATAGCTCTTATCTGGCCAAAGCAAAACCCCCGTGGCTTGCGCTACGGGGGTTTTAATTTTCGGGTAATCAAGTGGGGTTTGGGGGGTTCAGGGGAGTTTAGCTGCCTGCTTGATTACCCTGGCGGATCCGTTAGGACCCGACCAATTCAAATTCCGGTTTAAATTAAGATGATCACAATTAACGCCTATCCCAAGAATAAATCAAGAAGAATTTAGTTAACATGCAAAAAAATATTGCATAATGCACGCATATGTATGCGGTAGAGTATATACAAGGGAATGTTATAAATATAATGTTTAAGTTTATAAACGTAATTTAAACATTTGATATTTATAAATTTTTTATAGATTTAAGCACATCCTCGGCGTGGCCCGGAACCTTCACTTTTCGCCAAATGTTCCTGATGATGCCTGTCTTGTCTATTAAGTAAGTTGCCCGTTCTATCCCCATGTATTTTCTGCCGTACATCGATTTTTCGACCCAGACTCCGAACGATTCGCAGATGCTGCCGTCTTCATCGCTGATGAGCGGAAAGGGAAGTTCATATTTCTTGGCGAATTTCTCGTGTTTGGCGAGGGAGTCTTTCGAAACGCCGAAAACCCTGGCATTCATTTTTTTAAAGCGCGGGAGCGTGTCGCGGAATGCGCAGGCTTCCATGGTGCAACCGGGCGTATCGTCCTTGGGGTAGAAGTAAAGGACGATATTGGATCCCTTGAGGCTGTTCAGGCTTACGGGCCCTTCAGCCGTCTGGCCTTTGAAGGCGGGGGCTTTTTTGCCGATTTCAAGCGTCATGGTTTTCTCCTAAAGCTTCGGGAACAGGCCAACAGGGTCTTTTTTTACGAACAGCGGTTTGTGAGGGTCCAGTGTCAGCGTCACGCCGTTGAGTGCTTTCAGTTTGATGAGGTGCGGCATGTCGATATCCGCGACGTTTTTGCCTTCCGGAAATCGCAGAATGAATTGAAATTCGAAATCCGCCAGCTGTTTGAAAAGCTTCTGCGGGATATGGGTTTCCGGAATGGACAAAACGGCAACGGTGCTGCTGTTCAGTTTTTCAAAGAAGCTGCTTTGCGCCGCCTCCATCCAGCGCAGGTTGAGCGTTGGATAGACGGCATAAGGGTTGGAGGTATATTCTTTGGTGAAATGGGCGTTCGTGGCGTTGATGAGGTTCGCGTAGGCCGTAAAATCCGGCTTTGCGCCATCGTAGTCGAATATGAGGATGTTGACGATGTCGCCTTTATGCGTCCAGCTCTTCAGAACGGTTTCCAGTTTCTGGATTGTTTTTGCAGGGGCTTGCGGCAGGCCGTCGAATCGGAATTGCAGGTTGATCTGGCGCTGGGAGATCGTCACGGCGGGCAAGTTCCCGGGCGTCCATGTCATCCTGCCATCTGGCGCGTAAGAGAACGTGCCGACGTCGACGGTGACCGGGTTGTTGTCTGCCGGGAAATCTGCGGGCGTGATGCCATCGCCGGCGTAATAGGAAATTGGCGCGGACGTGGGATGACCGGAAAGCGGTGGATGCATCGACCGCCAGCTCATGTAGCCGATGACGGCGACAAGGCAGAGGGTGGCCAGTATATTGAAGATTTTATCGCTCATTGTCCGCTTCTATGCAGGTGTGACGGGGATTTGCTGCTGCCGCTCCAGTCCATGATCAGGCTGTAGGCGATGGCCAGCGTCGTCGGGCCTATAAAGACGCCGATAAAACCGAAAGCCATGATCCCGCCCAGAACGCCGAGCAGGATCAGCAGGATGGGCATGTCGTCTCCGCGCTTGATGAACCTTTTGATGAAATAGGGCTTGAGGAAATTGTCGACCGAGCTGATGACCAGAACGCCCCACACGATCATAAAAAGGCACCAGGCCATATGGCCTTGCGTGTAAAGCCATATCGCTGCGGGAACCCACACGACCGGCACGCCCATGGGGATGAAAGCAAGGAAGAAGGTCATAAGACCGAGGAACGTGGCGCCGGGCACGCCCGAAATCCACAGGCCGAAGGCGGCCAGCGCCGCCTGCAACAGGGCCGTTCCAAGAATACCGTAGACGACGCCGATCAGCGTGCTTTTGGTAACGCCGAGAACGCGCTCGCCGCGCGCGCCCGTGAAACGCTTGATCAGGTTGTCGAGCCGCACGGCGACGCGGGTGCCGTAGCGGAAGAAAAAGTATGAGATGGCGACGCCAAGCGTGACGTCCAGCAGGCCGCGGCCGATCATGCCGCCCATATGGATCAGCTTTTGCGACGTGGGAGCCGCGTATTCCTGCAAGTCGGAACTGAGACGCATCGTGTCGCCGGAGAAGTACGTCCAGCCCTTTTCCAGCCAATGGCCGATATAGGCGATGCCACCGAGCATCCTTGCCGTATCTGACGTGTTGTTTTGCAGGATGTGCTGCAATGCGTCATAAACTTTCGTGAAGCTGTCGGCGAGGCTCGAGCCGATGATGATGAGGGGGAAAATAAAGCAGCAGGCAAGGAAAAGGGTCATCAGCGAGGCGCTTAATGCGGTGCGGCTGTGCAGTTTGCGGTTCAGCCAGGTGAAAGCGGGCCACGTGGCGAGCGTAAAGATGGCGGCGAGTAACAGCGCGGGAACGAACGGCGCGATGACGATCAGGCAGAAGATGATAATGATTGTGAAGCCGGACACGCCCGCGATGAGTTGGTAAATCTGGTTCTGGTCTTTGAAGTCGATCATGATTTATGGCGCCATTTGTCGTTTGCCCGAAGGACAATATAGCACCTTTCTATCCTAGAACCACTATTCTATAATGTGGCAAGTATATATGTACAGGGAGGTGACGCCATGAGCCTGATGAAGCAGCTGTTCCGCAAGAAGTTTCCGTCCGAGCTGGTCACGGCGCATCTGACGAAATGCCTGACAGCCTGGGATCTTGGCCTGATGGGCGTCGGCGCAATTATCGGCACGGGGATTTTCGTCCTCACCGGCATTGCCGCCGCGACGCAGGCGGGGCCGGCGGTGATCATATCTTTTATCTTGTCGGGGCTGGCTTGCGGATTTGCCGCGCTGTCTTATGCGGAGCTGTCGGCAAGCGTCGGCGGAAGCGGTAGCGCTTATGGCTATTCTTATGCGGCCTTTGGCGAGTTCATTGCCTGGATTATCGGCTGGGACCTGATCCTTGAATACGCCGTAAGCGTCGAAGCCGTGGCCAACGGCTGGGCGGGCTATGTCAAAGATGCGCTCAAGACAATGGGCATCGGCTTGCCGCATCAGTTTACAAAGGGGCCGCTGGTTCTTCTGCATACCGACAAGATGACGGCCGTCCAAAAGCTTCTGCCAGCCAACACATGCAGCTTCACTTTTTTGCATGACTGCTACCATGCCACGGGCGATATCGTAAACCTTCCGGCCGTGCTGATCATTCTGGTATTGATGGCCTTGCTGGTCGTGGGGGTGAAGGAAAGCGTGCGCTTCAACGCGGCGATGGTTTTCATCAAACTGCTGACGATCGCGGTTTTCATAGGCGTGGCGCTGTTCCATGTCGATTTTGCCAACTGGAAGCATTTCATGCCGTTCGGCTGGTACGGCGTCGATGCCGATGGCGCGACCCATGGCATACTGGCAGGGGCGTCAATGGTCTTTTTCGCTTACGTCGGGTTTGATGCCGTGTCGACGGCGGTCGGGGAGGCCAAAAACCCCCAGCGCGACGCGCCGATCGGCATTCTCGGATCTCTGCTTTTCTGCACGGTCATATATATCATCGTGTCCGGGCTGTTGACGCTGGTTGTGCCTTATGCGTCTTTGAATGTTTCGTCGCCTGTGGCGCATGCTCTGCAGCTTATCGGTGTGAGCTGGGCTTCCGCTCTCGTGGCGACGGGCGTCATTATCGGGCTGACCACGGTCATGCTGGTGCTGTATTACGGTCTGACGCGCATTCTGATGTCCATGGCTGGTGACGGCTTGTTGCCGAAATTTTTCTCCGAGGTGAACAAAGAGACGCATACGCCCATCAAGAATACCGTCCTCTGCGGCATTATCATGGCGCTGATGGCCGGAGTGATTCCGCTCGATGTGCTGGCCGACCTTGTCAATATCGGCACGCTGGCGGCCTTCGTACTGGTATGCGCCGGCGTGATCGTCCTGCGCAAGACAAAGCCGGATATGGCACGGCCGTTCAAGACACCGTTCGGTGTCCTGTTGCCGTCTCTTGGCATTTTTTCCTGCGGCGCGCTTATTTTCTTCCTGCCGCGGATTACCCAGTTGCGTTTTATCATCTGGCTGATTGTCGGCCTGCTGATTTATTTTCTCTATTCCGCCAAAAACAGCGCTCTGTCGGCGGAATCCCTATAAAACAGGCTTTTTTAGTTCTTATTTTGCCCTTTGTTAATGAGCTTTTAACGGAAACAGGGGCACAATAAGCGTATAGGAACAAGAGAGGCGGGTTGCATGAAGCGGCGCATTTTCGTTATGGCGGTTGTTTTTCTGGCGATGGCGGCTGTCTGCTCTGCGTCGAATGCCTACGCGGGTGAAGGCATCGGAGGAAAGTCGCAATCAAACGCACGAGAGAGCGACAAGAACGGCGAGCACCCGAAATACGACTATGTCAGCGTTCCGCCTGTCATTCTTCCCGTGATTACGCAGGCCGGACTGACGCAACAGGTCAGCCTCAAGGTGCAGCTGGAAGTGGTATGGGGAGACAAGGATAAAGTCGCCGAATACAAACCGCGTCTTGTCGACGCTTATATACAGGACCTTTATGGCGCCTTGAGCGCGGGCAGCGGCCTCATGAAAAACAGTTTCGTCAACATCGCCGCGGTCAAAAAACGGCTGACGGAAGATACCAACAAAGTTTTGGGCAAAAACAGCGATAAAGTCCACGACGTATTGTTGCAGGTTTTGCAGCAACGCCCGATGTAGTCAGCCTGATCTCAGATATTTGATCGCCATGTCGCGCTCGAACAAATAGAGCAGCGTGCGCAGGGCAGTGCCGCGCTCCGAGAGCAGGTGCGGGTCGCGGTCGAGAATGAGCCGCGCGTCGTCGAAGGCGGTTTTGATCAATTCTCCGTGAAACTCGGGATGGGCGAGGCGGAACTCCGGCAGGCCGCTTTGTTTCGTGCCGAGCACTTCGCCCGCGCCGCGCAGTTTCAGATCTTCTTCGGCGATGACGAAGCCGTCTTCTGTGTCGCGGATGGTGGCGAGGCGTTTTCTGGCGATCTCGCCGCATTTGGGATTGTAAAGCAGGATGCAGGTGGATTTTTCCGCGCCGCGGCCGATGCGTCCGCGCAGTTGATGGAGTTGAGCGAGGCCGAAGCGTTCCGCGTGTTCGATCACCATCACGGTCGCTTCCGGCACGTCGACACCGACTTCGATCACCGTCGTAGAAATGAGAATGTCGAGATCTCCGTTTGCGAAAGTCGCCATCACTGCGTCTTTCTCCTGCGGTTTCATGCGCCCATGCAAAAGGCCAGCGCGGTCGCCGAAATGTTGTTGCATGAGGGCGTATCTTTCTTCGGCGGCGGCGAGGTCGAGCTTTTCCGATTCCTCCACCAGCGGGCAGACCCAGTAAATGCGGGCTTTTTCCTCGATCTTGCGCTTGAGCGCCTCGATCACTTCGGCAATGCGCTCGTTGGAGACAAGGCGCGTGTCGATCGGCTGTCGTCCCGCCGGTTTTTCGGTGAGGCGGCTCACGTCCATGTCGCCGTAGACCGTCAGCGTGAGCGTGCGCGGGATGGGCGTTGCCGTCATGACGAGAATGTCGCAAAATTCTCCTTTTTCGGAAAGCTTCAAGCGCTGGTGCACGCCGAAGCGGTGCTGCTCGTCGATGATGACGAGCGCGAGGTCTTTGAAAACGACGTCTTCCTGAAAAAGCGCGTGCGTGCCTATAACGATATGCGCTTCGCCGCTGGCGATCATGGCGAGGATCTTTTCGCGGCTTTTTCCCTTGTCGCGTCCCGTGAGCGTGACGACCGTGAGGCCCATGCGGCCGGCGTACTGCGAGATATTTTTTTCGTGCTGGCGGGCGAGCAGTTCCGTCGGCGCCATGATGACGCCCTGGCCGTTTGACCCGATGGCATGGACGAGCGCCATGAATCCCGCCGCCGTCTTGCCGCTGCCGACGTCGCCCTGCAATAACCGCAACATCCGGGTGGGCTGGCGCATGTCGTTTTTAATCTCTTCGATTGCTTGTTTTTGCGAATTCGTAAGCTCGAACGGCAGGGCGGCAAGCGCTCTTTTGTCGAACTCTTCGTTTCCTTCGAGAATGCGGCCTTTCATTTTCTTTTCCTGCAGGCGCATCAGCGCGATGGTCAGCTGGTTGGCGAGCAGTTCATCGTAGGCAAGGCGTTCCCGCGCCGGATGGTGCGGGGAAAGGTCTTGTTCATCCTGCGGGTTGTGCGCCCGGTGCAGCGCCTCGCGCCAGCGGGGCCAGTTTTGCCGCTTGATGTAGGCTTCGTCCTGCCATTCGTCGAGGTCGGGAATGCGCGCCAGCGCGCCGCGCATGATCTTGAGAGAGACTTTATGCGTCAGCCCCGCCGTGAGCGGATAGACCGGCTCGACCGTTTCGACGCCTGCGCGCTCGTTGATGAACGCGATGACGTCGGGATGCGGCATTTGCAGCGTGTGCTGGTAAAACTCGATCTTGCCGCTGACGATGCGCTGCGATTGCGGCGGAAGCTGTTGCGCCAGCCAGTCGCCCTTGGCGTTGAAAAACACCAGATCGACAATCCCCGTATCGTCATGGCAGCGCACGCGGGTGGGCAGGCCGCGGCGCGAGGGGGCCACGTGTTCATCCACGGTCACGGTCAGCGTCGCCACCTGACCGGGTTGTGCTTCCGCGATTTTTGGCGCGTAGCGGCGGTCGATTACGCCTGTCGGCAACAACCAGAAAAGATCCACAATCCGCGCGCCAGCCACTTTTTCGAACAGTTTGGTCAGGCGCGGGCCGACGCCGGAAATCGCCTTGGTCGACTGGAACAGCGGATCGAGGATAAAAGGGCGCGGCACTGATTTTCCTTGATGAATTTTACAGGTTCTTTATGGTTCAAATATGCCCGAAGAAACACCCGAGGACAACTTATCCATAAAAAGAAAACAGCTGATTTTTCGCAGCTGGCATCGCGGTACGCGCGAGATGGATCTCCTTCTCGGACGATTTGCGGAGGCGCACGTGCCGGCCTTTGGCGCTCCGCAGGCGGCTGACTATGAAAGGTTCCTCAAAAACAGCGATCCGGACATTTACAACTGGATCACGGGGCAGGAGCCCGTTCCTCCGTCGGAAGACGGAGAGGTTGTCGCGCTGATGTTGAAATTCTTCAAAACGGCCTGACGGCTTTGCCGTCAAAACGGCAATGTGAAGTTTCCGGACGTGCCGAGCATCCACAGAAACAGCAGCGCTATCGCGTTCAGCCCGAGATAGGCTTTCATCACGATATTTCTTTCCGTGAAAATGGTCAGGTAGATGAGCGCAAGGCTGGCGATGACCAGCGGCGCGACATAAGCATAGCTGAAGCTGATCCCGCTATTAAGGAAGGATGTTACCGCCGCGGCGATGGCGGAGATCAGAATGACGCCGCTCGCGCTCAACAGCGCGGACGGCGTGAGTCTCGAAAAATCCTTGCGGTAGGGTTCGATCATGATGGCCGTGCCGAAGTTCACGGACATCACGATCAGGATCAGACATGAAAACAGAATGGGAAAATCCTGCGGCAACCTGCTGTCGCGCAACATCAGCATGGTTGCGAGACAAGGCGCGATAATGGCAAGGCTTGCGCTGAGAGACTTGAAAAGTTGCAGGGGTTTTTGGGCTGGGCGAATCGTCGCGGTCATAGGTAATGCTCCATGTATGCAGGATACAATTTGATTGTAGCGCGACTGCCTGAAAAAACCGCTAATAAACGCCGCAAATTCAGCGATATTCAGTGAAAATTTTAGCTTAATTCCGCAAGGATTTTACGTGATCGAGAATAGCGTCGGCAACCTGCGTGGCGGGGAGGTTTGTGACGTCGATGGTCAGCCCGTCGGGGTGGCCGGGGTCGAGAATCTGTTGGGCGGCATAGCGTTTTGGCGCTTCCGGATTGTTTTCTTTCATACGGACAGCCCTGTTTTTCGCCGTGATGCGTTTTATATGCTCATTCACATCCGAAAGCATAAGCCTGACCGGAACGAACAGGGCTTGCCGTTGACGGGCGGCGGCTTCTATTTTTCCGTAGTGACGGAGATCGCCCGCGTCGTTTTCGACCAGGTGATTGGTGAGGATAAAGCTGTATTCCGCCGGGGAGATGTGCACCATCGTATCGAGAACAACGTCCCATATTCTTGTCACGTTATCCCAGATATCTTCCGGCAGTTTTGTTTTGCCGTCCGCGTGGACAAGGCTGAAGACAGGGTTGTTGATGAGATGATTGTCAATCAGGCGAAAATCTGCTCTCCGTACAAGCTCTTGCGCAATCGTGTATTTTCCCGTACCCGGGAAACCGATCAGATAAACGATAACGTTTTGGACGTCATCCATTCCTGACCAACTCGTACAAAGCGACGGCGGCGGCATTGGAAACGTTGAGGCTGCCGATCGGCGGCCGCGTCGGCAGGTGCGCCAGCGCGTCGCAGTTTTGCGCGACGAGACGGCGGAGCCCTGCGCCTTCCGCGCCCATGACGAGCGCGGTTTTTCCGGTCAGGTTCATTTGCGCCAGCTTCTCCTTGCCTTCTTCGGCAAGGCCGATGCAGAAGAAGCCCGCTTCCTTGAGCTGCTCAAGCGTGCGGCTGAGGTTGACCTCGCGGATCAGCGGAACGTGCTCGACCGCGCCGGAGGCGGATTTCGCCAGTGTGCCGGTCGTTTCCGGCGCATGGACTTTTTGCATGATGACGCCGATCGCCCCGAAGGCGGCGGCGGAGCGCAAAATCGCGCCGACGTTGTGCGGGTCGGTCACCTGATCAAGCAACATCACGACGGCATTGTCCGGCGCGCTGAGGAGAATGTCGGCAAGGAAGGTTTCTTCCAGCGGTTTGCAATCAAGCAGAACGTCTTGGTGCACGGCGTCGCGCGGCAACAGGCGTTCAAGGTCTTCTTTCTCGACGGTGACGACCTCCGGCAACGCGATATTGTTCATTTGCGCGTCCTGCCATGTTTCTTGCAGGCTTTCAAAACCGCCCGCGGTGCAGAGCAGACGCTGGTGCACGCGTTTCGGGTTGAGCAACGCCTGCGTCACGGCATGAACGCCAAAGAGATAGGCCGAAGATGGCGCGCCGTAAGACGGACGGTCGGATTTCAGCTTGCGGCCCGTATCCTGCGGTGTGCGTGTGGGCCTTTCATCATGACGCTCGAAGCTCTTTTGCGGGCGGTCGAAGCGCTTTTCTTTATTGAAAGGCTTTTTGTCGCCAAAGTTCGCGCGGCTTTTCGGCTTGAAGTCCCGTTGAGGCCTGTCGCCGGAATGGCGGCGGTCTCTGTCGTTGAATTCGCGTTTTTTATATGGTTTGTCGCCAAAGTCACGCTGGCGTGGGGGACGGGAATCGGGGCCATCGAAGCTGCGGCGCGGTTTGCCGCCAAAGCCGACTTTGTCGCCAAAAGTCTTTTTGCGCTCGCCACCGAATTTGGATTTTGTGTAGGCGCGTTCACCGGCAGGCGCCCTGTCTCTTTCTTGGTCCCTGTCGCGACGCGGCGGGCGAGAATCCCGGTCATAGGGCTTTGAGCCTCTATCCCGTTCATTTCCTTTGCTAAAATTACGTGACGCCGGGCGGCCGTAGGGTTTATCCCTCTCACCATCGCGGCTTTTTGGGCGACTGCCAAATTTTTGTCCGCCGCGATGCGCTTTGGACTGGAAATTTCTTTCTTTTTGTGACATATGTCGGATCTTTCTTGGACGGTTTTGGGGAATTTACCTTAATTACCGTCCAAAAGATAGTGTTTTGTTTGTGGAGGGGTGGCCGAGCGGTCAATGGCAGCAGACTGTAAATCTGCCCTCTTATGAGTTCGAAGGTTCAAATCCTTCCCCCTCCACCACTATTTTTTCCTTTATTTTCAAGTACTTATATAGTGTTGTTAATCCACGCCAAATCGGGCTTTTTGCACTCACATTTTGGGAACACTCGGAGACATTTCCATTTATGCCCAGATTCGGGCTTTTGTCTCAGTGGGGTGTGTCATTAGTGTCCCTGAGTTTTTCCGAGAGCGCCTGATTTAATACATAAATGCCTGCCTGATCTTCCGCAATGTATGCCTAATTTTTCTTATTTTGAAAGGTTTGCTACTGTGAACAGGGATTGGTTTTTTATGCCGGGCGTTGACTTTTTAACGTAAATATAGTGACAATGCTATTATCTTTAAATTCATGGAGAAAATTATGGCCGATCACAAAAAACGGATGATTGAAAAGCCTGTTTTATATCCTGAAGAGACACGTTATTCCAATTTCTTTAATTGCGATATTAATTTGCAGCGCCTCCTGGAAAAAATCGCACCGCAGATGTTGAAAGAAACATATGACAGTTTGCAGGATTTTGGCGCGTGGGCTGGAGGGCCGCTTGATGAAGAGGCCGCCTATAGCGACAAGTATGCGCCGCCGCAACTGCAAACGCACAATAAAAAAGGCGAAAAAGAAAGCCATGTGGTCTTCAACCCGGACTACGCGCGTCTCCACCGCGAGATTTACCAACGCGGGATCATCGGCCTCGCTTTTCAGGATAAAGATCCTGCGCCGCATCTTTTGTCTTTCACGATGGGCTATCTGGCATCGCAGACGGATATTTCCATTCACTGTCCCGTCACGATGACGGGAGCCGTCGCCTATGTGCTGAAGCATTTTGCGCCTGATGCGGTGCGCGAGGAATATCTGCCGCAGCTCACGCGCATGGATGGTGATGCAAAAACGGGCGGCACATGGTGCACGGAGCAGCATGGCGGCTCCGATATCGGCGCCACGACGACGCGCGCCGTGAAAGACGGCGACAAGATCAGGCTCCACGGCCTGAAATGGTTTACCAGCAACGCCAATTCGGGGCTGGCGCTTGCGACCGCGCGGCCCGAAGGCGCGCAGGAAGGCGGCAAAGGGCTCGGGCTTTATCTGGTGCCGAGCCATTTGAAAGACGGTGCGGCCAATAAATATTCCATTCGTCGCCTGAAAGACAAGCTCGGAACGAAAGCGCTGGCTACTGGCGAAATCGATCTTGAAGGCGCGGAGGCCATTGAAATCGCGCCTCCGCCGATGGGGCTGAAAATCATGATGGAGGCGCTTGCGTACAGCCGGATCCACAACGCGATGGCCGGCGCAGGCGTGCAGCGTCGGGCGTTTCTCGAGGCGGCTTCATGGGCGTCGCATCGCGTAGCCTTTGGCAAGCCGATCATCGAATATCCGATGGTGCAAAACGAATTGCTTGAATTGATGGTACGCGGCGAGGCGTCCACGGCGCTGGCTTTTGAAGCCGCGAAGACCTTTGATGAAGCGCTGAAGGATGACGGTAAAAAAGTATGGTTGCGCCTGACCACCGCGCTGGCGAAATACCGTACGGCGGAAGACGGCGTGCAGGCGGCCAAACGCACCGTCGAGATCATCGGCGGCAACGGCTATACGGAAGAGTATCCGTCCGCCCGCCAATACCGCGACGCTCTGGTCCTTGCCGTCTGGGAAGGGCCGGCGAATATTCAGGCGCTTGAACTGATGCGTATGGTGGTCGGAAAAGAGCCGGGAGACCGCGTTTTCATCGAGAAAATCAGGGAAGTCGCCGACGCTCTGCCCGCAACGATGGCGCATGAAAAGGTCTTGCTCGACAAAGGCCTGAAACAGGCGGAAAACGCGCTTTCCTACCTGCGCAAGAATCCTGCGGTCGCCGAGACGTTCGCGCGCAAACTGATGGATCATATGGCGGATGTTTTATCGGGTGCGCTGCTGGCGGACGAAGCGGCGCGGGATCTGACGCTTGGAGACGCGCGCAAGGCCATCATTGCGCGCCGCTATCTTGAAAAAGCGTTCGGCCTGCATGAATTTGAAATTACGAATGCCGCCGATCCGGCCTTTGTCCATTTCAAGAAAATCGTCGGATATGGCGTCGTTCCTTTGGCGGAAGGCGGTTATGGCGCCTCTGCGCCAGCGCCGAATAAGTCCCTGCCGCCGGGGCGGCCAAAAATTTAGATTGCCTGAGCGGGCAAGGCCTTAAGTCTTGGGTGTCAGAAGCTTAAATGCTTATTCCGTTATAACGACGAGCGCGTGCTTTTTTTTGCCTGCCGAGAGCTTGATGGTTTTGTCGGCTGAGAGGTGATCAAGCGTGACGACGACCTTGTCGTTGGCGACTTTTTGGTCGTTGATCTGAGCGCCGCCCTGCGCGATCAGTCGCCGCGCTTCGCTGCCAGATGAGGCCAGTCCGGCATCTTTGAACAAAATAAAGACCGGAATGCCTTCCGCGAGTTTCGCGCGGGAGATCGTGACGGTCGGCAGGCCTTTTGCGGATGCGCCTTCCTCAAAGGTTTGGCGCGCGGTTTCTGCGGCTTCGGTTGCTGCCTGTTCGCCGTGGCACATTTTCGCGGCTTCGAAGGCGAGGACTTTTTTCGCTTCGTTGATCTCGCTGCCCTGCAGCGCTTCCAGCTTTTCGATTTCAGGAATGGGCAGCTCGGTGAAGAGACGCAGGAAGCGGCCCACGTCGCCGTCTTCGGTGTTGCGCCAGTATTGGTAGTAATCATAAGGCGAGAGTTTGTCGGCGTTGAGCCAGACGGCGCCGCCTTCCGTCTTGCCCATTTTTTTGCCCGAGGCCGTGGTGAGTAGCGGCGCGGTGAGGCCGAAGAGCTCGACATGGTCGATGCGCCGAGCCAGTTCGACGCCCTGAATGATGTTGCCCCATTGGTCGGCGCCGGCCATTTGCAGGCGGCAACTCTTTTTGCGGGAGAGTTCGAGATAGTCGTAGCCCTGCAAAATCATGTAGTTGAATTCGAGGAAGGTGAGCGAGCTTTCACGTTCGAGCCGCTGTTTCACGCTTTCCATCGCCAGCATGCGGTTGATGGAGAAGTGCACGCCATAATCGCGCAGGAAGTCGATGTAGTTGAGGTCGCGCAGCCAGTCGGCATTGTTGACCAGCACCAGCGGGTCGATGATTTTTTTGAAGAATTTGCTGATGGAAGCGACGTTGCGGTTGATATCGTCTTCGGACAAAAGTTGTCTGCTTTCGCCGTCGCCCTTGGGGTCGCCGATCATGCCGGTCACGCCGCCGACGAGGACGATCGGGTTGTGCCCGCATTTCTGGAACCAGCGCATCATGAGGTAGGGGATCATGTGACCGACATGGAGGCTGTCGCCGGTCGGATCCACGCCGCAATAGGCAGTGACTTTTTCCGTCGCCAGCAGATGATCCAGCCCTTCGAGGTTGGTGCATTGGTGCAGGAATCCGCGCTCCCGCATAATTTTCAGAAATTCAGATTTTACTGTGGTCACGGCTTTGCCTCGTTTATATAATGGGCATACTATATAATGAACCGGGGTAAATGCCAAATGGAGATATACAGGGTCATAGGGCTGATGAGCGGCACGTCTCTCGATGGCGTGGACGTCGCCTTGCTGCAAACCGACGGCGAAGCCCGCATCGTGCGGGAGGCTTTTCTGACCGTGCCCTACGATGCGGAATTGCGTGAAGAAATCCGCGCCTGTTTCGGCACGCCGCCGGACAAACTGGACGAAAAGGCAAGGGCAGCCGAGCGGCGCCTGACCGAAGCGCACGCGCAAGCGATCAACCGGCTTTTAAAAGAGCGCAGTGTTCAGCCGCAGGATATAGACATGATCGGCTTTCACGGCCAGACGATCTCCCATGCGCCGGACAAAGGCTATACCTGCCAGCTTGGCGACGGCGCTTTGCTGGCGGAGCTGACGGGCATTCCCGTCGTATGCGATTTTCGCACGGCGGATGTGAAAGCGGGCGGGCAGGGCGCGCCGCTTGCGCCTGTTTACCATCAGGCGCTGGCGGCAGCGGAAGAAAAGCCGCTGGTGTTTTTGAACATCGGCGGCGTCGCGAACGTGACGTATGTCGGCGAAAACGACGAACTGGTCGCGTTCGACACAGGCCCCGGCAACGCGTTGCTTGACGACTGGATGCTGAAGAAAACGGGACAGGCTTATGATACAGACGGCAAATCCGCGCGCTCCGGAAAGGCGGACGCGGTGGTGCTGCAAAAACTGCTCGCGCATCCTTTCTTCGCCATGAGACCGCCGAAGTCTCTGGATCGTGGGGATTTTGCGTCAAAGGACTGGGAGCATTTGAATCTCGAAGACGGCGCGGCGACGCTGGCGGACTTTACCGTGGAATCCATCGCGCAAGCAGCGCGGCATTTTCCGGCGCCGCCGAAACAGTGGATATTGACCGGCGGCGGGCGGCACAATGATTTTTTCGTCGAAAAGCTGAAGCAAAAGATCGGCGCGGCCGTGCGTCATATTGATGATATCGGGATTGACGGCGACGCGACGGAGGCGGAGGCTTTCGGCTATCTCGCGGTCAGGAGTATGCGCGGCCTGCCCTTAAGTTTTCCGCTGACCACGGGCGTGCCGCAGCCGCTGACGGGCGGAAAATTATACGGCTTTGAACCCTGCAGGGAGAAAAAATGTCCCTGATTTTCGAAGCGACCGAAGAGAATATCGCCAAAGCCGCCGCGCGCATGAAAAACGGCGGTCTTGTCGCCCTGCCGACGGAAACGGTCTACGGCCTCGGCGCGGACGCGACCAACGACCACGCGGTCGCCAGCATCTTTGCGGCAAAAGGAAGACCGTCGTTCAATCCGGTGATCGTCCACTTCAGAAGCAAGGAGGAAGCGGCGGAGGCGGTCGTTTTCAACCACCATGCCGAGCTTTTGGCGGCGCTGTTCTGGCCGGGGCCGCTGACGATGATTTTGCCCCGCCGTGAGAATACTGACATTTCAAAACTCTGTAGCGCGGGATTGCCGACGCTTGCCGTGCGCTGCCCGTCGCATCCAGTGGCGCGGCAGTTGATCAAGGCTTTGCAAAGCCCTGTCGCCGCGCCGAGCGCCAACGCTTCCGGCAGTTTAAGCCCCACCACGCCGCAGCATGTTTTGCTCAGCCTTGGCGGCAACGCGGGAATGATTTTGGCGGGCGGCAAGGCAGCTGTCGGACTGGAATCGACGGTTGTCGATCTCACGGGAGACGTTCCCGTGCTGCTCCGCCCCGGCGCGGTGACGCTGGAGGATTTGCAACAGCATCTCGGCGAGGTTCTGGTGGAATTTTCCGTCACCAGCGAAAAACCGAAATCGCCGGGGCAACTTTTGAAGCATTACGCGCCGAAAACGCCGTTGCGGCTCAAGGCCGTCGACGTGAAGCCGGGCGAGGCGTTGCTGGCCTTCGGCTCCGCGAAGTTCATGGGCGTCGTCGGCGGCGGCGCGGCAAAGGATCTGCCGCAAGAGGCGTATCAGAATTTAAGTGAAAATGGCGATCTCGAAGAAGCGGCGGCGCACCTGTTCGCCATGTTGCATTATCTCGACGCGGGCGCGTTTGAAAGCATCGCCGTGATGAATATTCCCGATACCGGCCTCGGCGTTGCCATCAATGACCGCCTCCGCCGCGCCGCAGGCGCGCAGAAGCATCCGGAATAAATCACCCGGTCATCTTCAGCCACATCACGCCGACAAGCAGAGTGAGGAGCGTCACGGGCAGGCCGACGCGCAGATAGTCGAAAAAGCCGATCTTTTCCTCTTTGCGCGCCTGTTCGATGACGATGATGTTGGCGACGGAGCCGGTGATAGTGAGGTTGCCCGCCAGCGTACTGGCCATGGCGAGAAAAAGCCAGCCCGTTTCAGGGTGCGCGAAGCCCGCCACCCACGGCCTGGCGAGCATCACGGCGGGAACGTTGCTGATGACGTTCGACAGCAGGGCGATCGCGACCGTAAAAATCTCCGGCCTGTGCAGGTTCAGGTGTTTTGCGATGTCGAGAAGGTAGCGGTCAAGACCTGCTTTTTCCGCGCCGCCGACGATGATGAAAAGGCCGATGAAAAAAATCAACAGTCCCCAATCGATTTTTTCATACACGTTGCGCGGATTTTGCATGCGGCTGATCAGCAGGACGGCTGCCCCGCTTGCCGCCGCCAGCGCGGGCGGTATGTCAAGCAGGAAACCTGCAAGAACGGCGGCAAGGATGATCGCGGGCTTCAGCAGATGCTTGCGATTGATGGGGTGTGCGGGATCGAGCGTTTCGGCCGGAACCGCAGCGCCGCCCCATTTCACGCGCATATAATGGATCACAGCCCAGTCGATAAAAAGCCCGATGACGGCGACAGGCCCGAGGGCGCACATGAATTTGACGTAGGAAATGCCGGAGGTCGAACCGATCAGGATATTCTGCGGGTTGCCGGTGATGGTGGCGACGCTGCCGATGTTCGCGGCGGTGGCGACGGCGAGCAGATAAGGCAACGGCTTCAGGTTCATGCGCTTCGTCGCGGCCAGCACCAGCGGTACCATCGCAAGGCAGACGATGTCGTTGACGAGAAACGCCGATAGGATGCCGCTGGTGAAGATCACTGTCGGCAACAGATGACGCGGTTTGAGTTTCGTCACGACCAGATGCGCGATCCAGTCGAAAAACCCCGCCAGATGCAGGCTGGCGACGATAAGCATCATGGAAAACAGCAACACGAGTGTCGGAAAATCGATGTAATGCAGGGCTTCCTGCGGGGCGAGAATGCCAAGCGCCACCATGAGCGTTGCGCCGACAATCGCCGCGCCCGGGCGGCCGATCTTGAGCCCCGGAAAGCGTCCGATGGCGAATACCAGATAGCAGACACCGAAAATCGCGTAGGCCAGGGCGGTATGGAGTGATGAAAGCATCGCTTTAAGGCCTGAACCCAGGAATAAGCATGGCGATGGCGCGGAGCGCGGCGTCGAGGCGTTCGGACTGCGCTTTTTCAACGAACCTCTGGAAATCCGCATAAGTCATGCCGCCGCCCTTTGGCATGAAGCGTTTGGCGAGGCGTCCGGCTTCGCGCGCATTTGTTTTATCCGCCCGTGCGAGCGCGGCATTGCCGACGGTGCGTTTTTTAACCAGCAATGCCATGTCGCCCAGCATCACGGCGGCGGATTGCATTTCCTGCGGGGATATCTTGCCGTCATGGTTTTCGTCGGCGATACCAAACAGCAGATGTTCGCAGTCCGCCGTCATGTTGGCATGGCAAACCGCGGCGATGCGGCCGATATGTTTCATGACGCGCACCAGCGGCGGTTGCAGGATCGTGGGGGTGATGGCGCAGGCCATGTATTCCTGCCGGTCATTGAGCGTCAGCCCCTTCCACCTTTGCGGCCAGCGGACTGGATTCCCGCCGTCGAGGATGCCACCCACAAGAATACCAATGGTGAGCTGGCCGTCGGCGGTCACCTTGACGGGGCGGACGACCCCTGCGACGGGGATAAGCCAGTAATCCTTCTTTGCGGCCAGGGGGGCGATCGGCCTGAACTGCGTGTTTTCATTGTCGGTTTGCAGGTAGAAACGGCGCGTGATAACGAGGGCTTTGTTATACGATCGGCAGTCCGGCATCGCCCAGTCGCCTTGCATCCGGGCGGGCATAACCCTCTCTTTTGAGACTTGTGCTTTTGCCGCAGACCCTGTAAAAAGGGCGGTGCAAAGAAGAATAATAGGTAAATGCCGCAACCCGCTTTTCATGATCGCATCATAGCATGACCGCAAAACAAAACCATATCCGGAATTTCGCCATCATCGCCCATATCGACCATGGCAAATCGACCCTGGCCGACCGGCTGATCCAGACCTGCGGCGGTCTGACCGACCGCGAGATGAAGGAGCAGGTGCTGGACAACATGGAGCTGGAGCGCGAGCGCGGCATCACCATCAAGGCGCAGACCGTTCGCCTGACCTACAAAGCCAAAGACGGGCGAGAGTATACCCTGAACCTGATGGACACGCCGGGCCATGTGGACTTCGCCTATGAGGTCAGCCGTTCGCTCGCCGCCTGCGAAGGTGCGTTGCTGGTGGTGGACGCAAGCCAGGGCGTGGAGGCGCAGACGCTCGCCAACGTCTATCAGGCGCTCGACAACAACCTTGAAATCATCCCCGTCATCAACAAGATCGACCTGCCCGCCGCCGAGCCAGACCGCGTGAAGCAGCAGATCGAGGACGTGATCGGCCTTGACGCGTCGAACGCCGTTCTGGTTTCCGCCAAGTCCGGCATCGGGATCAATGACCTGCTGGAAGCGATCGTCGAACGTCTGCCGCCGCCGGAAGGCGAGCCGGACGGGCACTTGCAGGCGCTTCTGGTCGACAGCTGGTATGACGCCTATCTCGGCGTCGTGCTGCTGGTGCGCGTGGTTGAGGGCACGGTCAAAACCAAGGACAAGATCCGCTTCATGAGCACCGGAATCGCTTACGAGGCCGACCGCGTGGGCGTTTTCACGCCGAAGCACGTTTTGACCGGCAAGCTCGAACCCGGCGACATGGGCTTTATCACCTGCGGCATCAAAAGCATCACCGAGACCAAGATCGGCGACACCATCACGCTGGAGAGAAACCCTTCGCCCAAGCCGTTGCCTGGGTTCAAGCCGTCGGTGCCGATGGTGTTCTGCTCGCTCTTTCCCGTGGATGCCAGCGACTACGAAAAGCTGCGCGACAGCCTCGGCAAGCTTGCGCTCAATGACGCCAGTCTGCATTACGAGCCGGAGAATTCCACCGCGCTCGGCATGGGCTTCCGCTGCGGGTTTTTGGGCTTGCTGCATCTCGAGATCATTCAGGAGCGGCTGGAGAGGGAATACAATCTCGATCTCATTCCCACGGCGCCGTCCGTGGTTTACAAGATTTATCTTACCAACGGCGAGGAGATGGAGCTTTACAACCCCGTCGACCTGCCGGACGTGGTGCGCATCGCCAAGATCGAGGAGCCGTGGATCAAGGCGACGATTTTCGTGCCGGACGAATATCTCGGCAGTATCCTGACGCTGTGCCAGGAGCGGCGCGGCGTGCAGAAGGAGCTGACATGGGTCGGGCAGCGCGCCATGGCGGTCTATCGCCTGCCTTTGAACGAAGTTGTGTTCGATTTTTACGATCGGCTGAAATCGATGAGCAGAGGCTACGCCAGCATGGACTACGTGCTGGACGGCTTCGACGAGGGCGACCTTGTGAAACTGCAAATCCTCGTCAATCAGGAACCATTGGATGCGCTCGCCATGATCGTCCACCGCTCGCAGTCCGAACGGCGCGGGCGCCAGCTTTGCGAGCGCCTGAAGGATTTGATCCCGCGCCAGATGTTCAAGGTCGCCATACAGGCGGCGATCGGCGGCAAGATCATCGCCCGCGAGGACGTCTCCGCCCTGCGCAAGGACGTGACGGCGAAATGCTACGGCGGCGACGTGACGCGCAAACGCAAACTGCTCGAAAAGCAAAAAGAAGGCAAAAAGAAGATGCGGCAGTACGGCAACGTTGAAATCCCGCAGTCGGCCTTTATCTCCGCGCTCCGGATGAACGACGACAAATAATCAGAAAAAGTCTTTGACGCCTTTTTGTTTTAAAAAACGATAGGCCGCGGCGATGGAGCGGACATCGTGCAACGCGTTGTGTTCCTGTATGCTTTCGATCTGCACGCCCAGTGCGGCGGCGAGGTGGCCGGAATTGGTTTTTTCCTCTACGCCGAAGGGTTTGCCTTCGGATTTGAACCACGGACCGATGTTGGAACTGTCGAAGTTTTCCGGTGCGTCGGGCATGGCGTGCAAGGCGAGATTTTCACGCATCACTTTTGCATCCCAGCCGTAGCAGCATGTTTTGTCCGCGCCGATAAAGGCCGTGAAGAGGCGGTAGGCGTCAGGGTAGGAAACGCCCTTTTCATCAACTTCTTTTTGGGTGATGCCGGTCAGTTCGGTGAAGAAATCAGAGAGGGCGGAGTTTTTGACCGGCCTGACGAGGATGTCGAATTCGTCTTCTTCCTCAAGCGTATTGAGATTGAAGCGTATCGCGCCGATCTGCACGATCTCGCGGTACTGTCCGGGCGCGCCCCAGTTGCTCTCCAGTGCGCCAGGCCATGTGGTGAATTCTGTATCGTAAAAAACGATGGTACGTTGTGCCATTATGCTTCCTGACGTATTTTCCGAGATATTTATTTACTTAACAATGATATGTGCATCGTGAATTGTCAAGTTCCGGCGCGCCCCTGTTTCAGGAGCTTTAAAAGCGCCTGTCACAAGCGCGTAAAGTCGATTCTGTTGTTGCGCTGCCGCGCGCGTTTTATCACGCTGCGAAAAGCGGTTTGTCGTTGTTTCTGGCTATTGTTATCCCCAAATAAAGCAAAAAAACGCTAAAAACAGGCGTTTTAAGGCGGTTTTCTCAAAAATCTTGTTGGCGTGGCGCGGTTAATCTGTCATGAATCTTATATAGGAAAGCTGAAACATGATTCTGGGGAGTGCAGGTTTTAAAGCATAAACCGCATGTTTTGAGCGCCGACGTTTAACCTTAACAAGTGAGTCAAAACAATGGCTAAAGCAAAAGCGAAATCCACGACCGCTCCGACAGTGACACTGAAGCACATCGGTTCGGATCTTGCTGAATCCCATGAACTGTCCAAGAAGGCCGTCAACGCCATCCTCGACGATCTGGTCGCCCATCTGGTCAAGAACCTGAAAAAAGGCAACCGCGTCCGTATGGCCGGCCTTGGCATCCTGCAAGTGCGCAAGCGCGCCGCCCGCATGGGTCGCAACCCTGCTACCGGCGAAGCGATCAAAATTCCAGCGAAGAAGAAGATCGCCTTCCGCGCCGCCAAGGAGCTGAAAGAAGCCGTTGGCAAGTAATTTTAAGCCTTTTAAATAAGGCTTGAATGCAAAAGCCCGCTTCAGCGATGAAGCGGGCTTTTTGTCGCCTGCGCACTGCTTTCAAGCTTTGCGAGCGGCGAGAAAATAATTCACGTCCATGTCCGTTTCGCTCACGCTGAAGGAGTCCGTCAGCGGGTTGTAGACGAGGCCGCTGATATCCGCGATCTCGAATCCGTCGCGTTCCAGAGGCCGCGCAAGTTCCGACGGCTTGACGAATTTCTTCCAGTCATGGGTGCCGACGGGTAGCCAGCGCAGGACGCGCTCCGCCGCAAGGATGCCAAGCAAGTAGGCTTTCGGCGTGCGGTTGAGCGTCGAGAAAATGATCAGCCCGTTCTTTTTGACCAGCCTGCCGCAGGCGGAGAGAAACAGCGGTAAGTCATCGACATGCTCGACGATTTCCAGCGCCGTCACGACGTCGAAAGTTTTTTTGGTATCGGCGAGGTCTTCCGCGGTCGTCGTCTGATAATCGATGACGAGGCCTTGTTGCTGCGCGTGGTCTTTGGCGGCCCGGATGTTTTTTGCGCCAGCGTCGATGCCGGTGACCTCCGCGCCCAGCCGCGCGAGCGGTTCCGCCACCACGCCGCCGCCGCATCCGATATCCAGTACCCTGAGGCCTTTGAAAGGGATGAATCCGCTATCTTTGCGGCCGTGCTGCGCGCAGATCTGCTTTCTGAGATATCCCAGCCTTGAAGGAGTCATTTGATGCAGGGGCTTCAGCGGGCCGTTTTCATTCCACCACTCCGCAGCAAGAGAATCGAACTGTTCGATTTCAGCCGTATTTACCGTACTGCGATTCAATTTTTTTGAGGTGGTACGGGCTGTTTTGACCATGATTCATTCCCTTGCAGATATCTGTTTTTAAACGATTTTCAGGCAAATGCAACGGCAGGTTAATAAACCGTTAAGAAGCCCATAAAATGCAACTAATTTTCCTTAACCTTTTTTTCATAGGATAAGAATATTCTTTGTATTGAGGAAAATATTCGGGGGATATTATGAGCTCGGTTACAAGAAATACACATAAAACAGAAGCGGAAACGGAAGTCCGCCGTAGCCAGCTTTCGCGTCGCCTGGCAGGGGTGCAGGCACGTCTGGGCCGCAAGGGCGTCGGTCAGGCCTTTATCCGTGCAGCGAAGCCGGATCCTATGGGCGATATGGGCTTCATGGGCAGCTTGATTTTCAACGCCATCGTCGCCGGACCTCTGGCGGGTTTCGTTTCCGCGCATGTGCCGTTCGCGCATCATGAATTTTCCGCGCACTTCAATAGCACGATTATGACAGGCGCGTTCGAGGGGATATCGGCTTTGCAGGACATCGCCGACACCCGCGGATCGCGTGAGGAGTGTCCGTCGCCCCTCTATCCGCAAGGCCGCCGCAAGGCTGTCATCAAATGCAAGCAGGCGCTGAACCGCTTCAACCGCGTGGCCAATCAGAACGGCAAATTTTCCGCAGATGTGCAAATGGACCTGGCGGAAATGTTCAGCATCGCCGACATGCTGGGCAACCTGAAGAATGCGGAATTGAAAGAAAACGAAGATCAGGCCGACGTTTCCGAAAACACCAAACCGGAAACGCCTGTGTTCGGCAAGAAAGCGTCCGCGCGCGCCCTGCGGATGGCCGTATAATCCGCCAATTCCGGCAACGTTGCTCTTTCATGAGCGCTATGGCATTCTGCCATAGGGGTTATATGTATTTTTTAAAGGCGCCTGACGGATATCTGCATGACTGATTTCAGCACATCGCTGGTGCGCGAGAAGATCATTTTTACCGAAGGCGAGATCGGTGAAGGGGATAAAGAACCCGTTGTCATCCGCAGCAACCGGATATTTCTGAAGCTGGGCGCGGACAAGCTGGTGGCCCGCGCGCAGAACATGCATACAGCGTTGCGCATTGCCGCAAAGATACTTTCCGCCTATTACAAGGATGGCCCGCTGACCGGGCGGGATAAGCCGGTCGACTGGGAAGCGCAATGGCAGGAGACTTTGTCCGGCTACGAAAAAGAATACAATCCGCAAGTCTGGTGCGCGATCTATGCCAACGGCCATTCGGTTTTCAAAACGATCACGTCGCCGTTCGTCGATGTCGTTGAAAAATGCGCGCTCCTTTCCCTCGACAATTACGATAACACGATGGAAGTGACGGAAAGCGCCATGAAGCAGATCGGACACGCGGTGCGCATCAATCATTCCTCCAGCGTGGCGGCGGTCTTCACCGATAATGGCGAAAGCATGCGCTGCGGGATCATTCACCGCACCGACAAGCAGGACATGGCCTTCAACTTTACCGGACACGGCGGGCAGGAGCATATGCGCATCGTGCAATCGTTCGGCGCGGCTGCGGCCTATCTTGAGGCGTTCAACCTGCGTTTCGTGATCCATATGCTGCGTGACAAGATCAAAACGGGCGAGGCGAAGGCGATCTCGCCGGAGAACAACCAGATCCGCGCCGCCATCATCCGGCAGGGGGCGATCAACCGTGCCATTCACGCCTTCGAGGATTTATACGAGGTCAAATACCGCCCCGCGAAACCGGACTTTTTCTCCGAGATATAGACAGGTTTTTTTTACAGCATTCTCAAAATATAAGTGTGCGCGAAATAGCCGAAAATCAGCAACGCCACGCCCGAGGCATAAAGCCCCCAGAACCCGAAATGCAATTTGTCGGCCAGCAGAAACGGCACGAAGAATAGCAAGGACAAGGGCACGGCGACGAAGATGCTCCTGGCAAAGCGCACGCTGGCGGCGGGGTCGTGATATTCCGTGTAGGAAAACAGCAAAACCAGCAACGTGCTGAGCGGCAGCGCGATGATGAAGCCTGCAAGGTCGGGCTTTTTGTCCGAGAGCCATGAGGCGAATGAAATAACCGCGGCGGCGACAAGCGTTTTGATGAGGGAAAGAAGCATGAGGTGTCCTTTATTGACTATATGCGGCTGAGGCGTCCCGTTTCGGGACTGATCTTGCGGTTGTCGAGCCAGAAAACGCTTGCCGTGCTCTTTGCGGCCAAGCGATCGGCGATATATTGCGTCAACGCGCGCAGGGTCTCTTCAAAGCCGAATGGCGGATTGACGATCATGACGCCGGAACCATACATGCCGAAGGTGTCTTGAGGAGGCGCGGTGAGCGCGATTTCGCTGACGAGCATGTTCGTGATATCGGTTTTGCGCAACGCAAGCAGCATATTCTCATGTCCGCCTGCGGCGAGCAGGGGATACCAGACCATGAACTGCCCCTGCGGCCATTTTTTCAATGCGCGGACAAGTTGTTTTGGCAGTTCGGCATATTCGGATTTTATCTCGTAGCTGGGATCGACCAGCACGAGGCCGCGCCTTTCTGCAAAAGGTACTTTATCGACCAGATATTGAAAGCCGTCCGCCTGGACGGTTTCGGCGTTTTTCGCGGCGGCGAAGTTCTTTTGCAGTTCGGCGTATTCGCCCGGATGTTTTTCGACCAGCAACAGCCTGTCGGCAGGGCGCATGATGGCGCGCGCGATGGCGGCGGAGCCGGGATAGTTTTTTAACGCGCCGTCCGCATTAAAACTGGCGACGGTTTCCAAATAGTCGGCAAGCGGAGCTTGTGCGTCTCGGTTCTTCCAAAAAGGCAGGATGCCGTGGCGGAACTCGCCCGTCTTTTGCGCTTCATCCGTCGAGAGGTCGTAGGTTCCGCGTCCGGCGTGCGTGTCGAGATATGCGAAACTCTGCGGCTTTTGCGCCAGAACGCGCAGCAACTTCATAAGAACGGCGTGCTTTTGCACGTCTGCGAAGTTTCCGGCATGATAGATATGTTGATAGCTCAGCATGATGTCTTTCAAAGAAAAAGCCCCCGGAAAAATTCCCAGGGGCTCTTCTGGCAGCTACTCTGACTTAAGCGGCTGTGAGGTTGACGGCTGTCATGCGGCCTTCGCGGTCAGGCGCGAGATCGTAGCCGACTTTCTGGCCTTCGTTCAGACCCTTCATGCCGGATTTCTCGACGGCGGAAATGTGCACGAAAACGTCGTTTCCACCTTCATCGGGAACGATGAATCCAAAACCCTTCTTGTTGTTAAACCATTTCACGGTACCGCTGGCCATTGTGATCTATCTCCTGAGAATAAGTTATTAAAAGGTAACGATACCCAATTACTAGCCGATTTCGCCTTCCCTGGCAAGATGCGCGCGCCGTTGAAGACAATTTAAAATTGCAATATATAATTAAATACTCGTATAAGTATTATATTTTTAACTTTTTTGCCTTAAAATCACGGTAGCTATTTTGTTAAATACATGCAGGCGGGATTATGGACACGCGATTTGATATCATCATTTTTCTGGCAGGATGCGGGTTTTTTATTGCCGCCATGGCGCTTTGGTATTACCGGGCGCAAATGAGCGCGCTGAGCGCGGCGAAGCACGGCGCGGAAGTGGCCAGCCGTGAACAGGCGGAATTTCTCGAAAGGATCATCGCCCATGCCGTGGACGGCATGATCACCATTGATGCATACGGGGTTGTGCAGATGTTCAATCCCGCCTGCGAAAAAATATTCGGCTACAGGGCGGAGGAAGTTGTCGGGAAAAACGTCAGCCTGCTGATGCCCGAGCCGCATAAGGGCGCGCATGATGCCTATCTCGCCCGCTACCGCGAAACGGGGGATGCGAAAATCATCGGCGTCGGGCGGGAGTTGCAGGGGCAGCACAAGGATGGCACGAAACTCTTTGTCGAGCTTTCGGTGAGCGAGATCAGCATGGGCGGAAAGCGCATATTCTACGGAATCTTGCGCGATATCTCCACGCGCAAGAGCATGGACGAACAGTTGCAGACATACATGGTCGAGATGGAATGGCTGCGGTCGGAGGCTGAAAAAGCCACGCGGCTGAAAAGCGAGTTTTTGGCCATGATGAGCCACGAGATACGCACGCCGATGAATGGCGTTCTCGGCATGACGGAACTGCTGCTTGAAACCGGGCTGGAGAAAAAGCAGGAACATTACGCCAAAACGGCATTGCGTTCCGCTTATGCCTTGCTCGACATCATCAACGATATACTCGATTTTTCAAAGATCGAAGCGGGCAAGATGACGCTGGAGCCTTTGCCGATGGATTTAAGGCAGGTTTCCGAGGACGTGATCGACTTGTTCAGTCTGAAGGCGGGCGAGAAAGGGCTGACGTTGTCTTTGCAATATGCGCAAGATGCGGCGCGATATGTGCGCGGCGACGCAGGGCGCATCCGCCAGATCATGGCCAACCTTCTCAGCAACGCGATCAAGTTCACCGCGCGGGGCGAAGTCAAAATGGTCGTCGAGCGGCGCGAACATCCTTATCGCGCGAAGATAAAAGTTTCCGTCATCGATAGCGGCATCGGCATTCCAAAAGACGTTCAGGCCGGGTTGTTCATCAAATTCACCCAGGCGGATGCCTCTACGACGCGCAAATACGGCGGCACAGGGCTTGGGCTCGCGATCTGCAAGCAACTCGCGTCGATGATGGATGGCGAAGTCGGTCTTGAAAGCACGGAGGGAAAAGGGTCGGTTTTCTGGTTCACGATGGTCTTGCCCGAAGTGGATGGAAAAACCGTTTCTTCCGCCCAGCCTGCGGTCGTCGCGCCGGAAAAGCTCGATCTGCTGAAAGGGCGCAAGGTTTTGCTGGTCGAGGACAATCCGATCAATCAGGAATTCGCCGTCGCGGCTCTCAACAGCTTCGGCTGCAGGACTTTTACCGCCTGCGACGGCAAGCAGGCCGTCGAGATGGTCGAGGCCAACAACGAATATGACCTTATCCTGATGGATTGCCAGATGCCGGTGATGGACGGTTACGAGGCGACGCGCCGCATCCGCGATTATTTCCAGCGCTCCGGCATCCCTTATGTGCCTGTCATCGCCATGACCGCGCATGCCATGAAGGGCGAGCGGAAAAAATGCTTCGCCGCGGGAATGGATGATTATCTGGCCAAGCCGTTTTTGAAGAAGGAACTGATGATCGTCCTGTTGCGCTGGGTGGGCGGCTTTTGCGAATTGGAGCCGAAGCCTCGGGAGAACCATGCTCCTGTTCAGGCGGAGCAGACGCTGCAGAGCGGAAACGGGATAAATCAATCCGCCTTGCGGGAAATACGCGATCTGATGGATGAAAAATACGCCGAAATCATCGGCAAATATATCGTCAACACGGATGCCATCATGACGCGCATGAAGCGCGCTTTTTCAGGGAATGGCGCTGTCGGAGACATTGTCCTCGACGCGCACGCCCTGAAATCATCCAGCGGTTATCTCGGTGCGACGGCGGTCAGCGAGGCGGCCAGCGCGCTCGAGTTTTCCGCGCGCGTGGCGGCAGATAAAGGCTTGTCCGTGGACGAGATGCGCTCCGATTTTCTCGTTTTGGAAGAGGCCTGGCAACGGACGCGGTCTTTTTACGAAGCTGAAACGGCGGGTCAGGGTTGATAGGCGCCGTCAGCCGCGCACCAGGGTCCGCGGTGCTTGCCGAAATAGGGGCGGGCGAGGCCTTTCGAAATCATATAGCGGCTGATGTCGAGCCCGCCGGTCGTTTCGACGTGGGCCAGCACTCGGCCTGCATATTTGCCGAGGCGGATGTCGGAGATGATCATTCTGTTGTTTTTAAGAAGCCGGGAGACGGCGTTTTTCGCGTCGCGCGCGACGGCGCGTTCGCTGACGCAACGGGCATGCATTTCCGGCGCATCCATCCCCGAGAAGCGCACGCTTGTATCGATGCTCTGGCCGATCCAGACATGGGCGCGCACGACGACTGTATCGCCGTCGATGACCCGCAGGACGCGCACGGTCATGGGGCCTTTTATAATATCATCACGCACCGGCGCGCCCGCTCGCGCCCGCGGCGCAAAGCCTGCCAGAAGCAGGCAAAGGATGGATATATGCGCTTGAAAATGTTTCATAGCGGCCTCCCATTGCGAAGAAAGGTATCATATACAATTATAGGTTGTAAATAATTAAAAATTCGTGTAATGGTTGTTCAACATGCCGGAGTACTCAATGATGAAATGGGAACGGAAATTCAATATTCGCGCTCCATTGGAGCAGGCCGAGCGTTGCCTTGTCCAGTGGCTCAAGGAGGAAAGACGCGCCCTGCCTGTGGCGGAGCGCCGCCGCGCCGCCGGTTTGATGGCGCGGTATTTCTATCACGAGGAAGATGTGACGGACCAGTTGATGCTCTCTTTTTTGCGGCATTATTCCAACGGCAATGTGCTCGACATGGAAGACCCGGCGTCCGTGCGCATGGAGATAAAATCGGTGCTGGATCAGTCGCAGACTTGCGCTTCCGCGAGCGGGCGCTGGCGCATGACCTTGCTGTTCATCGTGTTCATCATGTCTCTGGCGGGATTGATCGGCCTTGATATCGCGGGCAGCCCCATCAATGATTCCGAACAGGCTGATTTGAAAACCCTGGTGCATGAAGTCGTCGCGCACGATCCGCGCCTTTCGAGCATGAAGGTATGGGATATGATCAAGCGTCCGTTGCATATCCGCCGTTATGCGGACATGGACAGATGGGAGTATTTGCAAAGCAGGCTGATGCTTGAAAAATTATTGCAGCGGAAATAGCCGCTTTTTCCGGAGGCGGAGCTGTTTCTCGGCGTCTTTTTTCGCCTTGTCGTAGATCTTGAGGAGTTGCGCGTTGTCGAGGTCGGTATAGCGCTGCGTCGTGGAGACGGAGGCGTGGCCAAGCAGTTCCTGTATCGCGCGCAAGTTCGCGCCGTTGACCAGCAGGTGCGTGGCGAAGCTGTGGCGCAGCGCGTGCGGCGTCAGGCTTTCCGGCAGGTCGAGCAGGCGGCGGATATGGCGCAGTTGCCGCTGCGCGACGCCCTGATTGAGTCGCCCTCCGCGGCTGCCGAGAAACAGCGGCGTCTCCTTGTCGAACGGGAAGGGGCATTGTGCGATATATTCTTCAATCGTTTTTTCAACGACGGGCAAAACGGGCACCAGCCGTTCTTTTGATCCTTTTCCCATCACGCGCACCTCTGCGTTTTGAGGGCGGTTGCCGAAGTTGAGTTGCAAGGCTTCGTCGATCCGCAGGCCGCAACCATAGAGAAGCGTGAACAGGGCGCGGTCACGTGTGGCGATCCATGCGTCCTGATGTCCGAGTGTTTCAAGGTTTTTTACCAGTTTTTTCGCCTGCTTCGGCGGCAGGGCGCGGAGCAGTTTTTTAGGTTTCTTCGGTGTGCGGATGCCGCTGATGTAAGGGTTGTGCAAAAAGCCGTTCTTATCCATCCATTTTAAAAAGCTGCGGACGCTGGAAAGCTGCCGCGCGCGGGTGGAGTTGCCCGCGCCCTCCGCCGCCCGCTGCGTAAGCCAGCTTCGAAAATCGCGCAAACCCGCGTCGCCGAGGTCGTTCAGCGACGGCGGATGTCCGATATGCCGTGTCAGGAAATCGAAAAAATAAAAAATGTCGCGCGTATAGGCGCGGAGCGTGTGGCGCGAGAAATGCTTTTCATTTTGAAGATATGCGACCCACGCATGATAGCGCTCCGCAAGATCCGCGGCGGCGGAGGGGATGTCGCCGTCTAGCCCTGTACCAGCCATATGCGAAAGCACCGTTCGATGACCTGCGCGAGAAAGCCGATCTGGTCCACGGCGTGGTTCGGCATGAATGCCTCGGGATCGCGCGAACCGAAGGCGATGATGCCGGCGGGCGTGTCGTCGCTGATTTCAAGCCGCACCAGCGCATGGCTGCGCACCAGCCCCGCGCCGGGGCCGAAGAGTTCCTCGTTGCCGGTGATGTTGTCTTGCAACAGGGCGTCGCCGGTGGACAACCACTTTTCCACCGTATCTTTCTTTGCGAAGCGGATGCCTGCCTGATTGATGAAGGGCACTTCCTTCGAGGCGGATTCGATGATGAGGTTTATGGTGTCGACATCCAGGATGACGGGCAGGTGCTGCGTCACCAGCTCGACGAACTCCTCGAAGCTGTCGGCTTCGAGCACGGTCAAAACCGCGGTCTGGATGCGGGTCTGGTTGTTCATGTTGGCGCGGACGTTCTCGATGAGTTCACGTTGCAACTGCTGCGCCTTCGACTTGTCGTTTTTCAGTTTTCCGAGCATCTTCTGCTGAAAATCGACGACGCCCGCGCCTTGGGTTGCGGCGGGCAGGGCGTCGGGGTGCGTGTCGAAAAAGTCGGGGTTGGATTTTAGATAGGCGAGGACGGCTTGCTCGTCCAGCTTGTCTTTCATGGCTGTATTTCCCATTTCAGGCGATCTCCGGTATGTCCCGCGGCTTTAAGCCGCATCAAGTATGGATTGCCCGGTCTTCGCCCAGTCGGCGACGAAGGCGGCGAGACCCTTGTCGGTCAGCGGGTGGGCGTAAAGCTGGCGGATGACTTTTGGCGGGATGGTGGCGACGTGCGCGCCCATCTTTGCGGCTTCGACGAGGTGAACGGGGTGGCGTACCGAGGCGACCAGCACTTCGGTTTTGATCGCGGGATACTGCTTGTAAATCTGCACGATGTCGCGGATAAGCTGCATGCCGTCCTGCCCGATGTCGTCGAGGCGTCCGACGAAGGGAGAGATGAACGTCGCGCCCGCCTTGGCGGCGAGGATCGCCTGCGCGGCGGAGAAGCAAAGCGTGACGTTGACCATCGTGCCCGCATCGCTCAAGGCTTTGCAGACTTTGAGGCCGTCGGGCGTCAGCGGCACTTTCACCGCGACGTTTTTGGCGATTTTGGCAAGGTGCTGGCCTTCTTTGAGCATCGTCGCGTAATCCGTCGCCGCGACTTCGGCGCTGACCGGGCCGTCCGGCACGACCTTGCAGATCTGCCCGATCAGGTCGATAAAGCTCTTCGCGCCCGAAGCCGCGACCAGCGAGGGGTTGGTGGTCACGCCGTCCAGCAAGCCGGTGGAGGCGAGGTCTTTAATTTCATTGATATCCGCGGTGTCGACAAAAAACTTCATGCAAAAAGCCCCTTTCGCTTTGAAACTCGTGAAAGTTTAGCGAAAAGGGGCCTGTGAAGCTATAGAGGTTTGGGAAAATTTTTGTAGTTCTGCAGGCCTATTGCGATTTTTCCTTCAACTCCCTCTACCTCTTTTAAATTAAAAATTCTAGTGATGGAGTAAGCGGGCAGATTTGCAATTGCTGTTTCTTCTACGCAAGCAATGTCCTGTCCTGCTACTTTTGCTTCGGTGGCAGCTTGAAGGAGGAGCATAGCAAGGTTAACTGCGGTACTCTCATTATCAAGGCCAAACACTTTTGTCGCGTCTTTAAGTCTTTTTTGATCTTTATCGGTAAAATCATTTAAATTTAATGCCGTAATTTTATACCTGTGCTTGTTGTTACTTAAATATCATTTTATGATGCCTTTAGAAATTAATAGGTATTTACAAATATGTCAAATAGAAAATATTACGTTGAATTATTAATAATTTCAATAAGTTAATGTTAAACATTAATTTTGGGCTGTGCAGGCTGTTTTTTACGTTTGATCAATTCCGCAGGTTTGCCATCTGAAAACATTTTTGCCCAGGCCTCCGGATTGACGTTTTTCTGCAAGCCTCGAACCAACATGCCGGAAACTTGCTGTTGTTTGTAATGCGGATTCAGAGGGTGTGGCTTGAGGCGACGTTTGTATTCAAGATCGACAACGCCTTCAAAAATGACTTTTTTGCGTGAAGCGTCATTGAAAACACGTAAAAAATCTCCTCTTTTAAGGCTGTTCAGGCTTTCCAGCCCTTTTTTTCCGTCTTCCAAAAAAGTCCAGGCAACGCTGGTCATACCTGCTTCCCAATAGGCTTCCAAAGTTCCTTTGAGAGTTGGCTGTTGTTTTTGTGCCATGATTCTTGCGTCCTTTCCGACTTTGAGTGCCAAAATAGACATATTTTCAAGTCTAGTCAATATGGATAATTAGTAACTTCATCTGGCTTAAAAAACGTCCATCGGGTAAATAGAGGCATGTCTTCATCCAACCCAAAACAGGGGCTTTTGCTGCCTGAAACCGGCGCGCGTGCGCAAGTGCTGACGCCGTTTCCCGTAGGCCGCGCTTACGACTATCGCCTGCCCGAAGGCATGACTGTGGAATCCGGAGATTACGTAAGGGTGCCGCTCGGCAAAAAAGAAACCGTCGGCGTCGTCTGGGGCGAAGGCGGCGATGCGGCGCTGGACCCCGGCAAGGTCAAATATATCCTGCAAAAATACGATGCGCAGCCGATGCCCGCCGTGCACCGCAAGTTCATCGAGTGGGTAGCGCGTTATACGATGTCCGACGTCGGCACGGTATTGAAAATGTCCCTCAGCGTGCCTGAGGCGCTCCAGTCGCTGAAGACGGCGCAAGCCTATGCGTTGCCGGAAAAAATGCCGCAAAAGCTTTCGTCGCACCGTAAAAAGGTGCTGGATTTTCTTTTCGACGGCGTTCCGCAAAGAGCGGCGGATATCGCCAGGGCGGTCGGCTGCAGCACGACGATGATCCGCGCGATGGCGGACGCGGGGCAGCTGCGCGCCGTGGCTGTTTCCACGCCCGCGCCGTGCGCGATCAGGGCGGTGACGGAGAACAGGCTGACCTTTTCGCCGTCGCAGCAACAGGTCGCCGACGCCTTGCGCGCGCAGGCCGCCGGTAAAAAATACGGCGTGACATTGCTGGACGGCGTCACCGGCGCGGGGAAAACCGAAGTTTATTTCGAGGCCGTGGCCGAGGCCTTGCGGCAAGGCCGACAGGTTTTGATTTTATTGCCGGAGATTTCTCTTTCCGCGCAGTTTCTCGAGCGGTTCGAGCGCCGTTTCGGCGTGCCGCCGGCGATCTGGCATTCCGAAGTTTCCCCCGCGCAGCGGCGCACGGCATGGGCGGGCGTAGCCTCTGACGAGACGAAAGTCGTCGTCGGCGCGCGCTCGGCGCTGTTTTTGCCGTTCTCAGATCTCGGGCTCATCATCGTCGATGAAGAGCACGACGCCTCCTACAAGCAGGAGGAGGGCGTGATGTATCACGCGCGCGACATGGCCGTCGTCCGCGCACATCTCGGCGATATTGCGGCAGTTCTGGTTTCGGCGACGCCTTCGCTGGAGACGATGCACAACGTGCATGAAGGGAAATACGCTTATCTGCATCTTGCCGCGCGCCATGCGGGCGCGAAACTGCCGGAAATGCATGCGGTGAATTTGAAGGCGACGCCGCCGGGCAGGGGGCAATTCATCGCCGCGCCGCTGCAACAGGCCTTGCGCGAGACGTTCGCGGCGCAAGAGCAATCATTGCTGTTTCTCAACCGCCGCGGCTATGCGCCGTTGCGGCTTTGCCGCACATGCGGATACCGCTTTCAATGCCCGTCCTGCGCGGCATGGCTTGTGGAACACCGCTATCATACCAAAATGCAATGCCACCATTGCGGCTACGTTCAGCCGGTGCCGGATATTTGCCCCGAATGCGGAGCTGAAGAGAGCCTTGCGGCATGCGGCCCCGGCGTCGAGCGCATTCAGGAGGAAGTGCAGGCGTTGCTACCCGAGGCGCGGACGCTTGTCCTTGCCAGCGACGTCGTGACAAGTTCGAAAGCGGTCAATGACGCCGTGCGGCAGATCGAAAACCATCGCGTGGATGTTATCATCGGCACGCAGATCGTCGCCAAGGGGCATCATTTTCCCTCCTTGACCTGCGTCGGCGTGGTCGATGCGGATCTCGGGCTGGCGGGCGGCGATCTGCGTGCCGGCGAGCGCACGTTCCAGCTTCTGCATCAGGTGGCCGGGCGCGCCGGACGCGGCGAGAAGCCGGGGCGCGTTTATATCCAGACGTATATGCCGGAGCAGTCCGTGATGCAGGCGCTGATCGCCAATGACCGCGACATGTTCCTCGCCGCCGAAACGCAGGAGCGCGAACGCGCGGGCATGCCGCCGTTTGGTCGTCTCGCCGCGTTGATCTTGTCAAGCCCTGACGAAATGAAGCTCGATCTTTTTTGCCGCAAGCTGGCGCAGGCGGCGCCGCGATATGACGATATCCGCATTCTCGGCCCCGCGCCCGCGCCGCTGGCGATTTTGCGCGGCAAGCACCGGCGGCGTTTTCTTGTGAAAGCGGGCAGGGATATCGCGTTGCAGAAGTTTCTGTCGGAATGGCTAAGTACCGTGAAGCTACTCAGTTCCGTGCAACTCAAAATCGATATTGATCCGCAGAGCTTCTTCTAAGGATGATGCCGGTGCCCATAATCAAGCGGTCATCAAGCGATTTTTCTTCTAGCAGTCTGCTGAAAAACCCAGATTTTCGACTATTTTTTGGTTTTCACCGGAAGGAGTCGTGGGTGGCGGGTATTTTCTACGCCTGCCTCCGGCGTTTTTTTGTTTCCGGACGGCGTTCAAGCCG